>CAWADB010000001.1:0-182826 GCA_963780735.1 uncultured Bacteroidales bacterium
GCCTCAGGGCCACTGGCATCTGCCACCCGCTACCGGGCTGACACGGGCATACTCAGAGTCTCATGCATCAACCGCAGGAGCCGCCGCACCCGCTGCTGGTCCTGCTGCCGCATGATGAGCAGCCTGTTGAGGGACCTGCAAGCTCTTCCGGAGTGGCTTCACGCACACCTATGACCTTACCGGAGAAATGCAGGTCAGTGCCTGCCAGCGGATGGTTGAAATCCATTTTCACGAAATCATCACCTATCTCGGTCACAATGCCGTTCATCCGTTCACCGTGAGAATCCATCATAGGCACTGTGTTACCTACAAAACATATCTCGCTTCTCAGAACTCCTTCATCTTCAAAGATATTTCTTGGAAGGCTGATAAGCATCTCCTCGCGCTTCTCACCGTAGGCATCAACAGCATCGAGGTGGAAATCAAAGAGTGATCCATCTTCCAGGCCAGCCAGGTTTTCTTCAAATGCCGGCAGCAATCTGCCTGTTCCGAAAACAAAGTTCAGGGGAGCAGCCTCCTCAACTGTCTCGAGTAATTTACCATTGCCGTCACCTTCGTGAAGGGTGTACACGAGTGAAACAAATTTACTATATCCGAGTTTCATAAATATTTGTTTTATAATTATCTATATTACTTTATCTGAATTAAAACTGAAAGCTTACCCTTATCTCCGGTGAATCATAGATATAGTACTCCGGCTGGTTCAGAGCCCAGAGGAAACTAAGGTTTATGGATGCCCTGCCGCCCAGAGGCTGGGATATGCCCGCACCGAGAAGAAATGCATCAGAGTACATCCTGCCTTCCGAATCCGGGGAGCCATTGATATAGGAAACATACGAATTATCAAGACTCTGTCCCTCATACTCAGCCTGTCCGTAGATACCAAGGTGAATGCCGACTGGCAGGATATTGTTAAGGTCCCGCAGGAGCATGAGCTGAACATAGGAGGTACCGCCGTAAATAGTGGTTTCAATATAGGGGGTAGCATAATACTGGAATGAGGGCCCTGCAGCAATGGCAACACGCGGCAACACCCATACCCCAATCGTGGGAGATACTTCTATGCTTGTATAGTCTCCGAACTGCAGGCCGAAGTAACCCCCAAAAAACAATCTCTCCCTGAGCGGCGGTCGCTGATCAGGTTTGGGCACCGTCTGATTTGCCAAAGTATTCTGCGGATCATACACAGCCTTTTCCTGCTCTGTTACGGTCTGTCCGAACAAACTTGCATTCAGTAATATACCTGCTATTATGACAAAGATTTTCTTCATCGTTCGTAATCCTGTAAAGAGGGTACAAATAAAAGCAAAATTAGTATATTTACAGTAAGTGTCTTTGACTAAATAACACAAACGCATTCCAACACACTGAAAATAAAATGAATATCATTGTTTCCGGAGCATCGTCTGGCATTGGAAGGGAGCTCGTCATGAAACTGGCCGCGGACCCTCAGAACCGGCTGATTGCACTTGCACGCAACGAAGAAGCCCTCAGGAGCCTGGCTGAAGGCTGCCCGAACAAAAATATAACCGGAATACCCATCGATATCGGCGGACCGCGATCATCGCTCAGAGAGCTTAAAAGAACCCTCAGCGTTGATCCGGGCAAGATTGACATTCTTATTAATAATGCCGGGAATCTTGTGAATAAACCATTCACCGATCAGAGTGAAAGTGAGATAGCATCAATGGTGTCCGTTAACTTCACGGCAGCTGCCGCCCTGATTGCAGAGCTTATGCCTCTTTTCGTAAAAGGTTCTCATGTTGTCAACATCGGCAGTATGGGAGGCTTTCAGGGCAGCCTGAAGTTTGCAGGCCTCTCATTCTACAGCGCTACCAAGGGAGCACTGGCAATTCTTACCGAATGCCTGGCAGCAGAATATGCCGACAGGGGCATCTCATTCAACTGCCTCTGTCCGGGCGCAGTACAGACTGAGATGTTCAGCAGGGCTTTCCCCGGTGCTGATGCTCCTGTCTCTCCTGCCGCCATGGCAGCATTTATTGCGGATTTTGCCCTTAACGGGAATAAGTTCTTTAATGGGAAAATCTTACCGGTAGCACTTTCGGTTCCTTAGGCAATAGGCAGCAGGCAGTTGGCATTAGTGCAGGTTCTGACCGTGATCGGTACATCAAAGACGTTCAGCCTTTGTACTCCTTGACCGTAATTCTGCCTGTAACGGCCAGAAAGCCATTGAATGCGAGGGCTTTCAGTTCATCCTCACCGGGATAAACAAAAACCGGCGCTATCTTTTTCACCATAGCGCTGATCCTTTCCACGTGCTTTGAATCGTATGCCAGTCCTCCGGTCAATATTATGGCATCAACATTTCCGTAAAGGACAGCTGACATTGCTCCTATCTCCTTGGCTATCTGATAGCTGCAACCTTCCACAATAAGTGCGGCTTGCTCGTCACCCGCATCTGCCCTTTTACACGCTTCCATGAAACTGTTGGTGCCGAGATAAGCTACCATTCCTCCCTTGCCGGCAATCATTGAGCTCACCTCATCAAGGGTATATTTTCCACTGAAGCATATTTCAGCAAGCTGGAAGGCAGGAAGCCCTCCGCTTCTTTCAGGCGAGTACGGTCCGTCACCGTTCAGCGCATTATTGACATCTATCACTCTCCCTTTACGGTGGGCACCGACACTAACTCCTCCGCCCATGTGCGCAACGACCAGGTTAAGATCCTCATACTCTTTACCTAATGAGGCAGCATAAACCCGTGCAACAGCCTTTTGGTTAAGTGCATGGAAGATGGATTTTCTGTTAATAAGCGGATGGCCTGAGAGGCGGGCTACCGGCTCCAGTTCATCAACAACCACAGGGTCAACGATATATGCCTTTGCTGCCGGCAGGTCCTTTTTGATCTCGCTGGCGATAAGTGCTCCCAGGTTACTGGCATGCTCGCCGTTTACCGCCTCCGACAGATGTTTCTTCATCAGGTCATTGACTTCATAAATACCCGATTCAATGGGATTTACCAATCCCCCTCTCCCAACGATTGCTATAATATTTTTCAGGTCCGTCTTTTCAGTTTCAAGTGCCTTCATGATAATATCATGCCTGAAACTCAGCTGATCAACCATCCTCCTGAAACCTGAAAGCTCTTCGGCGGTATGCCTCAGTGTCTTCTCAAAGAGCTGCTTATCACCGTCGTACAACGCGAGCTTGGTGCTGGTAGATCCTGGATTTACAGCCAGTACAAGTCTGCTTCCCATCAGTTTTTGTCGTTTTTTGTAGCCATCATGCAGGCAAGTGCAACACAGTAGTATTTTGAGAGTTCACTTTCACTTCTTGACATGAGCACCACCGGTTTAGAGGTGCCGCAGATCATGCCGGCAAGCTCGCCCCCGCCGAAAAGCATCAGGGCCTTATAAAAAGGATTACATGCCTCAAGTGACGGGAAGAGGAGAATATCGGCATCACCGGCCAGTGGTGTATCCACACCCTTAATCCTGACACTGGCTGGATCGCAGGCCAGAAAGAGATCAACAGGCCCGTCCATGACACATGACGGTATCTGGCCCCTCTCTGCCATCTTGCACATGACTGAATAGTCGAGAGTGCTGGGGAAGTGGCTGCTTACCTTCTCCGAGGCCCCGATAAGAGCTACCGAAGGTTTGGTTATGCCGAACTTTTTTGCCATCGTGACAGCATATCCGGCCATGGCTACCTTCTGATCAAGATCGGGGAAGGGTATCACCGCAGTGTCGGTAACAAAAAGAAGCTTGTGATAGGCCGGTATCTCGATGGCGCAGACATAGCTCATCACCGCCTTTGGCGGAAGAAGGCCATGTTCCTTATCCATCACAGCCCGGAGGAACTTGTCCGTCCCGACGAGTCCTTTCATAACAATATCAGCCTCACCTGAAACAGTCATGCTGACAGCAAGTTCGGCAGCATCCTTTTCACCCTCCGCCTCAATAATTGTAAAGTGCTCTGGGTCCGCGCCAGTTTCCAGACACGTCTTGATTATCCGGTCTCTTCTGCCTATCATCACAGCTTCCGCAAAGCCCTCATTGACAGCCCTGTGGAGAGATCCAACAGTATTCGGATCCTGTGCCCAGGCGACAGCAATTTTATGGCTTCGTCCTGATGACCTGACAGTGTCTGCCATCTGCCTGAGGCTGGTGATCATGCTGTTATGTTTTTGATATGGCAGCTGCAAGAAGGATACTGTAATACTTTGCCTGGTCAGAATCGCTCCTGGATGTGAGTACAATTGGTGCTGTCGCACCGAGGATCACTGCAGCCACACCGGCATGGGCAAAGAAAACCAGTGACTTATAAAGTACGTTACCCACTTCAATATCAGGCATCAGCAGGAGGTCGGTGTCGCCTGCCACTTCGCTCCGGATACCCTTATGGGTGGCGCTCTCGAGGCTGATGGCATTGTCAAAAGCCAGGGGACCGTCGATCAGGCAATGCTTGATCTGGTCGCGCTGGTTCATCTTTGACAGCAGTGCGGCATCAAGCGTGGCCTGCATTGTCTCACTGACCATCTCAACGGCACCAAGAACAGCAACCTTGGGCATATCAATACCCAGCTTATTGAGACACTCCACCGAATTATTCACAATGGAGATCTTGTCCTGCAGGTTAGGTGCAATGTTCATCGCAACGTCAGTCACCGCAATCAGTTTATGATAAGCTTCCACCTCGAACAGGGCAAAGTGTGACAGGAGAGCTCCTGATCTCAGGCCCCATTCCTTATTGAGCACTGCCTTGAGAAGTGAAGATGTTCCAACCTGACCCTTCATAAGTATGTCAGCCTGATTGCTTCGGACCATTTTGACTGCAATCTCTACCGCCATATCAGTATCCGGCTCATGGATCATCCTCACACCTGTCAGGTCAAGGTTATACTGACCAGCCAGATACTGTACAGCTTCCTTGTCGCCAACAAGGATAGGTTCGATAAAACCATCCTTTGCTGCCTGCAAAGCTGAAGACAGTGAGTTATGATCCTGAGCTGCCGCAAGGACTAATCTCCGGGTCGGTTTATCAACAAGCAGTTCCTTGAGATCTGAGAGGTGTTTTAATACCATGATATAGAGGGTTTAACTGGTTAACTTCTCAATTATTTCCTGAGTGTCTGAAGCAATGACAAATTCTTCATCGGTGGTGATCACTATAACTTTAACTTTCGAGGAAGGTTTGGATATCAGAAGGTCTTTGGCCCTTGCCTTCCTGTTCTGGTCATCATCGATCTCTATTCCCAGGTATTCCATGCCGGTGCAGATCATCTTGCGGGAGTTGATGTCATTTTCACCAACGCCGGCGGTGAAGACAAGAAGGTCAAGGCCGTTCAATGCAGCGACATAAGCACCGATGAACTTCTTGATCTTATAGGAATACATATTAAGGGCAAGTATAGCCTTGGGGTTACCTTCACCGGCTGCAGCCTCAAGGTCCCTCATATCTGATGACAGCTGTGAGATGCCTGCCACACCACTTTTCTTATTGATCATGTTATTAACACCGCTGACGCTCAGTCCCTCTTTCTCAGCAAGATACAGAAGCACACCGGGATCAATCTCACCGGTACGGGTACCCATTATCAGTCCGTCGACAGGAGTGAATCCCATTGAAGTGTCAATTGACTTGCCGTTTTCTATGGCTGTGATAGAGGCTCCGTTGCCAAGATGGCATGTTATGATCTTCGTGCTGTGGAAGTCCATATTAAGGATTCTGCAGGCTTTTTCAGCCACAAATTTGTGGCTCGTACCGTGGAATCCGTACTTGCGGATCCTGTACTTCTCATAGTATTCGTACGGGATGGCGTACATGTACGCATAGTCAGGCATAGTCTGGTGGAACGATGTATCAAAGACAGCCACCTGGGGTATGCCGGGAAGCAGTTTCTCGCATGATAGGATGCCTTTGAGATGCGCCGGATTATGCAGGGGTGCTAGCTCACCGCACTTTTCAATATCACGTTTTACTTCGGCGGTTATAAGCACAGATTCCTTGAAGTTTTCACCTCCGTGTGCGACGCGGTGCCCTACCGCCTTTATCTCGTTGATGTTTTTAATTACGCCGTGTTCGGGATCAACGAGAGCTTCCATGACCATATTGATACCGACAGTATGGTCAGGGATGTCAAGCACAACCTTATACGGGTCTTTTCCGGCAGGCTTGTGTGTCAGTACCCCGTCGATGATGCCGATACGCTCAATGAGGCCTTTGGCGAGGACCTCCGATGTTTCGGACATATTGAACAGCTGATACTTTATGGAGGAGCTGCCGCAGTTAAGAACAAGGATCATCATGATAGTGCACTGTTACTTATTCATGCCCGCTGCCTGGTTTGCAGCTATGGCAACAACGTTAATAATATCACTTACCGAGCAGCCCCTTGAGAGGTCATTTATCGGCGCCGCCATGCCCTGGAGAACCGGCCCTATAGCCTGAGCATGAGCGAGACGTTCAACAAGCTTATATGCTATGTTACCGCATTCCAGGTTGGGGAAGATCAGCACATTAGCCTTGCCTGCGATCTTGCTTCCCGGAGCTTTCTTCTGTCCAATCGCTTCGATCAGTGCAGCATCAGCCTGAAGCTCACCCTCGAACATGAATTCGGGAGCCATCTCTTTTGCCATCCTGGTGGCATTCACCACCTTATCCACCATCTCATGCCTGGCGCTTCCCATCGTCGAAAAGCTGAGAAGGGCAACCTTGGGTTCAACACCTAAAAGCGTTTTTGTAGTGCGGGCGGTGCACACTGCTATTTCTGCAAGCTCTTTGTCGGTCGGATCAGGATGAACCGCTCCGTCAGCAAAAACAATAACTCCGTCAGCCCCAAACTCCTTGTCTTTCAATATCATGATAAATGCCCCGGAAACCACTGAGATGCCCGGAGCAGTCTTTATAATCTGAAATGCAGGCCTTAGAACATCACCTGTTGTGTTGCGTGCTCCGGCCACCTCACCGTCGACATCGCCATTCTTTATCATCATCACCCCAAGGTAAAGAGGATCTTCAATAAGTACGGATGCCTGCTCCCTCGTCAGCCCCTTGCTCTTTCTCAGCTCGACCATCAGATCAATGTATTTATCCTTCATGGGATGACTGGCCGGATTAATGATAGTTGCCTTTTCGATATTCTTCAGCCCGAAGCTATCTGCCAGCGCCATAATCTCCTTAGGGTCTCCGAGAAGCGTGATGCGCGCAATACCTTCAGCTATTATGGCATCTGCTGCCTTAAGTGTTCTCTCTTCCGTACCCTCCGGCAACACTATTCTTTTGTTGTGCCTTATGGCATTCATTCTGATCTGCTCAAGCAATTCCATTGTCAATCAATAGTTTAGTTTAGTAATTGTGATGGGTTAAAAGTAGAAAAAAAAAGTGTAACTGCACCATGATCAAATCCATGATTAAAATCAGATTTTGAGATTTTAGCTTATTTTTTTTCAAAACAGGCATTACGGCAACGGTCTGTGGGTTCAATTCTATATTTTTGAGATGTTAATTTCCGTATAATGCAGGTTAGTGTTACAATTAAGGAACTTGAGGAGTTTGCAGCCTCCTGTGAAGGTGAATTGAGGATCGACAGAGCCTCCAGGCTAATGTATGCCACTGATGCTTCCATATACCGGGAAGAGCCGTTGGCAGTTTTTTATCCGGCCCACACTGCAGATCTGAAGAGGCTTCTGTCATTTGCAGCGGATCACGGGGTGGGCATCATTCCGAGAGCCGCCGGCACCTCCCTGGCAGGTCAGGTGGTAGGTGCAGGTATTGTTGCAGATATGTCGCGGCACTTTGGACGCATAATAGAGATAAACAAGGCAGAAAGATGGGTAAGACTCGAACCGGGTGTTGTCCCGGACGAGCTGAACGCCATCCTGAAAACTGAAGGACTTCTTTTCGGGCCTGAGACATCCACCTCAAACAGATGCAACATAGGGGGCATGATCGGCAACAATGGCTGCGGCCTGCATTCTGTCGTTTATGGCTCCGTCAGGGATCATATCATTGAAGTCAAAGTGCTTCTCCACGACGGTTCGGAAGCTGTTTTCGGCCCTGCAACGACTGATGAACTGATTCGTAAATGTGCCCTTAATGGCGCTGAAGGTGAAATATACAGGGCGATTAAAGCCATGATGGACGATAAGGTCAACAGGGACTCGATCATGCTTGATTACCCGGGAAGAGATATCCCCAGGCGAAACACTGGTTATGCCCTTGACGATCTTCTTTACAGCGAGCCGTTCACACCGGACAGCGGAAGGCCTGTTAATCTTGCGAGGCTCATATGCGGATCTGAGGGCACACTGGCAATAGTCACCGAGGCGAAGCTTGGTCTTGTGCCTCTGCCACCGCCGGTGAAGGCACTCGTCTGTGTTCATCTGGGCAAACGCAACGATGCCTTCCGGGCTAATCTCATTGCGTTGAAGTACAAACCATGGGCGGTGGAACTGATGGACAGTAACATTTTACACCTGGCTGCCACAGTGGAAGGCCAGAAACGCAACATGTTCTTTATCCAGGGTGATCCGGGTGCCCTCCTGCTTGTTGAGTTCTGCGCACAGGGCAAAGATGAAATAGCGGCCATCGCCTCAGCTATGGAGGCTGATATGAAGGCGGAAGGACTGGGATATGCATTCCCCACAGTATGGGGCAGTGATGTAAAGAAGGTCTGGGATCTGCGCAAAGCCGGTCTCGGCATTCTCTCCAATATGCCAGGCGACGCCAAGCCTATCTCGCTCATAGAAGATTGCGCCGTGGCAGTGGATAAGCTGGGCGACTTCGTGACTGATATTGAAGAGATGCTTGCTTCATTCGGGAAAGAATCTGTATATCACGCACATATTGGAACGGGAGAGCTGCACATAAGGCCGTTGATGGATCTGAAGGACCCTCAGGATGTGAAGCTGCTGCGCACAATCGGGGAAAGTACTGCCGCAATAGTTAAAAAGTACCGTGGTTCAATGAGCGGGGAACACGGCGACGGCCGCCTCAGGGGTGAGTTCATTCCTCTTATTATAGGAGAGCATAACTATCAGCTTAACAAAGATTTAAAGCAATCATTCGACCCTCATGGAATCCTGAATCCAGGCAAGATCATACACACTCCTCCTATGGACACATCACTGAGATATGTTCCTGGAAGACCAACACCTGAGTTGAAAACATGGTATGATTTCACGGCTGAAGGGGGTGTCGTAAGGGCTGCTGAAAAGTGCAACGGGTCAGGTGATTGCCGTAAGAGCAGCGCCATTGGCGGCACGATGTGTCCGAGTTACATGGCCACGGGAGATGAACGCCTTACCACAAGGGCAAGGGCCAACATTGTCAGGGAGATGCTGTATGCCGACAGATCCGACCCCTGGGACAGCAGCGAGATGCATGACATTCTTGATCTTTGCCTGGCCTGCAAGGGATGCAAAAGCGAGTGTCCCTCCGGAGTGGATATGGCCAAGCTTAAGTCGGAGTTCCTTCAGCATTATAACGACAGCCACGGGGCTCCGCTGCGCTCCACTCTGATTGCCTCCCTGCCGGATATCTACAGGCTCTTTTCATTCATTCCCGGTATCTTCAACTTATTTGCCACCAACAAGTTCACATCAAAGATAATAAAGAAGATAACCGGATTTGCCACAGCCCGCAGCATCCCGGTTCTGGCGCCGGTGACTCTCACCAGGTGGCTCAGAAAAAACCTTAAAGGAATTAATCCTGCCAAGCCCGTTGGTGAGTTGTATCTCTTCATTGATGAATTCACTGACCATAATGATGCACATATTGGGATCAGTGCAGTGAAACTTCTTACCGGACTGGGGTACAAGGTGCTGACTGTCAGACACTCCCCCAGCGCGAGAACATATATTTCAAAAGGATTCCTGCGCAAGGCGAAGAAGCTGATAATCAAAAATATTGAGGTTTTTGAACCGATTATAAGCGCTGACAGGCCTCTGGTAGGACTGGAGCCTTCTGCAGTACTTGGTTTCAGGGATGAGTTCCCTGATCTGGCAGGTGGTATATACCGTGATAAGGCGCTGAAAGTGGCTCAGAACACTTTTCTGTTAGAGGAGTTCCTTGTCAGGGAATTTTCCAGGGGCAGGATCACCAGGGAAATGTTCCGCAATGACAGCACCGCAGTGCTTGTCCATGTGCACTGCCAGCAAAAAGCGATAGTCACTTCTGCACCTGTTATGCAGGCTCTTAGCATACCTTCAGGCTTCAATGTCAGGGAGATACCCTCAGGATGCTGCGGGATGGCGGGAGCCTTCGGCTATGAAAAGGAACACTACGACCTCTCGCAGAAAGTCGGAGAGCTTGTGCTCTTCCCTGATGTCAGGGCAGCCTCGAAGGAGACGGTCGTGGTCGCACCCGGGACAAGCTGCAGGCACCATATCAAAGACGGGACGGGCAGGATTGCATTGCATCCGGCCGAGGTGCTTTACAATGCGTTGATAGGTTGATAGGTTGATAGGTTGAGAAGATTTGCCCGGCGCCCCATGCTCCGTGCTCTGTGCTCTGTGCTATAGCAGGGTGAACGGGTCGGCATCGCGCCAGATGGGCATGTCTGCCCTGTACTTGTCAAGAGCCTCCCTTGATAAATCAGCAGTAACCACACCTTCAGCAAAAGGCTCAAGAGAAGCAAGTGTATCTCCTCGGGGACTGATTATTACAGAGTCACCAGAATAGGAAGTGCCGTCAGGATTAGTCCCTACCCTGTTTACGCCAATAACATAACACTGGTTCTCAATTGCACGTGCAATGAGGAGGGTTTTCCAGACCTGGCTGCGGACGACCGGCCAGTTTGCGGAATAGATAATAACATCACCGTCACCCCTGTTGCGCGACCATACTGGGAACCGCAAATCATAACACACCTGCAGATTAAAGTTAAACTCCCGGTAACTGCGTATAACTCTTTTGTTACCACGACTATAAACATTGTGCTCTCCACTCATTGAATGGAGGTGCCGCTTGTCATAAACAGTTACTTCTCCCTGCGGTGTGATAAAGAGCATACGGTTAAAAAACTTATTGTCTTCCCTGATGATAACCGATCCGCATAAAGCAAAACCGCCTGACAGGGCTCTCTCCTTCATCCAGAGAACCGTCGGTCCTTCCATTGTCTCAGCGAGGCGTGAGGGGTCCATTGAGAAAGCCGTGGTAAACATCTCGGGAAGGACCGCCAGTTCCGTGTCACTGCCGGCGAGGCCTTTGAGAAGCATAGAAATGTGTGCCAGGTTGGCATCTTTATCTTCCCACCTTAGATCAGTCTGGATTATGGTCGCTTTCATACAAATAAAAAACAGGCCCTGAAGCCTGTTCCTTAATTAGTTGTCAATTCACTTCCCTTTCAGGGTGGCTTGATATTCACTGAATATCCCCGTCATAAGCGGTTTATAATAAACCCAGAAGAATCTCTTGCTGTCATTCACATTATCTGAGTATAAGAATGTTTTTGCCTTTTTGTCCATATTCATGAGCCTGGAAGTCCAGAAAGGAATTTTATTGTTGGCAAAATCACCTGAGAAATAGAATGTTCGTCCTGATACACCATCCTGCACCACTGCAGGAAAGACAGATGTCAGATCATTCCCTAGCAGAAGGGTATCACCTTCAGGTGTTGTATTTAGTTTGAAAGAAGAAACGATTGTGTTCTTCCCGGGATCAATTATATCAAAGCTGTTGGCAAAGGTAACCAGCTGCGGGAGGTTGTACTTCTCCGTGTAGGGGCTTGCCGTAGTAATAACAGGCATCGGGGAAGTCAGATGTTTGCCTTCCTCAAGCACAATAATACTGTTTTCCTTCAGGAGCACCACTCCGGGCTTGGAGAAGGTCCAGGGTTTCTGGAACTGCTTCCTGTACAATGCCGGCATCCAGTCGGGAACACCCTGGGCTGATGCGGTATCGAGGCTCGGATAATACTGCCCCATCCATTTTGTGGAAGTGATGCCAAGCAGCTCTTCGGTTTTGAATCGCTCAAGGTCTGCAGTGGGATAATCAAATGTGTTGTATTCGACAAGGACCAGCTTATCACGTTTTTTCATCTCGGACATAAGGAGGTAGTCATTATTATTCAGGCCCCCGTAAAGCTTCCGTGAGCGGCGAGCTTTTTTTAAACCCTGGTACCAGTCATTGAAGAATACCCCGTAAGTATCTGTATAATAGAGAGCATCATTGTTTTCTGCCAGATCAAGCAGCTCAGTCAGGCGGAAATCCCTTTTTCTGAACTGTTTCTCCCTGACCGGTCTCATCGGTACAAACCCGAAGTAGTCTTTTGATGCTGACAGACTGCCGCCTTTGCCTTTTTTGACAAAACGGTCGTTGGTCATGGCATAGACGAAGGACCGGTGCCCCAGCCTTTCTAGGGTGGGAACCGTCTTGTCAAGAATGACGACATTAACAGGTTTCTTTTCCTGGAAGGCCCATCTGAGGAAGCTGACCGCCGGTAATATCAGCAGAACTGCCAGAACGATAATGGTAATCAGCAGAGGTTTTTTCATAGTGTCCAAAAATTTTCAAAGTTCCTGCTACAAATTAGTTTCTTCTTTAATAAGAACCAATTTACTGGAGTTTAATTGCTAAAAGTATTAATTAATTTCGTTTTAAGAAAATAATTTTCCTGAAAAATGGCTCCGGACATGCCTCTGCAAGTGAATTTGTGATAATTTGCAGCCGAATTTGCCAAAGAGCCATATGTTTTCAAATCAGCCACTTGCAGACAGGTTAAGACCAAAGTCACTTGATGAATTTGTTGGTCAGGACCATCTCGTTGGCCCTGAAGGTGTTCTAAGGAAGGTGATTGAGTCAGGCAATGTTCCATCCTTTATCCTATGGGGTCCTCCCGGTGTCGGCAAGACGACCCTTGCACGGATAGTGGCGGTGAAGCTCGAAAGATCGTTCTTCCAGCTCAGCGCAGTAAGCAGCGGAGTGAAGGAGGTGCGGGAGACAATCGAAAAGGCAAAGAGCCAGCAGTTTTTCGGCAAACCAAACCCGATACTGTTCATTGACGAGATACACCGTTTCAACAAGTCGCAACAGGATTCCCTGCTTGGGGCTGTGGAACAGGGGATACTTACGCTGATCGGCGCCACCACCGAAAATCCATCATTTGAAGTTATCTCTCCCCTCCTCTCCAGATGTCAGGTTTATGTGCTTAAACCTCTTGGTGATGAAGAACTTAAGCAACTGGTTGATAAGTCGCTGACGAGCGACTACTACCTCGCCAGGTACAAGATCAGGGTTGACGAGTATGAAGCGCTGATGCGCATCAGCGGTGGTGATGCCAGGAAGCTATACAATGCTCTTGAGCTGACAGTGTCGCTTGAGGCAGAGAAGGGCAGCGAAGAGATTGTCATCACCGACGAGCTCGTACTCAGTCATGTGCAGCAGAACCTTGCAATGTATGACAAGAACGGAGAGCAGCATTATGATATCATCTCGGCTTTCATCAAATCGCTCAGGGGCTCTGATCCCAATGCTGCTGTCTACTGGCTGGCGAGAATGGTTGAAGGCGGGGAGGATGTGAAGTTCATTGCCCGCAGAATGGTGATACTGGCTGCGGAGGACATCGGCATTGCCAATCCCAACGCATTGTTGCTGGCTCAGGCCTGCTTCAATGCCGTCAATCTTGTCGGCTGGCCGGAGTCGAGAATAATCCTCTCCGAAACAGCTGTTTACCTGGCTACCTCGCCAAAGAGCAACGCTGCATACATGGCCATAGAGAATGCCCTGGGAGCAGTGCGGGAACATGGCGATCTGCCTGTGCCGCTGCATCTCCGCAATGCACCCACAAGGCTGATGAAGGATCTTGGCTATCATAAGGGGTACAAATATGCTCATGAATTCGAAGGAAATTTTATCGCCGACAATTACCTTCCTGAAGAAATTTCCGGGACGGTTTTTTACGAGCCCGGTTCGAACCCGCGCGAGGATGAGATACGAAAGCAACTTGCAGCACGCTGGCATGAAATTTATAAATACAGGCTTGGAGACAAATAGTATTTTTACTAAATTTAGAGCATGAAAGTCAGTGAACTTAATGTTCTCCGATAAACCTGTTTGTGAAACTTACATTAATAATAACTACATTTAACATTATTTAATTAATTATAAAACAAAGCATTATGAAAAAATTTATTATTCTCTTACCGGCTTTATTAGTGGCATCAGTCTGCAGTGCCCAGACGCTGGATGAGATCATTAACAAGTACTATGCAGCCAATGGAACCGAGATACTGGAGAAAGCTTCAACCCTGTATATTGAGGGTAACGTAAGCCAGATGGGCACTGATATGCCAATCTTCATCAGTGTTAAGAAGCCCGACAAGGTGAAGGTTGTCATTTCCTTTAGCGGGATGGACATCATCACCGCCTTTGACGGGGAAAAGGGTTACATGATCAATCCGCTGAGCGGCGCTACTGACCCTGTGGAGATACCGGCCGAGCAGCTTGCAAGTGTACAGGATTACAACATGTTCCGTGACCATATGCTCGATAATTTCAAAGCAGGCAGGGTGAAACTGGATGGTGTGGAAGATGTCAACGGCAAACCTGCCTACAAACTTTCGATAACTGACGAGGCAGGAACAGTCACAGGAGCTTTCATAGACAAGGAGAGCTTCCTGACAGTGAAAACAACCGCAATGGTGAACCAGATGGGCCAGGAAATGGAGGTTGAGTCATTTGTAAATGAGTATATGGACGTCAACGGTGTCAAGTTCCCAAAGGTCATCAAGCAGATGGTCAACGGGATGGAGCTGGGAGGCATGACATTCACATTGGTTGAGCTTGACAGGCCTATGGAAGATTCAGTCTTCAAGATCAATTAATCCTGAATTTACCGCAAAGACAGGTCTGAGACCTGTCTCAACCGAACAGACAAGATCAATTGGTAGATATAAAAATGCCACCCCGACCGGGTGGCATTTTTATTTCAGAGGCAGGCCTGTAAGCCGGATTCTGTCGTGATGCGGCATCCTGCAAGAGGATTGTGCATCAGTCTCGTCATTTATCTGGTCCCGCAATTGCTTGCGGGCTCATACGACCCACCCCCCGGCTCGGGCGAGCAGCCCTTAAGCGCCGGTATACATGGTCTTTCAACCCATCAGGTGTACGGCTCCCGGTGTCGCCACCGGGACCGGTGAGCTTTTACCTCACCTTTTCACCAATTCCCCGCCGTGAGGCGTGACTGTCATTCTCTGTTACACTGCTATACCCTTTCGGACATCTTCCCGTTAGGAAGGATGGTGCTCTCTGTTGCCCGGACTTTCCTCCCCCGGCCTTGCGGTCAGGGGCGACGAAACGGCCTGCCAGGCTGCAAAAATACTAAAAATCACTGAAATTCCGGTCACCACCTCCCGGGAATTCCGGTCACCGGACCAATCATTTACGGTCTGCCCCGGATACAGATGAGAGACCTGTCTTTGCGGTCTGTCAATTCAGTCTGTCTCTACCGGCGCGAGATTACGATCAAGGTTGCACCGCCAACTCCGTAACGGCCAAATGGGGCATCCTGGCAACTGCATGATGGATAATCTTCTCCAATGATCCGCCTGATCTCATCCTTCAGTTTGCCGATACCGCCGCCGTGAATAAAAACAATCTCACCAGCGCCTGCCCTGATGGCACTGTCCATCTCTCCCCTGAACCGGGCAAGCTGCCTGTCAAGAGCGTCACCCTTGTTGTATCCGCTTTTCAGATGCAGATCCACAACCCTGGGCTCTCTTCCTGCTGAGGGTCTTTTAGGTGTCATTCGTCTCAGATAATTATCAAAAATAGCTAATTTTGGCCGCAATAAGCCAGCAATGAAGGATCACCCGGGAGACATCAGGATAGACGACTACAAATATGATCTCCCCCAGGAGAGAATAGCCAGATATCCATTGCCGGAAAGAGATGCCTCGAAGTTGCTGGTATGGGACGGAAAGAATATTTCCGACAGGATATTCAAAGAGCTTCCGTCCCTGATTGATCAGGATAACCTGCTCGTTTTCAACAATACAAGGGTCATCAGGGCACGACTGTTGTTCGTCAAGGACAGTGGGGCTGCAATAGAGATCTTTTGTCTTGAGCCGCATGAACCATGCGATTTTTCACAAAACCTTGCCTCTGCCGGTCCTGTCAAATGGAAGTGTCTCATCGGCAATCTGAAAAGGTGGAAGGCAGGAAAACTCAGCGGACAATTCGTTCATGAAAAGTCAGGCAAAATTCTTTATGCGGAAAAAATGGAGGCCGCGGGCGACACCTTCACAGTCAGGTTTACATGGGATGATGACCGGATCTCTTTCGGCGAGGTGCTTGAAGCAATGGGGCATGTGCCTGTCCCACCCTACCTTGGGAGAAGTGATGAGGAAAGCGACGCTGTAACCTACCAGACCGTCTATGCCCGCGTTGACGGGTCTGTGGCCGCCCCGACCGCGGGACTGCATTTTACACCCTCTGTCCTGGGGGCTTTAAGGGAAAAAGGCATCGGGATTGAAGAAATAACCCTGCATGTCAGTGCCGGAACATTCAGGCCGGTCAAATCCGAAATGATATGTGACCACCTGATGCATACGGAGCATTTCTTTGTCACCATTGATACTTTGCGTGCGCTAAGAGGACGAAAAATCATTGCAGTGGGCACAACTACCGTCAGGACCCTTGAGAGCCTCTATTGGCTGGGAATCAAGTGCGCAGAGGGGCAGTGGCCTTCGGAAGGCATTCCGCACGTGTCACAGTGGGAACCCTACAATAATGATACTCAGATTACTCCGGAGTCCTCCATTGATCATCTGATAAAAATGATGGAACAGAAACACACGGATGTTCTGGAAGCTACAACGGGTGTAATCATTGTTCCCGGCTACAGTTTCCGGATTATTGGAGGAATGGTTACCAATTATCACCAGCCGGGCAGCACCCTTCTGCTCCTGGTTGCAGCTTTCACGGGCGGAGCCTGGAAAGAGCTCTACAGCCACGCATTATCAACAGGCTACAGGTTCCTGAGCTACGGCGACAGTATGCTGCTGATGCATTAACCGGCAGAACCCCCTGAAAGAAAAATTAAATTCTTATCCTTACACTGTTTTTTATTTCACAATAGTGATAAATATTATATTTTAGCCCGCTGAAATCCTGTACGGATAACTTTGTGACCGATCTTCAAAAACTATAAATTTTCTGATTAATGGATAACCAAGCCCTGTTAACCTGTTTTCTTGTTGGGGCCATTTTCGTCGGAGCTGTTCTGATCTTTTCAGGCATTGTGGCTCCGCGATCATTTGCTCCTAACAAGTTCGACCCCTATGAATGCGGTATCCCGACAAAAGGGACTACCTGGTTGCAGTTCAACGTAGGGTACTATCTGTTCGCGATCCTGTTCCTGGTCTTCGACGCAGAAACTGTCTTCCTGTTTCCCTGGGCCGTGGTAATGAAAGAGATGGGTATGGTGGCATTCGCCGAGATCGTGATTTTCATGATCATACTCGGTCTCGGGCTTGCCTATGCCTGGAAAAAACACGCGCTCACATGGGAATAAAGGGAATAAAGAACGAGGAGTTCAGGGATAATGAAACCCTGGATAAACTAAAGGAATTAGGTGGAAACGTATTCCTTTCAACAATAGATGATGTCATAAACTGGGGCCGCAGGAACTCACTCTGGCCTCTGACCTTTGCCACCAGTTGTTGCGGCATCGAGATGATGGCCACAGGTGCGCCGCGGCATGACTTCGCCCGGTTCGGTATGGAAGTTTACCGTGCCAGTCCGCGGCAGGCTGACCTGATTGTCATTGCCGGCACCATAAATAATAAGATGGCTCCCGTTCTGAAACTGCTGTACGAACAGATGTCAGAGCCCAAATATGTGCTTGCGATGGGAGCCTGCGCCGTATCAGGCGGACCGTTTTTCCTGAATTCTTACTGTGTTGTCAAGGGCGCAGATAATATTATTCCGGTGGATGTTTATGTCCCCGGCTGCCCTCCTCGCCCCGAAGCCCTTCTTTACGGCATGCTTCAGCTGCAAAGGAAGATCAACACAGAGACCATGAAATCAAGGAAGCGCCGCAATAAGTCACACGACATTAAGTAACAGACTGATGGATAATATACAGCTTGCTGCCTCTGCAGCCGCGCTTGCTCCCGGGTCCGTAATAGTCCAGGGGAAGCAATTCGTTGAGATCACTGTAGCGCCTGAACAGCTTGTTTCAGCAGCCACCGCGCTCAAACAGAACAATGAGACCCTGTTCGATATGCTGGTGTGCATCAGCGGTGTGGACCTCGGTAAAGAACTTGGAACGGTGTATCATCTCAGGTCGACTGCACATAATCATATGATTGTTCTGAAAACAAAGGTATCGGACAGGGAGAATCCTGAAATCGATTCACTCTGTTCCCTCTGGCCGGCAGCTGATTTTCATGAGAGAGAAGTCTATGACCTCCTGGGTATTAAGTTCAGGGGGCATCCCGATCTGCGCCGGCTCTTCCTTGACAGCACGTGGGGTTATCCCCTCAGGAAAGACTATAAGGATGAAGTTAATATTCTTGCCAAATAGATTATGGAGGAAGCTGTAAAAAACGTTCCTCTGGAAGAGGAGGAATATATAATAAACATGGGACCCCAGCACCCGTCAACGCACGGTGTGTTAAGGCTTGTTGTATCGCTTAAGGGCGAGATGGTGCTTAATGTGGAACCCCATATAGGTTATGTCCACCGCGGTATCGAAAAGATGTGCGAAAGCCTCACCTACCCTCAGATCATTCACCTGACGGACAGGATGGATTACCTGTCGGCTCACATCAATAACGAAGCAGTCTGCCTCACTGTTGAGAAAGCCCTTGGCATTGAAGTATCTGACAGGGTAAAATATATTAGAACCATCCTCAGCGAGCTGACAAGGATCCAGTCGCACCAGCTTTTCTGGGCTACCTACGGGATGGATCTGGGCGGTCTGACCTGCTTCTTTTACGGTCTCAGGGACCGCGAACTGGTGATGGATATTTTCGAGGAGACATGCGGAGGAAGAATGATCGTCAGCTACAACTGTCCCGGCGGACTTATGAATGACATTCATCCGAACTTTCAGAAAAGAACCAAAGATTTTATCAAGTATTTCCGGAAGACCCTGCCTGAGTATGACCGTCTTCTTACCGGAAACGTCATCTTCCAGGAACGTGTCAAAGGCCTCGGTACCATAAACCGTGAGGATGCCATAGCCTGGGGATCTGACGGGTCCTGTCGGCCGCGCTTCAGGTTTCTCATGCGACATACGGAAGCATAATCCTTACAGCGCTTATGACAAGGTCACGTTCAAAGAGATCCTTTATAATGAAGGAGATTCATTTCACAGGTACAAGGTAAGGATGGATGAGATGTGGGAGTCAATGAATATTATTGACCAGCTCATTGATAATATCCCTGAGGGTGCTTATGCCGAAAAGATGAAGCCTGTGATAAAACTGCCCGAGGGAGAGTACTGGCAGAGTGTTGAGACAGCACGGGGTGAGCTTGGAGTGTTCATAGTGAGCGACGGGAACAAAAATCCGGTCAGGGTGAAGTTCAGGTCGCCCAACTTCGTTAACCTTGCCCCGCTGAACGTACTGGCAAGAGGTTTCAAGATAGCTGACCTGGTGGCCATCAATGGCTCTCTTGACCTTGTAATCCCGGATATTGACAGATAAAATAACAGCATCCTGATATGGAGTTTAGTATATACGATCTTACATCATTCACTCAATGGATAGACAGCAGCCTCCGTGCGTCGATGACGCCGGGGTGGGCTGTAGCCATTGAGATGATAATCATCGGATTGGCGATACTTATTTTCTTTGCCCTGGTAGGTTTGTTCCTTGTAATAGCAGAGAGAAAGGTATGTGCCCTCATGCAGAACCGGCTGGGTCCGAACAGGGTTGGCCCCGGAGGTATGTTCCAGACTGTCGCTGACCTGGTAAAGCTTCTCTTCGTTGAGCTTGTGCCGATCAAGAATGCGGATAAAATTCTGTTCAATCTTGCTCCGTTCATCGTCATTATTGCTTCAATAATGGCCATCGGAGCTCTTCCCTTCGCAAAGGGACTTCAGGCCATAGACCTTAATATCGGCGTTTTCTACCTGATGGCAGTATCCTCAATGGGTGTCATCGGTGTCCTGCTGGCCGGCTGGTCAAGCAACAACAAGTATTCACTGATTGGTGCAATGAGAAGTGGCGCACAGATCGTGAGCTATGAACTTTCAGTAGGCCTGGCGCTTATAACCATGGTTGTGCTGGCAGGAACGATGCAGCTCTCTGAGATGATCGAAGCACAGAGATGGGGATGGTTCATTTTCAAGGGACATATCCCGGCAGTGATTGCATTCGTGATCTATATCGTCGCCGGCACGGCCGAGACAAACAGGGGCCCGTTTGACCTTGCCGAAGCTGAGTCTGAGCTTACTGCCGGGTACCACACAGAGTATTCCGGCATCAAGTTCGCCCTTTTCTTTCTTGCGGAATATATCAATATGTTCATTGTGGCTGCCATTGCCACCACAGTTTTCCTTGGCGGCTGGATGCCGCTGCATGTATTCGGCTGGGACGGGTTTAACAAAGTGATGGATTTTATCCCTCCTTTCTTCTGGTTCCTCGGGAAATCATTCGGCGTGGTATTTATAATGATGTGGCTGAAATGGACCTTCCCGAGACTAAGGATAGACCAGCTGCTGACACTGGAGTGGAAATTCCTGCTTCCGATAAATATCTTCAACCTCCTGCTGATGGCCTTTCTGGTACTTATCGGATGGCACTGGTAAGAACATGAAACACAACTGAAAGAAAGCTAATGAAAAGTTTTATCAGATATATAAAGAGCATCATTGACGGGCTGATATCCCTTCTGAAGGGTTTAAGCGTCACGGGCAAATATTTCTTCAAGCCGGGAACGACATGGACACAGCAGTATCCGAACAACCGTAAGGAGCTGAAGATGTTTGACAAGTTCAAGGGTGAGGTTATAATGCCTCACGATGAACATAATGAGCATAAATGCACCGGCTGCGGTATCTGTGAGATTAACTGTCCCAACGGATCAATTGAGATCATCTCTGCCTCCATTACCAATGAGGAAGGCAAGAAACAGAGAATTATCGACAAGCACATCTATCATCTCGGGATGTGTACCTTCTGCGGTCTGTGCGTCAAGACCTGCCCATCGCAGGCACTTGCCTTCGGACAGGAATTTGAGCATGCAGTATTTGACCGCACAAAGCTCACCAAGATACTTAACCAGCCCGGGTCAAAACTAATGAAAGGAGTCGCGTAATGGATGGCCATCAGATAATGTTCGCAGTCTTTGCGATTGCAATCATCGTTTTTTCAGTGCTGACAGTAACCAGCCGGAGGATCCTCCGAGCAGCGGTGTCGCTCCTGTTTGTCCTGATAGCAACGGCAGGTCTCTACTTCCTGCTTAATTACCAGTTCCTTGGAGCAGTTCAGCTGACGCTCTATGCCGGTGGTATAGTTGTGCTGATCATTTTTTCAATTCTGCTTACCAGCCAGATAAGCCATAAGTTTGAGCCTATTGAATGGAAGAAGTCACTCTTTACCGCCCTTGCAGTCATTGGCGGGGCCATCGTGGTCATTACCACAATTCTGAAGCATACTTTTGCTGCTGATACTGCCGCTGCCCTTGAGGTTAACATGAATGTAATAGGAAAGAGCCTGCTCGGAACAGGTACAGACGGGTATGTGCTGCCGTTTGAAGTTATCTCAGTGCTGCTGGTGGCGGCAATGATAGGCGCCATCGTAATTGCAAAGAAGGGCAGTCCTGCCAAAGATGAAGAAAAAAACAAGTAAACTGAAAACTATATGAACCAAGGCATTCCATTGGAGTTTTACATCATCGTGGCGACGGTAATGTTCTTTACCGGCATCTATGGTTTTCTTACCCGGAGAAACCTTATAACCATCCTGATGTCAACTGAGCTCATTCTTAACTCCGTGAACATCAATTTCCTGGCCTTCAACAGATATCTCTTTCCCGCGAAGCTTGACGGGCATTTTTTCAGCCTCTTTGTAATTGCCGTTGCCGCTTCGGAAGCTGCTGTCGCCATTGCAATAATAATCAGCATTTACAGGAGGTTCTCCAATATCAATGTTGAAAACGTAAACGAATTAAAGTACTGATAAAGAAGAGCAGAGATGGCAGATTTCGGATATACAATTTGGATTCTAATCGTCCCCTTCGTCGCCTTCATTGTGCTGGGCTTCTTCGGGATGAAGCTTAAAGCACGTATTTCAGGGCTTACAGGCACAACTGGCCTGGCAATAGTTACAGCTCTCTCATATGCAACTGCTATCAGGTATTTCTGGGGAGCCGGCCTTACCGACGGGGTTTTTCAGAAGGTAATTGCCTGTAACACCACCTGGCTGACCCTTACAGATCATCTCCATATTGATATGGGTATCCTTCTGGACCCGATCTCTGTGATGATGCTTGTGGTGATAAGCACCGTCTCATTGATGGTTCACATCTACAGCCTCGGTTATATGAAAGGTGAGAAAGGCTTTGAGAGGTATTACGCTTTCCTTTCCCTGTTCACTTTTTCAATGATGGGTCTGGTTGTCGCCACAAACATCTTCCAGATGTACATTTTCTGGGAGCTTGTCGGTATTTCATCTTATCTGCTCATCGGGTTTTATTATTCAAGGCCAAGCGCTGTTGCTGCCTCGAAGAAAGCGTTCATTGTCACCAGGTTTGCTGACATGGGATTCCTTATCGGAATCCTGATTCTGTCATTTACTACAAAAACATTTGATTTTGTGACCCTTACCGACCTGAACGGACCGGCGATCACCAGCACCGGCGGAGCTGTCTTTCTCGGTATGTCGGTCATGACATGGTCAATGATCCTAATATTCGTGGGAGGCGCAGGCAAGTCAGCCATGTTCCCACTGCATATCTGGCTTCCAGATGCCATGGAAGGCCCGACACCCGTCTCTGCCCTCATACATGCAGCTACAATGGTTGTAGCGGGTGTATATCTTGTTGCCAGGATGTTCCCGGTTTATTATTTTGCAGCTCCCGAGGCGCTCCATATAATAGCCTGGGTGGGTGCCTTCTCTTCACTGTTTGCTGCGGTCATAGCCACTACGCAAACGGATATCAAGCGGGTACTGGCCTACTCCACGATCTCGCAGATAGGTTATATGATCTTCAGCCTCGGCGTCTCGGGTTACGGCGGACATGAAGGCCTGGGTTTCATGGCCTCAAACTGGCATCTGTTCAACCATGCTATGTTCAAGGCCCTTCTGTTCCTTGGTGCCGGTTCAGTCATTCATGCCGTGCACAGCAATTACATGACTGAAATGGGAGGACTAAGGAAACACCTGCCGATAACAAATATCACCTTTCTCATCGCATGCCTCACTATTGCAGGACTGCCTCCGCTGTCAGGCTTCTTCAGCAAGGATGAGATACTTACCGCAGCGTTCCATCATGACAAGGTGCTGTTTGCCATCGAGTACATTGTTGCAGGACTTACTGCGTTCTACATGTTCAGGCTCTATTTTTCAATATTCCACGGGCATGACAGGCACTACGAGCACACACCGCATGAATCTCCGGCGACCATGACCGTTCCGCTTATTATCCTGGCCTTCGGTTCCGTTTTCGCCGGTTTTATTCCGTTCAGCAGCCTGGTCACTTCAGACGGGGTACCGTTTGAGTCACATATCGAATGGAGTGTCGGCATACCATCAATCCTTATCGCCCTGGCTGGAATTGCAGTTGCCTGGGTGATGTACAGGAAAGAGACGACACTGCCTGACAGGCTTGCAGCAACGTTCAAACACAGCTATAAGTGGGCATACAACAAGTTCTATATTGATGAGCTTTACCTTTTCATCACGAAGAAGATAATATTCAAACGTGTTTCACAACCTGTAGCATGGTTTGACAGGCATATCGTTGACGGGACGATGAACGGAATTGCCTGGGTGACCCAGACAGTTTCAAACAAGATTAAAGGATTACAATCAGGTCAGCTCCAGCAATACGGATTTGTCTTTGTTTCAGGAGTGGTTGCACTGGTCCTGGTCTTCATATACCTGGTTAAATAAGTATAATAATTCGAAAATTATCTGAAAATGAATATCTTATCCTGGCTGGTCATAATTCCGCTCCTGACAATTACAGGCATTATGCTTGTAAAAGATGCACGTCAGGCGAGAGTCGTTTCTGCAATCGGCATGGGCATTCAGCTTATTGTTGCTTTCATAATAGTTTACCTCTATCTCGCAGAGCGAAATGCAGGCAACACTGATCAGATGCTCCTGGTGAGCAGCTACGAGTGGTTTAAAAGCCTCAACATTTACTACACCGTGGGTGTTGACGGGATCTCCGTGGCAATGATAGCGCTCACATCAATAGTAGTTGTTGCAGGGGTGTTTGCATCCTGGGAGATGGATGATCTGAGGAAGGAGTTTTTCGTCTCTCTCATCCTACTGGCAACGGGCGTATTCGGATTCTTCATATCACTTGATCTTTTCACAATGTTTCTTTTCTATGAGCTTGCTGTTATACCAATGTACATCCTGATAGGGATTTGGGGTAGCGGGCCGAAGGAATATGCAGCCATGAAGCTGACCCTGATGCTTATGGGAGGCTCTGCACTCCTTATGATCGGGTTATTCGGGATATATTTCAACTCAGCCCCTGACGGCGGCGAGCTGACATTCAATATAATCGAGATTTCCAAGGTCACTATTCCGATTGCAGCCCAGAGGTGGTTCTTTCCACTGACCTTCGTTGGCTTTGGCGTTCTCGGGGCATTGTTCCCCCTGCATACCTGGTCACCTGACGGACACTCCTCCGCTCCTACTGCCGTTTCTATGCTCCATGCCGGCGTATTGATGAAACTCGGAGGCTACGGCTGTTTCAGGGTAGCCATGTTCCTTATGCCCGAAGCAGCACATGAAATGGCATGGATATTCATTATCCTGACAACGATAAGCGTTGTCTACGGTGCTTTTGGCGCCATAGTGCAGAAGGATCTGAAGTATATCAACGCATACTCTTCAGTGAGCCACTGCGGGCTGGTGCTCTTTGCGATACTGATGATGAACCAGACAGCCATGACCGGAGCGGTTATCCAGATGGTCTCACACGGTCTCATGACAGCCCTCTTCTTTGCATTGATAGGGATGATCTATGGAAGGACTCATACAAGGATAATAAACGAAATGGGAGGCCTGATGAAAGTTATCCCCTTCCTTGGCGTGGCATATGTCATTGCAGGTCTTGCATCGCTCGGATTACCAGGCCTGAGCGGTTTTGTGGCAGAGATGAATGTGTTCTTCGGAGCATTTGAGCATCCTGATACGTTCCACAGGGTTGCCACAATTATTGCGGTTACTTCAATCGTTATAACTGCCGTTTATATCCTGAGAGTTATTGCAATTCTACTTCTCGGACCAGTCAGGGATCCTCACTACAACGAGTTCAACGATGCCAGATGGTTCGAGAAACTGTCCATCTTCGCGCTTTTAACAAGTATTGTATATATAGGCATGTTGCCATCTGGACTGTCAGGGATCATCAGGGACAGCGTTATGCCAATTGTGCAGAAACTTATGTAATATATTGTATAACAGGAGAATAATTAATCCAGCAGCAAAATGAGTCTTGATAATTTTTTGATGATGCGCCACGAGCTGGTTCTGACATTGGCCTTCCTTATTATTCTGGTGGCGGAAGTTTTCACCGGTGAAGACAAGAAAGAAAAGTTCAGGGGCTTTGGGGTTGTGCTTTTCGCTGCAGTAACTGCAATAGGTATGCTGCCGGCTCCTGAGGGAACTCTTTTCGGAGGAATGTACCTGGCAGGGCCCACGACCACGCTGATGAAGAATATTTTGAATATAGGGACTCTCATTGTTCTCATTCAGTCATATACATGGCTCGGCAGACCCGAAAACAGGGATAGGATCCACGAGTACTTCATGCTTCTGATCTCCACGCTTATAGGAATGAATTTCATGATCTCTGCGGGTCATTTCCTGATGTTTTATATCGGAATTGAGCTTGCCACAATTCCTCTTGCAGCCCTGGCAGCATACGAAAGGTATCAGAACAGATCGGCTGAGGCTGGTATTAAGCTGATCCTCTCTTCCGCATTGTCATCCGGAATCCTCCTTTACGGTCTGTCGATGATATACGGAACGGTCGGATCGCTGTATTTTGCTGATGTTGCTGCCAGAGCACAATCAGTGCCTCTCACAATTCTCGGGTTCATTTTCTTCTTCTCGGGTATGAGCTTCAAAATGTCTCTGGTTCCGTTCCATCTGTGGACCGCTGACGTCTATGAAGGCGCTCCGGTAAACGTTGCGTCGTACCTTTCCGTGATCAGTAAAGGCGCTGCAGCATTCGTCTTCATAATAATCCTCTTTAATGTCTTCCCGGTTATAATCGACACATGGGAAAAGATTATCTGGGTGATTGCCGTGCTTACAATAACAATTGGTAACCTGTTTGCACTGAGGCAGAAGAACATGAAGCGTTTCCTTGCCTTTTCATCAATAGCCCAGGCAGGCTTCTTTCTTCTGGGCTTCATCAGTGGCAGCAAGCTTGGAATGACCACCGTGATTTACTACGCGCTTATATACATCTTCACCAACCTTGCTGCCTTCGGCATCGTCGCAATCATTGCCGAAAAGACAGGTAAGGAAAGTATGGATGACTATGACGGCCTGTACCGGACCAACCCGAAACTCAGCCTGACAATGATGCTCGCTATGTTTTCACTGGCAGGTATACCGCCTGTGGCAGGTTTCTTCGGCAAATTCTTCCTTTTTGCGGCAGCTGCGGAAAAAGGATTCTATGTCCTTGTAACCGTTGCAGTGCTTAATACAATAGTGGCATTATACTATTACCTGCTTGTGGTTAAGGCAATGTTCATTAATAAAAGCGAGAATCCAATACCGTATTTTAAAAGTGATTTTATGCCAAAACTTGGACTTGCAATCTGTATTGCCGGTATCGTTATCACAGGTTTTGCCAGCGGCCTTTTTGAAATGATCAGGAATTTAAGTTACGGCATCTAATTATAACCAATATGACATCACTTACCATTGCCAAGCATCAGATCGGGGAAATTGACGGTATCCGTTGTACAATAGTCGAAAGCGGCATTACCAAAAACAGGATGGAGTTTCTCAGGGACCTGCTGACATTCAATAAGCTGGAGGTGAAGGTTAAGGAAGATGCCCCTGCTGAAGGTTCAGCCGAAACACTTTACACAATTGGGGTTACCGACATAGTTTTTAATCCTGTCTATGCTGTATACGAAAGGACTCTCTTAAGTCCGGACGGCAAAGTTGTCACGCCTGCATATTACAGGCAGATGGAGGGTGATACATCGGTATTGTACTGGGACTACGGCAAGACAGCAGTTGCCGATTTATACGAGTAACCTTCTACTTTCTTTCAGACATCATAACTGTCAACCGGTCTGCAAATTGATTGATATCATCTGAAGTTGTATCCCAGCTGGTCATCAGGCGGTATTCAGACAGTTGTTCATTCCATGAATAGAAGAAATATTCCTTGCTGATCTGTTCCGCCACATCAGCTGGCATTATTATGAAAACACCGTTTGACTCAACCTTCTGGGTAATGGTCAGGCCCTTGATCTCCTGAAGTCTTTTTCCAAGTTCCCTGGCCATCGCATTCGAATGTGCGGCGCACTCCTTCCATAAGTCATTTGTCAAATATGCAATGTATTGTGCAGCAATAAAACGCATCTTTGAAGCAAGCTGCATCCCCTGCTTACGGATGAATTTAAATCCGCTGGTAATTCCCGGTCTGAGAAAGCAGACCGCCTCTCCGTACATCATCCCGTTCTTTGTGCCGCCAAAAGACAGGATATCGACGCCCGCATCAGTGGTGAAAGCCCGGAACGGTAGTCCCAGCGATACTGCTGCATTCGCCAGTCGGGCACCATCCATATGAAGAAGCATATTATAGCTGTGTGCATAGTCAGCCAGTGCTTTTATCTCGTCTACGGTGTATACTGTCCCCATCTCTGTCGTCTGAGATATCGAAATGACTCCGGGCTGACTGTGATGTTCAAAGCCAAAACCATGCATATGCCTTTTTAACATCTCGGGCCTTACCTTGCCGTCGGGGGTATCGACGGTCAGCACCTTGCATCCGGCGAACTTTTCTGGCGCTCCGCACTCATCACCCTCTATGTGGGCAGTACTTGCAGTTAAAACAGAGTTCCATGACCTGGCAGCCCCGGCCAGTCCCAGCACATTGGCAGCAGTACCTGTAAAGACAAAGTAAATCTCCGCCTCACTGCCAAGCTCGTTCCTGAGCATGGCATGTGCCTTCTCAGTAAAAGGATCGCCTCCGTAGCCAACCACATGCCCGTGATTTACATGAATCAGCTCTTCAATGACAGTGGGGTGAACCCCTGAGTTGTTATCGCTGGCGAACCCGCGTTTCAGAATCATATCACTCATTTCAGCACTATTATTTGTGAGTGCAATTTACTTAAAAGCTGCAGCCGTGCCAAGGTTCTTTGGCTATCTTTGCGCCAAATGAGTGCTATGACGAGGTATTTCATGTTCTTCTCGTTCAGGGGAACGGCGTATAACGGATGGCAGGTGCAGCCCGGCAAACATACCGTGCAAGGTGTTCTTACAAAGGCACTTGGCACTGTGTTGAGCGAGCAGGTCGCAATAACGGGAGCCGGCAGGACAGACACAGGAGTTCATGCATCATTTTTCTGTGCACATTTTGATTCAGCAAGGAATGACCTGGAAGGCGACGGACAGATCTTCTATAACCTGAACAGCATTCTTCCGCCTGATATTGCAGTGAAGAAAATAGTAAGGGTAAAGGCCGATGCCAATGCCCGTTTTGATGCACTGTCAAGGACTTATCAGTACACAATTACGACAGTCAAGGATCCATTTGTCACTGACACTGCCTGGCTGCTCTACTGGAAGCTTGATATCAACCTGCTAAACACGGCATCAGCCATACTACTGAACCACAATGACTTCACAAGCTTCAGTCGCCTGCACGGAGGCAATAAGACAAACATCTGCAAAGTCAGTTATGCCCGCTGGGATGAAGAACCGGGCAAACTTGTCTTTACAATCAGGGCAGACCGTTTTCTCAGGAATATGGTCAGGGCAGTTGTAGGAACGCTGATCCCTGTTGGAAGGGGTAAGTTGTCTTTGAAAGAATTCGAAGGGATTCTTGCGGGCCGTGACCGCGGACTGGCGGGACAATCAGCAGCAGCGCATGGCTTGTCACTCACCGGAATTGAATATCCGGATACTCTTTTTATCTGATCTCCTGATTCCAGACCATCCAGGCCAGCTCAGCCTGTTTCAGGAACATCTCCTCCCCGTTCACGGTCTGGCATCCGTACTCCTCTCCCATTTGAAGGAACTGTGTCACAGGTGGATTATATACCAGGTCAAAAAGCAACTGTCCTTCCCTCAGGTGGCTGTAATCAATGGGCGGCGAGGCATCCGTTGCAGGTGATGTGCCAAGCGGTGTTGTATTGACAATCAGTCCTGCTTCGCTGATCACCTCTCCGGGAAGGCTGTTATATGAATAACCGCCTTTAACGGGTTTTCTTGAGACAGGTATAGCTCTTATATTCAGTTCAATAAGAGTATGCATGACACTTCTTGATGCTCCCCCTGTGCCAAGGACAAGGGCTGTTTCAGGCAGCATGATCAGGTTTTCAAGAAGTGATTCCCTGAAAGCGGGAGCGTCAGTATTGAATCCTTTAAGGTATGGCTTGCCGTTTTTCCTGGTCACCCTGACGGTATTTACTGCTCCTATTTCTGCAGCCATCACATCAATTTCATCGAGGTAATCCATCACCGCAATCTTATAGGGGATAGTGACATTGAATCCGCAGAGGTCATGTTCTTTTTCAAGCAGTGCCGGAAGCAGATTGATTGAAGTCAGCTCGAATTTTGAATAACTGTGTTCAGCAAGGCCTTCCCTGCTGAATTTTTCCGTGAAATACTTTTGAGAGAATGAGTGTCCGAGAGGATATCCTATAATGCCGAACAGTCTCATTTCATGTTTTCGGGAAGGAAGCTGAAGAAGGTGTCGCTCCTCAGTCCCAGCCGCAGTGATTCGAGGGCTATTATCTCATTCGGAGCAATGTTGCCAAGGTTGACGTTGGCGCCGAAGTTGAGTATGAACCAGGCCTGTTGCGGTTTCATCGGCGCCTCCCATAGGACGTTGTGAAAGCCAACCTGCTTCGATATTGTATTTATCAGGTCGAGGTTCACCGAACCGTCATCGTTATATATGCCTATTGTGCCTGATTCGCGCGCTTCAGCAATTACTTTGACCGAGCCTGCCTCAAGCTCTGACTTCATCATCTCAACCCACTGTGCAGGAGTAAAGACGATGTTTTTCTTCTTTGATCCCACCTCAGAAACGACAGTGAATTCCTTTGACAGTTTCCTGATATAGTCAAGCTTTTCGCTGTGTTCAAACTCATAGGAGCCGTCAGAAACCTCAACCATTGTGATTCCCGACTCCTTAAGGAGCTCAACATATTCCTTGTACATCCCCCTGATGATGAATGCTTCGAAGAGTGTTCCACCAAGGTAAACAGTCATTCCGGCCTTATGATAGGTTTTGATTTTCTTATCTGCGTCAGGAGTAATAACGGATGTTCCGAAGCCGAGCTTCACAAAATCGACATATTCTCTGCCGACCTCGGCCAAATCTTCTGCCTCCCTGAGACTCAGCCCTTTATCCATTATCATGGTCAGGCCTTCATTCCTGGGTTTGGAGGGTCTTTCAGGAATGTGCGTAAGCAGTTGTCTTACATTTTTCATATATGGATCACTTTGTTTTCCTGAAGAGCTTTCTCATTGCCGGTGTGAGCATTTCCTCGGGCAGGATGATGGCATAATCCTCAAACAGTTCGTCGTCAAGCATGGCAGCCACTGTCAGCGCCTTCCTTGCTTCAGTTTTTTTACCAGTGTGGAGAAAGGCAGAGGCCAGCAGAAAATATATTCCCGGCAGGTCGCCGCTTATCCTTTTAATCTTTTTGAGCAGGCGTATCGCCCCGGTGAAAGCGCCTGTCATCATTATTATCAGTCCGGTTTCTATCCAGGCCTCATCGTAGTAACCGTCAAGACGTAAAGTCTCCCTGAAGCATTTGAGTGCCTGTTTGACGTTACTGAGCATGATATATGCCTTTCCCAGTGTGAACCAGTAATCCGGGTTATTCGGATCGAGCTGAATGGCTTTTTTTAGCGGGGCTATGGCTTCCGAAGCCTTGTCGCGTGATATGGAGAGTAATCCCAGTCCATACCATGGATCCGGAAAATCCGGAGTAAGTTCGATAGCCTCCTGGTAGTATTTCCTTGCCATCTCCTCATTGCCGGTTTTGTCATAGCATTCGGCCAGGTACGTAAGTCCTTCAAGGCTATCCGGTTCCTCTTCGACGAATTCGCGGTAGACATCCATTGCCTCCATGTATTTCTCAAGGTTACTGAGTATGTTGGCCTTGTTGAAGAGGGCAAAGGTGTTTTCCGGGTTTATCGCCAGGGCATAATCGTAAGCTTCAAGTGCTTTACCGTAATCACCTGTTTTATTGTATATTATACCAAGGTTGTACCATGCACTGTCAGAGTATGGCTCTTCATCGAGGTAGTTGGTATAGTATTTAACGCTCTGCTTGTAATCGCCTTTTTTGTCATATGCATATGCCAGGTCATAGGTATGTGCAGCAAAGTCAGGCTCAAGTTTCTCCAGCATATGGAGGTAAGGTATCATCTCCTCGTAATAATTGAGGTTCTGCAGCACTGATGTTATGCTGTACAGGATTGTTTCCTGGTCCTCAGAATCAGATTCCAGTGCAAGATTAAAGACTTTCCTTGCGCCGGTAACGTCACCCAGCATAGCCAGTGCAGTTCCCTTGCACACATAGATGTCATAGTTGCCGGGCTCAATATTTTCGATGAGGTTGGTGATGGCGAGGGCTTCCGTGGCTCTGCCTTTCTCAAGCAGAACTCTGGCTTTGCGTATCTGTATCGGAACTGAATTAGGGTGTAGCTCACATGCGAATGATGTGGCTTCAAAAGCATTTGCAGGCTTATTACCATCCAGGTAATAATCTATAATCGCTTCAAATTCAATCACATCAAAGTAACAGGATTCCTTGTTCTTCCGCATCTTTTCAAACCGGAGAATAACCTCTTCTACCTCACTGTCGTGTACGAAACCGAATTTCTCTTCTTCCATTCTCCCCAAAAATATCCTGCAAATGTATAATATAATATCATCCCCGTTCTTTAATTCATTGTCAATTATCAACAGCCTTAACTTTTTTTAAACATGATAACCAGAGCTTTGGAAAAATTATTTCAGGCCGACGCAACCTTACGGGACTACTTTGCATCTTATAATTGAAATCAAAAGATTACCCTCAAACCCAATATTACCCTAGGATTAACCTAAATTCTACCTTCTGACCGGGCCTCTGGCCCGGTTTTTTTTTGTGCATTTCAGTGTCAGGCAACTTTCAGCCATCTTTTTACGTTAAAAGGGTATTATGACAACTCAAAAGCTTTTATACCCTATTCTTTGCTTTATCGCGATTGCTCTTATTGCAGGCTGTAACGAAAAACCGCTGAAGGTCAATTTTGATTCGGGCATTTTTCCGGATTCAGTAATGGCGCTCGAAGGGCTTAACACTCAGTATGATGACTACAATACGGCTCTTGAGGCTTCCACAATAGATTCCTATGAACCGCTGGTTTTTTCTTCTAACCGCAACAGTTCGGGCGGTGAGTTTGACCTCGTACACGGTGTCATCTGGTATTCCTTCGGACAAACCACCGGCTATTTCAACCTTTCCAGCGAGATGAGTCCGGATCCCTTCCTGGATGAGCTGACTTCCGTCTTTAACACTTCAGGGAATGAGTTTGGCCCTTACAGGTTCTTTAATTCCGGTAACGGCAAGGAATATATGGCCGCCGGCACGGAGGCGGAAGGTACGGGGCTCGATATTGTTTTCACATGGTACATACCGGTCTATTCACCTCTTCCTGTCATTCATGATCCTGTTCCGGCAACCGTCTTCAATTCAGATTTCAACGATGTTTACCTGTCGCTCAGCCAAACGCTTGACACTGCATATTTCTGTTCCGACCGGTCGGGTGATTTTGACATCTACATGATGAAAAGGCCAGCGGCCACAGACCTGGATGAATGGTTCTCCTCGGCTCCGGCATCTCCTGTTGCCGTTGACAGTCTTTGCAGCGGTTCTCAGGATAAATGTCCGTTTGTCTCAGGAAAATATATGGTCTTTGCATCCGACATGCCTGGAGGGTCAGGTGGTTTTGATCTGTACCTGTCCGTTTTCAGGGACGGTAAATGGAGCTCACCGGTAAACCTGGGGCCAGGGATTAATTCCTCTTACAATGAATACCGGCCTGTTCTGGGCACTGATCTGTATTTTGAAAACAGGTACCTGATCTTTTCGTCTGACCGTTCAGGAGGTCAGGGCGGTTATGACCTGTATTTTACCGGCATCGATCTGCCGGTGGACTGATTTGTTATCTCCTGCAGGCCTGCAGGGTATTAAGCAGAAGTGATACTCTTGTCATGGGGCCTACCCCACCCGGCACAGGCGTTATAAAAGAGCATCTGGGTGCCACATTCTCAAAGTCGACATCGCCTTTCAGCCTCCACCCTGATTTTGTTCCGGGGGCTTCAACGCGTGTGGTGCCGACGTCAATGATCACAGCGCCTTCCTTCACCATATCAGCTTTGATGAAGCCCGGGATACCAAGGGCTGCGATGATAATGTCTGCTCTTCTCAGTACGGATGCTATGTCACGGGTACGGCTGTGCACCAGTGTAACTGTTGCGTCTATACCCTTCTGAGACAGGAGGATGCTTACAGGCCTCCCTACAATGTTACTTCTGCCGGCTACAACACACTCCGATCCTTTAAGAGTGATCTTATACCTTTTGAGCAGCTCCATGATACCTGCCGGCGTGGCTGACACCAGGGAGGGCAATCCTGCCGTCATCCTCCCCACATTGATGGGGTGAAAGCCATCAACATCCTTCAGTGGTGAGATGGTTTCGATGACTTTATCTTCAGATATATGGTCAGGCAGAGGAAGCTGGACTATCAGTCCGTCAATCTCAGGATCATTATTCAGTTCCACGACCTTGGCGAGCAGTTCCTGTTCGCTTACAGAGGCATCGAAGCGCACCAGTGTTGACCGGAAGCCGACTTCTCCGCAATCCTTTACCTTATGCGCGACATAAGTCTCGCTGCCGCCATCATGACCGACGAGTACAGCCGCAAGATGAGGAACGCGTATGCCTCTCTCCTTCATGCTGCTTACCTTTGCAGCTATCTCAGATTTTATTTCCTCTGCAGTTTTCTTTCCGTCAATGAGCTGGTACATACTCTATTTGCGATTTACGATTTGCGAATTATTTGCAATTTGCTATTGCCTATTGCCTATTGCCTAATGACTTTTATCTCTTCTGCGCAAGCTTCGACAAGTCACCTCCCTTGGCGACCGTTTTCATTATTTTCCGTGTCTGGTCGAACTGTTTCAGGAGCCTGTTTACCTCCATTACCGTGGTGCCACTTCCTTCGGCAATGCGTTTTCTGCGGGTGCCGTTGAGAAGCATGGGATTTGACCTTTCTGCCGGGGTCATGCTTCCAATTATAGCCTCGATACTCTTAAAGGCATTGTCGTCAATGTCAAGATCCTTTATTGCTTTCCCCACGCCGGGTATCATCCCCATCAGATCCTTCATGTTACCCATCTTCTTTATCTGATGTATCTGCGAGACAAAGTCGTTGAAGTCGAACTGGTCCTTTGCTATCTTTTTCTGAAGCTTCCGTGCTTCAACCTCATCATACTGTTCCTGTGCCTTCTCCACCAGGGAGACAATGTCGCCCATACCGAGAATTCTGTCAGCCATTCTTTCAGGGTAGAAGATATCAATGGCATCCATCTTCTCCCCGGCGCTGATGAATTTCACGGGTTTGTTGACCACGGCCCTTATCGAGAGGGCAGCTCCTCCCCTTGTATCTCCGTCGAGTTTTGTCAGGACAACGCCGTCGTAGTCTATTCTTTCATTGAACTCAAATGCCGTGTTCACCGCATCCTGTCCTGTCATCGAATCAACTACAAAGAGAGTCTCGTGCGGGTTCGTCGCGCTCTTCACGGCAGCGATCTCTTTCATCATCTCCTCATCAACCGCCAGTCGCCCTGCCGTATCTATTATTACTACGTCATTGCCGTTCTTCCGGGCTTCCCTGACTGCATTGCGTGCTATCTCCACCGGGTTAAGGCTGCCTTCTTCGGTATAAACAGGAACTTCAATCTGTGAGCCGAGCACCCTGAGCTGTTCTATGGCTGCGGGCCTGTAAACGTCGCCGGCCACAAGGAGTGGGTTTTTTCCGCGCTTGCTCTTAAGATATTTAGCCAGCTTGGCACTGAAGGTTGTCTTGCCGCTTCCCTGAAGACCGGCAATGAGTATTATTGAAGGATTGGTCTTTATATTTATGTCAGTCTTCTCACCTCCCATCAGGTGAACAAGCTCGTCATGGACAATCTTGATCATCATCTGCGAAGGTTTGACCGACTTGAGCACATTCTGCCCCAGGGCCTGCTGCTTGACAGTGTCAGTAAACTGCTTTGCAATTTTGAAGTTCACGTCGGCATCGAGCAATGCCCGGCGCACATCCTTGAGAGTTTCGGATACGTTAATCTCAGAGATGGTACCTTCGCCTTTTAATATTTTAAAGGATCGTTCAAGTCTTTCGCTAAGGTTTTCAAACATAACTAATCAGATATTTTGATTTTACATTCTCTCAGGCGCTTCAATGCCCAGCAGCCAGAGTCCTTTTTCAAGGACGGTGCCTGTCAGGGCTGAGAGCCTCAGTCTGAAGTCGCGCACTGTCCTGTCCTCCTCACCGAGGATGGAGTAGTCGTGATAGAACTGGTTGAATTCCCTGGCAAGATCATAACAGTAATTGGCCAGCAGTGCAGGACTCAGTTCTCCGGCGGCTTCCCTCACCACGGAAGGGAAATCGTTTAACAGTTTTATGACACTTATTTCCTTGGGATTCGGCGTGAAGCCGTCATAGCTCTCCATCCCGTACTTAACGGCAGTTTCTTCCGCCTTTTTCATCACTGATCTGATACGGGTATAAGTATATTGGATAAATGGACCAGTGTTACCGTTGAAATCGATTGATTCAGCAGGATTGAAGGTCATGTTTTTCTTCGGGTCTACCTTGAGTATAAAATATTTCAGTGCCCCGAGGCCTATCTGCCGGCAGATATTCTCCTTTTCAGTCTCGCTGTAACCGGCAAGTTTGCCAAGATCCTGTGACATCGTCCTTGCTGTGTCGGTCATCTCCTTAATCAGGTCGTCAGCATCGACAACCTTGCCCTCCCTTGATTTCATCTTTCCTTCCGGAAGTTCCACCATGCCGTAGGAGAAATGGAGGAGTCCGCCGGCCCACTTGTATCCCATCCTCTTAAGGGTGAGGGCAAGTACCTGGAAATGGTAGTTTTGTTCATTTCCAACGACATAAATATGCTTGTCGAAGTGGTAGTCGTTGTACCTTATCACCGCTGTCCCAAGGTCCTGTGTGATATAAACGGCGGTGCCGTCAGATCTGAGCAGCAGTTTCTCATCGAGTTTATCAGCAGTGAGGTCGATCCACACCGAGCCGTCATCTTTTCTTATGAGGCTGCCTGCTTCCAGTGACCGGAGGACCAGTTCCCTTCCGGTTTTATATGTTTCAGACTCATAATATATCTTATCGAACTCCACGCCGAGGGCATTATATGTCACTTCAAACCCTTCGTACACCCATGAGTTCATTCTGTTCCACAGTGTCACCGTCTCCTCATCGCCGGCCTCCCATTTAAGGAGCATGCGTCGTGCGGCGACCATCAGCGGGGCATTGTCTCGCGCCTCCTCGGGCGTTGACCCGGCAGCGACAAGACCATCAATTTCCTCCTTGTATTTCTTTTCAAAGAGGACGTAATAATCTCCTACGAAATGGTCGCCCTTCATTCCTGCCGATGCCGGCGTCGCCCCGCCGGCAAAAAGCTGCCAGGCAACCATCGACTTGCAGATATGTATTCCCCTGTCGTTGACGATATTGGTTCTGATCACCCTGTTCCCGGCTGCGCTGCATATCCTCGAGAGGGAGTACCCGAGAAGGTTATTCCGTATATGCCCCAGGTGCAGAGGTTTGTTGGTGTTGGGTGAAGAGTATTCGATGACCATCATTGGCGCATCACTGTCCGGCTTTATAAAACCGTAATCCCTTTCTTCAGAAATTATTCCCAGTTGTCTGGCCCATATTGCCGGGGAAATGACGATGTTCAGAAATCCCTTTATTACATTGAACCCGCTCACAGCTTCAACATGTTGAGTCAGGTAATCACCTAAATCATTTGCTGTCTGCTCAGGGGATTTATGAGATATTTTAGTGAGTGGAAAAGCAACCAGTGTCAGGTCACCCGTAAACTCTTTCCTGGTCTTCTGTATCTGAAGGAGTTCATCATTCACATCAGCACTGTACAGGCTTCTGATTGCCTCCCTGAAACCCTTCCTGAGCAGCTCTTCCATCCTCATTTATTTTCGCCTGCAAATATAGTATTTCCTTTGTTACCTCAGGGCTCAAGTTATTGCTCAAAAGAGGAGTAAATTGTTCAAAAAAGTTGATAACTAGTCATTTTTTTTTGACGAAGGAATTTCCTTGTCATAAAAATCGGACTACCTTTATGATGTTGCTTGGGGCAATAAAGCGAGAACAGGGAAGGTATTTACAGTATGGTTAAACTACAGGATATAAGGATTGAGGCCACTTCAAAGACGCCAATGGTGAGTTTTGTGGCAGATACGGGCATATTGGCCTTTACCGGCAAATCATTACCCGAGAATGCATCCTCATTTTTCGAGCCTCTTTACAAATGGGCCGGTGAGTATGCAAAGAACCCTGCCGAGAGCACAAACCTCAAATTCAACGTTGATTATTTTAACACTTCCTCAGTCATTTGGATGGGGAAGATTCTAAAGACGCTGACCAAGATCAAAAAGAGCGATCATATACTTTTTGTACATCTTTACTTTGATATTGAGGAGTATGATTCCATGGGCGAGGAAGATGTTAGGGAATCGCTGTCTCCGTTCCTCGATGTAACGGCTGATGCCACATGCAGTGTAGGGATAAGGCTTTACGGCATTGATGAAGATGGAAATACCATCAAGGAAAATATCGTACTTATCTAACTGTTTTTTTCCTCTTTTTTACCGTTTTTTAGTTTACCTTTACGGGTGATAACAGCTGTTTTTATGAAAACGGTTAGTTTTATCCTAATGACCTTAACAATCCCGCTTATGAACATCAACGGACAGGAAGCCGGGCATGACAGGCAGCCTGCAGTTGCAGGCAGCTTTTATCCTGCCGGCAAGGACAAACTAAACAGTGAGCTCGCAGGATATTTCAATTCAATCAAAAACGTATATTCCGGCACCAGGGTAAGAGCACTTATTTTGCCTCATGCCGGTTATGTCTATTCAGGCCACACTGCTGCTGCCGGTTATTCAGCCATAACGGGCGATTCTGATTACGACAATATCTTTCTTATAGGTGTGAGCCACAGGTACTCCTTTGAAGGTGCCGCTGTGTTCACTTCAGGCGACATGGTGACTCCCCTGGGTACAGTACCGGTTAACAGGGCTCTCGGTGACGAACTGGTCAGCAAGAGCAAATGGTTTATTGAGATGGATGACGCGCATAAGGTGGAGCACTCACTGGAGGTTCAGCTTCCTTTCATCCAGTTTCATTTCAGTAAAACTCCGATGGTCGTGCCTATTCTGCTGGGTACACGTAATACAACCATGCTTGACCTGATAGCCTCCGAGCTCAGTCCATGGTTCAATGAACGCAACCTGTTTATCATAAGCAGTGATTTCTCTCATTATCCTACATATAGCGAAGCGGTCAGGGCAGACAAGCTCACCAGTGATGCTATTCTGACAGGTGACCCTGATACCTTTCTTAAGACAATCAGGGAGGTCGAATCTTCCGGAATTGACAACCTCTCAACAGCAATGTGCGGCTGGACTGCTGCATTGGTACTCCTGTACCTCACCGAAGAAGACGGCAGTCTGAGCTTCCGTAATGTCGAATATAGAAATTCAGGTGATTCACCTCACGGTGACAGGGATCAGGTAGTCGGTTACAATGCCATAGTTGTGGATGAAAAGTCCCATGAAGCACACAGGCTTGCTCCCATGGATGAGTTTTCGCTTACAGCTGATGAGAAGAAGACTTTGCTTGGCATTGCACGCGAATCAATCTCTGCAAAACTTAAGGGAACAAAACCACGCAGTGTCGGCACGGAGAAACTGACACCCCGGCTGAAGGAACCCCTGGGCGCTTTTGTCACAATTACAATTGACGGCAATCTGCGGGGTTGTATCGGACGTTTCACCTCTCCCGATCCCCTCTGGGAAGTCATCGGGACAATGGCCCTGGAAGCCGCATTCGATGATCCGAGGTTCTCTCCCCTTACACTCGCCGAATTCCCTGATATACACCTCGAGATATCAGTCCTTGGCCCGATGACCAGGATTACAGACATCAACCAGATAAAAATCGGAAAGCACGGTATCTATATTAAAAAAGGTATCAGGTCCGGGACCCTCCTTCCCCAGGTGGCTTCTGAAAGAGGATGGAGCGTAACCGAGTTCCTGGGCTACTGCGCTCACGACAAGGCGGGTATAGGCTGGGATGGATGGAAAGACCAGGATACGGAAATCTTTGTCTACGAAGCTTATGTCTTCGATGAATAAGATATAACACGATGTATCATGCCCTGCCAATAGGACTGACCACTCTCGTAATTTATCTGTTCACACTTTCCCTCACTTCAACCGGTTTCCTTCCTAAGGAATATCACCGGCGCTTCTGGAACTGGGTCCTTCTGGCCACTTTCATGATAGCCGCATTGTTCGGCTTGTTCATGGCCCTGAAAATCACCTATAAGTGGAACATTTCATTTTCAGGGCAGCTGCTTCACTGGCATGTGGAGATCGGCATCGCAATGGCGTTCGCTGCAATAATTCACCTGACATGGCACTTGCGTTATTATTTCGCAAAAAATAAAAACAGCGGACCGGAAAATGCAACCAATAATGCTTCACACCGGCAACTGGCAGATAATGCGGTTGCGAAACTGTTGATGCTTACAGGGTTTGCCAGCTCATCGGTGCAGTTTATTCTCATGCGCGAAGCGGTCATTCTCGGAGGCGGAACGGAAGCTTCCGCTGGTTTCTTCCTCTGGGTCTGGCTGATAATCGCCGCTGCCGGTGCCGTCACAGGAGGACGGTCAGGCATCAATGACCTGAGGAAAATGATGTGGACACTGATTGCAGGCATGGCTCTTGCACCACTCATTTTTATGTTTATGAACAGGATTCTTCTTGCGCCAGGCGAGGCCCCGTCTGTGCTTAAGATGCTTTTTATAATTTCAGTGAGTGTGGCGCCTGTCACATTCATCTCATCATTCATCTTCATCAGACTGTCTGCGATAAGACAGGCTGACAATGAAATCGTCCCGGGCAGCAGTTTCGGTACAGAGACAGCAGGCTCGGCAGCTGCCGGCGTACTCACCGCCACTACCGTTACCCTTTATATTTCCAACTATCAGCTGTACATTCTCATCCTGCTTTTATCCCTGAGCCTTGTGGTTATGCTCACGGGCTACCCCGCCCGCGTTCGAAGGACAGTACTGACAGGCGCATTGCTGATGACAGTGACTGTGTTGATCTTTAGTCCTGACCCTGCCATCAGAAGCGTGCTTCTGCCGGGGGTGAGGGCAGAGAAGAGCATAGATACGCCGTACGGAAATATCACCACAGGCACCTACGGGGGAGAGTCTGCCATCTTTTATGACCACAGGCCGCTTTTCTTTTCCGGTGATGTCATCAGGGCTGAGGAGAATATTCATTATGCACTGCTTCAGAGAGAAAAGTATGAGAAGGTAATGGTCATCTCCGGAGGACTGATGAAGCATATCGGGGAGCTGGAGAAACACGTCATAAGCGAGGTGGTATACCTTGAGCATGACCCTGGAATTATTGCTGCTGAGGGTGCGCGTGACACCCTCGCAGGCAAAATGACGATAAGCGTCAAAAAGAGTGATCCTGTTTCCTTTATGAGGAGAAACAAAGAGGTATATGATGCCGTGCTGCAGCTGATACCACCGCCTTCCACACTGTCAGTCAACAGGTACTTCACAGTTGAATATTTCAGGGAGGTAAAGGAACATCTCTCTCCCGGAGGGCTCTTCCTCTGCACGCCGATGCCTTATTATAACTATTCCCCTGAAAGCTACCGTAAGGGGTTTTCTCCGGTATACAATGCCCTGAACCAGGTCTTTGGCAATGTGATCCTGATACCCGGATCATCGCTTTATGTAATTGCATCTGACAGTCCTCTTTCAGATTCAATCTCAGTACTGGCTGCCAGAAGCGGTATTCAAAGCAGTTATGTAAACGGTGATTATCTTAACGATGATGACTTGAGGCGCAAGAGCGGACAGATCATCATGGAGGTTGACAGGACAGCCGGTTTCAATACCGCCACCAGGCCCGTATCATCATGGTTCACCAATCTGCTTTCACTTGAGAGCAAAGGTATTGCCGGCGGCGTTGTCGCTGTGATGGTCCTTATGGTTATAATCCCCTTTGTCTTCATACGGAGGGGAGGCCTGATGATGTTTGCCTCTTCCGCAGGGTTGGCCGGTTTTGGTATGGTAATGATCTTTATTCTGCAGATGACCGTCGGTAACATCTATTTACTCTCTGCTCTTGTGCTTACACTGCTTATGGCGGGACTTGCTGCCGGAGCAGGCCGGGGACGCGTCACAGCAGCCAGGTCAATGATGATCTGTACTCTGCTTCTGGCTGTCATATACGGTGTTACAGGACTTCTTGCACCCTCCCTGGTAAAGGCAGCTCCTGGTATTGTCCTGCCATTCATTTTCATCTTCCTGCTTGCAGCAGGATTCCTGACCGGGTCAGTGTACAGGGTGCTGACATCATCAGGCAGCCAGGGAAGCACCGGGGAAGTGTACGCCGCTGACCTGGCCGGATCAGCCCTGGGTTACCTGACAATATCAACAATACTGGTTCCGCTGGCAGGAATAAGCAATGTATCTTTTATTCTTGCAGCTCTTATTTTAATAGCCGGAATTATTGTATCAGTGCACTTTAACCATTAGCTTTATATCCATTAATCAATATACTCATGTCATTGGGAATCAGAGGAAGCAAGATCACACGCAGGACATTCGCCAGGCAGGGTTCGCTTGCTATGGCAGCCGGCGTCATAGCTCCTTTGAGCCTGGAGGGCATGAAGCCGGCGCCGAAGGAAAGGCTGGCCATGTACCAGGAGGAAAGCGCCCGTGGTGTAATATGCAGGATCTGTCCAAATGAGTGTAATCCGAAAGAAGGTGAGTTAAGTGATTGCCGCAACAGGGTGGTCAGGAATTCAAAACTTTACACGATGGCCTTTGGTAATCCATGTGCAGTGAATATTGATCCTGTGGAGAAAAAACCTCTCTATCATTTTCTTCCCGGGTCAACAGCATTTTCAATCGCAACCGCAGGATGCAATTTTGCCTGTCTCAACTGTCAGAACTGGACTATCTCACAGACCTCTCCCGATAAGACAAGGAACTACGATATGCCTCCGGAAGATGTGGTTGCGAAAGCCATATCAGGCAACTGCAGGTCCATCGCATACACATACTCCGAGCCAGTAACGTTTTATGAATATGTCTATGAGACTTCAAAGCTGGCGCGTGCCGCAGGGATAAAAAACATTATGCATTCAAACGGCTACATCAACAGGGAGCCGCTAAGAGAGCTCTGTCGCTTTATTGACGGTGTCAATATCGATCTCAAATCGTTCAGTGAAAGTACCTACCTTAAGCTTAGCGGTGGCAAGCTCCAACCTGTTCTTGATGCTCTCAAGGTATACAGGGATGAAGGTGTATGGCTGGAGATCACCAGCCTCATTGTCCCGGGCTGGACTGACAAGAAGGATGAGATAAGGCTTATGTGCAAATGGCTTGCCGATAACGGGTTCACAGAAACACCGATACATTTCAGCCGCTTTCAGCCACAGTACAAACTCGAGCATCTGCCTCCCACCCCTACCGGTATCCTTGACTCTGCTGCAGCTATTGCACACGAAGAAGGGCTTAAATACATTTATATAGGTAATGTGCCAGGGACAGATATTGATGATACCGTCTGCCCGTCATGCAAAAAGAAGGTGATTGAAAGAAGCGGCTTCAGGATAGTATCTGACAGCCTGAAAAACGGAAAGTGCAGCTGCGGAACAACTATACCCGGAATCTGGAGCTGATGTTATTTACTTTAACCAGTCATTGCCCCAATGAAGCTTGCTGAAGCTAAAATAAGAGCAGAAGAGCTCAGGAAAACCATCGATGAACATAACCATAGATACTATGTTCTGAATAAGCCTGTTATATCCGACTTTGAATTCGATATACTGCTCACAGAGCTTAATACGATTGAAAAGAATTTTCCGGAGTTGATGACACCTGACTCGCCGACCATGAGGGTAGGCAGCGACCTCACCGAAGAATTCCGGCAGGCTGAGCACCTCACCCCTATGCTTTCTCTGGGCAACACATACAGTACGGAGGAAGTGAACGATTTCGGGGAGAGGGTTCAAAAGGCGCTTGGCTATGTGCCTGAATACGTATGCGAACTGAAGTTCGACGGTGTATCCATCAGCCTCAGCTATGAGGATGGCAGGCTTGTCAGGGCAGTAACCAGGGGTGATGGCAACGTGGGTGATGATGTCACCATTAATGTCAGAACCATCAGAAGCATCCCGGTTAAGATAACGGCGTCAGAAGCTCCCGTCTCATTTACAATAAGAGGTGAGATCTACCTGCCGCGCAAGGGTTTTGAGGAGATGAATGCTGACCGCTCATCAAGAGGTGAGGCTCCCTTTGCGAACCCGCGCAATGCTGCAGCCGGCACAATCAAGATGCTTGATCCGCGCATTGTCGCCTCACGTCCGCTCGACTGTTTCCTTTACTATCTTCTGGGGGATAAGCTTCCTTCCGATAACCACTATGACAATCTTATGGCGGCACGCTCGTGGGGCTTTCGTATCTCCGATATTATTCAGCGGTGCAGCGGCATAGATGAGGTAATAAAGTTCATTGCTGACTGGGAGACCGGGAGAAAGAAACTTCCGTACGATACTGACGGTGTAGTTGTAAAAGTCAATTCACTGGCAGCGCAGAAGCTTCTTGGCAACACTGCAAAGTCGCCGCGCTGGGCAATTGCCTACAAGTATGCTGCCGAGCAAGCGCTGACTGAACTGCTCTCAGTCGATTTTCAGGTCGGCAGGACTGGTAATGTGACGCCTGTCGCCAATCTCAGGCCGGTGCTTCTCGCCGGAACAACGGTAAAACGTGCGACCCTCCACAACAGCGACCAGATTGAGATGCTGGGACTGCATTACGGCGATACCGTAATAATTGAGAAGGGCGGCGAGATAATACCGAAAATAGTCGAAGTCGACACCAGCCGCAGGTTGCACGGAACGGCCCCGGTCGCTTTTCCCCTGGAGTGTCCGGAATGCGGTACGCCCCTGGTGCGCACGGAAGGAGAAGCCAATCATTACTGCCCGAACTATCTCCATTGTCCGCCCCAGATCACACGCAGGATAATCCATTTTGTATCGCGCAAGGCAATGAATATTGACGGACTGGGAGAAGAGACAATCGAGCTTCTTTACTCACAGGGGCTTGTAAGAAATGTTGCAGACCTTTATGATCTGAAGCATGATCAGCTTGCTTCACTGGAACGGCTTGGAAACAAGTCAGCTGCGAATATTCTCGACGGTCTGGCAAAATCACTCTCCGCAACCTATCACCGTAAGTTGTTTGCACTGGGCATAAGGCATGTGGGTGAGACCATTGCCAGGACCCTGGCAGCCGGTTTTCCGGATCTTGACACCCTGATGAATGCAACTGATGATCAGCTGTGCTTATTGCCGGAGATTGGTCCGCGGATCAGTACCAGTGTCAGGGAGTACTTCGCCGATGCTGACAACATCGAGATTATACAGACGTCTCAGGGCCGCCGGGATGAGTTTTGAAGGGATGGCACCGGCAGTAGCTGCAACAGGGCCTCTTGCAGGCAAGACCATCGTTGTCAGCGGCAGTTTCACAGCATTCACCCGTGAGGAGATTAAAGCTGCTGTTGAGGCCGCCGGGGGAAAGAACGCCGGGTCAGTATCGGGAAGCACCTCATTCATTGTGGCAGGCAGCGACATGGGACCTGCCAAGAGGGCAAAGGCTGAAGAACTCGGCATCCCGCTCCTGACCGAGGAGGAGTTTGTTAAAATGATAAAAGAATAATTGCCTCGCCGGACCGGACAAACCAAAAAAATAATAGGTTTGCATTCTATGGAACTTTTCGGAAGCCTCAGACAAAAAGCCGGAAGGATGATTCTCCGGAACCGCCTCTCATCAGTCAGAAGGCTGCAGCACGGATTCGATATTGAAAAGGTAAAAAAGGTTGGGATCCTATGGGATGCCTCATTTGAAAACGATTTTCAGCATCTGGCAGCTCTGAACAGGCAGCTTAACGAGATGGACAAGAGCGTAGAGGTACTCACATGGGTGCCTGGCAAGAGTGTGCCTGACAGGCTTACAGGTCTTTCTTACATGAAGTTTCTGAAGAAGGGAGACATTAACTGGGCATTTATCCCTGCTTCCGTTGACGCCAGGGAGTTCATCAATACAAAATTTGATCTTATAATAGATATCAATCCTTCATCACTCTTCCAGCTTCAGTATATTGTTGCCCTGTCGGCTGCACCGATGAAGGTGGGCCCGGACATTTCAGGCGAGCCTGAGAAGACACCGTATGACATGATGATCAAGACATCGCGTCCGTTCAGCATTGCTCTCTTCCTGGAGCAGACAATGCATTATCTTACAATGATCAGCGGCCCTGAGACAAGAGCCTGACAACTACATTCAAACATAAGGATTTCAGCATGATGAAGAAATTCAAAGGAACAGGTGTGGCAGTCATCACGCCATTCAAGAATGACCTGAGCATTGACTTTGCCGCCATGGGAAGGATTATTGAACATGTCATTGCCGGTGGTGTGAATTATATCGTTTTGCTTGGCACCACAGGAGAAGCATCAACGCTCAGCAATGATGAAAAGAGTGCCCTGACCTGCTTTACCGTCGAAACCATCGGAAAAAGAGTTCCACTGGTCCTCGGTATTGGCGGGAACAACACTTCAGATGTTGTAAGTTATATCCGCAATTCGGACCTGGAAGGCGTTGACGCTATTCTCTCTGTCGCTCCCTATTATAACAAACCGTGTCAGAAAGGCCTGTTTCAGCATTTCAGGCAGGTAGCCCTTGCCAGTCCCCTCCCTGTGATTCTTTACAATGTCCCTTCACGTACGGCAAGTAATATTCTGCCGGAGACCTGCCTCGAGCTGGCAAGGTCATGTGATAATATAATCGGAATAAAGGAGAGCTCAGGCAACTATGAGAATATTATGAAGATCATGAGGGACAAACCTGACAGTTTCCTGGTTATTTCGGGGAATGATATTGATGTGCTGCCAATGGCTGCTTTGGGCGGTTCCGGGGTGATATCAGTACTGGCAAACGCCTATCCGGCTGAATGTTCAGAGATCGTTCAGCATGCTTTGAAAAATAACTTTAAGAGTGCAAGGGAAATACAGTTCAGGTTCGTGGAGATTACGGAGCTTCTGTTTGCCGAGGGTAACCCTGGCGGAATAAAGGCAATTATGAGCAATATGAATCTCTGTCAGAACACCCTCAGGTTGCCGCTCGTACCAGTGGGCAGGTCAATGCAAACCCGCATTGCCAAAGCGATGGAAGCCCTGAAGTAGTTTATCTCAGCTAATTTCACTAAACACCTGCAGCAGTGTCGGCGATATTCTTCCCGTGACACTGTTTGTATTTCTTTCCGCTGCCGCAAGGGCATGGATCATTCCTGCCGACTTTCTTGTCAACCCTGACAGGTGCTGCGGTCTGTTGTTGTTTTTTCTCCGGTGATCCGCCGCCGCTCCCATAGCCTTCGAAGTCGCTCTTCTGCGTCCTGAGCCGGCTCATGTCAATCTGTTTGCGTCGCTGGGCCTCCCTGACATTATCTGGTGAGGTGACCGGAATAGTACCTTTCATGAGCAGGCTGACGACATCCTGGTTAACCTTGTTCACCATTGTCCTGAATAGTTCGAAGGACTCGAACTTATATATCAGGAGAGGATCTTTCTGTTCGTAAGAAGCATTCTGCACTGATTGCTTGAGGTCATCCATTTCACGAAGGTGTTCCCTCCAGGCATCGTCAATTGTTGCAAGCACAGCGGTCTTTTCAAAAGAGCGGAGCAGCTCCTTCCCTCCGGAATCAACGGCAGCTTTAAGGTTTGTGACCACACTGTAGGTACGGGCACCGTCTGTAATAGGTACAACCACATTCTCGTAAGTAGCTGACATCCTTTCATAGACATCCTTCAGCACCGGAAGTGCGGTCGATGAGATCACTTCTCCCTTGCGTCTGTAGGCATCAAGCACTTTATCGTAGACGGCATCAATTATGACCTGGTTATTGTCTTTCACGAATTCCTGTTTGGTCACCGGTGAATCCACCGAAAGCGTTCTCATCAGTCCGAACTGAAACTCCTCGAAATCGCCTGTATCCTTATTGACGGTCACTGTATTATCCGTAACGTCGTACATCATATTTGCAATATCGACACTAAGCCTTTCTCCGAGGAGGGCATGGCGTCTCTTACTGTAGATGACCTCCCTCTGTGAATTCATCACATCATCATATTCAAGCAGCCTCTTCCTTATTCCGAAGTTATTTTCCTCAACTTTTTTCTGGGCTCTCTCGATTGATTTTGTGATCATGGAATGCTGTATCATTTCCCCGTCTTTCAGTCCCAGCCGGTCCATGATACCGGAGATCCTCTCTGATCCGAACAGTCGCATCAGGTCATCTTCCAGTGACACAAAGAACTGGGATGAGCCCGGGTCTCCCTGTCGTCCGGCACGGCCCCTGAGCTGTCTGTCGACCCTGCGTGACTCATGACGTTCAGTGCCTATAATTGCAAGTCCCCCGGCCGCGCGCACTTCGGGAGTAAGCTTGATGTCCGTTCCCCTGCCCGCCATGTTGGTGGCTATGGTAATGGTGCCTGTCTTTCCGGCTTCAGCCACGATATCGGCCTCACGCTGGTGGAGCTTGGCATTCAGAACGTTATGCTTCAGTCCTTTCATCTTGAGCATCCGGCTCAGCAGTTCTGATATCTCAACGGATGTCGTACCTACGAGTATGGGCCTCCCCTGCTTGTTCAGATTTACAATCTCGTCAATAACGGCATTATATTTCTCCCTCTTGGTCTTATAGACCAGGTCTTCATGGTCTTTCCTTATTACCTGCACATTGGTAGGTATTACCACCACATCAAGCTTATAAATATTCCAGAGCTCCCCTGCTTCGGTGACGGCAGTACCGGTCATGCCGGCCAGCTTATGATACATCCTGAAGTAGTTCTGGAGAGTTATTGTGGCGTATGTCTGTGTGGAGGCTTCGACCTTGACATTTTCCTTGGCTTCGATAGCCTGGTGCAGACCGTCAGAGTAACGGCGTCCTTCGAGTATTCGGCCTGTCTGCTCATCCACTATCTTTACCTTGTTGTCCATCACAACATATTCGACATCATTCTCGAAGAGCGTATAAGCCTTGAGTAGCTGTGTCATGGTGTGCACCCGCTCCGATTTGACTGCAAAATCCTGAAGCAGCGCATCCTTGGCCCTCATCCTGTCAGTCTCATCCTTTACTGTCTTTTCAATGTCGGCAATCTTGCTTCCCACGTCAGGCAGCACAAAGAAGCTGGAATCTTCCACTGAGGTGGAGATGAGGTCATGCCCTTTCTCTGTCAGCTCGATGGAATTTGCTTTTTCATCAATGACAAAAAACAGCTCCTCCGTTGCCTTTGGCATCTCCTTGGAGTTATTCTGCATGTAGAGGTTCTCTGTTTTCTGGAGAAGAGTCCTTACTCCTTCCTCGCTGAGATATTTTATAAGTGCGCTGTTCTTAGGCAGTCCTTTGTAAGCTCTCAGGAGCATCAGTCCTGCGTCATCGTTCCTGCCGTCATTAAGCGCTTTCTTTGCATCGGCAAGCAGTTGCGTGACCAGTTTTCTCTGGGCGCCCACCAGCACCTCAACTTTATGTTTGTACTCATCAAACTGAAGTGTATCGCTCTTTGCCGTAGGGCCGGAAATGATAAGAGGCGTTCTTGCGTCATCGATCAACACTGAGTCGACCTCGTCAACAATGGCGTAATGGTGCTTCCTCTGGACAAGGTCCTCAGGGTTAATTGCCATATTATCACGCAGGTAGTCAAAGCCAAACTCATTGTTCGTTCCGAAGGTTATATCAGAGTTATATGCTTTGCGCCGGGCCTGTGAGTTAGGCTCATGTTTATCAATACAGTCAACTGACAGACCGTGAAATTCATACAGGGGGCCCATCCATTCCGAGTCACGTTTTGACAGGTAGTCATTGACGGTAACTATATGTACTCCGCGGCCTGCGAGCGCATTCAGGAACACCGGCAGTGTAGCCACAAGTGTCTTTCCCTCGCCGGTGGCCATCTCGGAGATATTACCCTTATGCAATGCCACACCTCCGATTAGCTGCACGTCGTAGTGCACCATGTCCCAGAGGATTTCATTGCCGCCGGCCATCCAGGTGTTCTTCCAGTATGCTTTGTCGCCCTCGACGGTTATTGACGGACGGATAGCAGCAAGATCGCGGTCCCAATCCCTTGCCGTCACCTCGAGAACTTCGTTTTCCTTGAAGCGCCGCGCTGTCTCCTTCATCACGGCAAAAGCTGCCGGCAGTACCTCGTCAAGCTTTTTTTCAAGATTCTCAAGGATCTGCTTGTCGATCTTATCTATTTGATTATAAAGCTCTTCTTTCCGGTTGACATCCTCTTCTTTTTCAGCTGTGGCCCTCAGATCACGGATCTCCTGTTCTTCAGCTGAGATGGATTCCTTTATTTCCTTTTTCAGGGCCGCAGTACGGTCACGCAGGGCATCATTTGAAAGAGAGGTTATTAGTGCAGTTTCGCTCTTTATCTTTCCGACGAAAGGGTTTATCTCCTTTAAATCGCGCGCCTCTTTGTCGCCCAGGAAAACAGTAAGTACTTTGCTTACAAAGCTCATTTAATGATCTTTTAAAAAATATGCCGCAAAAGTAATCAATTTTCCGGCTTAATGAACGCACAAAAGGCTGTCCCTGTATTAAAGGACAGCCTTCTCTGCGGTAAAAGTCAATTAAGCTCCCGGTTGAGCTGCCGGTTCAGCAGCTGCTCTGAGAGCCATTATATCCCTGTCCAGGAAATAGAGGCCGGACTCACCTGCGAGCGCAAGTTTATCAAGGATAATCCTGGCGCTGCTCTCCTCCTGTATCTGCTCATTCACAAACCACTGTATCCAGTTAGAGGTGGCATAATCTTTTTCATCATTGGCGACTGCGAGAACCTCATTTATGCTGGCTGAAATGAACTGTTCGTGTTTCAGGACGTCTTTGAACATGTCATGAACGCTTTTGAATTTCACAGGCGGCTGCTTGAAGGCCGGCAAAAGTGCCGTTCCGCCACGTTCATTGACGTATTTAATGAATTTGAGCATGTGCAGCCGCTCTTCGTCAGCCTGTACATAGAGCCATGATGCCACGCCTGCCAGGCCTTTGTTCTCTGCCCATGATGCCATTGCAAGGTAAAGGTTTGATGAGTATCCTTCTCTTTCAATCTGCCTGTTGCAGAATTCTTCTACTTTCTTTGTCAACATATATTCAGTTATTAATCGTTATTTTTTCAAAAGAATAACAAGTTATCAGTCTTAATGTTTATCCAGTATCTCTTTTACCTTCTGCACCAGTTCTGATGGAAGGAACGGTTTTGAAAAAACCATGTCTGCTCCCAGTTTACTGGCCATGAGGAGATAGCTTCCCGGGCCTGCCTTTCCACCTCCGCTGATAGCAATTATCCTGGTTGAGGGCTTAATCTCCTTAATCTTCATTATGACCATCAGTCCGTCCTCTTCAGGCATAAGGAGGTCAGTTATAACAAGATCGACTACCGAAGGACGGAATTTTGCAATTGCTTCTCTTCCGTCACAAGCCGTTATTACGACATACCTCCTTTTTTCCAGGGCTTCCCTCAGCATCCCGCGCAGTGCAGGATCATCCTCAACTATCATTACCCCGGCCATAAAAATATTTCGTTATCTGTTATTAAGAAACGTAAAGATAAAGTATTTAGGGAAGAGAGACAAGTTTGCCCGTTTCAGCCGGGATAAGAATTTCAATCACCGTGCCCTCATTCACCTCTGATGCAACGGTAATATCACCGTTAAGATCCGAAATTATGTCGTAAACAAGCGATAAGCCCAGGCCTGTACCTTGTTTATTCTTACCTGCAGTGAAAAACGGGTCAAACATCTTTTTCACTGTCTTCTTATCCATGCCCCTCCCCGTATCTGCAAAGCGTATGAGTGCGTAATTGCCCGCCGACAGCTTTTTACGGCCATCGCCAGTTACCGTCTCAAGTGTTATTGTCAGCCGGCCTCCGGTTGATTCCATTGCCTGCAATGCATTAACAGCCAGGTTAGTGAAAGCTCTGAAAAGCTGCAGCGGATCAGCTGAGACCAGAATTTCAGGTGAGGTCATGTTTAATGCGACTTCTGTCCCGTGAGGTACTGATGGCCTGATCAGGCTCACTGTTTCATTTATGATATCGCTGACACGTACTGTTTTCGTGTCGTTAGCTGTGGGGCGGCTAAGGTTCATCAGGTGCCCGGTAAGCGCCCTGGCTCTGTCCGCCGCGAGAATGATGCTGCGAATGTTCTGACCTGCCTCAGTGTTCTCGTCAATAGTTTCCAGGGCCATCTCACTGTAGCCGTATATTGTTGTGAGTATGGTATTCAGATCGTGGGCTATCCCTCCTGCCAGCTTTCCGTACTGCCTGATGCAATTCCTGATCTCCGTTTTTTCGGATGTCAGGTAATCAATATTCTGCGCTTGTTTTTTCACGCTCACAACGAGACAAATAAATAATTATTCAAAATCAAGATTGAATGTTTTCTTCAGATCCTTCAGCGCCGGATTTTTAGCTGCCAGGTGGTTGAATTTCTGTTCGTCGGAGTAGAGTATCTCGCCCCTTTCGGTCGCTCCCACCGTTGTCTGAAGACTCAGGGAGCTGTTCTGAAGGGTCTCGCGCAGGTGGTGTTCGAGCCGTGCCCGGAAGCTATGGTCAAATAATTCCTTGAGAGCTGTGTTATCAAGCCTCAGGATTACAATATTATCGGGAAGCAGGTCCGGTGTCGCTGACGAGAGTGTTACCGAAATGCGCGGGCTCTCCTCCTTCACCTGGAGGGCGAAGGCACGCCATGCCTCAGAAAGATCGTCAGCGCTGAACTCTCTGTGAGGCTTTGTTTCTGTGGTTTCGGGAGAAGGCTCATTAACAATATTCTCCTTTATTTTTGTTTCAGAGAGCAGGTTTTTGATGGATACCTTTTTCCCGGTATCAGAGGCTGGTGTTGCCCTGGGTGGTTGTGCGGACGGTCTTGTCTGCGTTACGGCGGAGGCAGTTGCCTGGCCGGATGGGGCAGATGAAATATTTATGACAGGTTCGTCTGCCCCGGGTTGCTGTTCAGCTTTTTTTTTTGAGTCTTCTCCGGCGGTAGTGCCGGCCGGGTGACACATGCGCAGCAGCGCAAGCTCAACATGCAGGCGCTGGTTCTTGCTGCTCTTGAAGGTCAGCATGCACTGCGAACCAATGTCAAGAGCTTCATAAATAAAGGTGAGGGGTGCCAATACAGCCTGTTCCCTGTAGCGTTGCCTGATCGACGGCGATGTCTCGAGCAGCTTGACCGTAGCCTCATCACGGCTGACAAGCAGGTCACGCATATGACTGTTCAGTCCTGCCATGAAGTTATACCCGTCAAAACCCTTATTCAGGATCTCGTTGAAAGTGAGCAGTACTGATGTCACGTTGCCCTCGATGGCTGCACCTGTGATCCTGAAATAATACTCATAGTCAAGGACATTGAGGTTGGATATCACATCGGTGTAGGTGATGGTCTTGCCGCTGAAGCTTACTATCTGATCAAAAATTGAGAGTGCATCACGCATGGCGCCGTCTGCTTTGGTAGCGATGACATGCAGGGCCTCATGCTCAGCCTTAACGCTCTCGTTGCCGGCCACCCAGCTGAGGCGGTTCACAATGTCATCGACGTTGATGCGGTTGAAGTCAAATATCTGGCACCGCGAAAGGATCGTCGGAATTATCTTGTGCTTCTCTGTGGTGGCGAGTATAAAGATGGCATGTGACGGCGGTTCCTCAAGCGTTTTCAGGAAAGCATTGAAGGCGGAGGCCGAAAGCATGTGAACCTCATCAATTATATAAACGCTGAACTTACCTATCTGCGGCGGGATCCTCACCTGATCAGTCAGATTGCGTATGTCATCAACGCTGTTATTTGAGGCACCGTCAAGTTCATGTATATTGAATGATGCCTGGGAATTGAATGAAAGGCACGATTCGCAGTGGTCACAGGGTTCACTGTCAGGACCCGGTTCAGAGCAGTTAATGGTCTTTGCAAAGATCCTGGCACAGGTAGTCTTGCCGACACCCCGGGGGCCACAGAAGAGGTAGGCCTGCGACAGGTGATTGTTCTTTATTGCATTCTTCAGGGTTGTCGTGATGGTATCCTGTCCGACAACCATGTCAAAGGTGGCAGGTCTGTACTTGCGGGCAGAAACAATAAAATTATCCATATCCGATATCAGCGCATTCTTAGGTTATACCATCCACAAATATAGTCAAATAGTTCCGCGAATATTTTTTTTTAAGATTTATTGTCTTACTTTTGCAACCCGAATTATAAACAAAATTACAAACCAAAAGAGATGTTAAATCAGTACGAAACCGTTTTCATTGCAACTCCCGTTTTATCTGAAAATCAGATGAAGGAAGCGGTCCAGAAATTCAAGAAGATCATCACTGACAATCAGGGTGACATCGTTCATGAAGAGAACTGGGGCCTGAAGAAACTCGCTTATCCCATTCAGAAAAAATCAACCGGGTTCTATTACCTTGTTGAGTTCAAAGGGCCGGGTGAGTTGATAGATAAATTAGAAGTGCAGTACAGAAGGGATGAGAGGATCATCCGCTTCCTGACCTTCCGTATGGATAAGTATTCTGTTGAATACGCCGAGAAGAAGAGAAAAATGAGAGCAAACGAGAAAGTCAAGGAGGAATAAACATGGCACAGAACAACTCAGAGATAAGGTATCTTACTCCTCCGACAGTAGAGATCAAGAAGAAGAAATACTGCAGGTTTAAGAAAAACAAGATCAAGTACATTGACTATAAGGATCCCGAATTCCTTAAGAAGTTTCTGAATGAGCAGGGCAAGATTTTGCCTCGCCGTATCACCGGCACCTCGCTGAAGTATCAGAGAAGGGTCGCCAAGGCTATCAAGAGGGCGCGCCATCTTGCTATGCTTCCTTATGTAGCTGATCTTTTAAAGTAAAGGAGGAAGAGATATGAAAATTATTCTCAAGCAGGATTACGAAAAGCTTGGTCTGAAGAACGATATCATTACCGTCAAGACCGGGTATGCGAGGAATTACCTCATCCCCCAGGGATTTGCCGTTCAGGCCACCGGCTCGGCCGTTAAAGTGCACAATGAGAACCTGAAGCAGAGGGCTCATAAGGAAGAGAAGATCAGAAATGAAGCTGAAAAGATTGCTGAAAAGCTCGGCACTGTCAAGCTGGTCATCGGCGCAAAAGTAAGCTCAGCAGGAAAGATCTTCGGTTCGGTCAATACCATCCAGATAGCGGAAGCGCTGAAGGAAAAAGGGTTTGATATTGAACGTAAGAATATCCTCCTCGGCGAAGAGACAATTAAAGAAGTAGGACACTACAAAGCCGTTGTCAAACTCCACAGAGATGTTAAGGTTGATGTTGATTTTGAGGTAAAGGCCGAATAAACGGAAATATAATCAGTTTAAAATTCACGTAGAGGCCGGTCTCAGACCGGCCTCTGCTGTTTTATTTCACTGCAATTGTTTCAATTTCGATCAGCCCTCCGAGCGGGAGGCCCTTTACTGCAAAAGCAGCCCTGGCAGGCTGATCCGATATATAAAACCTGGCGTACACCTCATTCATGGCTTTGAAATCCGACATATCTGCCAGGAGACATGTCGACTTGACCACATTATTGACTGAATATCCTGCGGCCAGAAGAATGGCTTTAATGTTCTTCAGAACCTGCGTCGTCTGTTCTGTAATGCCTCCCTCAACGATCTTTCCAGTGGCAGGGTCAATAGCCACTTGCCCTGAAATGTAGAGTGTCCCGTTGACCTCCACAGCCTGGCTGTAGGGTCCGATAGCTCCAGGAGCAGCTGTAGTGCTGATGATTTTTTTCATTCCTGATGATTTTATTTCGTTATAAATTTTCATGATAGTCTTTTTTGCGCTCGTACTTGAGATCCTGCAGCAGGCCGGCTTTTGCCCTTATGGTGAAGTTCCAGCTCTTCATGTAACCTATCGGTATCCATGAAAAATTCATCTCCCAGCAATGCAGGTCGCGTGAGATACTCACCCTGCTCATTGTGATCTCGTGCTGATCGAAGTCGTAACCTGTGCTGTAATTTATTGCCATCTTGGGCGTAAGTCTCAGGTCACCCGAGAGAGTCATCGTCTGTGAAATATCTGACTCGAACGCGGGCTTTCTGTAGTTGAAGTTATAAGCCATCCTGAGCGACCACGGAACATCAAATCTCGCATATCCGTACTCGTCATATTCCCGGTTGTCGAGAGGCAGGTTACCGCCACCGCGTGCTCCCTCCTGTCTCTCTCCGCCAGCTGGCTGTCCCGAACCTGAGGATGTCTGCTGCCTGGCCTTCTCCTTCCGCTGCAGGAGCCGGCCCAGGTCAAGGTCAACACTTGTAGTGAAGTTGGTCATCCTGAACAGCCCGTAGCCCTGGCTGATGGCGAGCTCTGACACAGTGGTTCCCTGTTCACTGATACCGTATATCGACAGGCTGCTGCTTGCCATCAGGTTAATATTTTCCGCAAGCGTGGTTCGGAACTGGGCTGTGACGGGTGCCCAGTTCAGGGAATCTGAAAAAATGTTATAGGAGGTATTGAAAGACAGGTTATCTATCAGTTTGATCTTTTTCGGCTTGCCCGTCGTGTCATTCCTTGTAAATACCTTGGCTTCCACTATATTTACGATGCTGAATGTCAGAGATCCGGCACGTGTGCCGCCGGTCAGGAGTGCCATAGATGGCTCCCTCATAAATAGAATACTCCTTTTCATGGCCAAGAGTATCATATTGAACAGTTTTATACATGTCACTCACCAGCCAGTCAAGCTCCGGAGAGTATGAAAACCCCATGGAGGGTTTTATCAGATGCCGTATCGTTTCAATTTTTGAACCCTTCTTTGTGAAACTGAACCGGCCGTCAAGCTGTGTGTTGTAAGATGCGCTTATTGACGGTATGAGTGACTGTCCGTACGACAAACCCCTGATTGTATCATTAATTACTGACGGGACGATCTTATTCAGTGATTCATTATAGTATGTCGGATCCCACCTCTTTTCTATCTCCTGGGTATACAAAACCCCGGTATATCTCACCTGGGGAGATATGGAGAAATTCTTGAACGGCCTGATCTGCATGCTTAAAGGGATTTCATGCTTAAACCCATTCTTCATGTTGTCCCATGTCTGGCTGGTAAAAAGCAGGCTGTCATAGGTGTCAACCTTGTTTTCAAGTGAGGCGGAATACTGCGATTGAATATCGTGATACCAGCGCTTTTTGATGACAGGTTTTCTCGGCTTGAAGGGATAAATTCTCGATACCGTGAAGCTGGCTTTAGGAAGGTTCAGCTGCAGGGTCTTGTTCTGCACGTTCTGGCTCTGGTTAAGGCTTGTGGAGAAGGCAAACGGCGTTCCGGCCCAGTTTCTGGAATAGCTTATGCTTGACTGCCTGGTTGTGGTGACATGATCAGCCACCTCGTAACTGTTTTCTTTATCGTACCCGCTTGAGCTCATGTTGACGCTTGCGGAGAATCGTGAGCCGGGACTTGCCTTGGTGTCCTGGGCATGTGACCATGTCAGGCGGTAGTTGGTTGACGTGCCATAATCGGGTAACCCCTTGTAACTGGTCACGTTGTTGGCATAACTGAATCCAAAGGATCCCGAAAACCGGTATCTCAGCCTGTATGTCGTCCCTGCATCTGCAAGCCAGGTTCCGTTGGTGTAGGCAGTTCCCGTGAGCTTCAGGTCAAAATAGTCGGTGAGGGCAAAATAGTACCCCCCGTTGGAAAGAAAATAGCCTCTGCGTGCCTCAGACCCGTATTTTGGCATTATGATGCCGGAAGCCCTTCGCTGCTGCACCGGGAAAAATCCGAAAGGTACTATCAGAGGCAGAGGTACATCAGCTATCACCATATAGGCAGGGCCTGAAACCATCTTTTCACCCGGATACACCTTTGCCCTGTTCAGTGCGAGATAAAAGTGGGGGTCTTCCAGATCGCAGGTAGTGAATTTGCTTTTATTCACATGCAATGTACCGTCTTCCTGCCGCTTTGTCTTCTGACTCTGAAGGAAACCACCCTCCTGCTCGGTGGTAATATTCTGGATCACACCCTTTCTCGACTTGAAGTTATAAGTGAGCTCCTTGGATTCGAATTCTTCAGAACCGTCTTTAAATACAGGCTTTCCGGCCATTTTTCCTGTGGAATCGATCCTGCCCGTTGCATAGACTGACCCATGTCTCCATGTTAAGGACTATTGAATCAGCCGTAAGTTCTATGGTGCCGTAGGTGACCTTTGCATTCTGAACGAGGCTCACCTTTTTTGTCCTGAGATCTGTCTTCATGTACCCCTCAGCGTTGTACACGATAGGAAGGTCAACAGCATCAGGTGATATGGTTATTGCGCTGTCTGCAACAAGGGTGTCAGGGGGTAAAAACACATCCCTGTCAAAGAGTGTGTCGAATTCCTGAACGGTCTCCGCCCTCTTAAGGGAGTCCGGATTAAATAGTACATCAGGACTGGCAGGTTCCTGGCCATAAAGCGCGGCCGGGAAAAGGAGCGGCATGAAAATTGTCACAAATGATCTTTGTGATTTAAAATGCAAGTTAAATGCTATTTTTGCGTAATATTTGTGCCAATACCACATGCTAGCGGCAAAACTAATTAAAATTCGTAAAGCAGTAATGCAGCAGAGCTCCAAATTCAGAGGGTTAAGAGTTATTCTGACCTTTGCCTTTCTGATGGCCTCAATTACCATGCCACATGGGGTATGGTCACAGGCGGCACCGTTGCTTGACGACTGGGTTGTGGTTATTGATGCCGGTCACGGCGGCAAGGACCCCGGGACAGTCGGACTGAAGGCGAAGGAAAAGGATATAAACCTGGCAGTGGCGCTCAGAACAGGAAAGTATATTAAGGAAAACCTTAAAGATGTTAAGGTGATCTACAGTCGTGATGATGATACTTTCATCGGCCTCGCCGAACGGGCTGAGGTGGCAAACCGGAACAAGGCGGATATTTTCATCTCCATCCACTCCAATGCTATGAACGACAAGCGTTTCACAGGCGCTGAGACATGGGTTCTCGGTCAAAGCAAGGATGATGCCAATCTGCAGGTGGCCATGAAGGAAAACTCAGTAATTACCTTCGAGAAGGATTACCAGGCTAAATATGAAGGTTATGATCCCAATTCAGTCGAATCCTTCATCATCTTCTCTCTGATGCAGAACACATATCTCAAGCAGAGTACGGAATTTGCCTCGATGATCCAGGATCAGATCAGGGACCGCGTCGGCAGAAAGGACCGCGGGGTCAAACAGGCAGGCTTCGTTGTACTATGGAGAACAACAATGCCCTCCGTGCTGGTTGAGCTTGGTTTTCTCTCCAATGCCGAAGAGGAACAATACCTCATCTCAGAAACGGGACAGGACTATCTGGCCTCAGCTATTTACAGGGCATTCAGGGATTATAAACATACAATTGATAACCGGTCAGGATTAAACGCAAACGGGACTGTTCACAGTGAAACGGCAGTTCCTGTTAAAGAGGACAGTACAGTCAGGCCTGCCGCCGAAGTTAAAAAGGAGGAAGCCGCACCACCGGCACCGGTACCCCCCCTGACGGAGATAAGGTCTGACGTGGTGGCAGATGACATTATTTTTATGGTTCAGATCTCAGCGATGCCTAAGGACAAGCCAATGAGCCAGAGCCAGCTCTCAGGTATCGAAAAAGTAACAAAAATAGAAGAAGGCGAACGGATCAAGTACGGAGCAGGCAGCTTCAGCGTTTATGAAGATGCCGTCAAATACAGAAGGACACTTACACTCGGGTTTCCTGACGCGTTTGTCATTGCTGTAAGGAACGGAAAGATCATTCCCCTGAAAGAAGCGATAGAAGCAAAAAAAACAAAGCAACAGTAATATGAACAAAATATCACATGAAGTCAAAATCGGGGCTGTGGCTCTTATCACCCTCATTGCTTTTATCCTGATGTTTAATTTCCTTAAGGGTTCCGCTCTTTTTACAAGTACTGACACCTATCATATTGTCTACAGCAATATTGCAGGCCTGACAGAATCGAGCCCGGTGGAGATAAACGGTTACCAGGCAGGTGTGGTACAGGACATCAAGCTTATCAATGACGGAAGCGGTTTGCTTGCCGTTTCTATTTCTGTCGACAGGAATTTCAACATTCCGGTTGGAACAAAGGCGGAGATCACAACTGCAACCCTGATAGCAGGTATGAAAATTATACTGCGCATGGGTGACAGCAGTGTGATGCATCACAACCATGACACTCTTGAGGGTTACGTAGCCACAAGTATAATTGACAGGCTGAGCCAGACACTTTCTCCGATTGAGGGTAATATAACCGACATGGTTGTGAAACTTGACTCTGTCGTTTCAAGCATTAACAGCCTGCTCTCCCCGCAGGTGACATCGGACATAAAGTCGGCAGTAAGCAATGTCAATGGCATAACGGCCAATCTGAGGGAGATATCGGACAAGGAAAAGGATGAGCTTATGGCTTCTATTGAAGACCTGAAAAAATTTACAACAATGCTGTCATCCAACAGTTCCACACTGGATGCTTCACTTAAAAACCTTGCCGCAATTACTGACACGGTGGCCTCAGCAGACCTCTCCTCATCTCTTGCCTCACTTAAAACTTCGCTCGGGCATGTAAGCGAACTGGTGGATGGCATGAGCAAAGGCCAGGGTTCTGTCGGAAAACTGATGACAAATGACAGCCTCTACACTAATCTTAACAACACTCTTCACAGTCTCGACCTCCTTTTGCAGGATATGCAGGCAAATCCTAAAAAATATGTTCACTTCTCCCTTTTTGGCAAAAAGGCAGAATAATTTGTAGCATTTTTGCTAAACAGAAATGAATCATGCCATTGCAGATGCCTGATTTTTTCATCCGGCTCTTCCTTAAATCGTGATAAATATTTTTTCTTTTTTCTAACGTGTTGTCTTACATTACATTCCTTTTATATATCTGATAATCAGGCAATTATTTTTTTTATTTATTTTTTTAACTATAAGGACCTGATGCTCATGTCAGTATGAAATAAATGTAAAAGTCAAGCGAAAAAAGTTTTTTTTTTTACCTTTTTTTTTACAAATATTGTCACGGGTTTCGGCACCAGAAAAAAGTACTGGAATTTTCGTAATTTTACTTTAAATGAACAAGTCACACGATGAGGTTTGGAATAACTGTCTGGAGATAATCCGTGATATAATTCCTTCAGCCAGTTTTAAGACATGGTTTGAGCCGATTGTTCCGCTGAGGCTCGAAAAGAATATTCTGACAATACAGGTTCCCAGCCCTTTTTTTTACGAATACCTGGAAGAGCAATATATTGATATCCTCCGCAAGACGCTGAGGCGTGAGATAGGAAACGAAGCCAAGCTTGAGTACAATATTATCATGGAAAACTCGGGCTACAGTAATGGCAAGCCTTATACAGTCAAGTATCCTTCAAGGAACAAGAGTGATTTGAACAATAAGCCGATGCAGGTTCCTTTTGAGGTTACCCAGCCGGCTATCAGGAATCCCTTCATCATCCCCGGCATCAAGAAACTTCATTTTGATCCCCGGCTCAACCCTGATTATTCATTTGCGAATTTCATTGAAGGTGAATGCAACAGGCTGGCCCGTTCAGCCGGTATTGCCGTCGGAAACAATCCCGGCGGAACTGCCTTTAACCCGTTGATGGTCTACGGTGACTCCGGTCTTGGCAAGACACACCTTGTACAGGCAATAGGTATCCTTGTCAAGGAGAAGTACCCTGATAAAACTGTGCTTTACGTCAATGCCAACAAATTCCAGACGCAGTTTGTCGAATCTATCAGGAACAATAACAAGAATGATTTCCTCCATTTCTATCAGATGATTGACGTGCTCATCATTGATGACGTTCATGAGTTTGCAGGTAAGGAGAAGACCCAGGATACTTTCTTCCACATTTTCAATCATCTCCATCAGTCCGGAAAACAGCTGATACTCACCTGCGACAAACCGCCGGTTGAGTTACAGGGCATGGAGCAGCGCCTGCTGTCACGGTTCAAATGGGGATTGCTGGCTGACCTGCAGAAGCCTGATTATGAAACGAGGCTCGCCATCCTTAGAAAAAAGGCGTATAATGACGGCATTGAGCTTCCTGATGAGATCTTTGAATTCCTTGCCGAGAACATATCATCAAATATCAGGGAACTTGAATCCGGGCTCATCTCTCTTTATGCACAGTCGACGCTTAACCGCAAAGAGGTGACACTCGAGCTTGCACGCCAGATGGTGGACAGGCTGGTGAACACGCAGCGCAGAGAGATTACAATTGATTACATTCAGAAAGTTGTGTGTGATTATTACAAGATTGCAGTTGATCAGATGCAGGGCAAGACCCGCAAGCGGGAGATAGTGCAGGCAAGGCAGGTGTCAATGTATTTCTCAAAGAACCTGACAAAGGCTTCACTGGCAAGCATCGGATCATGCATCGGCGGCAAGGATCATGCAACCGTACTGCATGCATGCAAGACTGTCAATAACCTTATTGATACAGACCGTCACTTCAGGAACCAGATCCTGGAAATAGAGAAAAAACTTAAGGTATGAAAGCTGACAAAAACTTTCTCAGGGAAGAGTTTTTCAGAAAATACGGGGACAGGGCAACAAACCCTGTTCTTTTTTATTCACCCGGTCGTGTGAATCTTATCGGAGAGCACACTGACTATAACGGCGGGTTTGTTTTCCCCTGTGCACTTGATTTCGGCACCTCACTGGTTGCGAGAAAGACCGCCAGTCCTGAAATTAAACTCTGCAGCCTGAACTTCACCGGCGAGGTAACAGTTCCGGTAACCTCCTCATACAGGGCCATCGCCGGAAGCTGGACCAATTACCCTGTTGGTGTCATAAATGAGTTTGCCCTGAGGGGCATCATGGCGCCAGGACTGGAACTGCTTTTTTACGGCGACATACCTAACGGTGCAGGATTGTCTTCGTCGGCATCAATTGAAATGGTGATGGCAGTGGCAATGAATGAACTTACCGGTGCCGGCCTCCCGATGCTGGAGCTGGTGAAGATGGGACAGAAAGCTGAGAATAATTTTGTGGGCATGAACTGCGGGATAATGGACCAGTTTGCAGTTGGCTTCGGGAAGAAAGACCATGCCATCAACCTTAACTGTGACACTCTCGAATACAAATATGCCCCGGTGAATCTTGGCGACAGGCGCCTGATCATCACCAACACCAACAAACGAAGGGGACTGACTGATTCAAAATACAATGAGCGGCGGTCAGAGTGCGAGAAAGCCGTGGAGCTCATCTCTGAGCATCATAAGATAAGCAACCTCAGCGAGCTTACAGTAAAAGATCTCTGGATGCTTGATAAATATATCGCCGACGAAGTGGTGAGAAAGAGGGCAAGGCATGTGATAACCGAGAATGGCAGGACCATCGATGCGATCAGGGCGCTTGAGGAAAATGACATTGAGAAGTTCGGCAGGCTGATGAATGAATCTCACGACTCACTGTGCACAGACTACGAGGTTACGGGCGCTGAGCTCGATGCTCTCGTATACGAGGGCAGAAAACTTCCCGGAGTGACCGGTACACGCATGACCGGCGCCGGTTTCGGCGGATGCACGGTCTCAATAGTTGAAAACAGTCATGCTGACAGTTTCATGAAGAAGCTTGCCGCTGTATATAATGAGAAAACAGGACTGACTGCTGACTTTTACCTCCCGGGCATAGGTGACGGCGCCAGACGGGTAGACTGGCTATAGATCTCTTACGCATCTGAACCCGACAGTTGCACTGCGGTCATAGCCCGGTGACACCATCAGTTGTATCTGGGTCATATCTAGCTGCTGAGGTCCTCCCTGGATGTACCACCAGCTCGATTCAGGCCTGAAATAACTGCCTCCCCTGATGATATTGAAATAATAATCCCCGTTGAAGTACACATCACCGGTCATCTGCCAGATATTTCCGACAAGGTCTGCCACACCGTAAGGGCTATCCCCTTTCGGGAAAGCATCGACAGGGGTTGGTCTGCCGAAGCCGTTGTTGCATTTTGTGGCGTGAAATTCGTTACCCCACGGCCACAACCTGCCGTCTGTGCCCTGTGCTGCCAGCTGCCACTCTGCCTCTGTGGGCAGTCGTTTACCTGCCCATTTCGCATACGCCTTTGCATCTTCGAGACAGACATTAACAACAGGATAACGCTCCTGTCCCGACACTGGCATGCCATTCTCCCAATGTTTTAAATAATTGGTGGTATCTCCAGGGATATACCTGGTTTCCCTGATAAACCTGACAAACTCCTCATTTGTTACCGGGTATTTATCAATAAGGAAGCTGCTTATCTCTGATGTTCTTTCTTTGCCGGCTGAAGGAATTACAATGAATTCATCATTTGATTTAAGCGTGTATTTTATTGTCGCTGCAGGTACAAGCACCATCCCCTCAGGTGTATCAGAGGCCGGGACAGTACGGACAGTTTCGGAGTAAAGCCACGGCTGACCTCCCCTGATAACTATTACCTTTTCATCCAGAAGAAGTCCGGCCTCTGTCAGTTCTATCACTATTTTGCCTTCCGAAGTACCGGGGAGGTCACCAGTGCGGAGTAAGGTATCCAGCGGTGATTTAAAGACAATTGGCTTATTTCCATACCCGGGCATCCCCTTATAAACCGACACTGTTCCCTTTATGGTTGCTTTTATATGAAGCCTGTTACCATCCGCTTCAGCTTTTATCAGAGAAGGCAGCAGGGCAATGCAGTCGACGGAGCTTTCCCGTCTTGTTCCATTATAAGACTGGTTCCATCCTTCCGCTCTGACGGTGGCCATTAGCTGACCGTTAACAACGGCAGGATCAAGCTCCTCATGTCTCCAGAGGGAGACAAGGTGTCTGCCTGAGGTATCGCCTGTACTGAACAGCGGACCTTCATATCCGAGGTGGTCCATATTAAGGACTGTAAATATTGTCTTTCCGCCCGCATTCCATCTGTTGATATAGACTTTGTCTGCTTCGGATTTAATCAACGGAGTCCAGTTGCTGTCGAGGAAAGCATCACTGTTTCTGCGGAGAAGAAACGTTGTTCTGGCAAGGTACTGAAGATCAGCTTCATATTCATCACCCCTGCCACCCGGTCTGTACAGGTTCAACTCTGTTCCATACCCGTTGAAAAACGCCACGGATATTTCCCGGTGCAGTACGTCTTCTCCCACATCGGCGACACGGAAAATGGCAAAGTCAGGTTTGATCAGCTTGTTCAGGTTCAGTTCAGGACTAAGGAACAATGCGTTGTGAACTCTTGCTGCAACTATGCCCGGCATATCCTTTATTACCGGCATACCCTCCGAATACATCACGACGCCTTTGCGCACCGTGTCGGCTGCCTGCTGCAGTTCTGCCGATGATCCTCCCTGAGTATCAAGCACCACTCCGTCCGCTTCCGTGGCGGTTATCATCTCAGTGATCCCGGTAAGATGGCTTTCCTCTCTTGTACTCTTGTCCCATGGGTTGTAGGATATGAAAAAACGCCCGTCGTTAAGCCTGACATGCCTCCCTATATCTCTCAATCCTTCAAGTCCTCCCGGAAGATCACGGTAAAGATCCCACTGGTTTCTCTCATCAAGACCCAGCCGGGGCCAGGTAGGCCATATTGCATACACATCCACATGATCGAAGAGAGTATTGTATCGGGCAAGGAAACTGTCAAGGCCTGATTTACCGGAAAAGCGGTCGTAGAAATCACGGTCCCATGCCATCTGAAGGATCATGAGGTAGCTGGTGCGTATCCATTTCAGGTCATCGCGCCTGTATAACTCATCATTAAAGCTTTCAAGATCATATAGATACCTGTCCCTGAACATGAGTTTCAGCCCATCCTGCCATGTGCCCTGATATATGTCTGCCCAGATATCATATGTCACCGTTGCGCCCGGAGGCAGAATTGTTTCATACCTCTTTTTTGTGCCGTTCTGAACCCCGGTGCGCCGTGATATTGCGCTTACCGACACTGAAGATCCTGTTTCGAATGCCGAGAAACCCATCTCCCAGGCATTATCAGGCAGAATTACACGTACCGGGCTCTTTCCCGGAAGAAAAAGGTTTGCCCTGGCGAGGTCCGGTGCCCCGTGACCGGTGATATATGCATTATTGCCGTTCTCACCGAAGGGAACCACGTCGCTGATGACCAGGGTGTCATTCCAGTTGTTGCGGAAAACAAGCTCAGCATTAAATCCGGGATGTGACCCGCCCCGGGGAGTAAACCCAACCTCCACCCCACCGGAGTAAATCATAATGAAGCGGTTACCAGTCAATCCTGCCGGCACATCGTCCGATTCAAAATAGACCCCGTCAAGACGGAAGCTGAAAAGGGGCCTGGCCACAGGAAGGCTTACAGTTGTGCTGTCATCAAGTATCAGGCTGACTGCCTTCGCACCTGTATCCTTGGTTATTCCGATATTCTCAATCGACTGGCCTGAGACAGACAGGATCGGCATAAGAAATAATAGAAAAATCTGAAACTTTAACCGGTGCATATCAGTTTAATGTGATAGTATATAGTATCGGGGCACAAGTGAGTGCAATTTAACATATTGTGACAAAAAATAAAAGTCAATGAAAAGTATAAGTTCTGTTACCGGGATAATTAATGAGAGTTTTCTGGTTAACTGGATATTTACTACTTTTAAAAACTGTTTGATTCCCAAATAATGAAAAGGATTTATCTCAAAAGCATAACTTTCATTATTCTCCTCCTTGCGGCGCTGATCCTGATGCCCGGATGTGCATCGTCGAAGAAAAATACATACCAGGCCAACCGTAGGAATTCATACATTGACACTTCGCAGTTAGGGCGCAACAAATATTTCTTTTCGAAGAAGTATCAGAAAAAACTCTACAATTACAAGAAGAAATAGGTCAATCTTCGCAAAACACTTCCAGTCCGTCCCATGCCAGCGTTACGTTCACAGGCAGTTCCCTGTTGACGTCGGCATGTTTTCCCATCTGGTGACCAATGTGAGTGATAAAGGCTTTGCGGGGAGACACTTCCTCAATAAGGCTCAGCGCTTCACCGAGACTGAAGTGTGAAATATGCTTCTCTTTTCTCAGGGCATTAATGACCAGGTATTTCACTCCGATCAGCTTTTCCCTGGTTTCTTCCGGGATATAATTGGCGTCGGTGATATATGCCATATCCCCTATTCTGAAACCCAGTATCGGGAGGCGGTAATGAAATATACGCAGTGGAATTATTATATCACCCCTCAGGTCAATATTGTAGGTATCGATGTTATGCAGCTCCATCTTTGGCACGCCGGGATACTGGTTCTCAGAAAAGACATAGGCATATTCTTTCCTTACCGCATTCTGCACTCTCTCTTCTGCATAAATATCTATTGCCGCCTGACTTTTATAATTGAACGCTCTCAGATCATCCATACCCGCTATGTGATCCTTATGTTCATGAGTCAGGAAAATTGCATCGAGTTTTTTCACATGGGCATTCAGCATCTGCTGCCTGAAATCCGGTCCCGCATCAATAACGATTGTATTCGCGGCAGTTTCTACGAGCAGTGCGGCCCTGAGCCTTTTGTCCCTGCTGTCAGTTGATGTGCACGTAGCACATTCGCAGGCAATTACAGGTACACCCTGGGATGTTCCGGTTCCAAGAAAAGTAAATTTCACTGGCTCTTTTTTCGATTTACAAAAGTAACCTGAAATTGGAGAAGAACAATATCAAAATTCACTTTAGCTACGCGGCACCCTTTTACATATCTTTACGGCAGATTATAGTGCAGCAGATGAAGGGAAATATTTACATGGTTCCTGTCACACTTGGGAATGCTGATCACAGACTGACTATTCCCGCTGTAACGAGGGAGATCACTGCCTCCCTAAGGCTTTTCGCAGTCGAGGATGTCAGATCGGCACGGAGATACCTGAGAACCATCGACCGGGAATTTCCTGTCGATGAGACTGTATTTTTTTCAATTGGTAAACACTCGGAGCCGGCTGAGCTGGGCGATTTCTTCGCACGGGTATCAGGCGGCATGAACGCCGGCGTGATGAGTGAAGCTGGCATGCCGGGACTTGCTGATCCTGGAAATATTGTAGTTGAAGAGGCTCACCGCAGGGATATAAATGTAATCCCTCTGACAGGACCGTCATCAATTATGCTGGCGCTGGTAGCTTCCGGGCTGAACGGACAATCATTTGCCTTCAGCGGTTACCTGCCTGTTGACTCCCCCGGAAGGCAAAAAGCTGCTCAGGGAGCTGGAGCGCCGGTCCGTCGGTGGCCAGACACAGATCTTCATGGAAACCCCCTTCCGCAATGACAAGATGCTGAATGATATTCTCGCGGTCTGCAAGCCGTCAACCCGTTTATGCATTGCTGCCGATGTCACCCTCGAAACAGAGGAAATAAGGACCAGGACTGTTGCCTCGTGGATAAGCAACAGACCGCCGCTGGACAACAGGCCTGTGGTATTCCTGATGCTTGCCTGAGGGCGATTAATCACGAAACACATACTTCCTTCCCTCTCCTTTTATTTTTATTTTCTAAATTACAGGCGTTAATCGTATTGTCATGATGATCAGAAAAACATTCCTGTCTGCGTGTGTTTATAGCCATTACAGCTCTTCTGCCGGCACAGAAGACAGATATGTCACTTTTCAGCGGCATAAAGCCGAGGAATATAGGGCCTGGCGGCATGAGCGGCAGGGTCACGGCTTTCGCGGTCGATCCGCGCAATGAGAATGTGTTTTATGTCGGGACGGCCTCAGGCGGCCTGTGGAAGACTGTCAATGCCGGTACAACATTCACACCCGTCTTCGACAATGAGGCAGTGGCATCAATCGGAGCCCTTGCAATTGATCCTCTCAGACCCGATATAGTTTGGGCCGGAACAGGTGAAGGAAATCCCCGCAACAGCGTCAGTCCCGGCTATGGTATATACAGAAGCACAGACGGAGGAATTACATGGAAGTGTATGGGGCTTGAACTTACGCGGTACATACACAGGATTATAATAGACCCCGTCAATACTGATATCATTTATGCCGGAGCCATAGGCAGTCCGTGGGCCCCGCATACCGAAAGAGGCCTCTACCGATCAGTCGACGGCGGTACGACCTGGAAGCAGATACTGTTTACGAATGAGACATCGGGGGTGGCAGAGATGGTGATGGACCCTGACAACCCCGGGAAGATATTTGTCGCCATGTGGTCTCACCAGCGTAAACCCTGGTTCTTCAGCTCATCTTCAGAGGGGTCAGGACTATGGCTTACACGTGACGGCGGTGACACTTTCACGGAGATAACGTCAGGTTTGCCGGCAGAGAAGGGAAGGATCGGAATTGCCATTGCCGCTTCCAATACTGATTATGTTTATGCATATGTTGAATCAAAGCCATCGGCCATATACAGGTCAACCGACGGAGGGATTCACTGGGAGAAAAGAGGTCAGGACAACATAGGCAACAGGCCGTTCTACTATGCCGAGATCTATGTTGACCCGAAGAATGAAAACAGGGTTTACACTCTTTTTTCAGGTGTCAATGTGAGTGAAGACGGCGGACTGACCTTTGACAAGAGAATTACTGAATCGATCCACCCTGATCATCATGCCTGGTTCATTGACCCGGCAAACCCTGACCGTATATTCGACGGCAACGACGGAGGAATGGCAATCAGCTATGACAAGGGGAAGACATGGCGCCATATCGAAAATCTTCCCCTGGGGCAGTTTTATCATATAAATGTGGACAATGAGATTCCATATAATATTTACGGCGGACTGCAGGATAACGGATCATGGCGCGGTCCGGCCTATGCATGGTACAATGGACCCATCATCAACGAGATGTATGATTTTCTTTCTGGCGGTGATGGGTTTGACGCCATGCCTGTACCCGGTGACACAAGGTATTGCTACGCTCAGTCACAGGGAGGCTCGTTAAGACGGTTTGACGTACTCACAGGATGGTCAAAAAATATCAGGCCGGCGGCTGAAGACAGCGAGAAACTGAGATTCAACTGGAACGCAGCACTGGCGCAGGATCCTTTCGAAAATAACACTATCTATTTCGGAAGTCAGTTTATTCATAAAAGCATTGACAGGGGTGACAGGTGGATAAAGATTTCACCCGATCTCACTACCAACGACCCGGAGAAGCAGAAGCAGGACCAGAGCGGCGGTATCACTCCTGAAGCCACGGGAGCTGAGAACCACTGCACAATAATCACCATTGCCCCCAGCCCTCTCAAGCGCGACCTTATCTGGGCAGGCACGGATGACGGCATGATACAGATAACAGATGACGGAGGGAAGACCTGGAGGAACACTTCGCAGAATATCAAGGGGATGCCGCGAAACGCATGGGTGCCTCAGATCACCGCCTCACTGTATAATCCTGAAGAGGCTTTTGCGGTTGTGAACGATTACCGGCAGGGTGACAATGCCGCCTATCTGTACCACACAAAAGACCTGGGCCGGAACTGGAAGAGGATAATTGATGACTCTGATGTATGGGGTTATGTGCTCTGTTTCGTTCAGGATCCGGTTGAGCCGCGACTGATGTTTGCAGGCACGGAGTTCGGTCTCTATGTATCTTTCAACGCCGGGGATACATGGAACAAATGGAGCAGCGGTTACCCTACCGTCTCGACATACGACATGATTATCCATCCGCGGGAGAGCGATCTCGTCATAGGTACGTTCGGCCGCGGACTCTGGGTGCTTGATGATATCAGCCCCCTGAGAGCCCTGGCAAAAGACGGCGGCAGGCTCACCGACAGTAAGATGTCAGCTTTTAAAGTACCTGATGCCTTGCTCGCTTCGACGAAAAACCTTCCGGGATATTACTACTCCGGTGATGCCATGTTTAAGGGAGAAAACCGTCCGCTGGGTGCGATGATCTCTTTTTATACTTCCGGGGATTCTGGCAAAGTGACCCTTGAAATAAAAGCCGCGGAGGGAAAAATAATCAGGTCACAGGAAATTGACGCGGTGAAAGGATTTAACCGTTTTACATGGGGCTTTGACCTCAATCCGCTGCCGCAGGCAACACAGGTAACTGAACCTCCAAGAGACACCAGGGGAAGAAATTTCAGGAATTTCCGGGGCGGTTTTGCTCTGCCGGGCACTTATAACGTCGTCCTGAAAAGAGGCGATGTCACAGCAGAAACCGCGGTAATTGTCAAGCCTGATCCGAGAATAACCGGGCAGGACTTTGATGGAATGGCAAAAAACAGAGCGAAAGCAGAAGCATTCGGCGAACAGGTAAATACTCTCAATGCGAAGCTGAAAAACATAAGGGAAATTAAGGAAAGCTTTGCGAAGAGTGATGAAATGATTAAAAAATCGCCCTTATTCGCAGAAGCTGCCTCTGCTGCTTATAACACTGTTAAAGAAGAATTTACAAAGCTTGAAGAAGCTCTTGACCGTCGTCCTGACGGGTTGGTGGCACAGATTAACGGTTACAGGGTATTGATGACGGCAGGCGGGCAGTTATCACAGCAGGAAGAGAAGAGCATGGCTGAAGCGGAGGCCGCACTCACGGCAGCAAACTCACGTATAGATGATTTTTTGAGCGGACCATGGGCCTCATACCTGGAGGCAATAAAAAAGGTGACCTTGACGGGTGACCAGGTGATTATCAGATAAAGAAAATGCGCCGGATCCGGCGCATTTCTTTTATTTCCTGGCTTTAATCAGTTCAACAACTTCAATCTCAAAAAGCAGGGGAGTATATCCTGGAATTACAGTGATATACTGTCCGTAGGTATTATAATAACCGTATCCTGAAGTACCGTATCCAAGAGATGAGGGCATGAGCAACTTCGCCTTGGAGTTCAGTTTCATATAAGGAAGGCCAACTGACCACCCTTCGATAAGATAGTATGTTCCTACCCTGAATCTGAAAGGCGTATCATCATCTGTGTTTGAATCAAATTCTTTCCCGCTGAGGTAATAACCTGTATACCAGACTCCGACTGAATCACCTGTCGCGATCTTTTCGCCAGTACCCGGGGTACTCTCCATATAGTACAGGCCATGCGAATCAGGCGTCACTGTGATATTGTTGTCGTCAACATAGTCGGCAATGAGACTCTTTTCTTCCTCCTCGTACTTCTTCGCAGGGTCACATGATACAACAACAAAAGCAAGTGCCATAAGCACTGCCGCAACTATTTTATTTCTCATGGTGTTTCCAATCATTTTCCATTTTGCATCAAAAATCATTCCAAACTAGATGACTTCCTTAATTTTTATCCTGTAGATCAGTATGGATCTTCCCGGGATCTTCCGTCCGTCGCCTGTCAGTCCGTGTGCCAGGTAAGGAGGTATGATGAAGATAAAGTCACTCCCCGGCTTCATAAGCTGAAGTCCTTCAGTGATCCCTCTTTCAACGCTGGCATAACCCACCCTGAGTGTATTGGAGCCGCTGTAACAGGGGTTACCGTCAATCAGTTTGCATTCATAATAGTACGAGACATCATCGCCTGTCTTTATTGCTTCTCCCCCGCCCTTTTCGACAATGCTGTACCACAAGCCCGTTTCAGTCTCCCTGAAGCTAAGGTCGCTTTTACTGATATAGTCGGTTATCACCTCACGGTCGCTCGAGATGAGTGATTTGTTGAGCTCAATGAGGTCTGTCTCCGGTGCCGGTTTTGCAACACTCCTGCTGTCAGGCTTATTCAGGCAGCCAGTCATTAAAATGAGTATTATTATGGGGATTAGAGTTCTCATTTTGCCAGCTCAGCTGCGGCATCATCCAGTTCTTTTCTGTATGATGGCAGGGTGTTTTCGAAGTGCTGCACCACATCATGAATGGTTCCCTTCATCTCGCCTCCGGCTGCATTCCTGTGGCCTCCTCCGTTAAAACACTGGCGGGACAGGACATTTGCATTGAAGCTCCCTTTCGATCTGAGAGACATCTTGACAAATCCCGTGCGTTCGACGAAGAGCACTGAAAGAACGATCCCTTTCATTGTGAGCAGCACATTGGCAAATCCTTCAGTGTCGCCTTTCACATGATTGAATCTCTCCATGTCCTCTTTGGTCAGCCATATATATGCGGTATGCAGATCAGGGTGCACCACCATTCGTGAATGAAGTGAAAAGCCCTTCAGCCTGATACGGTCAGGTGAGAAATTGCTGAATATATGATTATGGATCTTCTCCTTGTCAATACCTTTATCAAGAAGGTGGCCCACGGTTCGCATGGTGTCGCCGGTATAATAACCATGCTCAAAATTTCCGGTGTCAGTGATTATCCCGACATATACCGCCGTTATAAAATCACTGTCATCAAACTCACTCCCTTCCATGGCATTGACTACAAAATAGATGAGCTCCGAGGTTGAGCTTCTGCTTATGTCAGTGATTTTAAGGTCAGTGAAGTTACCCGGGTCAGGGTGATGGTCAATCATCACCTTCTTGGCCTTTGAAGCCAGAACAAGCTGTTCAGCCTTGCCCATCCGGGATGTGGAATTAAAATCAACCATTATTATAAGGTCTGCCTCATTGATCAGCTTCGTACCGGCTTCGATGTTATGATGGAAATCCACCACTTTGTCAACATCATTCATCCACAGGAGGAACTTCTGGAGGGCATTGGGTGACAGCATTTCCGGATTTTTCCCCTGTGAGAGGATCCATCTTCTCATTGCAAGCAGTGCACCGATGGCGTCGCCGTCAGGATTGATATGGCAGATCAGGAGAATATGATTTGCCCCGTCAATAAGCTTTTTTAATTCTTTTGTATATTTACCGAAGTCTTGCACGTTGCTGCTTTTTTGAAGGCGACAAAGTTAAGAAAAATTACAAGGTTATTAAAACCGAACAGTTTAACGCTACTTTAAACCTATTATTATGGTAAACGATTACACTTTCTCAATCATCAAGCCTGATGCCGTCAGCGCGGGCAACACAGGAGCCATACTTGCCATGATCAATGAAGCTGGATTTGAGATTGCAGCGATGAGGATGCTGCACATTACCCGCCCCCAGGCGGAAGAATTCTATGCCGTACACCGTGAACGCAGCTTCTACCCTGATCTGGTGGAGTTCATGATTTCAGGTCCTGTGGTTGTACTTGTACTCAGGCATGACAATGCCGTTGAGCAGTTCCGTACGCTGATTGGCAGCACTGACCCTGCAAAAGCTGACAAGGGTACTGTAAGGGCAAGATTTGCCACAAACGTGCAGATGAATGCCGTGCATGGCTCAGACTCTCCGGAGAATGCCGCCAGGGAAGCAAGCTTCTTCTTCTCATCAATAGAGGTTTTCTGAAATCAGACCATCTGCCTCAAAACAAATACTTCAAAACTTTTGTTGTGCTAAGAAAATTACATGACCGCTCATATAACTCCTGATTTTTCAGATAAAAAAACGCTCGAAAAATACTCTTCAGCTTACACTCTCTCCGATATGGAGATATTTATTTTCCCCGAGCTTTTTTACCCTCTTGTGATTGCCAACATCATGTCTCCGGTATTATGGAGATGGCGTGATGATCCGTGGTTCAAGGACATGCGTAAGAAGAACTTCATCAGCAAGTCTAACCGAATCAAGCAATATATTATTGATAATTATGTCTTTAACCTCGATCTCGAAACCTGGGGTCTGACAGAAAAGGAAAAGGAAACTGCACGGTTCAGTGATTTCTTTGACATGGAAGTGCTGAAACAATCGAATGCACTTTTCGGTTATGAAGGAGACAAGTATTACTTCACCATAGACATACGGAGGCACTTCGGTCTCGACAAATATGATTCCTCTGTTATACCCTACTGGAAGACAGAGACTGTAGAGGCAATGACGGCTTTCAGGCACAAGGAAAATTTCTCAACAGGTGCAGGTGAATGTGTGAGCCTCGCAGCCATTTATGCCGCTGCAATGTTTGTTGTGGGTGAGATTCCCCTGGAGAAGATCTTTATGATGGCTACTCCGCTTCATTCTCAAAATTATATCAATGAAAAGGACGGACTGCTGACAAACAACAGGCGTATCCTGACCAAAAACATGTGGTTTAACGGCACCTCCCTCTCCGAAAGGGCAAGAAGGGCGCTCGAAAACGAAAAAGTGACAATAGTGTCTCACATTACAGGGTACATACACACAGTTTATAAAAAGGCTACAATCAACAAAAACGATTACCTGGATTTCACCGTCAGGCTGAATGACTTTGTCAGTACACACCTCACTCCTGCGGTTTTTATAAATTTCCTGAGATTCAAATCAGTATATAAATGCCTCTTTCAGTACCATGACAGGCAGCCGGGAGGCAATTATTACATCCCTCTCGAGAAACTTTATGAATATGAGCACTCATCAAAATGGAGTGTCAATGAAGAAACCCGCGACAAGCTTCTTGCAGAGGTTGACAATGATGAATTCTTCGCTGACCCCGTCCCCGGAAAGATCATGTTTAACGAGGTGGAGAACTTCCTGAAGAAGCATAAGGATTCCGAACTCAGGGTAATTGAAACCGAATTTCTGAGTACGTTCAGCACTGAGCATACCGACTGTGTCAGCAAAATGTTCAATGACATACTGGAGTTTACTGTCATAAAGCCGGAGCTTCCTTCACCCGACAAGGATTTCGTGAATGAGGTTTATCCGGAAATAACCATCACTGACAGCCGCGAGGATATAATAAGGAAAGTAAGGGCACTGGCAGGCAGTTCAGAAATGGCATTGCTGTCGCTGTACGCTTACCGCGATATGGGTTTCACAGACTGGAGGCCTTTCATCAAGGCGGCGATAGAACGTAATCCCGTATGTCATTCTCACCTGGGCGGTAAATCGCCCGATGAAATCTATGACATTGTCAATAACCTGAAAAACAAATCGATATATGATGACGGCAGGATGGCACAGCCTGATGAGGTATGGAATTTCGGGCGTGGCGACGGGGCTGAGAAAGCATTCCTGATGGCAGATGCCATTATTCACAATGATCCGGCTGCCGGAATATGCTGTTACACTTGACAACGGAAGCGCTTTGCTTGATTGTTACGGCAAAACCTACAGTTTCGTGACCACCCGCGGTCACAACAGAAAAATATGGATTTGCAAAGGTGATTATTCTGTCTCCTGATCAGTGGAGCATTATTTCCCTGACGACCTCTTCACCTGCCTTAATGTTTATCTGGCTGCGCAGTGATTCACGAAGCATCATAAGCTCGTTTTTCACCACTGCCGAAGTGAGGTAAATATGGAGCACCCCATCTTTGACATAGACCCTTTTTGTGCGTGCTGCAATAGCCTTCCCGGTGACGCCCTCCCAGATTTTAATCACTGACGCTTCCTTCAGTTTGGGTTCAAGATGATATTCCCTTATCAGATCTTCAAGGGCTTCCCTGAGAGTGATGGTTTTGTTCCTTCTCATTTCTTCAGCTTGCTTCCGTTTGAAATCTCCTCTTCAATACCCGTCCGGCCGATACGGTACAATCTGAAATCTACTCCCGTATTATCAAGGATCCGGTGTATGCGCTCCTGCTGAGTGTCGGTGATGAATACCTGACCGAACTCACCTGATCCCACCAGCCTGATGATCTCTTCCACCCTGTTGTGGTCAAACTTATCAAAGATATCATCGAGCAGCAGTGCCGGTGCAAAACCGTTCATCCGGCTTATCAGTCTGTATTTTGCCAGTTTGAGTGCAACGATGAATGATTTCTGCTGACCCTGGCTTGCGGTTGTCCTGGCAGGATGGTCATCGATCTCAAAGACCAGGTCGTCACGGTGTATGCCCAGTGTGGTGAATTGCATCGCATGATCCCTGCTTCGCGATGAGGCAAGCCGGGCCGGATAATCTTCGCCTCCGAGGTGAGACCGGTATCTTATGCTTACCTGTTCAGCGCTTCCTGAGATCTTTTCATAGTAGGATGAAAAGAGAGGTGTAAGGTTTTCAGTAAGCGCCTGCCGGGCTTTGAAGATAATCTCGGCCTCGGGTACCATTTGCTCATCGTAGATTGCGAGCATGCTTTCGGCGTCAGGGCCGCCCTCCCTGATGACCCTGTTGCGCTGCATAAGCGCTTTGTTGTAGCGCATGTGCGCCTCAAGGTAAGCAGGGTCATACTGGCTGATGATCCTGTTGAGGAACCGCCTTCTCTCCTCGCTCCCGCCCGTTATGAGCGTGCTGTCGGCAGGTGAAAGCATTACAACCGGATACCTGCCCACATGGTCAGACATCCTTGGATATTCCTTTCCGTTGAGCTTGAACACCTTCTGCTTCTGCTTCTGAAAGGCGCAGAAAAGCTCATCCTGACTTCCATCTTTCTCGAACAGGCCCTTCAGGATGAAATAATCCTCTCCGTACCTGATGCTTAGTGAATCGGAATTGTTGAAGAAACTCTTTGTAAGAGACAGGTAATGCACCGCATCGAGAATATTTGTCTTCCCGACCCCGTTATTCCCCACAAAACAGTTAAACCCTGGTGAAAAATCAAGTGACACCTCTTCATAGTTCTTGAAGTTGGTGAGCTCTATTCTGGCAAGATGCATCTTCCTAATCCGGCTAACAAAGCTTCAAAGTTAGAAAAAGAAACGGCTGTAACAACCACGCGAGAGTTTAAGAAGCACAGCGCGGGACAGCAGTATTTTTTTATTCCTTTATTGCAGAATCAGACGAGAAATACTACTTTTGCGAAGTTATTTTTTGACCTGTAACTGAGAACTTTGATATGAGCAAGAAAAAAGAGACCGGAAAAGCGATAGAGAATGTTGAACAGACCCTGACCAATACCGAACAGTTCCTTGAACAGAATTATAAACCCCTTCTGTACGGACTGATAGGTGTTATTGTCATTGTGGGCCTCTTCTGGCTTTTTAAGATGTATTCCGGAAAGAAGAATGAAGAAGCACAGAGCCAGATGTTCATGGCCGAAAAGTATTTTTCACAGGATTCTCTTAAGCTTGCACTTAACGGCGATGGCAATAACCTGGGATTCATTGACATAGCTGATCAATACAAGTTGACCAAATCCGGAAAGCTGGCTAACTTCTACGCAGGAACATGCCTGATGCATCTCGGTCAGTTTGAAGAAGCATTGGATTATCTGAATAAATACACACTGAAGGATGAGATCCTTGCGCCGGAGGCCAAAGGACTTATCGGTGATGCCAATGTTGAGCTGGGAGACAAGGAAGCAGGCGTAAAATATTATCTCGAGGCTGCTGATCTGGCGGACAACTCTTTCCATACCCCTATTTACCTGATGAAGGCCGGAATTATTTACGAGAGTGAAGGCAAATACGCCGAGGCTCTTAAGCTCTACGAAAGGATTCAGGATAAATACAATGAAAGCAACGAGGGAAGGAGCATTGACAAGTACATTGCCAGGGTGAAAATGCAAATCGACTAAGCTTTGGGAACGCGGAATCTCTCAGACTATGATCCGTCAAAGGTCCCTGACGCAACGGGGATGCGGTTTGGCATTGTTGTGGCCGACTGGAACTCAGAGGTTACACATGCGCTGCTTGCGGGTGCTGAGACTACCCTGAAACGTCACGGTGTCAGCGAAGAAGATATAGTCGTCAGACATGTCCCCGGCACTTTTGAAATCACTCTTGCAGCCCAGTGGCTCGCCGAGTATGACGATCTTGACGGTGTAATCTGCCTGGGTTGTGTGATACAGGGCGAGACACCCCATTTCACTTATATCTGTCAGGGTGTGACCCAGGGCATTACACATCTCAATCTTGACTATAACATTCCATTCATCTTTGGCGTGCTGACAACGGGCAACCACCTGCAGGCGACTTGAAAGAGCAGGCGGCAAACACGGTAACAAAGGCATCGAAGCTGCCATCACTGTAATACGAATGGCAGCGCTGCAACGTCAGATTGAAAAGTAAACAGCGCCCGTTCTCTGTCACTATCTCCGGCATAACATCCTGTAAGGGCACCATGTGCATCTCTGCACGAAGGGAGTCATAACATAATCCTCATTTTCCGAAAAGATACGGTTGACTGTCAGAGATAGGCCTTCTGCAAATTTTTCCATGGCCTCATTCCACGCAGTGACGTCAGCGCCGGGACCGTCAAGGCCAGCGTACATTGGCATACGGGGTAAAACCGTCCGATGTTATCTGCTGCACCCAGTAGACCGCCGGCAGCACCAGCTTACCCGGATGACTTTCACGGATGAGATGGCAGTAAAGCATGGCCTGCAGCAGTGCATCATTTCTTTTTTCCTTCTCCTCATTGAACAGGTCGTCAGGATTTACGGCATCCTTTTTAAATGCACCCGTCTTGTAGTCCACCACTCTGACTGCGCCACCTGTGGCATCAACCCTGTCGGCTCTTCCTCCTATCCGGATCATGATTTTCTCCGAACCGGCGGCGACACTCCGGGCAAAGCTATCCTCCAGGTTCAGCAGCGTAAGGTCCGTCATTTCTGAGTCATATTTAAGGAGATCCGCCACATACCGCTCAAGCACATCGATGATTATGACACCTTTCCCGGCCATGAGTGTGTCGGTATCCCACCTCATCTCCTCTGATGCCGTCGAAATTACCGTGTTCCTGATCAGTTCACTGTCTGCAGACATCGTCTTTATCCGTGGGCCAATGCTTCTTATTCCCCTTAATGGTTCGTAAAGCTTCTGCAATGTCCCGTGAAGTATGTTTCCGAACCGGCGCTGGTCAATATCTTTCTCAAGCTTCTCTTCTTCGGGTATGTCGCATACATACTTGTAATAGAAGCGCATACGGCAGTTGACCCAGGTGTTTATGGCGCTGGGAGAAAGATATTTCCTGCCCTCTCCGCCGGCGGCATAAAGTGCAGAGAGAATCCTGTTATGCTCTTTCTGCTTGGGAAGCCTCTCAGCTATCATCCTGCTGCGACCGACTGTGATATGCACTGTCCGGAACACAGGAGAGAATTGGTTGCTGAACTTCATCTGCACCAGGTAGCGGCTCATTTCACCCGAGACCAGTCCCTTAGCCGTGGAATTGTAAAGGAACCATCCCTGAACCGGTTTCCGGAGAAGCCTGAAGAAGTGATATGAATAAATTGATTCATGCTCATTCACAGTCGGGAGACCGAAAGCTCTCCTTATATTGTATGGAATAAAGGTGTTGTCATAGGATGTGCCGGGGAAGATACCTTCATTCAGTGAAAGGAAAATGACGTTGCTGAACTCCAGGGCACGTGTCTCAAGCACTCCCATGACCTGTATGCCTCTCAGCGGCTCACCGGAGAAGGGTACCTTCAGCTTTCTGAAAACCCTGTCCAGGAATCTGATACAGGTATCTGTTTTAAGTATCAAGATTATATGAGTGCATCAGGTTGGCCAGCATACCTGTCGAGGACATCGCCATCCTGAGGTACTCACGGTCGATGCTCATCCCTTTTCCGTTATCCTGCATCTCAAACGTGGCGGTCTCGATCATCTCCATGACCGTCCACCAGGTGATCAGGCAGGGCAGCGCCGTCAGCAGGCACTGTGAAGAGTTTCTTCAGAGGAAGTCGCGAAATGAGAAAGTCCTCATCCACCCTTATCATATTGCCTGATATGATCTCTGCGACCACTTTCTCACCTTCGTTTCCGGAGAGGAGGACAAAGTACTGATGTCTCAGCAGCGTAATCACCTCCTCACTTCTGAAAGTGGTCTTTCCGTTTGAAACCCTTGCTGAACGGATGAGAGCCATGAGCTGCTTAAGAAATGAATAGAGTGAAGTAAACCGGAAAGGATGGCCCATGGTGACATTAACCTCCTCCATCGACTGCGGAAGTGATGTCAGAACCGGCAGCAGCAGCTTTTCATCGGCCAGGATGATCGCAGTGTCTGTAAGATCGGCAGTTGCTTCCAGACCCGCTCCATCAATGATCTGACCCAGCATCCTGGCCTGGGCAGTATCAGAAGGGGTGTCGATAACAGTCCACCGTCCGGCTGGCGAAGGAGTAGTGTCATCCGTGTTCTTTCCCAGATCGTTGCCAAACATCCCCAGGTTTTCCTTCATGAAGAAGGCAGCCTTATGCTCACTGTCGTTCATGAAGAAATGAGCATCATCCCAGTAGAACTTTGCCTGGCCTTTGCCTCTCAGGTACTTAAAGAGAACCTTCTCGCAGTTGTTCAGGGCATTAAGGCCAACGATATGCCATGTAAAACCCTCATTGACATGCAGGCTGCCATTTATTGCTTTCTCTGCCACCTCGCGGCAGAGCATGCCCTCACCTGCCTGACCGCGCTTCTTCATTGAAGCATTGAAATCCTTATAGAGAGGTGCGAGCTTTTGCCAGACCGACTGAAATTTCGACCTGGTATTGCTCTCCTCAGATGAACCGGGATTGAATGAAGTCCAGAAGCCTCTTATAATCTCAGTCTGCTCATCGGTCAGTCCGCCGAATTTTGCGTCTATCTCCTTCAGGTCGGAAATATTTGTATAGAGCTTTTCCGCATCAGCAAGGTAAAGGTCAATGTCATTAAAGTCCCTGATGATGACTTCGCCCCATGACCAGAAGTCGTCGAAGCTCATCTCAACCGTGAATTTCTGTTTGTATATGCTGTACAGCTCAAAGATCAGGGTCTCTGTATCTGCCGGTCTGAGATCAGTGAATGAATGGAACAACTCGTTGACTGTCATCATCATTGGCGACCACTGAGGTTTATCGCTCAGCCGCGCCAGGAACCGTGACAGATACAGGCCAGCCCTGCGGCTGGGCAGAACGACTATCTGCCTGTCCATTTCATTACCGTGGTTCTCACGGAGCCTGTATGCCACTTTCCCGAGGAAATCCATCATTCGTTATTTATTAAACAGCCTTCCCTGCCATGTATCCTTAGTCTCAAGCAATGATTCGAAGAGGCTGAAGATCTCATTGCTGCGCTTATGCCAGTCACGTGGATCATCGAGCAGCGCGGGGGGAGCTTCACCGCTGATACGGTCTATCATCAGCGACGGACTGAGTCGCTCGCAGAATGCAATGACAAGCTCAAGATATTCTTCAAGTGTATACAGATCAAAGCGTTCCGGATTACTCCTGTACTCCCGGGCCATGAGTGTTCCTTTTACAAGCTGAAGCTGGTGTATCTTGAGTGAGCTGAGCGGCAGGGCTGAAATCGTTGCTGCGCTGTCAATAATCTGTGTGCGGCTCTCGCCCGGCAGGCCAAAGATCAGATGAGCGCCGGTGTAAATGCCTTTCTCAGCGGTCTCAGTCACAGCCCTGACCGCTGATGCGAAGTCGTGACCCCTGTTTATGTGCCTCAGAACGTCATCATTTGTTGACTCGATTCCGTACTCGACAATGACAAAATAGTCGCGTGACAGCTCGGCCAGGTAATCAAGCATATCGCCGGAGATGCAGTCAGGCCTGGTGCCGATGACGATACCGAGTACGCCGGGGTAGCTCAGCGCCTCATCATATAAGGCTTTCAGCCGTTCCATAGCTGCATAGGTATTTGTATAAGCCTGGAAGTAAGCAAGAAAGTTTTCAGCGCGCCGGTACCGCCTTTGATGGAACGAAATCCCCCTTTCTATCTGCTCAGTCACGCTGATGTCTGCAGTGCAGTAGGCGGGAATGAAAGCCTCATTATTGCAATATGTGCAACCCCCTGATCCCAGTGTACCGTCGCGGTTGGGGCATGTGAAGCCGGCATTGATGCTTACCTTCTGGACCCTCTTTCCGAAGAGTGTGCTGAACCAGTCGGCGTACGAATTGTACCTCCTGTTTGTTCCCCAGCCGTATGTTGCTTTTCCGGTCATACCTCCTCGATAATATCCTTTTCAACGTACCACAGCCACGACTTCACATTCTCATACCCCATCTGCCCCAGTAGTTCACGGTAACCTGCAGCCTGGCGGCGGTGACGGTCAGACGGCTCCCCGAATTTATAGTCCACCACGGTGACGCTGTTGCCTTTCATCATCACCCTGTCGGGCCTGCGGGCGGCGCCCGAGGGCAATATGATGGTAGCCTCTGTCTTCACGGCGGAAGAGCCGTCGAACCACTCTCTCACCTTACCTGAGGAGAGCATCTCACGTACCCGCGAGGTCATCAGATCTTTCTGTGACAGAGGAAGAAGTCCGTTATCACATACATGACCAATTGCATTGTCAATATCGGAAGTACGCAGTAACCCTGCTCAGCAGCTCATGCATCATGATGCCATATGCTCTTCCGCCGGGTTCGGCAACTTTCATCTCGTCAAGCGGGAGGGCGCCGCCCGTCCTGAGCTTCATGGTGCCACGAAGCCCGGAGACAGTATACTCTTCCATTATCATGGCATCCTCCTCCCTGGTAACAGGTGCTGGCGGCAGCTCACCGTAATCAAAGTGCCTGACTGTGTCATTCTCCTGCCAGACAAAATCTTCGGGCAGCCCCCTGAGAGCTTCATTGAGGAGGCTCTCGGCATTGCCTCCGCCGGCAGGCATGCGCAAAATCTCGGGTGCCATTATATAAAGGGCATCTATAGCTCTTGTGAAAGCAACATAAAGAAGATTGACACCGTCAATCCACTCTGATGTTCTCTCCATTTTTGCCTGTTCAGCAAAGAGCGAACTATCAAGACGGCTGGTCAGTTCAGGCAGCACCACCGGCATAGGGGCGAAAGCATCAGGCACATCTGAGACCCACAGAAGCGGACGGCTGTAACCGCGTTTTTGGAAGTCCCACGACACAAAGGGTATGATCACCACGCTGCTCTGGAGACCCTTTGCCTTGTGGACTGTCATCACGCGTATCGCTTCCTGGCAGTCCGACTGACCGAGAGTACTCTTGTAACCGTCACTCTCCCACCATGATACAAATGAGGATATATCCGAACTGTATCTGCCTGAGTACTGAAGCACAAGATCCTGGAAGGAGCTCAGGTATGCCACATTCTCCCTGTGACTTCCAAGGCTGAAGTAACGGATCATGTCTTCAGTGGCACTGAACAGCGATGCGTTTCTGAACCTGACGAGGGCATCCTCCCACCCTTCCGGCAATGGGTTGTCAGTAACAACCTTACTGTCAGCAGCATATATCAACTCTTCCTTGCCTTCCGTTGCCAGTATGAATGATCTGACCATCAGGCTCCTGTTTAAACGGCTGCCCGGATCGACAAGGTACCGCAGGCAGGAAAGAAGCAGAGTGACGGCAGGGTTGCGTTCAAGATAGAGCGATTCACCCGAGGTCACCTCGAAATTGTACCTGGCAAGTTTCTCCGGCGGACATGATGCGCTGTGCTCGAGTATGGAGCTGATAATGCTCTTGCCCTCCTCGTTGGTGCGACAGAGGAACAGTATGTCATTGGCCTTGTAGCCATGATCCTGAAGCTCTTCGACAAGAGAGGGAATATCATTCAGTACCTTGTCTCTCCAGCCTTCATCCTCTGATTTTCTGTACAGCGAAACCTTTATAAAGCCTCCAGGTTTCCCGTCGGTTCCTTCCTGCACTGATCCGCTGTAGATATCACTGATCTTCATTCTGTCAGAATTCAGCTTCGCATCACAAATGGACGGTATTGAGGCCGGAGCAAACATCAGGTTATTGAATCTGATGATGTTTTTGCGGCTGCGGTAATTTTTACTCAGGGGTATTGTCCTTACGGTGTCATCTCCGAATGTACGGTTCACCTCCGAGTGAATTATGCGCCAGTCGCTGTTGCGCCACCGGTAAATAGACTGTTTGACGTCACCCACAACCAGGTTGTCCTTGCCGCGCGCCAGGGTCTCCGAGATAAGCGGTCTGAAATTGTTCCATTGTATCTGTGATGTGTCCTGGAACTCGTCTATCACATAATGATCATAGGCCGTGCCGATCTTCTCATAGATAAACGGAGTATCGTCATCGGCTATCAGCCTGTTGATCAGTTCGCCGGAGTCGGAAAGGAGGAATATGTTTTCATCCTGGGCCAGGGTGCGCACCCTTTCGCTGATTGCTCCCAGTATACCCATTATATGAATGGTTCTAACCTGCTCAACAGCTGAGACATAGAGCTGATATCTTTTCTCAAACATTGAGGAGATGGCAGTAACAACATCACCCAGGCCTTTGCTCAGTGCCTCCTGAAAAGTCTTTACCAAATGCTGAGGTGCACCTCCGGATAAGTACTTTGCTTCTCCGGCCGCTTTCTGCCAGGCGCTGCCAGGGGGTTTAACGACTCCGTCGGCATATCTCCGGAGCATCTCACCTACCCCGCCCTTGGTTTTGGAAAGGAAGTCATCAGGGGTCATGCCGCAACCCTCGTATATTGACACTCCACTTGCGGCGAGCGACCTGAGTTCAGATTCAAAACCTTTCTTTATCCTGAATACCTTTTCTGTATAATCGTTCAGTATCTCATAATTGCTGATCGCTTTTTTGTCAGCCGGACTCAGCTGCCTGAAGTTCTCACCGAATATCTGTTCCGCCACCTCCATTATCTCGCGGCGCACATCCCAGCCTTTGTTGTCATCGAGACGGGAGGCAACGTATGATGAGATCCATCTTCTCAGCCTGGGGTCGGTGGCTACCTCTGCCAGGAGTCCGTCGACAGCATCTGACAACAGAGCTTCGTGTTCCAGCTCCACTTCATAGCCTGCAGGGACTTCAATTTCACGGGCGAAGGCACGTATCACTCTCTGGAAGAATGAATCTATCGTGCCGACGGTGAAGCGCGAATAATCCTGCAGTATGTTCTTCAGTGCCAGAGGTGCGTTCTTCCTGACTGTCAGCATCGCCTGCTCCGGGTCAGGATAAATATCGGGGAAGTTTTCGCACAGATATGCCACAAACTCATTCCTTTCAGCTACATCGCCGGCTTTGTCTGAACCCAGGGTGCCGAGGCGTTTGAGGATACGACTCTTCATCTCGGCGGCAGCACTGTTTGTGAATGTCACCGCCAGGATGCGGCGGTATGCTCCCGGGTCAGCAAGGATGCGGGAAAGATAAAAGCCTGTGAGGGCATGGGTCTTTCCTGACCCCGCCGATGCACTGTATCTCAATAACTTACCCGCAGCACTCATGTTCTGTAAAATAGTAAAAAATAAGCCATATCTGATCCGTCATGCGAAGGAGTTTTCAACATATTGAGTTAAGAGCTACCTTTGCGGCGTGAAAAAGAAGGTCGTTGTTGGTCTGTCGGGAGGAGTTGACTCCAGCGTGGCGGCATGGCTCCTGAAGGAACAGGGCTATGAGGTTGAGGGAATATTTATGATCAACTGGCACGACAGCCGCGGGCTGCTTAAAGGTGATTGTCCCTTTGACGAGGACGTCACCTATGCTGAGATGGTGGCAAAAAAGCTGCAGATTAAGCTTCGGACCGTCGATCTCAGCGTCGAATACCGCACAAGGGTCGTCGATTACATGTTCAGCGAGTATGCCCGTGGACGGACACCCAATCCTGATGTGCTCTGCAACCGCGAGATAAAGTTTGATTCTTTTGTGCGTGAAGCACTTAAGGACGGAGCTGATTATATAGCCACGGGTCACTACTGCCGGGCAGATGTGATAGATGTCTCAGGCAACCGGGTAACGCGCCTGCTGGCCGGTCTCGACCGCAACAAGGACCAGAGTTATTTCCTGTGCCAGGTGAGTCAGAAACAGCTTGAAAATGTCCTGTTTCCACTGGGTGCTCTTACCAAGCCCGAGGTGAGGAAGATCGCGGTGGATCTTGGCCTTGCGACGGCTACCCGCAAGGATTCGCAGGGAATCTGCTTCGTAGGCAAGGTGGACCTGCCTGTATTCCTGCAACAGAAGCTTGAGGTAAAAAAAGGGAGAATCATCATCATACCGCCAGACAGTTCTTTCAGGATATGGCCTGACGGCCTGCCCGGCGAAGAGACAGGTGATTCCGTGCTGGCAGATATGTCCGCACCACACACGATAAGCCAGAGTGACGGCAAAACCGCAGGCGCGCATAACGGAGCCCACTTCTTTACCGTCGGTCAACGCAAGGGACTGAACCTCGGAGGTTATAAAGAGCCACTGTTTGTCCTGAGTACGGATACCGAAAGCAATATTGTGTATGTCGGTGAGGGACAGTCACACAGCGGCCTCCACCGTAAAGGTCTGTTCATCAGGGCCGCAGAGGTGCACTGGATAAGACCGGATCTGGCAATGGGTCCGGGAGAAGTCCGCGATTACCTTGTCAGGATAAGGTACCGGCAGCCGCTTCAGCGGGCACGTATCTTCGCCCGTGAGGAGGGTTACTATATCATCTTCGACAAACAACAGCGGGGCATCACTCCGGGCCAGTTTGCAGCCTGGTACGACGGCGACGAGCTGCTCGGCTCAGGGGTAATTCACCGATAGGAGTTCTGAAAGTCGAAAGGCAGAAGGTAATGCAATATAATAGTCTTGCAGTTCACTTAAATTCTTAATTGCTCAATTCCAGTTGCCGACTGTTGGCTACTGCCTACTGCCTACTGCCTGACTAAGAGAGCCTGTCCCTGTAATCGTTGTACCCGAACTCCCTTACCAGTCTGAACTTCTGATCAGCTGTCCATATACCTATTGAAGGATGAGGCACACCGTTGAACGTGGTGGTCTTGACCATTGTGTAATGGATCATGTCCCAGAAGATTATTCTGTCGCCTCTCTTCAGCTCGCGATGGAACGACCAGTCGCCCATGAAGTCGCCTGATAGGCAGGAGTTGCCGCCCAAACGGTATGTCGGTTTTCCTTCGACAGGCTCAAAAGCGCCCATTATTACCGGTTTATATGGCATCTCAAGGCAGTCAGGCATGTGGGCGGTGAACGATACATCAAGGATTGCGGTGCTGATGCCGTCACGCACAACTATATCCTCTACCGTAGCCACCAGCTCACCGGTCTCCCAGGCAAAGGCACTCCCGGGTTCAAGGATGATATGTATGCCGTGCTTCTCCCTGAACCTGCGCAGCAGATTAATAAGGTGTTCGGTGTCATAGCCTTTTCTTGTCATCAGGTGTCCGCCTCCCATATTCAGCCACTTAAGCCCGGGCAGCAGGTGTCCGAATTTAGTTTCTACCACCTCCAGCACTTTCTCAAGAACAAAGGAATCAGACTTAAATAGTACATGAAAATGCAGTCCCTCAATTCCTTGCGGCAAACCCTTTTCCAGTTCGGCTGCAGTCACACCCAGGCGTGAGCCGGGTGAACACGGATTGTATAAGCCTTGTGCTATCTCTGAATACTCCGGGTTAATCCGCAGGCCAGGAGAGACATGCTTCCCCTCCTGCTTCAGCACAGGTGCAAATTTCTCATACTGTGCGAGCGAGTTGAAGGTGACGTGTGAGCTGTAACGCAGTATCATACCGAACTCTTCACTGCGGAAGGCAGGAGCGTATGTATGTGCCGGAGCGCCCATCTCCTCAAAGCATAGCCGGGCTTCATGTATGGAGCTCGCCGCTGCCCCTGAGACATACTCACGCACTATGGGGAAAACAGACCACATGGCAAAGCCCTTGAAAGCAAGTATAATCTCAGCTCCCGAAGCCTGTGACACGTTCCTTATCAACTCCAGGTTACGGCGCAGGCGTTCTTCGTCGATAACATAACATGGTGACGGAATGCTCTGGTAATCAATCATATCACAATTCGAGGTCAATGTCGAATTTCTCATGCCATGGCAGACCGAGCCTGTTGAGCTCAGCCATGAACGGGTCGGGGTCAAACTGTTCCACGTTCCAGACACCGGGGTTTTTCCACAGTCCCTTTATGTACATCATGGCTCCTATTGCAGCAGGTACTCCCGTGGTAAAGCTCACTGCCTGCGTTCCTGTCTCCCTGTATGCTTCTTCGTGACTGCAGTTGTTCCAGATGTAGTATGTCTTTTCGGTTCCTTCCTTCGTTATGCCTTTTATCCGGCATCCGATTGAGGTCCAGCCTTTATAGTTCTCTCCAAGATCTCCGGGATTGGGCAGGACAGCCTTAAGGAACTGAATTGGAATTATTTCGACGCCGTTATACATCACCGGGTCTATGCGTGCCATTCCGATATTCTGTATCACCCTCAGGTGGGTAAGGTATTCCTGGCCGAAGGTCATCCAGAAACGTGCCCGCCTGATTGAAGGGAAGTTTTTGACAAGAGACTCCAGTTCTTCATGATAGATAAGGTATGATTCCCTGGGGCCTATCCCCGGGTATGTAAGGGGTTTGTGTATTTCGTGCGGCTCCGTGGTCACCCATTTGCCGTCATCCCAGTATTTGCCTTTCTGGGTCACCTCCCGGATGTTGATTTCAGGATTGAAATTAGTAGCGAAGGGTTTTCCGTGATCGCCTGCATTGCAGTCTACGATATCGAGATAATGTATCTCGCGGAAATGATGTTTGGCAGCATGGGCAGTGAAGACGCCGGTTACTCCGGGATCAAAGCCGCAGCCAAGGATGGCAGTCAGTCCCGCTTCACGGAAGCGGTCTTTATATGCCCACTGCCATGAATATGCATATTTAGCTTCTTCGGGAGGCTCATAGTTTGCAGTATCAAGATAAGCAACCCCAGTTGCAAGACATGCATCCATAATATGCAGGTCCTGGTAAGGCAAGGCAACATTGACAACAAGGTCAGGTTTGTATGATCTGATCAGATTTGTCAGTTCAGGCACATTGTCCGCATCAACCTGTGCTGTCTGCACCCTGTTCTTCCCGATCCGTTCAGCGATAATGTCACACTTTGATCTGGTGCGGCTTGCCAGCATGATCTCCGTAAAGACTTCAGGAAGCCGTGCCATCGTATTGACAACCACTGTTCCGACGCCTCCCGCGCCTATTACTAACACTTTTCCCATAACTCTTTTTTGAAGGTTATGCACAAAGTTAATTTTTTTAGACATTTTTTCCCGACCTCCGACGCGGTATCTATAAAAGTTATATTTTTGCAGACATATCAATTTATTGTCTTTTATGGACGATTATCACGCGAGCTGCTATTTTAAATTCTTTCTGCTGAGGTAATCTGGCAACAGGTACCTCCGTGGAACTAAAAAGAGGAGGTATTATAATGATTACTTACTGGCAGATGATCCCGAACGGTCTCCTTCCGTTAAACACATTTGAAAAGGGCTGCATTGTCAACGTCACTGATCCTACTCCTTCGGAGATAGGAATACTTAAATCCACTCTCAGGGTACCTGATGATTTTCTTGCTGATATACTTGACGTTGACGAGAGGTCGAGGATGGAGATTGAGGACGATATCCTGCTGATGATTTACCGTATTCCCTATCAGAATCAGTCAAACGGTTTTCCGTTCACTACCATCCCACTCGGGATAGTCCTTGAGAAAGATAATCTCGTGATCATCTGTCACAGGAACAATGAGGTGCTTGATGATTTCTTCAGCCGGAGCGGAAAAGGGGATAACAATTGAGAACAAGATCGATCTGATCCTTCATCTCTTCCTGAGGACCACGATGTTTTACCACAGGTATCTGAAGCAGATAAACAACCAGACCGCCATGATAGAGCAGGATCTTGAAAAATCGACACGCAACCAGGAGTTGCACAGACTGCTGAAGATGGAAAAGTGCCTTGTCTATTTCACAACCTCCCTGAGATCAAATGAGATGATGATGCTCAAGCTGAAGAACTCAAAGTGGATACGTGACTATGAGTTCTCTGCCGACCTCCTTGACGAAGCTACCATTGAGAACAGGCAGGCTATCGAGATGGCAAAGATTTACAGCGACATCCAGAGCGGTATGATGGATGCCTTTGCTTCCGTCATCTCAAACAATCTGAACATTGTGATGAAATCACTCACCATAATCACAATCATTTTAATGATCCCGACGCTGGTCGCCAGTATTTACGGCATGAATGTCCCCAACAGGCTGGAGAACAACATGAACGCATTCTTGTTCATTCTGGGAGGTTCAGCTATCCTGGCAGTCATGGGAGTGCTTTTCCTGAGGAGAAAGAAATGGATGTAATCTCCGGCAACAGGCTGGCTCTGTTTTACCAGGTCATTCTGGAGGAACTGACCTTAATGAGGAGTGCTTAAATAATCCCTTATCTTCTCAAGGTTGGCCGGAGTGCCGCAGTCGAACCAGTAACCCTCATTATGAGGATAAGTCATTATTCGATTTTTGCCGGCCAGCATCAGATAAAGTGATGTCATGGTGTATATTCCGGCTGGCATCTTATCAAATACTTCGGGAGACAGTACATGTATCCCTGAGAAGGCTATCTCTTCCAGTCCTTTGCTGCTGCTTACCGTTATTATCTCTTCCTTTATTGCAACGTTTCGCCATCCCCGGATTCTGCCTGACTTATCAACGAGATAAAACCTGTTTCCCGGCCGGTGCCTTACAGCCAGGGTTGCCAGCGCTCCGGAAGCGAGATGTTGTTGGTACATATCACTGATATCCAGATCGGTAAAAATATCCACATTATAGCAGAGAAACGGCTCGTCTGTGAAAAAGTGACGGGCTCTCATCAGGCCTCCTCCGGTGTCAAGGAGTTCGTCGGTTTCATCCGAGATAGTAATATTGAACCCGTCAATGCGGAGTTTTTCTATCTCCTCTGCCATAAGCGCCGGATGATGGTGGATATTGACAATCAGGTCATTAAAACCCGCCGACGAAAGTTTCTCAGCTGTAAGACGCAGTGCTGTTTTTCCATTTATGTCCACCAGGGCCTTTGGCTTCTCCCGGCTCAGCTCACCGAGCCGGGTGCCGAGGCCTGCAGCAAAGATCATGGCCTTCATTTGCCGAGCCCTGAATGGTTAACTGTCACTGTCACTCCCGGCATTGCCGAAAGCATTGATGCAACCCTTGTGGCGCACCATACTGACCGATGCTGTCCGCCGACGCATCCGAAGGCTGCATTTATTTCAAGGATGCCTTTTCTTCTCATCATGGGCAGCGTATTGCGGATGATGTTGGAGCAATCTCCGACGAATGCGACAGCCTCGTCATCATTACCGAAGAACTCGAGCTACTTCCGGGTCAAGCCCGGTCAGTTCTCTCAGATCAGACTCAAGAACCGGATTGCGCAGTCCGCGACAGTCAAATACAAAGCCACTGCCTGTATCATAACTAAGCGTTCTCCCTTTGACATAGGAGAAGCTCTCAATATTTATTTTCACCAACTCCTTGTAATGAGAGAGGATACGGTATTTTCTCTGCAGCGGAACTGCTTCGGAGGCTTTTTTCAGTTCCGGAAGATCAATCTGAACCTGATCTCCGGCCAGCAGTTCATTCATCAGTTCAACGGCAGGGACAATGCTCTCGGTGAATGTCGGTTTATTCTCATGAAGGCCCCTGAAGCCAAAGGCGCCGAGCGCCTGCATTAGTCTTATCAGTGTAAAGGCAACGGAATATTTTGAAAGTGATTCCCTGGGCTTACCGGTTGCAGCAGCAAAGAGATCAAGGTGGCGCTCAAGTGTCTTATTCCTGATACCGGCGGGTATATATGCCTTGGCGTCATAGACAAGGGAGGCAATATCATACTGTGGCGCTCCGAGCCTGCCTCCCTGGTAGTCAATATACCATGGCTTGCCATCCCTGATCATTATATTGGCTGTCTGGAAATCGCGGAAGAGGAAATATTCCTGCCCGGCATCGAGCAGAAACTGGGTCAGCGCCTCAAAATCGCGCTCAAGCTTGATCTCATTGAATGGTGCGCCAATGAGCTTCAGGAACATATACTTGTAATAGTTCAGGTCCCACACCATACTCTGCCTGTCAAAGCTGCGGTGCGGATAACACAAGCGAAAGGTCAAGTCCCCTTGATCCCTTCAGTCTGTATACGTACGAGGTCAGAAGCAACAGTCAGGAAGAGTGCCTCTGTCTCATGGTTAAACCGTTCTTCATCAGTACGTTGTGCCAGCCATGTAAAAAGATTGAAATCGCCGAGATCTTCAAGGAAATAGACTCTTTCTTCAGGAAAATAAACGTAGATCTCAGGTACCGGCAATCCCTTTGACCTGAAATGATTTGAGAAACCAACGAAGGCATCGTTCTCCTCACGGCTGGGGTTATAGGCTCCGATGACATGTTCATCACCGTACAACATCCTGAAATATACCCTGTCAGAGCCTGACTGAGGCAGTCGTGTTATTATACCGGGCGCGGTACCTCTCCATTTCAGAAAAGCTTGTTCAACAGTTGTTCTTATGTCCATCTCAGAGCCGGATGATTATCTTCCTGCGGTACAGTATATATCCGAAGGCCCAGATAATAGTAACCTGTATTATCGCGAACAGGAGGCTGGCAAGCTTCTGGTTTTCAAAGAGCGGACTGCAGATATGAGTGAATATCCAGTTATAAAGTGTGACCTCGCCTATTTTGATGCTAAGCATGGTCTTTGTCCATATTCCGGCAAGCACGTATGTGAAGAGTGCATTGGTTCCGAAGGTGTTAAAGAAGCCTGTCCACCCCTTAAGCCCCCATATGTCAACGATCATGAACAACAGGGCCAGTATCATCATGCCGATACCTCCTGCATAAAGAACATATGAGCTGGTCCAGATCGGTTTGTTGATCGGGAAATACTGTCCCCATAAGAGCCCTGCTCCTATCAGGGCAGCCCCTGTGATGGCAAGCCAGCCGACGGTTTTCCACGATGTGCCAAGGCTGCTGATCAGATTGCCGGCCATGAAGCCGAGAAGCACTGTTGCAACAGCAGGGATGGTGCTCAGCAGTCCCTCGGGATCGAACGGAACCCCAAATCCCCCATAAAGATGTTTCTCTCCCAGGATTTTAATATCAACCTGGCGGGCGAAGTTTCCTTCAAGCGAGTACGGGTCGCTCCCGCCGAAGAAATACATCAGGGCCCAGTAGCCAATGAGAATGACTAATGTGGCTATCCAGATGTAATTGCGTTTAACCATCAGCACTACTACTGCTCCCAGACCCCAGGCCAGGGCAATTCTCTGAAGCACTCCCATTATTCGCAATGTGTCATAATCACGGGCAAAACGGGGGAAGATGTTGAGAAAAAGCCCGACGAGAAATATCAGGGCCACCCTTCTCAGGATGCGGAACAGGGCGGGACCTGAAAACTCAAAATTGTATTTGCGCAGTGAATACCACATTGCCACTCCGGAAATAAACAGAAAGGAGGGGAAGACCAGGTCTGTCGGAGTGCAGCCATGCCACGGGGCATGCCTGAGAGGAGCAAATACGTGACTCCAGGTGCCCGGAGTATTTACAATTATCATGAAGGCAACCGTCATGCCCCTGAATACGTCTAACGACATCAACCTGCCTGATGTGCTCTTGCCGCTGTTTGCGGATGTCTTTGAAACTGCCATAGTTAGTTTTTTGGTTACGTAAAAATAGCAAATTGGCAGTAATCATAATGGAAAATAATGACAAAGAAAAATGCTATTTTTGATCGATGTCAAAATCCCTTAACCAATGAAAAAGATCTTACCTGTCACTGCTGTTGCCGCTGATCATGTTCTCTATGCCCCTGCAAAAGGTTAATGCCATTGAGGATCCTGTACCCTGGTTGCGGTATCTTGAAGACAGAAGGGTTGACAGCATAATCAACACGATGACTGTGAGGGAAATGATTGCCCAGCTTATCTGGGTGCCTGCCTGGGCTGGTGAACCGGGAGATAATTTCAGACAGGTGGAGGAGCTGGTTGTAAAATATGGCATCGGCGGGGTGATCTTTTTCGAGGGTAACACTGCAGCACAGGTCGATTTTACGAGACGTCTCGATTCCATCACGGGAATACCACTTATAATTGCCCAGGATGCAGAGTGGGGAACAGGAATGCGATTGGCGGATGTAGAAGATTTTCCTTACCAGATGACCCTTGGGGCCCTTCAGGATGACTCACTCATTTACAGGATGGGAGCAGCAATTGCATGGCAGTGCCGTGCGATAGGCGTCAACCTTAACCTGGCACCCGTGGCTGACGTCAATAACAATCCGCTTAACCCGGTAATAAATTACCGTTCATTCGGCGAGGATCCCCAAAAAGTCGCTGAAAAGGCCGTAATGTATATGAAAGGAATGCAGGACAACGGAGTCATGGCCTGTGCAAAGCATTTTCCGGGTCACGGTGACACTGATGTCAATTCACACACTGGTCTGCCAGTCATTAAAGGCGACCGCCAGCGGTTTAACACGGTAGAGCTTATACCATTCAGGCGCCTTTCCGATGAAGGAGTAAGTTGCGTAATGAGCGCTCATATAAATGTACCGGCATTGGATGCCACACCGCGCCTGCCATCTACCTTCTCACGAAAGGTGATTACAGGGTTGCTTAAAGGAGAAATCGGTTACAAGGGTCTGGTGCTCACCGATGCGATGAATATGGCCGGAGCTACAATGACCTATCCGTCAGGCATAGCTGATGCCGAAGCCCTCGTAGCCGGAAATGATGTGATCGAATACTCTACTGATCCTTTAAAGGCTATAGCTGAAATTGCCCTCAGGGTGGAAAGACTCGAAATAGGTGTCGATGAGATTAGATCAAGGTGTGAAAAAGTGCTGGCGGCAAAACTGTGGCTTTCGGACATGAACCGCACTGGCCAGGCCTCTTACCCCGGGACACTTCAGATCCCTGCGTCTGCCCATCCGGCACTGATAAGGGATCTTTATGCAGGTGCAATGACGGTGATTGAAAACAATGATAACCTGATACCTATAGGACGGCTTGATAAAGTAAGAATAGCTACTGTGGCAGTCAACAGATTGGCTATGACTGAATTCCAGCTGATGACAGACAGGTATACTAATGCTGATCACTTTTATATTGACCCGGAGAACCAACAGGCTGCGGAGTATGTCTATTCACAGCTTAAGGATTATGATATCGTCATTGCCGGGATCTGCGGACTTACACAAAAACCCTCTTCTTCCTACGGTGTGACCGTGCCGCTGCGCCTGGTCGTAAACAGATTGGCGGAGCTTGAAAGGTCAGTGATCCTGTGGTTTGGCAATCCATACGGAGTAGCAAATCTGGAACTTAAAACCAGGCCATCAGCAATGCTCATAGCCTATCAGGACAACAAGTATACCCACCAGGCATCCGTACAGGTAATTTTTGGCGCCCTTGGAGCATCAGGCAGGCTTCCTGTGACGATTAATACCGGTTATCACCAGGGATATGGCATCAAGACCCCGGGCAGTCTAAGGCTTCAGTACGGGTTTCCCGAAAATGCAGGTTTGAACTCAGTAACGCTCAACAGTAAAGTGGATTCCATTGTAAAATCAGGATTGGATTCTCTTGCTTACCCGGGCTGCCAGGTGCTGATCGCCCGGAAAGGTATTGTTGTTCTTAATAAATGTTACGGGTTCCACCTTTACGACAGCACTGAAGCTGTCAGTGAAAATGACCTGTGGGACCTTGCCTCTGTGACCAAAGTGTCAGCCGGCACTCCGTCACTGATGCTTCTCAACGATCGCGGGCTTTTCGATCCGGATAAAACACTTGGATATTACCTTCCCTGGTACAGGTTCTCTGATAAAGGTGACATGGTTATGCGCGATATACTCGCTCATCAGGCGGGACTAAGATCATTTATCCCGTTCTGGAAGAGCACTTTAAAAGAGGACAGCACCTTCAAAAGCGGCATATTCAGCGACTACCATAACAGAAAATTTGCCCTTCCTGTATCAGATTCCATGTATATGAACAGGCATTATCTGAAGGAGATGTTCAAAGAGATACGCGACAGTGAAACGGGATCAAAAAAGTATGTTTATTCTGACCTTGCATTCATTCTTTCTGCAGAAATAATTGAGAGTCTGACAGACTCAACCATTGACAAGTTTGCCACTCAGAATATTTACCGTCCGTATAGGTGCTTTCAATATCACGTACAATCCGCTGGAGAAGTATCCGAAAGAGCGTATTGTGCCAACGGAATATGACTCACTTTTCAGAAAACAGCTTATGAGGGGTACGGTGCACGATGAAGGCGCTGCCATGCTTGGAGGTGTCTCGGGCCATGCCGGGCTCTTTGCCACGGGAAATGACCTGATGAAACTTTTTGAGATGTATCGCAGAGGCGGTGAATACGGAGGTGTAAGAATACTGAGCCGTGAGGTGCTGAATGAATATACCAGGGTTCAGTTTCCGGAGAATGATAACAAACGTGGACTGGGTTTTGACAAGCCTTTGTTGCCCAATGATTCCATACCGCCTGAGGATATCTATCCGTGCCCGTCTGCGTCTCCGTCGAGCTTTGGGCATTCAGGCTTTACCGGGACGTTCGTATGGGTTGATCCTGAGGCGGAACTCACCTTTGTGTTCCTCAGTAACAGGGTTTATCCGACCCGTAACAACAGCAAGCTTTATGATTTGTCTATCCGCAACAGTATTATGCAGGCAGCGTACGACGCAATTATTCAGTGACCTGCAGGCAGCAAGCCAAAATCTCAAACCGTAAATAAAAAAAGCTGCCTTTGCAGCTTTTTTTGTGCCCAGAACAAGACTCGAACTTGCACACCGTAACCGGCACCAGCCCCTCAAGCTGGCGTGTCTACCAATTTCACCATCTGGGCGATCTGGCTCAGGGCTCAGGGCATAGGGCTCGGAGCTATAGATTTCTTTCGCTCTGTGCTCTGTGCTCTTTGCTCTTTGCTATTGGTTGTGCCCAGAACAGGACTCGAACCTGCACATCATTGCTGACACTAGTCCCTGAAACTAGCGCGTCTACCAATTTCGCCATCTGGGCTTGTTTCAAGATAAAAGGTTCTTCTCCCTTTTATCTTAAACAGCGGGTGCAAAAATAAAGATTTTTTTTTAACAATTGCCGTCTTTGGAGAAAAGAGAGAAAATATTTAATCATGCATACCGCTTTTATTTATATTTGAACCCGGCGAGCAAGGATATGCCGCATAATGATGACCTTCACAAAAGATGAAAATATATAAGTTCGGGGGTACCTCAGTCGGAACAGCGGAACGTTTCAGGGCACTGATTCCACTTATAAACGACGAGACACAAAAGATAGTCGTACTGTCTGCCATGGCTGGCACCACTAATGCGCTTGCAGAGATGTCAACCCTTTTTTCCGACGGGAAAAAGGATGAAGCAAAGATCAGGTGTGAAGCCCTTCGGAAACAATATCATGCAGTGGCCGATGCTCTTTTCTCGTCAGCAACATGGTCTTTAAAGGCACATGATCTTACTGATGAACATTTCTTATATATCGAAAGTCTTTTTTCAAGGGAATACAGCAGGCACAATGAGAAGCGCATATTGGCGCGTGGTGAGCTGCTTTCAACGGCTTTCCTTCACTTTCTCCTCTCCGAGACAGGCATTCCGTCAGTGCTTGTGCCGGCACTGAACTATATGCGTATTGACAAGGACGGTGAGCCTGACTATTTCTATATCCGGGAGAACCTTAACCGGGAGCTGGCAGCAGTAAATGATGAAAACATAATCATTACACAGGGATTCATCTGCAGGAACGTATTCGGGGAGACCGATAACCTGCGCAGGGGCGGAAGCGATTACAGCGCCACCATTATCGGGGCTGCGCTTGGAGCCGAAGAGGTACAGATATGGACCGACATAAGCGGCTTTCATAACAATGATCCCAGGTATGTTGAAAATACCCGCGTCATAAGGAACCTTTCATTTGATGAGGCAGCCGAGCTTGCATACTTCGGAGCCAAGATACTTCACCCCTCGAGCGTCAATCCGGCGAGGATGAAAAATATTCCCGTCAGGCTGAAAAATACAATGGAGCCCGGCGATGAAGGTACACTTGTGAGCTCGGCTTCAATACCGGAAGACTATAAGGCGGTGGCGGCAAAGGACGGGATCACGGTGCTGAGGATCCGATCTGACCGCATGCTCATGGCATACGGCTTCATGAGGAGGATCTTTGAGGTCTTTGAAGCCTACAAAACGCCCATCGACATGATTACCACCTCGGAGGTATCACTATCCCTGACAATTGATGATCAAACCTGCCTGGACGATATTGTGAAGTCGCTGGGTTCAATAGGCATTGTTGAGGTTGAGAGTGAACAGACAATAATATGTGTTGTTGGCGATTTCCGTCCCGGCAGGGTCGGTTCGGCACCTGAAATCTTCGAGGCACTGAATGAAATTCCTGTAAAGATGATCTCCTACGGAGGAAGCGAAAACAGTGTGTCAATACTCATAAATACAAGCGACAAGACCGTGGCGCTCCGGTCCCTGAGTTCAAAACTATTTCCTGAAGCATGATATTTACAGAAGAAATTATCGGGCGGCTGAAGGCTCGCGGTACACCATTTTATTACTATGACACGGATGTGTTGAATGGGACTCTCGCCGTTGCCTCGAAGGAAGCAACCGAAAGAGGATTTAAGGTACATTATGCCGTGAAAGCAAACTTCAACCCTGTGATCATGAAGACCATTGCCGGGTTCGGTTTCGGGGCCGACTGTGTGAGCGGAAATGAAATTGAGCATGCTGTAAGCTGTGGCTTTCCGGCTGCCGAAACCGTTTTTGCTGGAGTTGGCAAGAGCGATCATGAGATAGAGACCGCGCTCAGGCTCGGAATAAAGTGCTTCAACTGTGAGTCTACGGAAGAGCTGGAGGTCATAAACGGAATTGCCGGCCGGATGGGCAAAATTGCCAGAGTGGCCCTGCGCATCAATCCAAATATAGAAGCCCATACAATAAGGGATATCACCACCGGGACTGATGAGAATAAATTCGGAATAAGGATTATTGAGCTTGATAAGGTAGTATCCCTCCTGCCGGATTTAAAGAATGTTTCTTTCAGCGGCATTCATTTTCACATCGGGTCACAGATCACCGATCTTCATGTTTACAGGAATCTCTGTTCAAGGGTGAACGAGCTGTATGACTGGTTTACTGACAGGGGACTTGAACCGGCTGATATTAATGTGGGCGGAGGACTGGGAATAAACTATTCCGAGCCTGATCAGATGCCTGCGTTTGCCGATTACTTCAATGTCTTCTGCGATCATCTCGATAAAAAGATTCGAAGCACCGTCTCTTTTGAGTTGGGACGATCGCTGACAGCCGGATGCGGCTCACTTATCACCAGGGTCTTATTTGTCAAGGAAGGTGCAGCCGAGACGTTCGTGATCCTTGATGCAGGTATGACTGATCTGCTGAGGCCAGCATTGTACCATGCATATCATCGCATAGATAATCTGACCTCGGAACTCGCGGAGAAGAAATATACGGTTGCCGGCCCCGTCTGCGAGACCACGGATACCTTCGGTAAGTTTATTGAGCTCCCGGAGACAAGGCGCGGTGACCTTATTGCAATATGCTCTGCCGGAGCCTACGGCGAGGTTATGGCTTCAAGATACAACATGCGGGCACTGCCGCCATCGGTATTTTCAGATAAGCTGTAAATCTGATATTATTTTTTCTTCCTCATTCTGCTCCTTACCGGATCAGAGAAAAAGAGCATCACCAGGCCAAAGATCAAGGTACAGACGCCTGATATCAGGTTGACATTTACGCCCAGTGAGATTACATAAATGGCATGTTGGCCTATCGTTGCCAGACCGTAAATGGTCAGAATAACGCCGAATATTGAGAACATCAGTCCTAACGGAAACCTTATATCTATCATGATATCAATATTTTAATCTACCAGAATAATATTGTCAGGGCAAAAAACATGATGCCGACGATCACAGCAAGGAACCAAGGTCTCTTGTACCATATAACGCCACTGTCGTCAAGCCTGGGGGTCATTGAATAGACCAGGCCGTTGAGCTCCTCTTCCGATTTGGGGTTCTTTGACATGAGTGAGATGACCACTGTAAGCACTGCTGCAGCAGAGAAAGCGTAAATAGCTGTCCAGAAGTTCTGAGCCATCTCAACAGGGTATGTATGAAGTGACGCAATCCATCCGCCTTTCACAAGTGTTGTAGCTCCCTCAGGCACTGTCAAACCGTGATGTACCAGGGCAACCAGGAAGCCCACTAGCAGACCCGTGAAGGCAGCATTTCCGGTAGACCGTTTCCAGAACATTCCCAGTAAGATCACTGCGAAGAGTGGTGCATTGATCATTGAGAAGATCGCCTGAAGGAAGTCCATGATGTTTCCGAACTTGCTCGCTATGAAGGCTGCGGCGATACTTGCCACAACACCCAGGATGGTGGCTACCCTCCCGACTTTCAGATAATGTTTGTCATCAGCCTCCTTATTACCTGTGGTGGGCCTGATATAACTCTGGTATATGTCATAAGTCCAGACAGTATTAAAAGCAGATACATTACCCGCCATACCAGACATAAATGATGCGAGGAGGGCAGTAACACCAAGTCCCAGCACACCTGCAGGCAGGTATTGTTTCAGGAGCATTATTATTGTATAATCATATATCGGCTGGCCTGTGTCATTAAGCGGCAGGACAAATCCTTTGGCCGGATCATTGAGCAGAACAAGGGCAGCAACGCCCGGCAGAATGATAAGAAACGGTATGAACATCTTTGGTATGGCTCCTATCAGGGGCACTTTACGTGCCGCTGTCATAGATTCGGCTGCCATGGCACGCTGAACGATAAGAAAGTTCGTACACCAGTAACCGAAAGCGAGAACAAATCCCAGTCCTGCGAAAATGCCATACCATGCAACCCCGAACGGATTATCCGAGGCGCTGCCTGTGTATTTCCAATGTGTTGTCCACGTGTCCGGAGCAAATCCCTTTGCCGTAACAATGGGTGCCAGGCTCTCCTGCATCCCGTGCCACCCACCGACATCCTTCATAACAAGAATTGCCATCGGAAGGAGGCCGATAATGATTATGAAGAATTGCAGCACTTCGTTATAAATAGCCGATGACAGGCCGCCGAGATATGTATATGCAAGTACTATAGCTGCCGATGCAAAGAGCGAAACAAGAAAGTTCCACCCAAGCACATTCTCAAGCAGGATCGCGAGTGCATACATGGCAATGCCTGAAGCAAGAATTGTCATAACAGCAAACAGAATGGCGTTGAGACCACGGGTCTTCTCATTGAAGCGCAGTTTCAGATATTCAGGCACTGACCTGGCTTTGGAACCATAATAGAACCGCATCATGAAAAGTGCAAGGAAGACCATTGCCGGAATAGCGCCTATCAGGTAAAAATGAGTTGTGTGCATACCGTACTTCAACCCGGAGCCGGTCATACCCATCACCTCCAGGGCACCAAGGTTGGTGGAGATGAATGCGAGACCTGCCACCCACGCGGGGATGGACCTGCCAGCTTCGAGAAAGGCTGAGGCATTCTTCATATACTTTTTCAGGGCCCATCCGATACCCAGTACAAAAACGAAATAGACCCCCATGATCAGGTAGTCTATTCCACCGAGTGCAAATTTTGTATCCAAGTGATTTTTCTGATTAGGTTCGTGAACTCACAAACTTAGCTAATTTTATCACATCCGGAATCCCTGAATTAATTTTTATACCCCCTCAGATTTACTTCTTTACAGTCGCCGCCAGGGTCCTGCTCTTGGAAGGCAGAAGCTGTTTCCTGTCACGGGAAGCATCACCCTTTGTTCCGGTATAGTCGACCCATGCTATGAACTGATTAAGCTCATTTTTCTCAAGCTGGTAGGTCCTTATGAAGCTGATGTCCTCATTCCTGAGGGTATAGTTATTATGTGTCGCATGCCAAACATCGATATAGTATACATATGGTCCCAGGTCAGTGAATATCACCTTGCCTGCCGAGTTGGTGAAACCTTCTACTATGGCATTGGTCTCATTATCCCAGTCTCTCTCGGTCGGATAGAGTATCACGCTTGCGCCCTGGACGGGATACTGGTCATACCACTCCAGCACTTCCACCTCGAGCATTGTGGGCGAGAGGATCTCAATGTCAGCATAGGATTTGTCGACATTACCCGACGAAGAAAAGGCACTCAAAACCACGGTGAAGGTACCTGATCCGGAATAGGAATGGACAGCATTGACTGCATCGGACCAGGTGCCGTCACCAAAGTCCCATTCAAAATGACTGGCATTGTACGAGCCGTTGGTAAAGTAGATTCCCTCACCTATTTCAGCCGAGACCCTATCCGTATAAAAATAAGCCTCAGGGTGTATTTCACATGAGCTGAGCATTATTGCCGCTACCGCTGTTAAAAAAATCATTCTTTTCATGACTGCCGTGTATTAGTGCTGTTATATCAAATCCAAAATCTGTGCCAATGATTTCCGGTAAAAACTGACTATATTACTGTACATAAAAGAGGGTGATCATCTGCGTGCAAAAAATCGTTATCTTTGCGAACTAATTTTAATTCAACGTTAATGATCAGGATCACATTCCCGGACGGCTCTGTCAGGGAGTATCAGAATGGTATCAGCAGCTATGAGGTGGCGGTATCCATCAGTCCGCGGCTGGCAGCTGATGTATATGCAGCAACGGTCAACGGTGAACTATGGGATCTCTCCCGCCCTATTGACGCTGACGCAACACTGAAATTGCACAAGTGGGATGACCCTGAGGCAAAGCATGCGTTCTGGCACACATCGGCCCACCTTATGGCAGAGGCTCTTGAGTCACTGTATCCGGGTATGAAATTCGGCATTGGACCGGCGATCGAGAACGGATTCTACTATGACGTCGACCCGGGTGAAGGAAAAGTCATTACGGATTCAGACCTTCCGGTCATTGAAGACCGCATGAAGGAGCTTGCTGCAAAGAACAGTCCGGTAGTTCGTACCGAGGTCAGCAAGAAAGACGCCATTGATCTCTTTACAAAAAAGGGAGACGAATACAAGACCGAGCTCATCTCGGAGCTTGAAGACGGCACCATCACCCTATACCGTCAGGGGAACTTCACCGATCTATGTCGCGGGCCACACCTGCCTGATACATCATCTATAAAAGCCATCCGCGTCCTGAGCCTGGCCGGCGCATACTGGAGAGGAAACGAGAAGCGCAAAATGATGACGCGCATTTACGGAATAACCTTCCCGAAGCAGAAGATGCTTGATGAGTATATGGTCATGATCGAGGAAGCGCGCAAACGTGATCACCGGCGCATTGGAAAAGAGCTGGAGCTGTTTGCCTTCTCACCCAGAGTGGGTATGGGTCTGCCTCTCTGGCTTCCCAAGGGAGCCGACATGAAACAGAGGCTCATTGATTTCATGACGAAGGTGCTCAGGGGAAGAGGTTATGTCATGGTCTCGACACCGCATATCGGCAATGTCGATCTTTACAAGACCTCCGGTCATTATGAGAAATACGGCGCTGATTCGTTCAGGCCGATAACCACGCCGCAGGAGGGTGAGGTCTTCATGCTCAAACCCATGAACTGCCCGCATCACTGCGAGATATACAACGCCACACAACACTCATACAGGGACCTGCCACTAAGGATGGCCGAGTTCGGTACAGTCTACCGTTATGAACAGAGTGGTGAACTCCACGGACTTACCAGAGTGCGCAGTTTCACACAGGATGACGCCCACCACTATTGTCGTCCTGATCAGATCAAGGAAGAGTTTAAAAGCATCATTGACCTTGTCCAGTATATCTTTAAAATTGCCGGGTTCAATGAGTTCACAGCGCAGATATCATTGCGTGACCCCTCCAACAAGCAAAAATATATAGGGTCAGATGAGAACTGGGATAAGGCTGAGAAGGCCATCATAGAAGCTGCCGGTGAGAAAAACCTGGTTACTTCGATAGCAATAGGCGAGGCTGCCTTCTACGGACCCAAGCTCGATTTCATGGTCAGAGACGCCATCGGACGCAGATGGCAGCTTGGCACCATACAGGTTGATTACAACCTCCCTGAGAGGTTTGAACTGTCATATACGGGAAGCGACAACCAGAAGCATCAGCCGGTGATGATACACAGGGCCATATTCGGTTCCATGGAGCGGTTTATTGCTGTTCTCATTGAAAATACCGCCGGGAAATTTCCTGTCTGGCTCACTCCCGACCAGGTTGTTATTCTGCCGATCAGCGAAAAATTCAATGATTATGCAAAAACTATTTTGAATTTCCTTAATAATTCCGATATTCGCACCCTGATTGACGACAGGAGCGAAAAGATAGGTAAGAAGATAAGGGATAATGAGTTAAAGAGGATTCCCTACCTTCTCGTGATAGGTGAAAAAGAGGTCGAGAGCGGGACTGTCTCTGTCAGAAGGCAGGGTGAAGGCGATAAGGGAGTTATGAAACCTGATGAGTTTGTCAGCCTGATCAGGAATGAGATTTCGAAAGAAATTGATGTTTAAAAGATTGAATTAAAGCATATTATTAACTTAACTGGAGGACAATATCATAGCAGGACCAATCTTTTCCAGGCCCAGGCCGGGAAGAAAACCGGAACCGGAACACCGGATTAACAACAGGATCACAGCCAGGACAGTAAGGGTCGTGGGTGAAAACATCGAGCCGAAGGTCATGGACATCAGGGATGCCCTCGATCTGGCTGACGAAATGGAACTGGACCTTGTTGAGATATCTCCCAACGCAGACCCGCCAGTCTGCAAAATTGTTGATTATCAGAAGTTCCTTTATCAGCAGAAAAAGAAACAGAAGGAGATTAAGGCCAATGCAGCGAAAATAGTTGTGAAAGAGATACGTTTCGGACCGAACACTGACGATCACGATTACAATTTTAAGCTGAAGCACGCAATTAATTTCCTGGAAGAGGGAGCAAAGGTCAGAGCATACGTATTCTTCAAGGGAAGATCAATTCTCTTCAAGGACCAGGGTGAAAAACTGCTTGCACGGTTTGTCAGTGACCTGGATGAATACGGCAAGGTAGACCAGACGCCGAGACTGGAAGGAAAAAGAATGATCATCATCCTTTCTCCGAAGAAAAAGAAATAGAATTTTTTATACATATATATTTACAACATGCCAAAAATTAAAACAAATCCGGGCGCAAAGAAGAGATTTACTTTGACCGGTACAGGTAAAATCAAGCGTAAGCATGCTTTTAAAAGCCACATCCTTACCAAGAAGTCAACCAAGCGTAAGAGGAATCTTACATATGACGGAATGGTGAATAAGGCTGACCAGAAGAATGTTAAACTTATGCTCGGGTTAAAATAGTATTAACCACCTGACAGCGTGATAATCAACAAGAATTATTAACCTGGATGTGAAGCACAAAAGACCTTAACGGCGCTTACATCCGAAAAAGAGAAAAGAAAATGCCAAGATCAACAAACGCACCAGCATCAAAGGCCAGGAGAAAAAAGATTTTCAAACAGACCAAGGGGTACTTTGGCAACAACGCTAATGTTTACAGTGTTGCCAAGAACGTACTTGAGAAAGGTCTGGCCTATGCCTACCGTGACCGCAAAGACAAGAAAGGACAGTTCAGGGCGCTGTGGATCCAGAGGATCAACGCAGGCGTACGCCTTTACGGTATGAGCTATTCAGAATTCATCGGAGGCCTTGACAAGAAGGGTATCACCCTCAACCGCAAGACCCTGGCCGACCTGGCCATGAACCACCCGGAAGCCTTCAAGGCAATAGTGGATAAGGTAAAAGAATAAAAAAAAGCGGGTCAGCCCGCTTTTTTTATACAGGTGTTTTGATAAAAAAGCCCTGCATGGAATTATCTTGCTGATTTGAAGAACCTTTTAAATCTTACCTTTTTAATCCCAGTGGCGTCCTTGTCTATCGACAGCCAGACAAGCACCGGACGGCCGATGATATGATCCTCCGGAACAAATCCCCAGAAACGGGAGTCGGCAGAGTCATGCCTGTTGTCACCCATCATCCAGTAATAGTCCATTTTAAAAGTGTAGCTGTCTGCAGGTTTGCCGTTGATATAGATCAGGCTGTCTGTTATTTTCAGCTCATTCTCCTCATATATCTGAATGATTTGTGAATAGAGGCAAATGTTGGAAGGGTCAATTTTGACAGTGGCTCCTTTAGAAGGCAGCCAGAGTGGACCGAAGTTATCCTCATTCCACCTGTATCCCTGGTCATGAGGGAAGATGTATGAAGCGTACTCCCCTGCCCTCTTGATATCCATTTCGATTCCCGTCACATTGGTAAAGCCTGAAATCAGCTTTGCATTGCCCTTTGTAAGCGGAAGCCTGTAGACTGTTCCTGAGAGCATGAGTGACTGGTCCGATTTTGACACACCCATTCTTTCGAATGCCTTCGGGTTGATACGTGTACCGTTTGTGCGTACGTAATACGATGTCTGCTGTGTCTCGTTATCGGGCACTTCAACATTGTTGACATAAAGTTGTCCGCTCTTTATAGTAATTGTATCTCCGGGGATTCCGACACAGCGTTTTACATAGTTATCACGACGGTCAACTGGCCTGTAGATAACCGTATTCTCACTGCGTACAAGCTGCCTTGCTAAAGAGGTATACTCCTCCCTGGTTTTTAACTTCCTGTTTGCCCTTATATCGTCTATTGTCAGCGCCTCGGCACGTTCCCTGACAATCTCATAATAGCTGACAGACGTATTTTCGAGACATACCGTATCACCTGCAGGAAAATTAAATACCACCACATCGTTGTTCTTAACATGGCCGAATCCGGCGAGTCTCTTGTATTTGAGGTGAATCAGGTCTGACCATGATTTGCCTCTCCTGTTTGAGAAAGGCATCGTATTCTGTGTAAAAGGGAAAGCAAGAGGCGTATTTGGCATTCGCGGTCCGTACGCCAACTTACTGACAGCCAGATGATCACCCACAAGCAGTGATTTTTCCATGGATGGTGTGGGAATGCGGTAATTCTGGAAAAAGAATATGTTGATCAGGGTGACAGCTATTACTGCAAAGATCAGGGCATCAAGCCATTCGATAACAACGTTGTTTTTGCCGGTACGCTTCTTCCAGAATGCCCAGTTGACCTTCTTGCTGACATATATATCAAAGACCACTGGCAGCCCAAAGAGCCACCAGAAATTACCCATCCAGATGACCCAAAGGATGTACAAAACTGCTACGATGCCAAATTTGAAATACTTGCTCTGGAATATACCGTTCATCTCTTTTCTTTTACTGTGCAAATCTAACTATTATTATATACTTAAGACGTCTCCCAATGTAAAAACCCCTTTGCGGGTCGAAATGTACCCGGCAGCCAGCAGGGCTCCTGCGGCAAATCCCTTGCGGCTCAGAGCCTCGTGCTTCAGAGTTAATATGTCGGCGTCAGATGTCCATGTCACAGTGTGTATTCCCGGTACCGTTCCTTCTCTCACTGATGTCACGGGTATCATTTCCGGATCCGCTTTCTCGCCTGCTTTTTGCCAGCCGTCGTAGTCATGATGCTGCCCTGCGATACCTCCCGCAAGGGTAATGGCAGTCCCGCTGGGAGCATCAAGCTTCTTTACGTGGTGTGTCTCCTCAATTGCAGCCCTGTATTCAGGGAGCAGGTTCATTATTCGCGCCAGTTCCGCATTCAGTCTGAAGAGAATATTTACACCGATGCTGTAGTTTGATGAATGTATGAATGATCCGTTTTTTTCGGTGCAGAGGCGAACCACCTCGTCATATCTGGCCAGCCAACCGGTAGAACCGGAGACCACAGGCACACCGAAAGAGAGTGCCCGGATGATGTTATCAGCCGCTGCCTCAGGCCCCGTGAATTCAATGGCCACATCGCAGCCGGAAGCTGCATCTTCATCAAAGTCGCCCGCGTTATTTATATCAGTCCTGAGGATAATGGTATGTCCTCCTGCCAAAGCAGCATGTTCAACCTCACGGCCCATACGGCCGTATCCAAGCAGGGCTATTCTCATCTATAATGCCGGCTCCAGTTTTATTTTAGCGGTTTTTTCAAGATCTTTTACATAGAACCGTGAGCCGGTGAAGAATAGCAGGGCTCCCAGTACCAGCATAAAAGGAAGGAGAGCCATGGCTGTTTTGATAGTGTACAAATCATAAAGCTTGCCTATCACCAGCGGAGCGGTGGAGGCCCCAAGAAGGTTCTGAACCACAACGGCAATAGCGTATGACATTGCTCTCAGTCCCGGATGTATTACATCCTGTGTAACGGCTGCGGCTCCCGGGAGAAAAGCCATGACCGTCACTCCCATCAGCAGGAAGAAGATATATTGCATTGTACCTTTTGTCAGCCACAGGGCACACAGGAGAAAGACTGCAGCCAGCATAGAGGTGATGACAGGAAATAAAAGCCGGGCTCTGATATTTTTTTTTCTCCAGCGATCGGTGAGAATGCCTCCGAGCGGCGCTCCGACTATGGCGAGTACCATCACTGCACTTGCCATAGACCCTGACTTTTCAACAGAAATACCGCGTGTGACACTGAAATAGGTGGAAAGCCAGGTTATTAGGGATGTGGTGACGAAGACAACAGCAGCAAAGCCAAAGTAGGTGAAGATAAGCGAAGGTCTGGAGAGGAATTCGTGCAGGATATCCCCTGGCTTCATCTTTATCTTCTGGTTCTGGCTGTCGGTAACGGAGAGGTCAACTGTTTTGTAGTCCTTTGCAAAGAAAAAGAGGATGGCCACAATTAGTCCCGGCAAAGCCACTATTCCGAAGGCATGCTTCCATCCCAGCCTGGTGGCTATGATACCTCCCGCGAGCACCCCTATTGCTGTTCCGAGAGGAATTGAAGCATTCCATAGGCCCATCATCTTTGACCGTTTATCTTCAGGATAAAGACCGGATATAACAGCGCTGCCTCCGGGGGCGTACCCGGCTTCGCCTATACCGATCAGCGCCCTTGTAAAAAGAAGCTGTACGAAATTGCCTGTCAGGGCGCACAAAGCCGTGGCAAGGCTCCATAAAACCGCCATGACCCCTATTGTTTTTGTCCGGTTCCACCGGTCGATAAGTATCGAAACAGGGAATGTAAGAAGCACTATTGCCCAATAAACAGCCGATACCAGCAGTCCGCTCTGTGTATGCGTTATCCCAAGGTCCGCTTCAATATGCACAAACATTGAGGTGACGATCATCCTGTCTATGTAGTCAAACATATAGAGCAGGAATAGAAGCACAAATATGTAATTTGTGTAACCTTTAGGGAAAAGATACCCTTGAGGGATGATCTTGTTTTTCATGGTTTCAGTTATTGGAGTTTAACTTCACAGGTTAACAGGGAACTAAAGTAATGTCATTTTTCACATTCCACACTGGCAAACGGAAATTTAGTAATATCCCGGTAAAAGCCATGTCAGATCAGATCAGTGAGGACAGTATCGACATAGCCTCATTGCGGTCATTGCCGCAGAAATCAGGTTCGGCCCTGAATGCTGAACAGACCTCAGGCCGTCCGGGCCTGCCCCACAGAGCGCACCTGTAATCAGGGGTGAGATGCAGGCACCTCACCCCTGCAGGCTTACCATCCGGCATGCCAGGTATAGGCGACGATATCGAAGGAGCAATGCAACATGCTCCACAACCGCTTCTGCACTCCATTGCTCTCAACCGGGCAGATTAAATCCTGCTGTCAACAGGCAGGGTTATTAAATATCAGAATGGTTCTATTTGGTCTTATCCTCTATTTTGGCGTCAACGGCATTTTTCTTTACCGATGTTATTCCGTTTTCGCAGGTGCTCTGTGAATTGTACATTTCACTTGAGCCTATTACCTGGCCGTTTGTGGCTTTGAGGTTAAAATGAAATTTGCCGTTCTTTGCTACCTTCGATTTAAACCTCTTGACTTCAGCTGCGTTTTTCATGACTGACTTTACACCGTTCATGCATGACGGCTTTGATGCATAACCTTCACTTGTAAGGATTATTTCACCATTGCCTGCAACCAGGTTGAACTGAAACTCTCCGTTCTTTCTCTTCGAGATTACAAATTTTCCCATTTTTCTGATTTTTTAAAGGTTAATTTGGACTTAATACTCTCAAAAATACAAAAAAAACTTTATTAGATTTACCAATTGAGTTTTTTATGCGGATAGACATAATTACAGTATTGCCCGAGCTTCTGAGGAGCCCTTTTGACGAATCAATTATCAAAAGAGCAAGAGCTAAAGGTGTGGCCGAGATCAACATCATCAACCTGCGTGATTTTTCAACTGACAAACACCGGAACGTTGATGATTACCCCTTCGGCGGAGGCGCCGGGATGGTGATGATGATAGAGCCTGTCTACAACTGCATCACTCAGCTTTCGGCGCAGCGTGACTACGATGAGGTTATTTATACTTCACCTGACGGTACACCTTTCAGCCAGCATATTGCCAATGAGCTTTCGATGAAAAATAATATCATCATTCTTGCAGGGCATTACAAGGGTGTTGATCAGCGCATCAGGGATCATCTCGTCACCATGGAAATATCTATCGGTGACTATGTGCTTACCGGCGGTGAGCTGCCGGCGGCAGTGATAACGGATGCCGTTGTCAGACTTCTTCCCGGAGCAATATCAGATTTTGAATTTGCACTGTCAGACTCATTCCAGGATAATCTCATTGCCCCTCCTGTCTACACCAGGCCGGCAGATTTCAGGGGATGGAAGGTGCCGGATATACTGATTGGAGGCAACACTCCTGAAATAGAAAAATGGCGTTTCGAACAGTCGCTCCGCAGCACGGAACAAAAGAGACCTGACCTCCTTAAGGGAGATTTATGATTTTTCGTTTCCTTATGTCGAAAAAGGTTCGTAAAATTGCCTGCCCATTTAATAAATGATAATGAATAAAATATCACGTATGAAACCTCATGAATATATTGAGAGAGAAGAAAAGTTCGGTGCACATAATTACCATCCGTTGCCGGTAGTTCTTGAAAGAGGCCAGGGGCCGTTTGTATGGGACGTGGAAGGAAAGCGCTACTATGATTTTCTTTCAGCTTATTCGGCAGTGAACCAGGGACACTGTCATCCGAAAATCACCGCTGCCCTTATTGAGCAGGCTCAGAAACTCACCCTGACATCCAGGGCATTTTTCAATTCAGTCCTTGGTGAGTATGAGGAATATATCACTAAGTACTTCGGATATGACAAGGTACTGCCGATGAACACCGGTGCAGAGGCTGACGAGACCGCATTGAAGCTCTGCCGCAAATGGGCTTATCTTGTAAAAGGTGTTAAGGAGAACCAGGCGAAGATCATTGTCTGTGAAGGCAATTTTCACGGACGCACCATAACCATTGTTTCCATGTCTACGGACCCGGATGCAAGGAAGGATTACGGGCCGTTTACACCGGGGTTTATCACGATTCCCTACAATGACATTCCCGCGCTGGAAAATGCGCTGAATGACCCTGATGTTGCAGGTTTCCTCGTTGAGCCTATACAGGGTGAAGCCGGTGTATTCGTTCCTGATGAAGGATACATCAGGAAAGCTTACGACCTGTGCAGAAAGAAAAATGTTCTCTTCATTGCTGATGAGGTGCAGACGGGCATTGCCCGGACCGGTAAGTTGCTGGCCTGCGACCATGAGGGGGTGAGACCCGATATCCTCATACTCGGCAAAGCCCTCTCAGGAGGTACGATGCCCGTCTCTGCAGTTCTGGCTGATGACAGTATCATGCTTACAATCAAACCCGGCGAGCACGGATCAACCTTCGGAGGGAATTTGCTGGCCGGTAAAGTGGCGATAGCATCCCTTGAGGTTGTAAGGGAAGAAAAACTCGCAGAGAAAGCTGAATATCTCGGGAAGATATTCCGTGACGAAATGGGGGCTTTTAAATCAGACATGATCGAGCTTGTAAGGGGCAAAGGACTCCTCAATGCCATCGTCATAAGACCAAAGAACGGAAAGGAAGCATGGGATGTATGCCTGGCAATGATGGAGCTTGGCGTGCTGGCCAAGCCCACCCACGGACATATAATCAGGTTTGCGCCTCCTCTTGTTATAACGGAAGATCAGCTCCGCGATGCCATTTCAATTATTAAAAAGGCAATTAAACAGTTTGAGTAGACCCAATATGAAATATAATTTAATTGCAGGTGCAGTCGTTGCGATTCTGCTTACCTCCTGCGCCGGCACAAGCCGTAATCCGATGATCACTCATGATGAGCTGCTGGATATAACATCCCGCCTGACTGATGATGATTTTGCGGGAAGAGGAACGGGGACAGGCAACGACACTCTGGCTGCAGCCTATATTGAGAGGGAGTTCAAAAAAGCAAAACTGGATCCCTTTACCGGCGACGGTCTGCAACGGTTCGTCGTAAATGTCTCTGCTGAGAGCGGTAAAGCAAACAGGCTTTTAATAAACGGGAATGAATTTGTTCCCGGAACAGACTTCGTTCCGCTTGCCATGACGGCTAACAGCTCTCTGAAAGCGGAGGTGGCCTATTGTGGTTACGGTTTCATGGCAGCAAATGATTCAATGCAATGGAATGACTACCAGGGTATTGATCTCAAGGGTAAATGGGTGCTTCTGCTACGCGGATACCCGGAATCGAATGCCGCTGCTTCAGCTTACAGCACCCTGTCGTCTGACCGGATGAAAGTCATGTCAGCAAGGGAGAACGGAGCCGCAGGTGTACTGCTCGTTTCCGGTGAGGGATGGGATGCCGTCGATAATCTTGACAAACCCTTACGGAGCGAGAGCAGCTCAGGAATTCCCGTGATACAGATCAGACGAGGTGTCGCCGACATAATCCTGAAGTCTTCCGGAAAAACTCTGAAAGAACTTGAAAAGAAAGCCGGCACCGACCTCAGACCTGACAGCTTCATGACTGCCTCAACGGCTGACGGAGAGGCTGAGGTAATAGCCAGGGATGCCATCACTGCCAATGTGGTGATGGTCCTTGAGGGAACAACAATGAAGGATGAATATGTCATTGTCGGAGCGCATCTTGATCACCTTGGCATGGGTGGACCGGGTTCATCAAGCAGGATACAGGATACTGTCGCTATTCATTCCGGTGCCGATGACAACGCATCCGGTGTGGCCCTGATGATAGAACTGGCCGAGAAGCTTGCTTCAGACAGGCACAAACATGCGCGAAGCATACTGTTTGTTGCTTTCAGCGGCGAGGAGATAGGATTGCTCGGATCGAAGTACTTTGTTGACAATATGGGCATAAGTCCTTCGGCTGTCGACCTGATGGTGAACCTCGATATGGTGGGGAGAATGAAAGAGGGGAACGGGGTACAGGTAGGCGGTGTAGGTACAGCGGCAGGACTGCGTGACACGGTGCTCTCATTCAATGATACGACCCAGATAAGCCTCAGCTTCACCAATGAGGGATACGGTCCTTCGGATCATTCATCATTCTATGGAAAGAATATACCTGTTCTGTTCATCACCACCGGTCCGCATCTCGACTATCACACCCCTTTTGACACTTATGACAAACTGAACTATGCCGGTATGGTCAGAATAGGCAATCTTATCTACAAGATTGTAACCGCCGCCGCCAATGACACTGCAAGACTGGCTTTCCGCGAGGCAGGGCCTATGGCTCCGCCTCAGGGCATGGGAAGGCGCAGGGGAGTGACCCTTGGAATTATGCCTGACTTTGCGGGGAACATAAAAAACGGACTCAGAGCTGACAACGTAACTCCGGGCAGACCGGCTGCCCTGGGTGGAATGATCAAGGGTGATATCATTGTCGCCATAGATAATAAACCTGTCAATGATATTGAGGAATACATGTTCAGGCTCAGCCAGCTCAAGCCGGGGCAACTCATAACTGTCGATGTAATACGCGACGGCAAACATGAACTTCTTACTCATTCAATTGTAAAACCACCTGATTTTCAACTGACATGAAAAAGATTCTCTTCTGGACAATAGCAGTTCTCATAACGGTTGCAGCAGCAATGTACCAGAGAATGACGGGCCCGACATATCCTGCCAAAGTAACTGTGACAATTGAGGGTTCAGAACATGAAATAAACCTGAAGAGGAGCCAGACGAACACGCACCCGTGCACTATTGGTTTTGAGATCCCGGATAACATTACCGGGCAGATTTTCTACCGGAAATTCCGGTCGCAGGAAGAGTGGGTTTCCGTGCCCATGAACCGTGACGGGAGCCGTCTTGCAGGGGAACTCCCCTCCCAGCCTGCAGCCGGAAAGCTTGAATACTACATCATCCTCACACCACCTTCCGGAAGCGAAATCACCATCGGCAAGGATGAGCCTGTCGTGATACGGTTCAAGGGCAATGTACCGGCAGCGGTGATGATTCCCCATATTCTCATCATGTTTTTTGCCATGCTGATGTCTAACCTGGCAGGTCTCACAGCAGCCTTCGGAAGGCCTGAGCAGAAGAAATACGGAAGATGGGCGCTGTGGCTGCTGCTTGCCGGAGGGATGATCCTCGGGCCGGTTGTTCAAAAGTATGCATTCGGTGATCTGTGGACAGGAATACCGTTCGGATGGGATCTTACTGATAATAAGACGCTTATTGCAGTCTTTCGCCTGGATTTTGGCTGTCATTCTGAATCGCAAAAAGGATCGTCCGGCTTACACCATCGCGGCAGCTCTCCTTCTCCTGCTGGTTTATTCCATCCCTCACAGCCTCTTTGGTTCGGAGCTTGATTATGCAACCGGAACGGTGACACAGGGCTGAAAACTTTTTTTTATCCTCTGACAGCTTTTTTTTACCTTGGATGCAGCATTCGCGCATTACATTCGTCATTGCTATGAATAGTTCAAGTACGTGGGTGCAGCAACTAACATATACAAATCAGATCTTGTAAGAAAGATGGAAAATGTTGAAGCAGCATTCAGGAACATACATCAGGACCTGATCGACGGTTGTCGTGACGGAGACCAGAAGGCTCAGTTCCAGGTTTACAAGTTGTACTACAAGGCTATGTATAACACGAGCCTGCGTATTGTGAACGACAACATGGAAGCTGAAGATGTGATGCAGGAAGCATTCCTCTCAGCATTCGAGAAGATAAACACCTACTCGGGTACCGTCAGCTTCGGCGCATGGCTGAAGAAGATAGTGGTAAACAGATCACTTGACGCCCTCGGGAAGAGAAAAGCGATCTTTGAAGACATTGAAAATCACACCGGCCTCCGCGACAACAGCAATGAAGATGCTGCTTATCATGAAGATGTGGAAGCCAAGGTTGAAGAAGTCAAGGCAGCGATTGAAAGACTGCCTGAAGGATACCGGGTGATACTCTCTCTCTACCTCATCGAAGGCTATGACCACGATGAGATTGCAGAGATGCTCAACATCTCAAGCAGCACCTCCAGATCACAACTCTCGAGGGCGAAGCAGAAGCTGGTGGGTGAATTAAAAAACAGTAACAAATTATTATCATGAATACACTTGAAGAGATAATCAAAAAAGGAAAAGGTGAGTTTGACGACAGGGAGCCGTCAGACGGTCACTTCGAGAGGTTCAGCTTTAAGCTGGCGACACGGTTGCATACAGGAAAAGCCAAACGGAGCATCCTTCCGTACCTGCTCAAGGCTGCCGTGGTGACACTTCTGGTAACTCTCTCATCGCTATGGTCATTTGACCACTTCATCAAGCCGAACCTGAAAAAGACAATGACCCTCAGCCAGGTATCTCCCGAATATCGCGAGGTTGAGAATTATTACGTCAGCCAGGTTAAATTCATGCAGAATGAATTCACAACCATCGATTTAAACAATCCCGACCAGAAGGAGATCTTGATGAAGGAGCTTACAAGCATGGATTCAGTCTATGTAGAGCTCCAGAAAGAACTTAAGGCAAACCCGGGCGACCAGCGCATCGTTGATGCAATGATCAAGCATTACCAGCAAAAAATAGAAGTGATGAACTATCTACTTGAACAGTTCAGACAGATAAAAGCAGAAACCGAAAATCCAAGCAGCCATGAAAAAGTTACTATTTAATCAGCGGGTAGCCGCATTCACAGTCTTACTGTGCGCGGCAACCCTGTCAGCCTCGGCAGTAGAGGTAAAGAAAGACTTTCACAGGGAGATGACTCCTACCGACCAGACCACTCTCACAGTCATCAATAAGTTTGGTTCGGTGGTTACAGAGACATGGTCTGAAAAAAACATCGTTATCGATGTCACCGTCAAGGTTGATCACTCATCTGCCGAAAGAGCAAATAAGCTACTGGATATGATTACTGTAAAATTCACCGAGACAGGCGGCAACCTGACGGCTGAGACAGTATTCAATGACGAGTTCTCTTCAATCAACTGGAAAGGCGGTTCCAATACGTTCAGCATCAACTATAACATCAAAATGCCGGCATATGTCAACCTGGATGTTACAAACAAGTATGGCAACACGGTCATTGATGAGGTATCTGGATTGACCACTCTGACAGTCAAATACGGCGATCTGACCGTCAATAAACTTACCAGAGGCAATGTCAAGCCGTTGAACAGCCTGGTAGTAGCCTATGGCAAAGCAACAGTTGATGAACTTGGGATGGGCTGAGATCAACGCACGCTATTGCGGACAGTTCAGTATTGACAGAGCCACTGCCCTGCTGGTTGACAGCCGTTATTCAAAGATCTCGGTAGGTAAGGTAAGCTCACTGGTGGCTGACGCAAAGTATGACGGATATAAAGTCACGGCTTCAAATAACGTCGTTATCATGGCAGGTTATACCGACATCAATATCGGAACAGTGACCAAAAAACTGGAGGTCGAGACCAAGTACGGAAATCTTTCGGTTGACCAGATCCCTGCCGGGTTCAGCGCGGTTGATGTCAAGGCCGGTTACTGCTCAGTGAAGCTTGGTATCGATCCGGCGGCCTGCTACACCCTGAAAGCAAACAGCTCTTACGGCAGCGTTAAAGTTGATGATGCCAATTTCTCACCCGACAGGCGTATCCAGGGCAACACTTCAACCGAGCTTGAGGGGAAGGTAGGCAAGTGCAGCAACCCCACGGGTAATGTGACGATTTCTGCCTCGTACGGATCAGTACGGCTTTTATAAATGACACAGATTATATATTGAAAAACGGCGCCTGGACAGGGCGCCGTTTTTTTTGGTTCTGTGCAGCGGCACTGACGGGCGATTTTACCTGATTAACCTGTCAGGTTCGTCCGAGAATATATAAACTCCTGCATGTCCGTCAGAGGTGCGGTATCCGCGGTACATGCCTTCGGTATTGAAGGGCATGGAGATATTGCCGGTGCGGTCAAGTGCAATCACTCCTCCGGTTCCACCCGCTTTTACAAGCTTCTCTTTGACGACCAGCCTCGAAGCTGAATCAACTGTCAGTCCTTTGTATTCCATGAGAGCAGATATATCATGCCCGACTGTAAAGCGGATAAAATACTCTCCGTGCCCCGTTCCCGATACTGCACATGTTGCATTGTTGGCATAGTTTCCTGCCCCTATCACCGGGGTGTCGCCTATTCGGTTGTAGCGCTTGTTGGTCATCCCTCCAGTCGAAGTGCCCGCAGCGAGGTCACCGTTCATATCCAGTGCAACGCACCCGACTGTTCCGTGCTTCTCATCCTCCAGGGCTTTCTGCAGGTCCTGAAACCGTCTCTCAGTGTAGAAATAGGACGGGTCGACTATCTCCAGTCCCTGACTGGCAGCAAATTCCGATGCTCCCTTTCCTGAGAGCATCACGTGCGGAGATGCATCCATGACCTTTCTTGCTGCAGAGATGGGATTGCGTATGTCAGTCACACCCGCAACAGCGCCTGCCGAGAGGTCGCTGCCGTCCATTATAGCGGCGTCGAGTTCATTAATGCCTTCATGAGTGAACACCGCACCCTTGCCGGCATTGAACATAGGTGAGTCTTCCATAAGCCGTATTGTGCGCTCAACGGCATCGAGGGCAGTGCCACCGCGGGCAAGGATGGCGGCGCCGGTATCTGTCACTGCCTTTATCATGGCACGGTATTCCACCTCAGTCTCAGGTGTCATGCGGTCACGGGTGATTACACCGGCGCCGCCGTGTACAACAATGGCCCACTTCGATCCGCCCGCTGGCAGCAACAGGTTAATCTCCATGACCGACTTGATAGCCCGGTCAGAGAAAAAGTCAGCGGCAGGAAAGAGTGAAAACCTTCCCGAACCCTGCTCATCTTTGCGGTCAATTACAAGCGTCTCCTCCTGATCATTCCTGTTGACCAGTTCGCTGAGTGTAAAGGCAGCACGGTAGCCATCGACACCTGCTATGACGGCAATGCCTTTCTGAAGAACCTCAGGGGAGAGATTATAGTATCCCGACAAAACATCCGACAGCATTATTCCCGTGAAGGGTGTAGTGCCGTGGATACCCATCCCCCGGCCGTAGAAAACTGTCCTGTAAGTCATTTCACCGCTTGTCAGCGGCAGCTCAGTGAGACTGGTCCTTTGTTTGCCATTGACACATATCCTCATGGTTCCGCTGAACATCGGACTCATGTTTTTCTTGATCTCGTATTTGCTGTCGAGCGACCTGACAGTGATCCGCACAGGATTGCTTATATTCCTTGCAGTGATCAGGTCATTGCCGGCAACCACCCTGTGTCTGTTGCGGCAGAGGCCAGAGGTCTTTGCTCTTTGAGGGAACAATGCGGGCAACTGATGTTGCAATCAGTATGCGGTGACGGTTCACCGGGTAATAGACCTCGCCCCATGAAAATGTCACGCTCTCGCCTGCTTCATTGGAAACCTCAACATAGAGGTCAATGATCGGGGGAAACTCAGCCTCGTTCTTTTTCTTCAGTACAATTTTGTCGAGGATGTCATAAAGTGAGTATCCGTCATAGCGGTATGCTCCGACGAAAGTTGCAGCACCGTCTGTCAGTGTTGTCTCTTTTACAGTTATGCTGTGCAGTGGAAGTTTGTTCAGATCGATGGTCATCTCCTTAGCCACCTCACCTGTCACCAGGATTTTTTTGCTTCCCTTCAGGGCATTTGTCGGAGCATCGTCATAGAAATCATTTGTCTGTGCGCTGAGTGAACCAGCAGCCATCATCATTATGGCAATGAGGATAAAGAACAGTCTCTTCATAATACATGTTAGTAAAACACAAATCTATAAATTTAAGTCTGACCAGGAAAATTTTGCCACGAACGGGTGGAAAGAATCAGATATCAAGCTCTACAACTGTTATTCCGGCGCCGCCGCGTTCAACGTGCTCGTCTTCTGGCACTCTTCACGGCGCCGGTGGAATACCAGGTACTGCCGTATCATGTGCCTCAGGATACCGTTGCCCTTGCCGTGCAGGATGCGCAGATGCCTGAATTGTATCATCAGTGCAGTGTCAATGAACTCCTGCACCTTCTGCAAAGCCTCCTCAGTACGCATTCCCCTGACATCGATCTCTGAATTGAACTGGTTTCTCCTCGTGTCAAGTGACCAGTCTATCTTCTGCTGCGGACGGTTCTTTGACATCTCCTTCAGGTAAACGGCACCATCAACAGGCTCGGTCTTGTCGATATCTACAGTCATCTTCAGGCTGTTGGAGATGATCTGCAGCTTTTTGCCTTTAACTTCCGTCACCTCACCTACCGTATCAGTTCCGGTGAGCTTTACATAGTCACCCGGTAGCCTTTCCTGTCTTCTTCTTCACCACGGGCTCCGGCGCCGCCTTTTTACTGATGCGTTTCACTATGCCTGCCGTGCTGCTCTTGAGCGGCGGCGGAGCAGGCAAGGGCACTTCGGGGTGTTTCTCCTCTGCAGTCAGATGTTCGCGGAAGGTGTCGAGCTCCTCACGTACATCCTTCGTCTTTTCCTTCTCTGCCTGGGTCTCGCGGATAGTACGTATAGTGTTCTCTATCATCTTGTTAGTCTCGCGCAGCATCTCTTCCGCCTTGTTCTTTGCCTGCCCGATAATTTCCTTCTGTTGTGTCTTTATGCTGCCCAGTTGTGCCTCATAGGATGCGATCAGTTCTTCCAGCCTCTTCTCATGATGACGCACAGTCTCACGTTTTTTCTCCCAGTAGCGTTTATCGCGTGCAATCTCCCTGAGGTTACGGTCAAAATCGACATTACCCTCACCTGCCCTGGCGGCGGCATCATTGAGTATCTCCTGCGGGAGGCCTATCTTCTTTGCAATCTCAAAGGCGAACGAGCTGCCCGGCTTGCCCTGATCGAGGCGGAAGAGAGGCTGCATCAGCTGGTTGTCGAAGGCCATTGCGCCGTTGCTTATCCCCTCCTGCGAGGTGGCAAAGTGCTTGAGGTTGGTATAATGGGTTGTAATCACGCCGTAAGACTTCCTCGTGTTCAGTTCTGCGAGGATTGCCTCTGCTATAGCTCCTCCTATGACAGGTTCCGTGCCGGTGCCGAACTCATCTATCATGATCAGCGATTTGTCATCGGCGTGTCTCAGCATCTGCTTCATGCTGATCAGGTGGGAACTGTATGTGCTGAGGTCGTTCTCAATGCTCTGCTCGTCGCCTATGTCAATGAAGAACTTGCCGAAGATGCCGGTCTCAGTGCCTTCAGCCACAGGGATTGTCATGCCGCATTGCAGCATGTACTGGACCAGTGCAACGGTCTTGAGGCATACGGATTTACCTCCCGCGTTCGGACCCGAGATGACAAGGATACGGTCCCTGCTGTCTATCCTGACCGTCAGCGGAACCACCTCCCTGCCCGTGGTGCGTGCAAAAGAAAGAGTGAGCAGCGGGTGACGTGCATTGATCCAGCGTATGTGAGGGGTGTCGGCAACCGGGGGCCTGATGCTCTGAAGTCTTACCCCGAAGAGCGCCTTCGCCCTTATAAAGTCTGTTTCAGCCAGGAAGGCGAAGTTATCGAAGAGGTCATCTATATAAGGCCTTATGTTGTCTGCCAGGGTTGTCAGTATGCGTACTATCTCCCTCCTCTCCTGGTGTTCCAGCTCAGTGATCTCATTATTCAGCTCCACCACCTCGGCCGGTTCAATGAAGACGGTTCTGCCCGTGGCAGATTCGTCATGTACAAAGCCTTTTATTCCCCGCTTGTCGGAAGCGCTTACAGGTATCACTCCGCGCCCATTGCGCACTGCAACTGTTGCATCACGGTCCACTATGCCGTCAGCCTGTGCCTGGCGGAGTACGGAATGAAGCTTCCTCACAGCTGCCATGCTCTTTGCGGACAGATCGGAACGAATGATCTTCAGTGCCGGTGAAGCATTGTCACGAACCTTGCCTTCCTTGTCTATTATGCGGTCAATGGCTTCATTCACAAATGGATAGTAAACCACTGCTCCTGCCATGGCTGTCAGTCCCGGATACTTGCCGTCCTTCCTGTTCTTGAAAAACCCGATGATGCGTCTTATCGTGTCGAGTGATCCTCTGAGGGCCACCACCTCCTCAAGTTCGGGGAAGGTGCCTTCAATACGCAGCTTCTCCAGCATGGAGTGTGGATCATTGTAGTTGTCGGAGGGGAACTGATCGCTGCTATTAAGTATCTGCTGAAACTCCTCAGTCAGTGCAATACGTTGTCTTACCTCCTCTCCAGCAAAAGAAACCTTCATCGCCTCCACCCTGCGTATACCTGCACTGCTGAGGCAATTTGCCGTCAGGTACTCCCTGATGCGGTCAAATCCTATTTTTGTCTCGTATGTGTCGGGGTATATCATTCAGTGCTATTCTCAGAACAAAAGTAAGGTTAATTAATGTTAATGCTTCACGACAGTAAAGTTTATGGCTATATTTATTCCTCCTAATCGACATGTATGAAAGACAATAATGCCCCCCGGAAAATTGTTGTGACAACAATTCTGTTTCTTGCCTTGATGCTTCAGGCTGCGCCTCAGGAGGTGGCAGTCGATCTTACAATGGCTTACAAGATCAGGCAGGAAGGACTGAAAAACTCAGACATTGATACTATTGCCTGGCTCATGACTGACCTTGCCGGTCCGCGACTGACAGGTTCATCCGGCATTGACCGTGCCAACGAAATTGCACGGGCGAGGCTGGCTAAATACGGTCTGTCTGAAGTAAGAATTGAGGAGGCTATGGATCTTCCAAACGGTGGCTGGGATTATTCAAAAGCCTACGCTGCAATGGTGGTCCCCTACTATGTCAGCTTTGCAGTCACTCCCGTAGCCTGGACCGCCGGTACAAACGGACTGTTAAGAGGTGAGGTAGAACTAGTCGAAATAAAGAAAATTGAAGATTTAGACCAGTATAAAGGCAAGCTGAAGGGAAAGATAGTGATGACTCCTTCGACCACTTCCTATGAGGTCAGCTATAAGCCTTTTGCTTCCAGGTTTAGTGATGAAGAGCTTGAGGCCCTTGAAAAAGCAGAGATCCGGAACCGGTCTCCTTTTGACAGGAACTATGGAGACTGGAGGGCAATGTTTGAATTAAGGAATAAGATCTCTGACTTTTTCCGTGAGGAAGGTGTTTGCTCTGGTTATAAGTGAAGGCAGGGCCATTCAATATCCCCGACTCATCCGGTTCGCGTTATGAAGGAAAAGGGGATCTTCCCATAGCCCAGATAAGTGTTCCCCAGGAGGCTTACGGACGCATGGAGAGGCTTCTGAAACACGGCGAGAAGGTTGAGGTCGAGGTTGAAGTTGACAGCAAATTGACTTCCGGGAAGAAAGTATATAATGTCATAGCAGAGATACCTGGTACGGACCCTAAGCTTAAAGACCAGATAGTGCTGATCGGAGCACACATTGACTCATGGCACGGCGGGACAGGCGCCGCTGACAATGCATCAGGCTGTATTGTCATGATGGAGGCAATGCGCATACTTAAATCACTTGACGTCAAACCGCGACGTACCATACGCATTGCCCTCTGGGGTGGTGAGGAACAGGGTTTTTACGGATCACGGGGTTATATTGAAAAATACCTGTACAACAGGAAGACCAAAGAGCGTAAACCGGGATATGAAAAGTTCTCAGTCTACTTCAACATGGACAATGGTACAGGACGCTACCGCGGTATATTTCTTCAGGAGAATGAGATTGCGCGTCCGATCTTTGAAGCATGGATGAAGCCTTACGAGGACCTGGAGTTTAAGACTATAACCAACCGGACAACAGGTGGTACTGATCACCAGGCCTTTGACGGTGTCGGGCTGCCCGGATTCCAGTTTATCCAGGATGATATAGAATATGACCGTGGTTATCATTCAAACACCGATACATGGGAGCGGCTTCTGCTGCCTGATCTGAGACAGAATGCAATCATCACAGCCTGGTTCGCCTATAATGCAGCCATGCTCGATGAGCACTTTCCAAGAAAACCCGAAATGAAATTCAGGCAGCAGGGATCACCCAGGGATTTCTGATTTTTTTGAATTTGTTTTTATGTAAATAAGAGAGGCTGGCCCTGCAACAGGTCAGCCTTTCTTATATTGATCCTGTACGATATTGACCCGCTATCTTCAGAGTAAGATACCGGATGTAGCAATTATTTACTTATGCCTTCCTGATCGAGGATGAAGGCAAATTCAAGAGCTGTTTTCTTCAGCCGCTCGAAACGCCCTGACGCTCCACCGTGACCGGCGGTCATGTTGACATCCATGATCAGCAGGTTATCATCGGTTTTTTTGTCCCTCAGCTTTGCAACCCATTTGGCAGGCTCCCAGTACTGCACCTGTGAGTCCCAGAAACCGGTTGTAACCAGCATGTTAGGGTAAGTCCTGTTCCTTCACCTGGTCATAAGGCGAATAGGAAAGCATATAGTCATAGTATTCCTGTTTGCGCGGATCGCCCCACTCATCCCACTCGAAGGTGGTAAGAGGTATGGTTGCATCCAGCATGGTGCTGACGACATCGACGAAGGGCACCTGTGCAATTACTCCGTTGTAAAGCGCCGGTTCCATGTTAACGATAGCGCCCATAAGCAGTCCGCCGGCGCTGCCACCCTCTGCATATAGGTGTTCTGCGGAAGTATATTTCTCATTGATAAGAAAGCGTGCACAGTCGTTGAAATCGGTGAATGTGTTGATCTTTTTCAGCAGTTTGCCGTCCTCGTACCACTGCCGGCCCATCTCGCTTCCTCCCCTGATATGGGCAATGGCATAGACAAACCCCCTGTCAAGGAGACTGATTATGGAAGAGCGGAAAGAAGGATCGGTGGAATAACCGTATGAGCCATATGCATAAAGCAGAGCCGGAGCACTGCCATCCTGAGCAAATCCTTTCCGGTAAACGATGGAAATCGGAACCATAGTGCTGTCACCAGCCATTGCCCACAGGCGTTTTGATTCATAATTGTTTTTATCAAAACCACCCAGCACACTGTCCTGCTTCAGAAGCGTCCTGGTCTTCGCTGCCATGTCATAGTCAAATACTGAGTTAGGTGTGGTGAGCGATGAGTAGCCGTACCTGAGCAGGGTGGTATTGCCGTTGGGATTGACGTTGATGCCTGCCGTGTAAGTCTCTTCACCAAAGTCGAGGAAGTGTTCCGAACCGTCGGCAAGGCTGATGATCCGGAGGTTGGTAAGACCCTTAATCCGCTCATCTGCAACAAGGTAGTTGTCGAACACTTCAAAATTCTCCAGCAGGATGTCATTGCGATGGGGTATTACAACGGTCCAGTTCGCCATACCCGTTTTATTATCAGGGCAAACCATAAGCTTGAAATTCCTGGCACTTGTCGGCATTGGTTCTTATATAGAATTTGCCGTTAAGGTGCTCGACAGAGTAGAGATGGTCGACCCTGCGGGGTTCAAATACTGTCACCGGCCCTTCAGGTTTTGCAGTCTCAATCAGGTGTACTTCGGTTGTGAGGGTCTGCCCGGAAGTGATTGTGATATATTTTTTGCTCTTTGTCTTGCCAAGGTAAACTGAAAAAGTTTCATCTGCCTCATCAAAAACAACCTGGTCGTCAGTCGCAGGGGTACCGAGGATGTGCTTCATGACCTTTGCTTCCCGGAGAGTTTCCGGATCTTTGACAACATAGAACATGCTCCTGTTGTCTTCTGCCCATTCAACCTGTCCGGAAGTATTGACAAGCGTATCAGAAAGCAAAGCGCCGGTAGTGAGATCTTTGATAAATATTGTATACTGGCGGCGGCTGACATGATCCAGCCCGTATGCAAGCAGGTTATTGTCAGGAGAGACAGACAGTCCCCCCACTCCCGTATAGCTGTGGCCTTCTGCCAGTGCATTCACATCGAGGAGGAGGCCCGGTTCGGCAGATCCGTCTTTCCATCTGTAGTAGACCGCATATTCTTTTCCCTGGTAGTATTTTGTCTGGTAATAATATCCATTGTCGAGGTAGGGCACTGTCTCGTCATTCTCCTTGATCCGTCCCTTTATTTCTTCAAACAGCTGCTGCTGGAATGCTTCGGTATGCTTCATGATTGCCTTTGCATAGTCATTCTCGGCGTTCAGGTAGTTGAGAACCTGTACGGTCTGTGAGTCAGGTGTTTCTGCATTTTTCTGTTCATCAGTCAGGCGCATCCAGAAGTATTCATCAACGCGGTCATTGCCGTTGTTGCTGATGACATAAGGGATTTTCTGAGCCACCGGAGGTTGCGGTTGTTTTGTTCCGCATGATGCCAAGAATGAGCATCATTGCTGCCAGGATTAATAGTCCGTTTCTTTTCATGGGTTGTATTGTTATCTGTTAGTCTTAAACTCTAGGGTCTAAGTTGGGCCTAGGTTGATCCTGAGGGTTGATCGGTTGATCGGCTGATCGTTGCAGGTCTAGGCTGTTCATCGAATTGCTAACTCCGACATAACCATTCGTCTTTATCCTTTATCGCATTCTTAAGCCCTTTCATTGAAAGTTGAATACGTTTTCTTTGCAAATCAACTCCAACCACGCGCACAGTTACATGCTGATGCAGCTTGACCACCTTTGAGGGATCATCGACATATTTGTCAGCCATCTGCGAGACATGCACCAGGCCGTCCTGCTTCACTCCTATATCAACGAAGGCACCGAACTTGGTAATATTTGTAACTATTCCCGGCACTGTCATTCCCTCTTTGACATCCTCGAGGGTATGAATATCGGCAAAACTGAATTCCTGTATTGCTGACCGCGGGTCACGTCCCGGTTTTGCCAGTTCCTGTATGATATCCCGGAGTGTCGGGAGTCCAGCCTCAGGTGAGACATATTTCTCTATCACAATCGATTTGCGTTTCGCCTCGTCCTGTATGAGTTCAGCGACGGTGCAGCCGGCATCGGCAGCCATCTTCTCCACGATATGGTAGCTCTCAGGATGTACGGCAGAGGAGTCAAGAGGATTACCGGCATTTCGTATCCTGAGAAATCCGGCTGCCTGTTCATAGGCCTTGTCGCCCATACGCTTGACCTTCATCAGTTCCGATCGTGACCTGAACGGACCGTTTTCCGATCTGTATTCGACTATGTTCTGTGCCAGGCGCGGGCCCAGTCCGGATACATAGGTGAGGAGGTGCGGGCTGGCGGTATTGACTTCCACTCCCACTGCGTTTACGCAAGACATGACCACTTCGTCAAGGCTGGAATGAAGTCTTGCCTGGTCCACATCATGCTGGTACTGCCCCACACCTATCGATTGGGGATCTATCTTCACCAGCTCGGCCAGCGGATCCATCAGTCTGCGTCCGATAGAGACGGCTCCCCTGACAGTCACATCATGATCGGGAAACTCGTCACGTGCTGTCTTTGATGCTGAATATATTGAAGCGCCAGCCTCGCTCACCACGTACACTTTTACGGTACCCTGAGATGATAGATACTGTTTCACAAACTCCTCAGTCTCACGGCTTGCGGTGCCGTTACCTATAGCGATAGCTTCGATGCTGAAATTTATCTGCCAGGGACAGAAGTTTGCTTACGCTTCTTGCGGTTTCATTCTGCGGCGGATGCGGATATATCACATCATTATGCAGCAATGCGCCTTGCCGGTCGAGGCATACTATTTTGCATCCGGTGCGATAACCGGGGTCAATGCCCATAACACTTTTCTCACCGAGAGGCGGGGAGAGCAACAGCTGCCTCAGGTTGTCGGCAAAGACCCGTATGGCTTCATCGTCGGCTTTTTCTTTTGAAACCTTCATGAACTCTGTCTCCATCGACGGAGCCAGCAGCCTGCTCCAGCTGTCTTTGACAGCTGCCCTCACCTCTCCTGCGGCGGGGTTATGAGCCTTGATAAATTGCTTCTCCAGCAACTGAACAGCCTCTTCTTCGCGGGGCATGACGGAGAGCTTGAGAAACCCCTCCTCCTGGCCGCGGCGCATGGCAAGCAGCCTGTGGGAAGGACATCGGCGGAGAGGCTCCGACCACTCAAAATAATCGCTGAACTTATTACCCTCCTCCTCTTTTCCTTTTAATACTTTGGAAGAGATGACAGCCTCACGGTCGTACAGTATCCTCAGGTTTCCACGTACCTGCTCATTCTCGCTGACTATTTCGGCGATAATATCACGTGCACCCGCAAGAGCCTCGTCAACGTCTACGACATCTTCGGTGAGATACTTCTCCGCCTCATCCGCAGGCGCTCCGGGCATCTGTTCCAGCAGCCACAGGGCAAGAGGTTCAAGTCCTTTCTCACGCGCAACAGAAGCTCTGGTCCTTCTCTTTGGCCTGTACGGCAGGTACAGATCCTCGAGCTGCGACAGTGTCAGGGCATCATTGATCCTGGAGAGCAGCTCCGGCGTCATCTTACCCTGCTCTTCGATAGATTTAATAACAGCTTCCTTGCGCTTATCGAGTTCCTTCAGCCGCTCATATTCGTCACGTATATCAGCAAGCTGCACTTCATTCAGGCTCCCGGTGATCTCCTTGCGGTAACGGCTTATAAACGGTATGGTAGCGCCGTCGTCAAGAAGCCTTAACGTGTTCTCAACCTGCCAGTCGTGGAGGTGAAGCTTTTGCGCAATGATCTTTATGTTTGTTGCCGGATCCATTTCTGCTATTCAATATACAGAACAAGCCCCTTCAGGTATTCACTTTCGGGATGATAGATATTTACAGGATGATCTGGCGGCTGACCTGTCTGATGCAGGATTCTCACATTCCGTCCGGTATTTGCAGCGGCCACGAAAACCGAGCGCCGGAAATCGTCGCGGCTGACCACCTGCGAGCAGGAGAAAGTGAATATTATGCCGCCCGGTTTTATCTTTTCAATAGCAATCGCATTAAGCCTTCTGTAGCCCTGGAGGGCTTTGTCAAGAGCAGTCTGATGCTTTGCGAAGGCAGGCGGATCGAGCACTATCAGATCATATTCCCGCTTCATCTCAGCAAGGTAGCCGAAGGCATCAGCAGTGAATGTTTTATGCCGGTCGTCAGCGCCGTAGTTCAGGCTGACGTTCTCATCTGCCAGCGCTGTAGCCGCCGAAGAGCTGTCAACGGTGTGCACCAGGGCAGCATTGGACATGGCATAAACAGAAAAACCACCCGTATAGCCGAACATATTGAGAACCTTCCGTCCTTCGCTGTAGTTTCTCAGCAGGCTTCTGCTGTCTCGCTGGTCGATAAAGAATCCCGTTTTCTGGCCTGTCTCCCAGTTAACCCTGAATTTGAATCCGTTTTCAGTGACTACAGCGCTACTGCCGGCTTCTTCGCCTGCCAGGTACCTGTTTACAGCACCAAGCTTGGCCATGAATGGCACTGTACCTTCGCTCTTGTCATATACTGAGGTCACGGTGCTTTTAAGTACTTCCAGAACGAGTGCAGCAATCATCGCACGTATGTGCCAGAAGCCTGCAGTATGAGCCTGCATCACCGCCACGTTGCCGTAAATGTCAATTATGAGGCCCGGAAGACCGTCGCCTTCGCCATGCACAAGCCTCCATGCGTTCGTTTCGCTTTTTCCGGCAATACCGGCATTAAGCCTGTACCTGTAAGCATCACCGATCTTCTTCCTGAAGAACTCCTCGTCAATTGCACACTGAACAAACGAGAAGATACGTACGGCTATCGAACCCGGAGACCAGTGCCCCGTGGCAAGGTAGGTTCCGTCAGAGGCGAATACCTCTACCACATCACCTTCGGCAGGTGAACCTGTGATGTTTGCTATTGCACCGGAGAAGATCCACGGATGGTATCGTCTTACCGACTGATCCTTACCCTTTTTCAGGGTTATTCGGGTTATTGTCACTTGCGCAGATTTAATGGTTTCTCTTTCCGTTCAGCTGCATGTATATGCGCCTGCAAACCCATGCGTCAGTGGCAGCATAGACCTGCTGAGGCAGCGTCAGTCCGGGTGCTTCCCAGTTTGAAGTCTGCTGCGACTTGGAGATTGAGAAACCGAGAATAATAGCCGACAGTCTTTTAAGCCCCAGCTGTTTGATACCATGGGCGGCCACCACTGTCTGCAGGTCGACGAACCCGCCGGGTTCAAAGGGCTCCAGGTGTCTAAGGGCCTTGATATCATCATGTACGGCCACTCCGACCTTTACAATATCCGGACTGGCCAACAGGGCAGTGAGCTCCGGCGGCAATCCAATCCTGTTCAGTCTGAAGAGCCAGGCATTCCGGTCGTCAGCCAGCTGAAGGAGAGAAACATTATGCCTGGTACCTTTTTTAAATGAAGGCCTCGTCTCTGTGTCGAACCCGAGTATTTTGCACCTGCTGATCTCACCCACCACGTCACGGAACTTCTGCATGCTGTCAATCAGCTTTACGCTGCCTTCAAACTGCATCACGGGAAGTTTCTTCAGGTCGTCATCGGTTACACTCTCATCAAACTGCCTTACCATCGCCTGAAGTTTGGTTGTTGTCTTTTTCATCGTCTACTGAGTAGAGGACGGTATGTATGGCGACAAGGACATTGAGCATTTTCTTTCCCCAGAATTCTTCAAAATTCATAAGCGTCTCCCAGACAGCGTCATTCATTACCTCTTCGTTCCCGCTCTTATAGTTGACTATGAAGTTTTTCAGGTCCTGGTAAATATCTGCAAGGCTCTCGGCAATGCTTCCTGTATACAGTCCGTCAGCGGGGTCACCTATATCAAGTATGACCGGGTATGGATCATCGTTCCCTATCCTGGAAAGCAGGGTATCATGAATGCGTGTCCAGTCAAACTCGCTTACCGTCTTTTCATTTCCGTCTTCAAGGACAGGTTCTACCAGCGGCAACAGCGACGCCCTGAGATAAATGAAAGGCAGCAGCCGCTGCATTACCTTCAGTATTTCAATCCCTTTTGTTTCCTTGATTCCCTCCAGGTATTTGCAGAATTCATTAGCTGAAGCTGCATACTCAACCACCTGACGGGAAAAAATTATCTTCTCCTCTTGTTCCATCTGTTATAAATAATCGACAAAAGTATTCATTTCAAGCTTAAAAATGCTTCCGGGTTCATAAAAGGAGGTTAATCACCGTTTCCATAAAAGTTTATGGGCATCGTCATACAGCAGCTTCTCATGGTCAAGAAGCCAGCGGATCACCTTCGTGCTTTTCTCTGCCGGCAAATCCATCGCGGCTGCAAGATCCTCAGGCCTCATGGAACTGTCTGCGAGCAACTCCTTTATCCTGTCTATTATAAGGTCGAATTCATACTTGCTGAGTTCCAGCTCATTTCTCTCCTGGCATGTATCACACATACCGCAGCGGCCGTTTTCTTCGCCGAAGTAGTTGGTGAGGAAAGCAGACCGGCAGCGTGTTTTGTTCTCAGCGTACTCGGTTATTTTTGCCACCCTTTCAATGTGGTTCTCCCTGACACGCAAATAGACGTCGGGTGATATTGTCAGGTGGCTCCGGTCAAGTCTCTCTTCCGTAAAGATCACCAGGGGACTTTTCTTGCCCGGTATAAAGTGAATTATGCCCTGGGAAGTCAGTCTTAGCAAATACTGGTAAATTGCCTCACGTGTCAGTCCCGACCTGCTTGCCAGTGTTTCCTCGTTGATGGGAACAAATTCAGAGAACATGCCACTGTATGTTCTTAACAGGAGCTTGATAAATCTGTCGTATTCTTCGTTAGCCACCTGGAATTTATAGAGGTCATCGCGGCTGAAAACGAAGTGTACCCTTGAAGGGTTGTTGATTTCGTCAGTGAATTCAAGGTATCCCTCCTTCTCAAGGAATTTAAGGCTGTTGTAGGTCTCAGTCACAGAAAATCTGAAGGCGGTCACGAATTTCCACAGGTCAAAATCGTGAACACTGTTCTTGCCTGATCCCACGGGCAGCTGGTAGAAGTTGCCTATTGCCTCGTACACATCCTTGATCCGGTCTATCGGCGGAAATTTTATTCGTACGGAGTCAGCCAGTCTTTTCTTTTCGTCCTGTGACCACAGCAGAACAGCGAAAGCGGGTTTGCCATCACGTCCCGCCCTGCCTGACTCCTGGTAATAAGCCTCAATGGAGTCAGGACAGTCCCAGTGAATCACAAATCTGACATCAGCCTTATCTATTCCCATGCCGAATGCGTTGGTGGCGACTATTATGCGTACCTCTCCCGTGGTCCATGCATGCTGTTTCCTGTCGCGCATCTCCTGGGGAAGACCGGCGTGATAGAAGTCGGCCCCGATATCATTGGCGAGCAGCATTTCAGCTACCGCTTTGGATCTTTTCCTGCTGTTGACATATATTATTCCGCTTCCGGCTTCCTTCTTAAGGCTCCGGATGACGTAAGCGCTCTTATCTTCGACCTCCCTGACCACATAGGTGATATTGGACCTCCTGAAGCTTGCCTGAAGTACGCGGGCATTCTTCAGACCGAGGCGGGCGATGATATCCTTTACCACCGCGGGTGTTGCTGTTGCCGTCAGGGCCAGGAACGGCACATCCTTGCCGATGATATCACGTATCTCTGCTATATGGAGGTACGATGGCCTGAAGTCATAACCCCACTGGGATATGCAATGAGCTTCATCGACGGCCACAAGGGTGAAGTTAAAGCGGGCCAGGCGAGCCCTGAAAACGGGGGTCTGCAACCTCTCGGGGCTGACGTAGAGGAGCCGGTAGTCACCGTAGAGACAGTTATCAAGTGAGATCTCGACCTCCTCGCGGGTCATTCCGCTGTGGATCGCCATAGCCTTGATATTAATTGACTTAAGTCTTGTGACCTGGTCCTTCATAAGGGCTATCAGCGGGGTGATCACCAGGCAGAGTCCCTCGCGGGCAACGGCAGGTATCTGGTATGTCACCGACTTGCCACCACCGGTAGGGAGAAGAGCAACGGCATCATTTCCTGACACCACTGCATCGATAATCTCCTCCTGCAGTGGCCTGAATGATGTGAAGCCCCAGTAACGGGCCAGTGTCTCCCTGTAAATGTCCGGTAACATTGTGTTGCAGGCTGCTTATTTACAAATTTAATAACTCAATCTCATTTTTAACGTTTTATTGACATTTAAGATGTGCCGGTGCTCATCATTTTTTTGTAATTTTCGCCCCAAATAAAACCCTGCCCGATGTCATTCTCTGAAGATAAACTACTGTTTGAAGGTCTGACCTTCGATGATGTACTGCTTCTTCCGGCTTATTCGGAGGTGCTTCCGCGCGACGTTGATCTGAGATCGAAGTTCACGCGTAACGTCATTATCAATACACCTATCGTTTCTGCGGCCATGGATACGGTTACCGATGCCGAGCTCGCAATCGCCATAGCCCGCGAGGGAGGTATAGGTGTGATACACAAGAATATGTCAATAGGCCAGCAGGCTGCCATGGTGCGAAAGGTCAAGCGTGCCGAGAGCGTCATGATCTTCGATCCCGTGACCATTAATGACAATGGCACTGTCGCCGATGCACTTGCCCTGATGAAGGAATTCAAGATCGGAGGTATACCTGTGATCAGTGACGACGGTGCCCTCGTAGGGATCGTTACGAACAGGGATCTGCGCTTTGAGACAGACTATTCGCGGCGGATCAGCGAGATTATGACCCCGCAGTCGCGGCTTATTACCCTCAGTCACTCAACTGACCTGGCGGCTGCGGCGGAGGTCCTTCAGAAATACAAGATAGAAAAACTGCCTATCGTTGATGATAAGGGAAGGCTTAAGGGGCTGGTGACATATAAAGACATCACAAAGGCAAAAGACAGGCCCTATGCATGCAAGGACGATAAAGGCCGTCTCAGGGTTGCGGCTGCCGTAGGCATAGCACCCAACACCCTGTCAAGGGTTGAGGCTCTTGTAGGGGCAGGTGTTGATGCCATTGCCATTGACACTGCGCATGGTCATACAAAGAGTGTGATCGACATACTCAGGGATATAAAGAAGATCTTCCCGGGTACAGAGATTGTTGCAGGTAACATAGGTACCGCCGATGCTGCAAAGATGCTTGTTGACGAAGGCGCTGACGCAGTTAAGGTTGGCATCGGTCCAGGTTCAATATGCACCACCAGGGTGGTAGCAGGTGTTGGAGTGCCGCAGCTGTCTGCAATTTATAATGTTGCAAGGGCGATCGACGGCTCCGGTGTTCCGGTGATAGCCGACGGCGGTATACGTTATTCAGGCGACATAGTCAAAGCGCTGGCTGCAGGCGCTGACTGCATCATGGCAGGCTCGCTCTTCGCAGGGGTGGAAGAATCTCCCGGTGAGACAATAATCTATAACGGACGTAAGTTCAAGACATACCGTGGCATGGGCTCTGTGGAGGCTATGCAGCTGGGATCAAAAGACAGGTATTTCCAGGATATGGAGGATGACATTCACAAGCTTGTTCCTGAAGGCATTACAGCCCGTGTTCCGTATAAAGGCACACTGAATGAGGTTATCTACCAGTTCCTCGGGGGGCTGCGTTCGGGAATGGGTTACTGCGGTGCACGTGATATTCCGACACTCAAGAAAGAGGGCCGGTTTGTGAGAGTGACCAGCGCCGGTGTGACGGAAAGTCATCCGCATGACGTGACCATCACCCGCGAAGCGCCAAACTACAGCAGGAAGATTAACGAATACTGATGATACGGACAGCATCAATATTTCTGGTTTTTATCCTGGCAGTCTCATGTAACAGGGTTACAAATGAGACTGACCGCCTTGCCGTTGCAAAGGCCGGCGACAGGGTACTCTATTTTGACCAGATACCTTTGACGCTTGTGACACCGGGGATGAGCAGGACTGACAGCACATCGGCGGTCCAAAGCTATGTACGGCGCTGGTCACGCAAGGAACTGATGGCAATCAGAGCTGAGGAGAACCTGACAGCAGAGTACAAGGATGAAGTGACCAGGCAGCTGGACGAAATGAGAAACAATCTTCTGATATACCAGTACCAGCAGCAGATGATCATCCAGAAAATGGACACTGTTGTTACCGAGAGTGAGTTGCAGGACTACTATGTCAGCAATCTGAACACATTCTCGCTGACAACCAATCTGGTAAAAGCGCTGTTCATCAAACTGCCGGCAACCACGCCGGACATCGAGAAAGTAAGAAAACTGTATAAATCATCCGATCCGGAGGAGATAAGTGAACTGGAGGATTACTGTTCCCGGTTCGCACTGAGATATGATGACTATGATGAGGCATGGATACCTTTCACTCACCTCCTGATGGAAGTGCCTATAGAATCCGAAAACCAGGAGGAATGGCTGTCCAGAAACAGCGCAGTTGAGCTGAAAGATGACAAATTCACATATTTTGTTGCTATAAGAGAGTACAAACTGAGAAACAGTGTGGCCCCGTTCGAATACATTCACGGACAGGTAAAAACGATTATACTCAACAACCGCAGGAACGAATTCCTGCAGAAACTTGAAGACGGTATTTATAACGAGGCAATCAGGAACAATACCCTGAAAGTCTATTAAGGACGAATTCTAAGCATGAAAATCAAAATAATAATTTTAAATGCGCTGTTGATGCTAGCAGGGTACAGCGCTTCCGGTCAGCAGGTTGTTGAATCGATTGTGGCCGTCGTAGGAAATGAGGTTATTTTTTTCTCTGACGTTGAGGGTCAGGTGATGCAGATGAAAGCAGAGAGGGACCCCACTCCTGTTGAGGAGCTTCGCTGCCGCGTTCTTGAGGATCTGATGATACAGAAACTTTTTCTTGACCAGGCAAAGATTGACTCCATTGAGGTGTCACCCGACAATGTGGAGGCTGACCTGAACAACAGGCTGGCAGAATACATCAGGCGCGCCGGGTCAGAGCAGGCTCTCGAGACGTATTTCAGCAAGAGCATGGCTGAGATAAAGAAAGACCTTCGTGAGATGCTCACAAACCAGTATATCGTACAGGAGACACAGGGAACGATAGCGCAGGACATCACCGTTACTCCTGATGAGATAAAAAAATACTATACCACGATGTCAAAAGACTCTCTGCCGCTGGTTCCCAGGAAGGTTCAGCTCAGTATTATCTCCGTTGAGCCACCTGACATGGAGTCCAGCAAGGCCGAGGTGCGCCAGCGTCTGCTTGATCTTCGCAGCCGGATCATTAACGGCGAGAGTTTCAGTGCGCTGGCAGTGCTGTATTCAGAAGACCCCGGCACAGCTCCCAAAGGCGGGGAGCTCGGGTTTGTCACCAGGGGCGAGGTGGCAAAGCCATACGCTGAGGCAGCCTGGAGCCTGAAGAAAGGTGCTGTCTCCAAAATTGTTGAGTCCGAATTCGGTTTCCATATCATTCAGCTCATCGACCGTAAAGGTGAAATGGTCAACACGAGGCATATACTCATGAGACCGAAACTTTCAGGAGAACAGACGGAATGGGCCATCACTGAGACTTGACAGCATTGCCGATCTGGTTCGCATAGACAGCCTGACCTTTTACAAGGCTGCTTTAAGATACTCGTCCGATAAGGCAACCAGGGCCAACGGCGGCAAGATGGTGCAGGAGAATCCTTCTGACCGTGTAACATGGTTCACTCTCGATGAGCTTCCGCGTGAGATCAACCTGGTTGTGCGAAACATGAAGCTGGGAGAGATTTCGGAGCCCTTCCGCACAACGGATGCCAAAGGAAACAGCGTTTATGTCATTGTCAGGCTTGATGATGAAGTTGCACCACACAGGGTCAATCCGAAGGAAGATTACAATTACCTGGCAGAAGCCGCTTTGATGGACAAAAAGAACAAAGCTTACCAGGACTGGATCAACGGAAAGATAAAGAAGACATATATCCGTGTCAGCGATGATTTCCGCGGCTGCGGCTTTCATTATACCGGATGGCTCGAATAGGACAGATAATAACCCGGAGAGATTTTTACTTCCTGTTGCCTCTGATCCTCTCCCTCCTGCCGCTGGAGTCAGTTGCGCAGGAAGGACCGGTGCGCAGAAGGGTCGAGATACTTCATTCTGATGAGATGCAATACGGCCGCCTGGGTGACCGGTCGCGCAACAAGCTGAACGGCAATGTCAGTCTCAAGCATAATGACCTAACAATGACATGCGACAGTGCTTTGTACTATGATGACACCAATGAGGTTTATGCCTACAGCAACATCCATATAAGACAGGGCGACACAATACATATCTGGGGCAACTACCTGTTTTATGACGGTGACACCGGAAAAGCGGTAATGACTGACAGCGTGAAACTTGCAGATAAAGAGACACAACTCTTCACCCGTAAGATTGATTATGACACCAATACACAGATAGCAGTTTACGATGACGGCGGACGCATTCTCAACGGAGAAAACACGCTCACCAGCATCATAGGAATTTACTATGCTGACAGGAAGATGCTTCATTTCCGTGACAGTGTCAAGATCGTCAATCCTGATTTTGTAATGCGTGCCGACACGATGCGTTATGACACGTATAATGAAATCGTTTGGTTCGAGGGACCTACAGAAGCCATAGGCGACAGTATTTACCTCTTTTGCGAGAAAGGGTGGAGTGATACGAGAAAAGATGTCTCGCAGCTGATGAAAAATGCTGTCATTGACAACCGTCAGCAGCGTATCACAGGCGACACACTCTGGTATGATGAGAATAAGGGACAGGGCGAGGGCTTCGGTAACGTAACAATAGCTGACACGACGGATAATGTCATCTGCGGAGGAGGTTATGCCTGGTACCTGAAGCGTCCTGAAAAGTTTATTCTTACTCACACTCCGTGGTTTACGATGTCGTCCAATGATGACACCATCACTCTCAGGGCTGACACCCTCAGGGCGCTGCCTCAGACAGACACTCTCGGCATAGATCACAGGCTGCTGAAGGCCTATTACGGTTGCACCATCTTCAGCCGGGAGATGCAGGGTCGGTGCGACTCACTTTCTTACTCATTTATGGACTCGGTGATCAGGTTGTATGATGACCCACTCGTTTGGTCGCGTGAGAGCCAGCTTTCTGCGGACTCGATCGCCCTGTTCACAAAAGAGCGCAAAGCAGATCACATGGAGCTTTACAATTCGGCTTTCGTGGTCAGCTCGGTTGATACTGCCCGCTTTGACCAGATCAGCGGAAAGAACCTGTCAGGTTACTTTGTTGACAATAAACTGCGCCGTATCAAGGTGACGGGCAACGGTGAAGCTATCTATTATGTCGTTGACAAACAAGAGCTTGTGGGTGTGAACAGGGCCAAGAGCGCCAGCATTGAGATATTGCTTGAGGATGGTAAGATTGCTGAAATAATTCAGAACCAGAGTCCTGACGGTACGCTTAACCCTCCACAGGAAAAGCCGGACAGTGAAATGAGGCTTGACGGTTTTCGATGGCTGCCGCATTTACGGCCTGGCAGAGATCAGGAAGGTAAAAAAGTCCTTGAGGACTAATTAGTACTCGTCTTCGTTGAAGAAAAAGTCTTCTTTTGACGGATAGTCAGGCCAGATATCTTCAATACCCTCGTAAATATCGCCTTCGTCTTCTATCTCCTGCAGGTTTTCTATGACTTCCATAGGGGCACCTGACCGTATTGCATAGTCAATGAGCTCATCCTTGGTTGCGGGCCAGGGAGCATCTTCGAGTTTTGACGCTAATTCAAGTGTCCAATACATTTTTTTGAAAGATTTTTGTTACCTTCCTTAAAGTCCGCAAATATAAAATTATTTAGAATAATAAAAGAGTGGCCTGACTTTTTTATCGATTATTTTCCCTTTTTATCCGGGAGCCACTTAATCTCTTCAATGCCAGCATCATAGCTCAGGCACCGCGTCAGTACGAAGAGATAATCAGAGAGTCGGTTAAGGTATTTGATGATTTCCTGGTCCACTTTTTCTTCCTTGTCAAGGCGAAGGAGAGCCCTTTCAGCGCGCCGGCACACACATCTTGCAATATTGCAATTTGCTGTGTAAGGATGGCCGCCCGGGAGGATAAATGAGTTCAGTGCCGGCAGCCGGGCTTCCATGGTGTCTATTGAACGCTCGAGTACAGATGTGTCAACGGAGGTTAAGTTAATCGGCACTTCTGCCGAAGGGTCTGTAGCAATGACTGTGCAGATTGCCATAAGTGCAGACTGTATTGAAATGAGTTCTTCCCGGCTGACACAATGCTGATCGGCGCTGCGCAGAAGTCCGATCCATGCTATAAGTTCATCAACAGTGCCATAGGTTTCAATGCGGGGATGGTGTTTCGGAAGCCTTTTGCCGCCAATGATGGAGGTCTCTCCCCTGTCTCCGGTTTTGGTATATATCTTCATCTGCAGGAAATGAAGGATATCTATTTCCGTTTTACTTCGATCCGGTTCTCGTTGATGTAATCATTTGAAACCTCGCCGTCCATAAGCTTGATTATGCGGTGTGCATGGCGGGCGATATCCTCTTCGTGTGTCACAACTATGACCGTGTTGCCCAGTTCATGGATCTTGTCAAGAAGTCCCATGATGTCATACGATGTCTTGCTGTCAAGGTTGCCGGTAGGCTCATCGGCAAGGATGATTGAAGGCTTGTTGACAAGGGCCCTGGCAATTGCAACTCTCTGCCTCTGTCCGCCGGAAAGCTCATTGGGCTTGTGGGTCATCCTGTCACCCAGTCCTACCTCATCAAGTGTGACTTTTGCATGTTCCTCCCTTTCATGGCGCGGCACGCCGGCATATATGAGAGGCAGGGTTACATTCTCAAGGGCTGAATAGCGTGGCAGCAGGTTAAAGGTCTGGAAGACGAAGCCTATCTCCTTGTTTCTGATCTCGGCAAGACGGTCATCTTCCATCTTGCTGACGTCGGTTCCGTTAAGGATATATTGTCCTTTGGTGGGTGTGTCGAGACAACCCAGGATGTTCATCAGAGTTGATTTCCCGGACCCGGACGGACCCATGATGGCTACATATTCGTTCCTGTTTATAGTGAGTGATACCGAGCGGAGGGCACGTACTATAACCGTTCCGACCTGGTAATTCTTTACAATCTCGTGTATCTCAATGACCTTATCCATGCCTGTATTGTTAAAGTCCCGAAATTAGTTCAAATTACTCTATTAATATGTTATGATCCTGTTATTTTTTGTTAATACCTGATACGGTATCTGCCCGGCGTTATTCCATGTTTTATGAAAAGTATCCCGAGACGCAGTGTCTCCATGGAGACCGTTGCAATTCCTGATTCTGCCACGGACCGCCATGCCCGAAACATTTCTTTTGTCAGGCGGATATCATCAGCCACTATGATCATATCTTCTCCCATCGCAGCAATCTTTGAGACATAACCAGCCAGTGCGGTGCCTCTGTGATTCCCATCGATGAATGCGAAAGAGACGTTCAATCCCTTCATTCCGAAGGCTATCCATCGCTGCGCTGAACTCCAAGGTCCATACTTCCGCGTTGACTGCGCCATATTTCAGAAGGTTTTCGCGGGCAATCGCGGCCAGAGCAGGACATCCCTCCACCGTTATCACCCTTCTCTCCGGCGCTGCCAGTGCCAGCGCCAGCGTGCTGATACCGAGAGACGTGCCCAGCTCCAGGACGATTCCTTCCTCCGTTTTCCATTCTCTGTTCCCCATACTTCCAACAATCCTTGAGAGAAGTCCTGCCTCCTTCTCCGGCAGCGCCGCTGTCCTCGCTATCTCAGCCACACGCCGCTCCCCTCCTGCCATGGTCACAGAACCTGCCCCTAAATCCGTCACCGTGACACTTCGCTTGTCAGAGAGCATCTCACGGCGAAGGTTTTCAACCTGACTGACGATCTTCCCATCTGTCCTGCTCCGGACCACTTTAGTCAGGAAATCAAAAATGTACGGGCTGTGAACTCCGTGTCCTGCAGTACTTCGGGCAGTAAGGAGGTGTCTGAGGTATGCAACCACCGGATATAAGTTCATTTCTTCTGCCAGGTCATTTGAAAGCAGCCCAAATTTAAGTATTTTCGGCGAGTATCTTTTTTGTTTGAACTGATGTCTGAACTGCTTGATACAGAGATAAAATTTCTTCCGGGAGTGGGCCCCAAAAGGGCCGAGCTGCTGGCGGAGGAGGCAAATATTCATACTTTCAGGGACCTTGTTTATTATTTTCCTTACAGGTATGTTGACAAGACACGCTTTTACACTGTCAGCGAGCTTGATACCAACATGCAGTATGTTCAGATAAAAGGGAAAATACGGCGTTACTCTACCGAAGGCGGCGGATCGGCAAAGCGACTTACCGCTGATTTTTATGACGATACGGGGATGGTCAGGCTGGTGTGGTTCAAGGGGCAGAAGTGGGTGCTTAATGCATATAAAGTTGAAAAGGAATATATCATTTATGGTAAACCGACGCTTTTCAGCGGCGCCTTCAACATAGTTCATCCGGAGGTCGAGGAGGCAGAAAAAAAGGCCACCAGGGTCAGTTCAGCCCTCGAGGCGCAGTACAGCACCACGGAAAAGATGAAGGATCACTTCCTTCATTCAAAGATCATTGCAAAGCTGATGGCTACGGTGTTTTCGCAGCCTGCGCTTCACTTTGCTGAAACACTACCTGTCTCGCTGATGAAACCGATGAGGCTGATAAGCCTCTCCGATGCTATGTTCCGGATCCACTTCCCGGATTCGAACACTGATCTTGAAAATGCCCGTTTCAGGCTCAAGTTTGAGGAGCTGTTTTATATCCAGCTCAACCTGTTGCGCTATAAGGGCAGCAGGGCAAAAAATACCCGTGGTTTCATCTTCTCTGTTGTTGGTGACAGGCTCAATTCGTTTTACAGAAACAATCTTCCGTTTGTGCTTACGGAAGCGCAGAAGAGGGTTATACGTGAGATACGCACCGATCTTGGCAGCGGCAGGCAGATGAACAGGCTGCTGCAGGGCGATGTGGGCAGCGGCAAGACCATGGTTGCGCTGATGAGCATGCTCATCGGAGCCGACAATGGCTTTCAGAGCTGCCTGATGGCCCCCACGGAAGTACTTGCCATTCAGCATTTTAATTCGATAAGCAATTTTATCCACGGCATTGATGCCGGGGTAGCCCTGCTGACGGGTTCTACTAAACGAAGTGAGCGGACCCGCATTGAGAATGGCTTGCTTGACGGAAGTATTTCGATACTGATAGGTACCCATGCCCTGATTGAGGATAACGTAAAGTACAAAAATCTTGGCCTGGTGATAATTGACGAGCAGCATCGTTTTGGTGTGGCGCAGAGGGCAAAGCTGTGGCAAAAGAGCGACTGTCCGCCGCATGTGCTGGTAATGACAGCGACACCCATCCCGCGCACCCTTGCGATGACACTTTACGGTGACCTGGATGTATCTGTCATTGACGAGATGCCACCGGGACGCAAGGCTATCAAAACTATGTCCTTCACTGATGCTGAACGCGAGAAGGTGTTTGGTTTCATGCGGCGTCAGATCGAAGAAGGAAGACAGATATATGTCGTTTATCCGCTCATAAAAGAGTCTGAGACACTTGATTACAAGGATCTTGAGGACGGGCTGGAGAGCATGGCACGGGCCTTCCCGCCTCCGCAGTATTGTATTAGTGTTGTCCACGGACGCATGACTGCCCGTGATAAGGAGATATCGATGAATCAGTTCCGTAAGGGCCAGGCACAGATCATGGTTGCCACAACAGTAATAGAGGTGGGCGTTGACATCCCCAATGCCAGTGTCATGGTCATTGAGAGCGCCGAGCGTTTCGGGCTTTCGCAGCTTCACCAGCTGCGCGGACGTGTGGGTCGCGGTGCTGATCAGTCGTTCTGCATACTCATGACATCGCACAAGCGTTCTGCCGATGCGTCCGAGCGCATAAACACGATTATAGGCACCAACGACGGTTTTGAGATCGCGGAGGCTGACCTGCGCATGCGCGGCCCCGGCGATCTCGAAGGGACGCAGCAGAGCGGCATGGCCTTTGACCTGAAGATTGCCGACCTGGGAAAAGACGGGCAGATACTTAACCTGGCACGGTCACACGCCGAAGAGATTCTTGGCGACGATCCCGAACTTGAAAGCAATGACAACAAGGTGCTGAAGGTAAACCTGAAGAGACTGTTCGGGAAAAACTTCACTTGGAGTGAGATAAGCTAGCAAGAGGCAAGGAGCATGGGGCACGTCTTACCCATTATTCCCTGCTCCATACTCTTTGCCAACACTACTGCCTATTGCCTAATGCCTATTGCCTCCCAAAATAATGACAATTGTTTTGTTTTAATTCCTTACAATTACTTAAAATTGCCGGTTCAATGATTTCGCGATGCCGCAAGGAGATAAGATCACTCATGAAGGAATAGTTTTAAATGCGCCGGGAGACGGCACCGCTGATGTTGAGATCGTGACCGGCAGCGCCTGCTCCGGATGCCATGCAAAAGCAGCCTGCTCACTGGGCAACACGGATGTCAGGATCATCAATGTCAGAAGTGATGCAAAACTTAGTCCCGGCGACAAGGTCACGGTGGTAATGGAGCAGTCGCAGGGTTTTCGCGCTCTGGCTATCGGTTATGTGATCCCGTTTCTGGTACTTATTTCTGTATTTACTGTCTTAACGGTGGCAGGGGCAGGCGAGCTGAGCTCAGCCTTACTCTCTTTTGCCTCGCTTGCAGTCTATTACTTTATAGTGTGGCTCCTGAGGAGCAGGATTGAAAAGAAGTTTGAATTCAAAATAAAGGTCTGACAGATGAGTTCCATTGTTTTGTTGACTGTCATTATGCTGAGTGTGCTCGGTCTGGTATCAGCGGTGATATTGTATTTTGTTGCGCAGAAGTTCAAGATTGTTGAAGACCCGCGTATAGACCTGGTCACCGAGGTGCTTCCGGGCGCCAACTGCGGCGGCTGCGGCTATACCGGTTGCCGTGCCTTTGCAGAGACCCTTGTAAAATCAGAATCTTTTGAAGGTCTAAACTGTCCCGTGGGCGGTGGCGAGACAATGTGTAAGGTTGCTGAGATACTTGGCCGGAAGGCTGTTACCGTTGAGCCGAGGGTGGCTGTGCTGCGCTGCAACGGCACCCCTGAGAACTGCGCCCGTACATCATACTATGACGGCGCATCCAGTTGCCGGGTGGAGCATGCACTTTTCGGAGGCACCACCGGCTGCCAGTACGGATGCCTGGGTTGCGGCGATTGTGTCACGGCATGCAAGTTTGACGCAATGTATATGGATCCTGTGACCCAGCTGCCGGTGATTATTGATGAGAAGTGTGTTTCATGCGGCGCCTGTGTCAAAGCTTGCCCGCGTAACATTATTGAACTGCGTAAGCGAAATAAAAAGGATCGTAAAATCTATATCTCCTGTGCAAACAAGGACAAGGGAGGCCCGGCGCGCAAGGCTTGCAAGGTGGCCTGCATCGGATGCGGCAAGTGTGTGAAGGTCTGCCCTTATGAGGCAATCACCATGGCCGACAATCTTGCTTACATTGATTCTTTTAAATGCAAGCTATGCCGCAAGTGTGCCAGCGAATGTCCGACAGCTGCTATTCTTGAGTGTAATTTCCCGGTTAAGGAGGAAAAACCTGCTGAACCGGCTGTCACAGAAGCTGTTTAATAATATATTGATAACCAGATAAATAATTCTAACTGTGTTCAAGACATTCCCAAAAGGCGGCATTCATCCGCCTGAGAACAAACTCACTGCCGACAAACCCATCGTGGTATTGCCGTTGCCTGCCCAGGTGACAGTGCCTGTCTCACAGCATATAGGCGCCCCGGCAACGACGGTGGTTGAGAAGGGTACTGCAGTAAAGGCCGGACAGGTCATTGCCCAGGCTAAAGGCTTTGTCTCTGCCAATATTCATTCTCCTGTATCAGGGAAAGTGAGCAGGATTGAGCCCGTTGCTGACACCTCCGGGTACAAGCAGATGGCTGTGATGATTGATGTTGAGGGCGACGAATGGGTTGAAACCATTGACCGAAGCAGTACGCTGATAAAGGAAGTCGTAATGACGCGGGAGCAGATTATTGAACGTTGCCAGCAGTGCGGCCTGGTAGGCCTCGGAGGAGCTACCTTCCCCACACACATAAAGCTCACTGTACCGGCAGGTAAAAAATGTGACCTGATTATCATTAACGGTGTCGAGTGTGAACCCTATCTGACTTCTGATCACAGGCTGATGCTTGAGAAGGGCGCTGAGGTGCTGACAGGGGTAACCATCATCATGAAGGCCCTGGGAGTTGAAAAAGCAATAATAGGCATTGAGGCTAACAAGCCGGACGCAATAAATTATCTTACAGGCCTTTCCGGAGATTTCAAGGGTGTCACAGTGGTGGCGCTGAAGGTCAAGTACCCTCAGGGAGGTGAGAAACAGCTTATCAAGGCATGCACCGGGCGCGAGGTACCCTCGGGAGGTCTCCCTCTTGATGTGGGTGTAGTGGTGCAGAACGTGGGTACTGCCTTTGCTGTATATGAAGCCGTTCAGAAGAACAAGCCGTTGATTGAGAGGGTAGTGACCGTCACCGGGAAGTCAGTCAGTAATCCGGGTAATTTCCTTGTACGGTTAGGTACGCCGGTCACGAGTCTTATCGAAGCTGCAGGCGGGATGCCGGAAGACACCGGCAAGGTTGTCAACGGAGGGCCGATGATGGGCAAGGCGCTGGCGATGACCGATGTGCCGGTGACAAAAGGCACCTCGGGAATAATTCTTTTCCCGGCTGATGAAGCACGACGAAGCGAGGTGTTGCCATGTATAAGGTGCGGCAAGTGTTCAATGGCCTGCGCTATGGGACTTGAGCCATATCTCCTTGCAGCAGCATCCGAGAGAGCAATGTGGGAACTGGCTGAAAAAGAAAAGGTCACTGACTGCATGGAGTGCGGAGCATGTGCCTATACCTGTCCGGCAAAGAGGCCGCTGCTCGATTATATCAGGCTGGGAAAGACCACGGTGATGCGCATGGCACGGGAACGTATTACGAAATAGCAGAAAAATAATATGAATAATATCCTTAATGTTTCGCCCTCGCCGCATCAGCAAAGTCCTGAGACGACGCGCAAGCTGATGTACGGTGTGGTGATCGCGCTTCTGCCGGCGCTGGCAGCATCGATATATTATTTCGGTATGGGAGCTGTAATTGTCACTCTCACCTCGGTGCTATCATGTGTTGCCGTCGAATATCTCATACAGAAGTTTATTTTAAAAGTCAAACCGTCAATATCAGACGGTTCAGCAGTAGTGACGGGATTGCTTCTTGCATTTAATGTACCATCCAATCTCCCGGTTCATATTATTGTCATCGGTGCGATAATTGCCATCGGAGTTGCAAAGATGACTTTCGGCGGGCTGGGCAACAACCCGTTCAATCCGGCACTGGTGGGCAGGGTATTCCTGCTGATTTCATTTCCGGTACAGATGACCAGCTGGCCGGTGCCTACAGGGTTTAAGACCGGGTATACTGATGCTGTCACAGGTGCCACGCCTCTGGGGTTGCTGAGTGAGGGTGTAAAGAACGGGGAGGCTGTTTCCGCCATAATGGATAAAATTCCTTCCCATATGCAATTGTTTTACGGGCGGATGGGAGGCTCGATGGGTGAGGTTGCGGCTGTAGCCCTTATAATCGGTGGAATTTATCTCCTCTGGAAAAAGATTATCACGTGGCATATCCCGGTCTCCATACTGGTTACGGTAGCTCTTTTTACAGGCATACTCTGGATGGCTGATCCGGAGAAATTTGCTGATCCCCTGTTCCATCTGCTTACAGGAGGTCTTATGCTGGGTGCCATATACATGGCTACCGATTATGTGACCTCCCCGATGACACACAAGGGAATGATAATTTACGGCATCGGCATAGGAGTGATAACGGTGTTGATAAGAACCTGGGGCGCTTATCCCGAGGGTGTGTCATTCGCTGTACTTATCATGAACGCCTTCGTGCCGTTGCTTAATATGTATATCAAACCGCGCAGGTTCGGGAAGGAGGTGAAGAATGGCTAAGATGCAGTCGACACTAAAGAACATGGCGCTTTCGCTCACCCTTATTTCATTGTGCGCCTCTGCCGCCCTGGGATTTGTCTATGAGTTTACAAAGGAGCCCATTGAGATTTCCCTGCTGAACAAAAAGCTTGATGCCATAAAGCAGGTAGTACCTGAATTCACCAACAATCCCAATGAGGAGATGTTCATGCTGCCGACGGGCGAGGGTGACAGTCTCGAGGTTTATCCGGCAAGAAAGGGTGAGGAGATTGTGGGTTACGCAGTCAGGTCATATACGAACAAAGGTTTCAGCGGTTATATAGGTTTTATGGTCGGTTTCAGGCCAGACGGCACTATCATTAACATTAATGTTCTTGAGCAGAAAGAGACACCCGGACTGGGTACCAAGATGGTTCCTGACGGAACTCCGGATAAGCCTTCGTTCAAGGATCAGTTCAACGAAAAGAATCCTGCCACCTTTGCGCTCAGGGTAAAGAAAGACGGCGGGCCTGTTGATGCAATCACCGCTGCCACAATCAGTTCCAGGGCATTCTGCGACGGTGTGCAGAGAGCCTATAACGCATTTGAAAAAGGAGGTCTGAAATGAGCCAGTTTAAAAATTTCACCAAGGGGTTCCTGAAAGAGAACCCCATACTGGTACTGGTACTTGGCACCTGTCCTACCCTGGCAACGACATCCTCAGCTATTAACGGTATGGGTATGGGACTTGCCACGACATTTGTACTTATCGGATCTAACGTCTTCATTTCACTGCTGAAAGATGTGATCCCAGACAAGGTGCGTATTCCTGCCTTCATTGTAGTCATTGCCACTTTTGTGACCATTGTTGATCTTGTAATGCAGGCGTATGTGCCGGCTCTTTATGCCACCCTGGGGATATTTATTCCACTGATTGTGGTGAACTGTATTGTGCTTGGCCGTGCTGAAGCTTATGCAAGTAAAAACACTGTGTGGTCGTCATTTGTCGACGGTGCCGGCATGGGTCTGGGGTTCACGCTGGCGCTGGGCGTACTTGGAACAATAAGGGAGATCCTTGGCAGCGGTTCCATTTTCGGATATAAATTCATTGAAGGTGACGGCATCCTGGTGTTTATTCTGGCGCCGGGTGCATTTATGGCTCTGGGTTACCTGATCGCCATTGTAAACAGAATTAACAAGGCAAACAAAGCATAGGGAGGAACGGAAATGGAATATATTCTGCTGATCATATCTGCCGTACTGGTCAACAATGTTGTGCTGGCGCAGTTTCTTGGCATCTGCCCTTTTCTGGGTGTCTCCAATAAAGTCGGGACTGCCATGGGCATGGCGGGTGCCGTCGTTTTTGTGATTGTACTGGCCACCATGGCTACATATCTCGCATACACTTTTGTGCTTGTCCCGCTGGGGATTGAATTCATGCAGACAATCACGTTTATTCTTGTGATTGCCTTTCTTGTACAGATGGTAGAGATAATACTTAAGAAGATCAGCAGACCGCTTTACCAGGCGCTGGGTATTTTTCTTCCGCTGATAACCACGAACTGTGCCGTTCTTGGTGTTGCACTCCTGGTCATTAAGAAAGACTATGACCTGGTAACAGGTATCATATACGGTGGCGGCACAGCCATCGGTTTTGGTCTTGCGCTGGTCATCCTGGCAGGGATCAGGGAACAGATGGCGCTGGTGAACATTCCGAAGGGGATGCAGGGAGTTCCGATCTCACTGATAACAGCGAGCATACTGGCTCTGGCGTTTATGGGATTTGCAGGGCTTGTTTAGGGTTGCTGAAGGAAAACCAAAGTGATTATCCCGGAACTGAGAAACCGGAATTTTAATAATGCAATCTGTGTTATTGATCAGGGCTGTGACAGGTAAGGCAAATCGATATTCTTTTGAAGCTTTATGGATTTATATATGAATTTTCCTGTAAGAAAATAGTCATATGTGGCTGTTCCTTTCGATCCCGTGAAATTAAGTATTTCCTTTTGAAGTATTCTGGGCGCATATCTTTTTACAAGCGATAACCGCCGTTCCGAATCCAATTCCAGGGCAAGCAGAATATTTGATGAAATATCTCTTTCCTCAATTACAATAAATCCTGAATTGTTCAACAGTGCCATCAGGTCTGGCCATTTGTGGCTGTCTCTGAAATCAGTGAAGAGGAAATACCCACCGGGGCGTATTACCCTGTGTGCCTCAGCCAGAAAACCTTCGATGGAATAGTAACGGTGTGATGATTCTACATTAAATAATGCATCGCATGAGTTATCCCTGAGAGGTAGCTTCTGAGCATTGCCCGTGATGAAAGAAAGATTCGGGTATTGATGGAATTTGTTTGAGAACCTCACAGCGCTCTTTTCAAGGTCCACTCCTATTGCAGATGCCGGTTGAAATTTCCGTGAAATATATTCCAATCCTCCACCGCGGCCGCTTCCCACTTCAACGACGTCCTTATTTTTCAGATCCGTCATTTCAGCCATCTGGTGATATAGCTGCACAGAATACCGGTTTTTCTCGTCCCTTTCATCCAATGGAATTACAATACCCGGTTCAGAATATCCATAATTCATAAACGTAACATGGTGATGCTTGTCCAGTTTGTCAAGGTACTGGTACAATGCCCTGAAGACCAATGAAGGATATCGTATCATTTATGTTTTCAAATCTAATTATTTTTAAAATGTTTGTCAAGCTACAAGAGCGTGACAGAATGTTTCGGGTAAGGACTTGCTGAAATTTCTCAAATTACCTTCAGATTTTTCCTGTTTTTGTTTAGTAATTCATCAGGATTTAATATATTTATATGTCTGCATTTTTCTTTTGTCAGTTTTTGTTCATAGGATACCGGTAAATGCAGGGGATACTGACCGTGTGACTGACGTAACGGAGGTTTATTCGGAACTCAAATTAATTATACTCATTATCAGATTGTTACATATTCGCTAATAGCCTGGAGCGAATTGAACAGCAGCCACTTTTGCTAAAGCTGAGGAGTCCGGAGGGACAACAAAACGGTTCAACAGATGCCACCTTAAAGAGGTCAGGACAGGGCACTGCCGGCAGGTAAGAAAGGAAAGGCCAGGAGCACCTTATCATTTGCCAGCCGGTTGGATAAGAATACCTAGTCTGAGTCTTCCGCCTTCATTACTGGACCGAACATTAAAAAACCCGGTGGACTTTTATATAAAAGAAGACAGACTTCAGGGCTGGCATCGAAACCAACCGATTATTAGCAATTTTCAATGATCAGAATCAAGATATGCTGCATTAAAAGTGTCGAGGAAGCAAGGATAGCGGTAAGTTTCGGAGCTTCAGCGATTGGATTGGTTGCCAGAATGCCAAGCGGACCGGGTCCGATTCCTGATGACTTAATAAGGGAAATTGCCGCGACTGTTCCCCCTCCTGTTGCGACATTTATGCTGACCAGTGAAACTTCGGTGAGTGAAATTATCAGGCACCATCAGCGTACAAATACCAACACAATTCAGATTGTTGATTCCCTTAAGGAAGGAACATATGCCGAGCTTAAAAGTGCTCTTCCAGCCGTAAAAATTGTCCAGGTTATTCATGTCATTGATGAAAATTCGCTCAATGAAGCAATCAGGATCTCAGAATCAGTTGACGCAATCCTTCTCGACAGTGGAAATCCTAATTTAAAAATCAAGGAACTTGGCGGAACCGGGAGGGTGCACAACTGGGAACTGAGCAGGCAGATCAGGATTAGTTCAAAGTGCCCGGTTTTTCTTGCAGGCGGGTTAAAACCGGAAAATGTTAGGCAGGCTATTGAGACTGTCAGACCATATGGTGTGGATGTCTGCAGCGGTGTAAGGACAGATGGCAATCTCGATATTCAGAAGCTGGAAAACTTCTTTAAGGAAGTGCTCCAGACTCTAAGGACTTAAAGAGCTTGCTTTTAAGATGATAATAGTTGAATTTCAATAAACATATGGAGATATTTAGGCTTGATTCCGAACCACCGTTAGCCGTGGAAAAATGGGGTTGGAAATACCATCACCTTGGTATACCCACAAAAACCATTATGCCTGGCGAGAAATACCTGCCGCAATTTAAAATATATGTGTCGGGATTCAGCACATGTCCCTTTGGTGTTGAATGGATGAGGTATGAAGATGACAGTCCGGTAAATCCTCTGATTAAGACAGTTCCTCATCTTGCTTTTGAAGTTGACGACCTGGAGAAAGAACTAAGGAGACCTGGCCTGAAAGTGATTACCGAGCCAAATCAACCTGCGGAAGGCATAACCGTAGCAATGATTGAGCACAACGGAGCACCGATAGAATTAATTGAATTCAAGGTCAAATAACCGAATGGTTACAGCTATCCGACCTGCACCCTGCACCTTGCAATCTGTACCCTGTAACCTGCACCATGCCCCTTGCACCTTGTACCATAAATCCTGTATCAAAAACAACATTGATAAATAATTTTACTCGCTGCTAACTATGATTACCGTAATTGTCGAGAGGGTGAGGCACGACAGTGGAATGCGTGTTGCCCTCAAGTTCCCTTCTGATGAAGGGATTGTAAATATCATCAGGACTTTACCAGACGCAACCTGGGATAAGAGGATGAATTGCTGGCATATTGCCGAAAGCTATGACATTAATGCGAAAATTGTTAAAGAGCTGATTGGGGTTGCCAGGATTGAGTTCAGATCAGGTAAAACCAGGAAGCTAATCGAGAAGGTTATGGAGATTCGTGAGAAAAACTCTGTGGGGTTGGTTCACAGGGGTAACGTTTCTCATCTCTCCGGAGGGTTCCCCTCAGAATCAGATATTAATGACCAGAAGCTTAGCAAAACAGCTCTGGATGAAATTGGGAGGTATAGAATATGGTTGAATTCACACAGATATTCGCCGGCAACAGTCAGGACTTACACATCGATGATGGAGACCTTCCTGAAGTTTGTTTCTCCCAGAGAGGCGTCAGAGTGTAATGGTGAAGATCTCATAAGGATGGTTAATGAATATATATTACCGGGAGGTCTGAGTTACTCATTTCAGAATCAGCTTGTAAGTTCAGTCAAGAAGTTTTACAAAGAGATTTGTCGCGAGACCATTGACCCCGGTGAGTTTACCCGTCCCCGTGCACAACATAAACTGCCAAATGTACTGAGCAAGGAAGAAGTAAAGAGGATCTTGTCTGCGCCGACGAATGAGAAGCACAGGGTAATGTTAAGCATAGTGTATGGTTGTGGTTTAAGGCGAAGTGAAGTTATAATGTTGGAGCCCCAGGACATTGACCGTGACCGCATGTTACTAAGTATCAGGCAGTCAAAAGGATTCAAGGACCGGATTGTACCGATCTCGGTGAAGTTGATTGAAATGGTAGACTTGTATGTCAGTCGGTATAGCCCGGTTGTTTATCTTTTCGAAGGGCAGCGGCAGGGAGACAGGTACAGTGCAACGAGTATTGAGAAGGTATTCAGGATGGCAGCAGAGAAGGCAGGGATAAAGAAGAATATTACGCTTCACGGTTTGCGGCACAGTTATGCGACGCATCTTATTGGAGTCAGGCACGGATCTGCGGTACATACAGGAATTACTAGGGCATAAGAGCAGCGGACCACGGAGATTTACACTCATGTGACGGAGAAGAGTATTCAGAAGATTCGCTCGCCGTTTGATGATTTATGATAATTCCTGCTGTCAGTAAAAGCCACCTCAAGTATCCAATAACACCCATTTCCGTCAAATATGCCTACCTTTAGTACCCATATAAATGAGTTATGCGTAACCTTAAGCAACAGATATAAAATACGTTAGAAATGATAAGGACAGGATATTCATGTTTAGTTTATTTTGTAATCATCGCCATTTTATCATCATGCAGTAGAAGAACGAGCAATGAGCAAGTAGTGACCATTATTGATAAGGCTGGTAACTCAATTGAGAAAGGTCTATTGGTCAACGGAAAGAAAGAGGGATATTGGGTTAGATATGATACTAATTATATGATACAGTATGACATTCAATATAAAAATGGCAAACCAAATGGGAAAGTAACACACTTTTGGGATGGGAAAATATCAATAGAAGCAGAAGAAAAGAATGGCATTCGTGATGGGAGATATACGAGTTACCACAACTATCCAATTATCGAAGCACATGGTTATGTTAAAGAAGGAAAAAGAGTTGGTGAATGGAGAACTTATACCAAGAAAGGTGAACTAAATAGAGTAATTCAATTCGAGAAGGATACATTCATAATTATACTTGATAAAAATCTTGAGTAAAAAGGCAACGCACAACAGGTCGGTATATGTCATTGCCTCGGCTGGTTTGTGCGCGCTGATCCGCCAGACCAGTACACCAAAACCAGTTGGTGCTTTATCGGCCCGGCTTTGCGGCTACGCCGCCGGGCAAAAACCAGCCCGCCGCCCCGGCTCCCGCCGGGGTCTCCCTCCTGGTGTCACGGTTTTTGCCAACGCGAGAATAAACTAATAACCGCATAATCCTACACCGCACCACGAGTGCAAAAACACGCGCCACCGCGACTCTGAGGCAACGCCACATACCGCCGAACGTTAGGGCTAATAGCGGCAGAATCTTGTCTGATGATAAGTGGCTAAAAGACAATCGCAGCTAATCTCTTCCTCTGCGCCTTTGTTTATACAATTAACTTCTCGAATGCTTCATTGTAACTATATAGCTGGACTGGCCCACCCCTTTCTTAATCTGTTTCATTTTAATGGTCTGTGGTTGAACCCACATAAGTGGTTATTATAGAAAATCTCTTACATAGGTTCTTACTACGCATAATCATCTGTGACTTTATAAACATAAGCTGCCGCTACAATCCCTAACAGGCCGGTATAGGTCATTGCCTTCCGGCTCAGCGGGATAAATGGGTAATAGAAAAGTCAATTTTTAAAGCGCTGGCCGGGCCACCACTGCCGGTGAGCTGGTTTTGCACCGTGCATCCTACTACAGCCGCTTGTGCTGTAAAACAAATCTGTGGTCAACGGGACCGGGCGGCTGATAAAGTAATAATATGATAGTTTATCGTATTCTAAAGCAAAATTAAACACCGCTGGGGCGCAAAACCACCTCACCCCTATTCTGCGGCAACTGACCCATACCGGCCAAACGTTAGGCACAATAGCGGCTTTGATAATAATAAAATGGTTAAGTGGTCAAATCATAATGAATTGGGGGGCCAGCAGTCCCTCTCGCTTCAAGCATTCTCGCCACCACGCCGTAACTTAGATTAAGAGAAATCAAATAGAGCATAAACAAACCGTCAAGCACGAGCCGCGATTACCCCCCAACACAACAGTAGTCCTCCGCTTCATGGGATGAGTAGCGGCAGAGCGAGTAATTAATGATCCCTGTTCAAATCTACTTCAGTGAGATCCTTTCTTCTCCAATTCAAGATAAAGAAGCCGCTACAATCCCTAACAGGCCGGTATAGGTCATTGCCTTCGGCCGGCAATGCCAGATTTGTGTAAGGGGATAATTTTGCGGACGCCGGCCGCCCTACCCTTCCTGGTGTCATGGTTTATGCACAACTTGAAAATTCTGTAAACAAGAAGATTAATAAGGGTCGTCTAGCTCACGGGCAAAAACCCATGCCACCGCGACGCTACGGCAACTGACCCATACCGGCCAACCGTTAGGTGGCATAGCAAAGCGAGTCTACTCCAAATGAAGGTAACATAAATCTAACCAATTCAAAACAAGAAATGAAGCTTATTTACTCTCTATTATGTTTGGCGGTTTTACTGTCCAGTTGTACTAAAATTGCTTCTACCAAGCCAAATAATGACGGACTTTCGTTTCAAACTAGCTATATGGGTAGCTTTCAAAATCTATGCTCAAATTCAGATTATCAATACTTGCATATAAATACCAGGCTGGTCAACGATTCAGACACAACTCTAGAATTTGTCGCTTATACATGCACAACTATTGCAAATATAATTTGGGATAAAGAATATATAGAACCGGGGGTATTTGCCTGCTCGGGTAATTACCCTGTAGTACTGAAATTGAAACCTAAACATGAATTTGTAATGCCCATTGTTCTTAAATGTCCACGAGATAGAATGACATATCCAGATAGCTTAAAAATTGGGATCGTATTGATTAGTCCAAGGGAAGTAAATGATTTTCCCGACCTTATTTCCTTATTATTAACATACCGAGAAAGCTTTAAAAATGTACTCTGGAGTGAACCGCTTTGTATTAATTCTCCCAGGGGACCGTATGAGATTAGAAATATGACCGATAGTGTAGTATATCGTTGAAGATAAGAATAAAGACCTACGCCACCTAACAGGACGGTATATGCAATTGCCTTCCGGCCAGCGGGATAAACATCAAGGTATAAATCTTCCTATTCCCGCTGTCCGGGCCACCCCTCTTGGTGTCATGGTTTTTGCCAACGCGATAAATTTGTAACGAAAGTCACACTCCTACACTCCAGAATGCCTGCAAAAACTCATGCCACCGCGATGCTGCGGCAACTGCACATACCGCCGAACGTTAGCATGCATAAAATGAAAACATCTATACTTATACTATTATTCATAACATTGACCTCTACTGTGCTTAAATCACAGACAGATTGTCAAAATGCAATTGAAAAAGCAATCAAGGATTTTAATAATTCTGAATACTCCTTTCATTCTGAAGAAATATTGCCAGTTGATAACACATATTTTTATGTGTTGGACAAGTATTATCATATCAAATGGTTTTATACAGACTCATTATATTTTTATGACTGCTATGATTCTATGATGTCAAAATTGTTGAAAAATAAATATGGAAATCAATTCTTTGAGCGTGCACGGGAATTGACTGATAGTCTTGATAACACTGAAAACTGGATAGAATATCCGAAATTTCCTGGGGGTGATTCTGAACTAGTTAAATTCATAATGACTCGATTGACGCTTGATAGCGTTGATTTTGGTGATATTAAAACAAAAATATTTGTCCAATTTGATATTGATACAACAGGTAAAGTGATTAATCCAATTGTTCACCGAGGAATAGACAAAGAAATAGATGATAAAGTGGTCTCAATAATCAACCAATTGCCCGATTGGACACCTGGATATTTATATGGAAAACCTGTAAGACAAACATACACAATACCAATAAATATTGATTTTAAGTAATTTACGCATGCTAACAGGTCGGTATATGCAATTGGCTTTCCGCACCGCGAGAACTTTCTGGCTAAAGAGGACCGTTAAGTGGCTGGCGGTGCGGCCCGCCCCGGCTCCCGCCGGGGACTCCCTCCTGGTGTCACGGTTTTTGCCAACGCGAGAATAAACTATTAACCGCATAACTCTGCACCGCACCACGAGTGCAAAAACACGCGCCATCGCGACTCTGCGGCAACTGCACATACCGCCGAACGTTAGGGCTAATAGCGGCTGCAAAAAATCAAATTAATCAATAGGGGTCAAAACCTAATCTTTCTGCGGGCTGAAACCCCAACCCTCTCTTACTTAGAACGCTTATCAAAGGATGATGGGAATAACTAATTCAGAACGAGTTCCCTCCCCAGAATTAAAACGATGATTCATAATATTCAAATTGTAGCGTCTGTTGGAGACAGGAGTAACAGCCCGCTTCTATCTCTGTTGGTTGAGCTCCTTTATGATCCGCAATAGTAGAACAAGCCGCTACAATCCCTAACAGGTCGGTATGTGCAATTGCCTGCCGGCCAGCAACTAGATACTAATAAAAGAAAAAATCGCAATCGCTGGCCGGGCTGGCCCCGGCTGAACGCCGGGGCGCTCCCACTGGGTGTCATGGTTTTTGCACTTCTCGATGATTTCATGAACCTGAAAAATCTCCACATCCAGCACGATGGCAAAAACCCATGCCACCGCGAAGCAGTCGGCAACTGCACATACCGCCGAACGTTAGTGTTAATGATTTAGCTAACTGCACGAGAGACAACTTCTTGACAACCTTCGATTAAACCGCGACCGCTGATTTGGCACATTTGCTTTTGCGCGACACTAAACCCACCATTCATTTAAAAGCAAAAGAGCCAAATGTCCCTGCACCTTTTTAATATATTTTCAATCCAATGAATCAGAATACGATACTAGTTCCATCAGACTATACAAGCTATTAACTATGAAACACTATTCAATATTTTTCTCTAGCATCAGCATTTGCGTCTGCCTTTTCTTATTTTGTAAATGCAGTAATGAACCGATTGTAGAATACTCTTTAGATTCCTATCTGAGTAACATCAAGATTGATTCTATGAACACCACTCAAGTAAATGTTTGTGACATCATCGAATCAGAGTGGGATTCCCTCTTGGTAATTAGATGCTATGCACCCGTATCAAAGCAGGCAGTTTTGAAGGATCTGGATAATTATTCCAGTATCAAATCTAAAATCAAGGATATCAAATATACCGATTTTTACTACTACCTTGTTTTTGTTAGAAAAAATATGGCAATTGGATATAGCCGTGTACACTATGGGCCAGTGTATTTTGTAAATCTGCCTGTTACTGATAACCGCAGTCCAAGCGTAGCAGTATTGAGTAAAACAAATTGCGTCAAATTGTATGTAAAGAGAAATGGAGTTTTGTTCATTGCAAATTAACCAACCATAATAAACGCTAAAAAAAATAATCAATGAAACTGAAGTGAAAGTGTTTTAATAATTTTTTTTGCAGGCACATTTAAAAGCCGCACAAGCTGATTCACTACCAAAGCTTTTAAAAGAGCCTGCAAGTATACATTTTTTTGATTATTAACTAATTAACAGGACTGCTGCCAAGACAAATAAAAAAATCACTAACACTAACAGGTCGGTATATGTCATTGGCGCTCCGCACCGCGAGAACTTTCTGGCTAAAGAGGACCGTTAAGTGGTCGGCGGTGCGGCCTGCCCCGGCTCCCGCCGGGGACTCCCTCCTGGTGTCACGGTTTTTGCCATCGCGAGAATAAAGTAATAACATTATAATCCTGCACCGCACCACGAGTGCAAAAACACGCGCCACCGCGACTCTGCGCCAACGCCACATACCGCCGAACGTTATGCGCAAGCTAATGTCAATTAGAATATTATGAAGGCAATTAAACTACATGGACTGTTAATCATTGGATTGATCTTTACTCTTGAAGGTTGTGGATCAATTAAAGTGATTTCAGATCCAAGTGCACTTGACAATTGCAATTATGAAGAGTGTGACCAATGTGAAGAATGTAAAATAATACCAAAATCAGGAAATTATAGGGACCATAGAGTGGGATTCTATTTTGACCCTGTTGAAAAGAAATGTAAACGAATAGCCTATTCCTCTGGCGGAATACCCGCTCCGTTTAATACTATGGAAGAATGCAAAGTATGCTGTTGTTGCCAGGGTTATGTTAATGTCCAACTAACTTCAACTAATAAAACAATTAAATAGCCAGCGCATAACAGGTCGGTATATGCAATTGCCTTCCGGCCAGCGGGACAAACATCAAGGTATAAACCTTCCTATTCCCACTGGCCGGGCCACCCCTCATGCTGTCATGGTTTTTGCCAACGCGATAAATTTGTAACGAAAAGCACAATCCAACACCGCAGCATATCTGCAAAAACACATGCCACCGCGATGCGGCGGCAACTGCACATACCGCCGGACCGTTAGGTGCAAGCAATAATTAGGAATTCGTGATAAGACAATATTTAAAAATGCCCCTGAGAACAAAAAGTAATAATACCATATATTTGTTGCCCATCGAAAAAATCAAAACCGAAGTTGACCACTCTTGCTTTGTAGCCAATAACAAAAAAGTCATTTCTTAATCAGTAAATGAATTAATCTTTTTTAAGGAAACCCATTTAAATACTATTAAGATGAAAATTATCGCAGCTTTTAGTCTTTCTGTTGTCCAGTATAGTTTCTATCGGACAGGTTGTTATATCTCCTTACATATCAACAGGTTATGCCAACCACCTTGGTAGAGATGGCGTTAATTTAGAACTCGGTATCGAAAGTGAACTTTTTCAGAGGGCAGATATCACGCTCAATTATCGATATATGAACGCTGAGAAAGAGATAACTGTCTCAGCTGTTTCTGTAAATATTTCTTACGTGTTAATTAATCGCGACAATCATAGGTTAATGCTTGGCCCAGGATTTTCTTATGGAAATTATACAAGATCAACCGGCACTCCCGGATACGATAAAGATTACAATTCTACATGGTTTGATTGGTGTAAGATTCGATATGATTATACACTTTACGATAGATATAGATTAGGATTAATCGCTTCATTATATGGAGATGATGGTGACGGAACAATTTACGTTGGATTTGTAATCGGGTTTAAACTATGAAAACACTGTTCAATGAGACATTTATTATACGTCAATTGGAAAAACTCATGAATTATATCGAAAATACAATCCTACAATAAAATGACACAAATGTGTCAGATACTTTTTGTTTCTGTATTTATACTTTGTTCCAACGTATCTCATAGTCAAGAATACAAGGATATTCTTAGAGCAGAGGCCGGAATTGCCTTCTGTGGTTCAGGGGATATGAACGGCAAAGTTTTTTCGCTTGCATATATGCATCGTGTGTATAGTGACCTATATGTTTCTCCAAATATTGAGTTTTCGAATTTCAAACTAATAGTACAGCCTAACAGCACTATATCTGCAATTTCTTATTCAGGGGCCATTAATTTGGTTTATCGTAAAAATATAACTGAACGGAATATATTCGAAACATCACTTGGAGGTTGTTTGAATCAATTTAATTGGTCTTTTGTAACAAGCAACAACTCAATGGACATAAAAGGAATTGTAGTGGAACCTTATTCACAAAAAACTTATAAAGAAAAAATGGGGGTCGGTTACCAAATAAGAATTGGTAGTGCTTTTAGCTTGTCCAAATCTGATCTTGGCATATTTTATTGCTTACAAAATGACACAAATGGGAATATAGTTCATTCGTTGCGATTTAGTATTGCCTATAAAACTGCTAGTCTATAACATATGAACAAAATAATTAAAACCTAGGTACTCGATATCGAGTTAAGTTATTGATTTTATTGTCTTTAATAACTAAATGGCACCTACCAATCTATACTTTCAGAAAAAATCAACACGTTAGGCTTATGTAGAATATGATCAAATCCAGTGATGCTCACAATAATTGCCAGCACCTAACAGGTCGGTATAGGTCATTGCCTTCTGTGCCGCGAGAAATTTCTGACTAAAGAGGACCGAATTGTGGCTGGCGGCACAGGCTGCCGCCGGCGTCTCCCTCCTGGTGTCACGGTTTTTGCCACCGCGAGAATATTGTAATAACCGCTTAACCCTGCACCGCACCACGAGTGCAAAAACACGCGCCACCGCGACACAAGGCAACAGACCCATACCGCCGAACGTTACCATTAATGCCAAACCCTATAAGATGAATAACTTAACTGCTTTCTTAACCCGTTTCATCGAGCTAAACGAAAAGAACCTTCAACTCGATTTCCTTTGCAGGAAGCAGGTAATACTCCAAATATTCAAAATGGAAGATGTCAAAAATTGGGGTAAAAATATTGAGCAATATGTTCAAGGTGATCTTGTAATTGAATTGACTTTCAACAAACATAAAATTGATAACTCAAATAATAAGCAAAGGTTCATCAACTCAGATTTGAAGGATACTTTTAAGAAAATTGGTGATATTAAACAAGATTCATATTGGCTTGGGCTCAACAGCAGTTCAGGTATTAACCAAATACAAATAGAGATGCTAAGTATTATCCACACCGTTTACAAAATTGATAACGAACCTGTTGAATTTACACTTAATGCTTATTGAGAATTGAATAATAAAAGGCACTAATGGTAACAGGTCGGTATATGCAATTGCCTTCAGCCAGCACTCAGAAATTGATAAAAACATAATTCCGTAATAGCTGGCCGGCTGGCCCCGGCTGAACGCCGGGGCGCTCCCACCGGGTGTCATGGTTTTTGCACTTCTCGATGATTTCGTGAACCTGAAAAATCTCCACATCCAGCACGATGGCAAAAACCCATGCCACCCCCAAGCTGCGGCAACATGCACATACCGCCGAACGTTAGCATTAATGGTTAAAACGAATACATATGTTTGATGAGTTAAGAAAATATAAGCAGACAGGCCATTTCTTCTTTAAACCAACAGAAAGTTTAAAAGAGAAATGTAATGCCCCTTCCGACAAATGTGGTGTGTTTGTGATCTTCACACTAAAAGGTGGTCGTATTGAACTAGTTAAGATCGGCAGTACAAATTTGGATGAGAACCTACTGGATCAAATAATAAAAGAACAACTACTCCTGAAGTCAAAGCTCCATCAAGAGAAAATTGAGGCAATGGATATTTATTGGTATGTCACCCAAACAAACAAAGTGTTGGATGACCCACACAAGGTCATGGATAAAGTAATAAAGACTCATACCATGATTAGCGGAAAAGCCCCAAGATGGAATTCTGTAAATGAAAACCACTAATGCTAACAGGTCGGTATATGCAATTGGCTTTCCGCACCGCGAGAACTTTCTGACTAAAGAGGACTTTTAAGTGGTCGGCGGTGCGGCCTGCCCCGGCTACCGCCGGGGACTCCCTCCTGGTGTCACGGTTTTTGCCAACGCGAGAATAATGTAATAGCAGCATAACCCTGCATCGCACCACGAGTGCAAAAACACGCGCCACCGCGACTCTGCGCCAACTGCACATACCGCCGAACGTTATGCGCAAGCAAATGTCACTTAGAATATTATGAAAGCTCTTAAACTCATTGGGCTGTTAACTCTTGGATTAATCCTTACTCTTGAAGGATGTGGATCTATAAAAGTGATTTCAGATCCAAATGCACTTAATATATGCAATTACGAAGAGTGTAAACAATGTGAAGAATGTAAAATAATACCAACCTCTGGGAATTACAGGGACTTAAGACGTGGTTTCTATTTTGACCCTGTTGAAAAGAAATGTAAGTCAATATCCTATTCCTCTGGCGGAATACCTGCCCCCTTTAATACCATGGAAGAATGCAAATTATGCTGTTGTTGTCAGGGGTATGTAAATATAAACCTATCTTCAAAAAATAAAACAACCAAATAGCCAGCGCATAACAAGTCGGTATATGTCATCGCCTCTCCGTGGCGCGACAATTTTTTGGCTAAAGAGGACAGTTTTGTGTCTGGCCCCACGGCCCGCCCCGGCTCCCGCCGGGGTCTCCCTCCTGGTGTCACGGTTTTTGCCAACGCGACAATAAACAAATAACATCATAATCCTACACCGCACCACGAGTGCAAAAACTCGTGCCACCGCGACTCTGAGGCAACGCCACATACCGCCGAACGTTAGGGCCAATTATTAAACACATACTAATGAAAGTTAAAATATTCATTTTCAGCCTACTTACAATCGCTGGTTGTATACAAACTAGCTCTAACCATGTAAGAGTAGTATTGGATAAAGATGAGGTTCATCGCGGAGAACCTGTAACTGTAAGACTGTACGTAGCTCATAATGACTATATAGCACCTGCATTTCATCTTGTAGTTCGTCAAAACGACACTTTGAACATTCCAATTGATGAAAATGACAATGATTGTGGAGTAATTCAGATAGTAGGTAGGAACCTTGGAATAAATGAATACAATGGGTTTGTCGAGATATTGGATCCCAGTAATGAAAGAAAAACTTATAATTACACGATTAGATTTAAAGTAATTGAAACCGTAAAATAAATAACTGTCCCTAACAGGTCGGTATATGTCATTGGCTTCTGCACCGCGAGAATCTTCTGGTCAAAATGAAAGACCGTCAATGGCGGTGCAGGCTGCCCCGGCTCCCGCCGGGGACTCCCTCCTGGTGTCACGGTTTTTGCCATCGCGAGAATAAACTAATAACCGCATAACCCTGCATCGCACCACGAGTGCAAAAACACGCGCCACCGCGACTCTGCGCCAACGCCACATACCGCCGAACGTTAGCAAACATAACATGTAAATAATTGATAATAATCTGAAATGAAAAAGCAATGCAAAATTGGTGTACCCTACCAAGTCCTAGGAATAGGCCTGGTTTGTTCAATGTTATCCAGTTGCTCCACCTTCAACAAGATCTACTCAGAAAATGATATTGTTTACTCAACAAAAAGATTTGAATTTAAATACGACTACAAAGATCGAGATCACCGAACACCAATCTATTTCTTTACACAGTCAATCGTCAAGGAAATCAATAAAAATAATGAGGTGTCATATCGTGCTTATGATGTCTTATTCCTAACTAGTTCCAGCTTCAAGCTTGATGAAAAGGTAATCCTGATTATTGATAATAAACCATACCCCATGGCTATTGATAAAATTGAACTTGAAAATGTGAAAACTATCGCAGAAAACACAACGGATATTCCAATCTCTGATTCTACAACTGTTTCTGTAACAACAGGGTATTCAGAAAATAACAGAAAAATTACTAGGTTCAGTTATGAAGTACCGGTTTCAATAGTAATGAAAATCAAAGAGGCAAACCAGCTATTTATTCGTTACTACTCTGGCCCTAGTTTGATAACCATTAAACCTAAGCAAAAGAGCATTAAAAAGTTAAAGGAGCTAATTGACATTGTATAAAACTGTTACGTTTGCTAACAGGTCGGTATATACAATTGCCTTCCGGCCAGCGGGACAAACATTAAGGTATAAATCTTCCTATTCCCGCTGTCCGGGCCACCGCACTTGGTGTCATGGTTTTTGCCAACGCGATAACTTTGTAACGAAAAGCACACTCCAACACCGCAGCTTGCCTGCAAAAACTCATGCCACCGCGATGCTGCGGCAACTGCACATACCGCCGGAACGTTAGGTGTCATAGACAAACATCAATAATACAAAAGATTACAGAATACCAGAGCTTTAGGGCAACACAAAAAATCCTGACTGCGCCACTTACCTTTGAAACTAAAATAAACAACCGACAAATGAAGCTGAAGTATTTACTTTTTGTCTATCTCATTCTATTAACCTGTTGTAGAAATAATGCTTCTGAAACAACGGTTGAATCAAATCTGGTTCTCAAAGCAACTTTAAAAGGCAGCTGTTTTAATCCGTACTCTGGCAATAAAGACTCCTATTTCCTGGTAGAAGCGAAGCTTGTTAATAAGACAAATAAAGTTTTTGAGTTTGTTAGCTATAGTTGCGCAACTGTTGGTAGTATTGTAACCAACTCTAAGGAGATTGTTCCTTTACCTGTTGCTTGCTCCGCTAATTCCCCAACTCTAATTAGAATAAAACCTAATCATGAATTTGTGATGCCAGTTATTCTTTTTAACAAGGGCTCTTATAATATTGATTATGATACAATAAAGCTTGGATTTATTTTACTTAATCCAAAAGAAATTAAAGACATAGATAAATTTCATGATGTAATTCGATTATGTAGAGAATCAAATACAAATGTCCTTTGGAGTGATGATAATTGGTTACATATAACTAACGGAAATAGTTATGAGGTAAGAACTATACCTGCTAGTACTTATTACAGCCATTAGGTTTTACATTTAAAATAACTACGCCACCTAACAGGCCGGTATATGCAATTGGCTTGCATGCCGCGACAACTTTGTGGCTATAACGACAGATTTGTAATTGGCGGCATGCGCTGGCCCGCTGAAGCGGGCACTCCCGCTTTGGTGTCACGGTTTTTGCCAACGCGAGAATAAAGTACTAACCGCATAACTCTGCACCGCACCACGAGCGCAAAAACAAGCGCCACCGCGACTCCGCGCCAACTGCACATACCGCCGAACGTTACAGGGCATTATAAAAATTCTGCGAACATGAAAACCATTTTTTTCTTACTTCTTTTACTGCTGCTAGCTGGTTGCTCGGGTACAACAACAAACTTCAATGTAGATCTCAAATCCGTTGAAGGTTATGGTGTATTTCTACCTGGGCACTTGATATTATGGCCAAATAAGGATTCGGTTTACTATAGAAATGTTCCTAATGATATATCTGTGTTTGTTGTAAGAAGCCTTGTTCTTAAAAAGGACCAATATTATTGGAACCGTTATCTAAACAAACAAATAGACAAAAACACACTTAGTCAGCTAATTGACTACTATAAAATTGATACGGCAAAACTTACAGATGTGAATGTTGATTGTGAAGTCCTGGTTCTGATTGGAGACAAAAACGATAGGCGAGTGATTATCGTGGATTCAAATAATGATGAAGACTTCGCTGACGAAAAAATCAACGAATATGACTATCCAATTTCTATCGAAAAACAGAAAGAAATAGCGCAAACTCTTCCTGTAATACAAACCCAGTATGAGTATTTTGAAAATGATGCAGTACAAACAAAGTCAGTAAAAATAATGCCTAGCCCTTATAAGGGAAGTATGAGCATTAATTATAATACTGATAATGAAGTTGAAAAGAAGTTTTTCCTTTTTGTAAGCTTTCCGGAATATAAACAGGGGATCATCTCACTGAATAAGACTAACTGTGAATTTATTGCATCAAATTATTTCTCAAGTAATACTTACGAGACCAACAGCACAAAGATCTTTGTATTTCCAAAGACAGATAGTGTGCCTTCTGAATTAAATGGGGATATTCCGTTTGGAATCGGGGATATTTTTAATGTTAAGGGTAATGATTACGTGATTGACTCTATCTCCAAATGGGGTGATAACTTATTTCTTGAATATATTGGCAAGAATACTCATCCTTTCGGCGTCACAGAAGGCTTTTATGTACCAAATTTTAATGCGTATTGCCTTGATAAATCACTATTTTCTTTTGAAGACTATGAGAGCAAATATATCTTATTTGACTTTTGGGGTACATGGTGTAATCCATGTATTAAGCTAATACCTGAACTGCAGAAGTTAAATAATGATTTCAAAGACAAAAATTTTGTATTAATCAGCGTTGCATTTGATAGTGATCCAAATATTGTATTTGATTTTATCAATGAAAATAAAATGAATTGGCAACACCTATTTGTTAATCAAGCCCAATTTGACAAAAACTCGATCATAGAAAAATTAAAGATCAGTAGCTATCCATCTTTACTGTTAATATCACCCGACGGAAAAATTATTGCCAGAAATAAACAAATTGATGAGATAAGAAAAACTCTTAATGATAAACTAAACGCCCTGTAACAGGTCGGTATATGTCATTGCCGCTCCGTACCGCGAGAATCTTCTGGCTAAAGAGGACAGTTTTGTGGCTGGCGGTACGGCCCGCCCCGGCACCGCCGGGGACTCCCTCCTGGTGTCACGGTTTTTGCCAACGCGAGAATAAACTACTAACTGCATAACCCTGCATCGCACCACGAGTGCAAAAACGCGCGCCACCGCGACTCTGAGGCAACGCCACATACCGCCGAACGTTAGAAACAAGGGTGAGAATGAATCGCACCTTTGATATCCCAAGCTGACTTACCCCAGTCAATATTTCTTAACCATTAATACATCTCTTCCCTACTTATGGCACAAATTCATGGCCAAATTGAGTCTTTGAAAAAATTAAAACATGAATTAAATTCTCATGGTATCCGCAGGTTTAACTCAATTAAAGAGATAGATGCATTCTTGGTCAATTTTCAACACGAAAAGGAAGAAATAATTAGTGCTGAAAGAGTACGCTTATTAAATGAAGCCAAGGATTTAATCCTCACTATTAAAGAAAATATAAACAAATGTGAGGTAATTAAAAGTAAGAAAATAACTGAAATAGAGGTTGAAATAGACACTATCAGGATCAACATTCAGAATCTGACTGAAAGAGTCAAAATAGGTTTCTTTTATAAGATTATTTATGGTTATAAATTGAAGAAACAAAAGAAATTACTGGCTTATTATAATTCAAATATGCCATTAATTATTTCCAATGCAACTAAAAACATTCAGAGAATCATTGAGAATGACGAAAATAGACTAAAGTATATCAATGACAACAATGAACAAATCATTAATGAGCGAAGCCTACCAGGTATTCAAAATTTATACCATGTAAAGAAGACCATTGAAGATTTATATCCCTTAATTGCAGGAGCCATTGGTGAGAACTTGGTAGTGAAAGAAATAGAAAAACTGCCAAATGATTATATTTTACTCAATGACTTTAGTATGAAATTCAGTCCGCCAATTTACAACCGACATACAAATGATAGGATTTTTTCAATTCAGATTGACCATCTTTTAATTTCAAAATCAGGTATTTATATCTTAGAGACAAAGAACTGGAGTAAAAAATCTATAGAGTCCTTGGATTTAAGATCACCTGTAGAACAGATTACCCGGACAAGTTATGCTTTGTTTCTGCTAATAAATGATGCAAAGATTAAATTGACCGACCATCATTGGGGGGACAAGCAGATCCCCATAAGAAATATCATAGTTATGATAAATGAAAAGCCAAAAGAAGACTTCAAATATGTAAAGGTAAAATCGTTAATAGAACTCAATAACTATCTTACCTACTTTGAACCAGTTTTTACAGAAACAGAAATTAATAGAATAGCAAATTATCTCATTAAAAATCAGAACTAATTAACCCCTGTTTCTAACAGGTCGGTATATGTCATTGGCTTCCCGCACCGCGAGAACCTTCTGGCTAAAGAGGACCGTTAAGTGGCCAACGGTGCGGCCTGCCCCGGCTCCCGCCGGGGACCCCCTCCTGGTGTCACGGTTTTTGCCAACGCGAGAAAAAAGTAATAACCGCTCAATCCTGCACCGCACCACGAGTGCAAAAACACGCGCCACCGCGACTCTGCGCCAACGCCACATACCGCCGAACGTTAGGGGCAATAGCATGTCCTGCATAAAAAAAAATAGCACAATGAAAAACAGTATTTATTTAATCATTCTATTAACAATTGTCGGATGTAATCGAGCATCAAAACCAAATAATAACAATTTTCAAATACCAATGACAAGACAAGATGCAGGTATTCAAAAACATAAAGAACCCAAAATTAATAGAGCTGATTACGTTTTCGATAATTCAGTAATTCCTGAAGATTTAATTAGTTATGTGAAAGCAATGAACAATAATCTCAGATTACCAACAACTTCTGATTACGACGACTACTTTTTTACTGGCTACTATGAGGGTAAGTTGCCATATTTCTGCACAGGAGAATTTAATAATGATTCAATAAAAGATTTTGCTCTTATTTTAATAAAGGATTCAACTGATCAATTGATATACTCCTTTCATGTAGAAGGTGATTCTTATGCTCCGTATCTGATTCTAAAACAAAAGTTAGCTATTAGTCAAAGTCATCAATTCAAGGTCGTTAGCTATAATATTAGAACTGAGACTGAAAGAATTCTTAAATCTATTGACACCAGCTATGTAATCCAATCAGATGGTATCATAACCAACGACATGGATGAATCCCTTGAATTTACTGAAGTGTGGGATAGGTATCAAAAAAAGTATATAAGATTAATGTTTGACTAAGTACCAATTCAAACGCTACTGCCCCTAACAGGTCGGTATATGCAATTGGCTTCTGTGCCGCGAAAACTTCGCGGCCACACACGACAGATTTGTAATGGCGGCACAGGCTGGCCCCGCTGACGCGGGGCACTCCCACTTGGTGTCACGGTTTTTGCATACCCCGAAAACTTTGTAACGAACCGAATAATATCAACACGCCATCACGAGTGCAAAAACGCGCGCCACCGCGATGCTGCGCCAACATGCACATACCGCCAAACGTTAGCAAACATAACATGTAAACAATTGATAATTAGCTGAAATGAAAAAGCAAATCAAATTCGGTGTACCATACCAAGTCATTGTAATAGGCCTGGTTTGTACAATGTTATCAAGCTGTTCCCCATATAATAAGATCTACTCAGAAGATGATATTGTTTACTCAACAATAAGATTTGAACTCAAATATGACTACAAAGATCGGGATCGCAGAACGCCAATCTATTTCTTTACACAGTCAATCGTCAAAGAAGTAGATCAAAACAATAATGTGTCATTTCGCGCCTATGATGTCCTATTCCTGATCAGTTCCAGCTTCAAACTTGATGATAAGGTTATCCTGATTATTGATAATAAGCCATACCCCATGGTGATTGATAAAATTGAACTTGAAAACGTGAAAACTATCTCAGAAAACAAAACTGATATCCGAACCTCAGATTCAACAACCGTTTCTGTAACAACGGGTTATTCAGAAAACAACAGGAAAATTACCAGGTTCAGCTACAAAATACCGATTTCAACTATAATGGAAATCAAAAAGGCAGACCAACTATCTATTCGTTACTACTCTGGCCCAAGTATGATAACGGTTAAGCCTAAGAAACTGAGCATTAAGAAGATAAAAGAGCTAATTGACATTGAATAAAACTGTTACGTTTGCTAACAGGTCGGTATATGTCATTGGCACTCCGCACCGCGAGAATCTTCAGGCTAGAGAGGACTGTTAAGTGGTCGGCGGTGCGGCCTGCCCCGGCTCCCGCCGGGGACCCCCTCCTGGTGTCACGGTTTTTGCCAACGCGACAATAAACAAATAACATCATAACCCTGCATCGCACCACGAGTGCAAAAACACGCGCCACCGCGACTCTGCACCAACGCCACATACCGCCGAACGTTGTGTGCAAGCTTAAAAAAACAACATAGACATATGAAAGTCAGTTCAGAAGTAATTCATAAGATCGCCCAGGAATTAGAGGCTGGGATGAAAGTTTATTTAAACACAAAGACATTTGAATTTGAACCAGTACTTGACTGGGATGAGTTGAATGAACCTGGTTTTTGGGAAAAGGAAGCACGAAAGATTGAGAAAAAATGGAAGGATTACATCATTATTATTAAGATGCAGGCCAGAGATCATTTCGTGTAATGGTAGACTTTGTAGACCAAGTTGATGATAAAAGGCTTAAGGAGGATCTGATAAAGATCTTAAACCGAAAAAGCCCATTTGCAAACTTTAAGATGGAAGTTGAATCATCCAACCATCGCCAAAAATGGTTTGATTTTCGGACCAAAAGTAATGAGGATTATATAAGGGAACAATTAGATCTGGAGAATATAGAATATGAATAAATAGCCTGCACACAACAGCGTGTATAATCAATTGCTTGGCATCAAGTTGCGAACAGTATCACTTTGGGTTGCACTGGTGTATCTCGATACAGAATCACTTTGGCAACGCAAATGATCATACACGCGAACGTTAGGCACAATAGCGGCTTTGATAATCCAAAAGGTTAAGTGCAGAATGCAAATTAAAATGGGGGGCCAGCATCTCCTCTCGCTTCAAGCATTCTCGCCACCGCGCCCTAACTTAGATTTATAGAAATTAAATAGAACAATAACAAACCACCAAGCACGAAGCGCGATTACCCCCCAACTCAGCAGCAGTCCTCCGCTTCATGGGGTATGTAGCGGCATAGCGAGTAAATAATAATTCCTGTTCAAATCTATTTCAGTGAGATCCTTTTTCCTCCAATTCAAGATAAAGAAGCCGCTACTATTCCTAACAGGTCGGTATATGCAATTGCCTTCCGGCCAGCGGGACAAACATCAAGGTATAAGATTTCCTATCGCGGCCGGCGCCCCGCTGGCCGGGCTCGCCCTCCTGGTGTCACGGTTTTTGCCAACGCGAGAATAAACTAATAACCGCATAACCCTGCACCGCACCACGAGTGCAAAAACACGCGCCACCGCGATGCTGCGGCAACTGCACATACCGCCGAACGTTAGCAGCAAGGCTAGACGTATAGTACAAATAATAAAAAATTAAAATGACCAGTACAAAACAGCTCTTTCTCATTATTACATTATTTTCTCTTATATCCTTTTCCAATGGAACGTTTGCTCAGGAAAATGGAAAACTATTAATTGGAACAATTGATAATGAGATAAAAAACATAGAAACAATATGTTCTAAGTCAGATAGTCTATGTATAGAGGGTTTCTCTCATGGATATTCAAAATTTTATAAGAAACTCCTAGGTTTCATTAAAATAAGGTATGGTAAAGGGACTACCTTCACAACAACTACTTACTATAATTATTATGCATTTCATCATAATTGTAATAGCCACCTTATTAAGAAAAATAAAAGCCATCATTTTATTGATAACTATTACTACATTGATTCTTCGCTTGTTAAATATGAGTCTATCGATTTCTGGACTTTTAAAAATGGAAGCACTGATATTTTAAATCATAGAATTGTCATATATCTAGATCACAAAATAATAATAGGCAAGCAAATGGAGATAAACGATAAGTATTTGTTCACGAATAACGAATTTGAACAGATTCTAAAATACTCTGATGAATTGCACAAAGAATTAGAAGAATAAAGCCCAGCTGCTAACAGGTCGGTATATGTCATTGCCTTCTGTGCCGCGAGAATTTTCTGACTAAAGAGGACCATCTTGTGGCCGGCGGCACAGGCCGCCCCGGCTCTCGCCGGGGACTCCCTCCTGGTGTCACGGTTTTTGCCAACGCGAGAATAAAGTAATAACCGCATAACCCTGCACCGCACCACGAGTGCAAAAACACGCGCCACCGCGACTCTGCGGCAACAGCCACATACCGCCGAACGTTAGGGTCAATAGCGGCTTATTGAATATTAAAGGGTTAAGTGCTCAAATCACAATAAATTGGGGGGCCAACAGTCCCTCTCGCTTCAAGCACTCTCGCCACCGCGCCGTAACTTAGATTAAAAGAAAAAAAATGAGAATGTTAATAAGACGTCAAGCATGTACCGCGATTACCCCCCAACTCAGCAGCAGCCCTCCGCTTCAAGGGATATGTAGCGGCTTGGTGAGTATATTAAGGAGCCTGTTCAAGCGTACTTTAGTGAGATCTTTTCTTCTCCAACTCTAGATAAATAAGCCGCTACTATCCCTAACAGGTCGGTATATGCAATTGCCTTCTGTGCCGCGAGAAATTTCTAACCAAATTGGACCGTTTGGTGTACAGCGGCACAGGCCGCCCCGGCACCGCCGGGGGCTCCCGCCGGTGTCACGGTTTTTGCCAACGCGAGAATAAAGTAATAACCGCATAACCCTGCATCGCACCACGAGTGCAAAAACACGCGCCACCGCGACTCTGCGGCAACTTGCACATACCGCCAGACGTTATGGGCAATGTAAAACTTGAATTCATGATTAGACAATTAGTATTTGCAATGGTCACTTTATGCGTTCTGACAAATTGTGATACCAAAAAATCAGAAAACAATTTGAACAATCATATGATAGTCTATCGATATGATAGTCGCTCACAAGATTATATGGATACCATTGAAGTGAGTTTAAAAAGTATTGACAGCACTAATTTCAGCTATAAACATAAAGCACCTGATAAAACTGAATGGTCTTTTGAATTTGATTTACTCGTTAACAATTCTATAATAGTAGTGCCTGAGGGCTCCTTACAAAGGGATAATGTATCATTAATTTGTGTTGACAGCAAACAGGTCAAACTTTATTACAACGACAAAAAGTATCATATAATCTATAAGATACTGCACTTTTCACCTGCGATAAATTCTCAAGGATTATTCTTTTGGTCTCCAGAATACGGGCTCATTCTAGAGAAATCATTAACATGGAGAACTTTTGTTCGTTTTGAGTATATTAATAATGAGGCTAATAATCAAATTATTAGGCATTTGTGCTATTCGATAATGCATGACAAGGATTTCTATAATCTTCCAAATTGGGAAGAACAGTACGTATTGAAATAAAACACTGCCCATAACAGGTCGGTATATGTCATTGGCTTCGACTGGTTTTTGCGCGCCGGTCCGCCAGACTGGCACACCAAAACCAGTTGGTGCTTTATCGGCCCGGCTTAGCGGCTGAAACCGCCGGGCAAAAACCAGCCGGCCGGCCCCGCTCCCGCGGGGCACTCCCTCCTGGTGTCACGGTTTTTGCCAACGCGAGAATAAACAAACAACATCATAATCCTGCATCGCAACACGAGTGCAAAAACACGCGCCACCGCGACTCTGCGCCAACGCCACATACCGCCGAACGTTAGCATGAATACTAAGTTATTCGGATATAATAGTGGCATATGTTTTGTGGTAATCAGGAAGTTAAGTCTTAATATCCAATCCTAAAATTGTACTATCATGAAAAAGATTCTCGTTTTCATAGCTGTTTGCAGTGTTGTACTAATATCACAGAATCTGCATGCTCAAACAAACGAAAAGCCAAATTTCATTTTATCAACTTCGTGGTCTCCCAAAATGTTTTTTGACATAATGGATAAATCCTTAACGGTTATCGATGTATCTTTTTCTGCGGTTTCTCTTACTGGGGAGCTATCTCTCACGCCCCGTACAAGCATCTATATTGGATATCAATTTGATCAAAGGAAGAATCCAGAAATGATTTATATTTATGATATGGGGTATTATATTAGATATAAAAGAGTTACTGGCATTCCATTAGGCATTAAACATTATTTAACTAATCCAAATCATAAAGTCCTCCTCTATTCAAATATTGGAATTAATTATACCAGATTACTCACAGAAAGAAATTATAATTATCCAAATGATGGTCCTTTAGAAACTGGCGAACGGATAGACAACCTACTCATGACTGATCTTGGATTGGGCACTTCGTTTAGCATTGGAGGTAAAGTCCGTCCGTTTTTCGAAGTTCTTTACAGTAATTCAGTGTTTGGTAGCAATTCGGGTGTATCGTTTCTTACTGTTAAATGTGGCCTATCTGTTGTTATAAAATAGTGTGAACTACAAAAGTACTCATGCTAACAGGTCGGTATATGTCATTGGCGCTCCGCACCGCGAGAACTTTCTGGCTAAAGAGGATCGTTAAGTGGTCGGCGGTGCGGCCTGCCCCGGCTCCCGCCGGGGACCCCCTCCTGGTGTCACGGTTTTTGCCAACGCGAGAATAAACAAATAACATCATAATCCTGCATCGCACCACGAGTGCAAAAACGCGCGCCACCGCGACTCTGCGCCAACGCCACATACCGCCGAACGTTAGGCCCAAGTTAGAGTATTATGAAATTAAAACAGAAAGTTATGAAGAAACTACTCATCATTGCAATGTTACCATGGTTATTTGCTTGTAACCCGGATAAAAACAATGAAGTAACGATCGGAACTTATACAGATAACCTGCATGTTGTCAAGCTTGTACCAAATATTGTAATTCCAACTTCATCGAATGCAAAAGATTCACTCGATTTAGATGGTGATAATAGATATGATGTATTCTTCAAAAAATCATATACACCTCTGATGACTGGTTTCATTGATGCGACTTTCCTTGGCATCGCTAATGGGACCCAGATTGCATTATCAGACATCAATAACTATCCAGATTCATTGAATGTTGGAACAACTATTGATGACAACCTGACATGGACAACAACACCATCTGAAAACCTTGTGTTAGCTAGTTACGCACAACGCTCCACATCTTATCCGATTGGCAATTACCATTATGTCATTGACAAATATCTTGGATTTAAAATCGGAAAGAGATATGGTTGGATCAAACTAGATAACGCTATCGGGGACAACTTAACAATAAAAGAGTTTGTAATATCTGAATAAACCTGGGCCTAACAGGTCGGTATATGTCATTGGCTTCTGTGCCGCGAGAATTTTCTGACTAAAGAGGACAGTTCTGTGGCTGGCGGCACAGGCTGCCCCGGCTCCCGCCGGGGACTCCCTTCTGGTGTCACGGTTTTTGCCAACGCGAGAATAAAGCAATAAAAGCATAATCCTGCATCGCACCACGAGTGCAAAAACACGCGCCACCGCGACTCTGCGCCAACGCCACATACCGCCGAACGTTAGAGGCAATGCCCAAACATAAAAGACAATAGCTTGATTTCTCGGATGATTACTTATTTGATATCTTTGTACTAGATGGACACGAACCGTGAGATATTAGAACTAATAAAAGTAACTGCATGCAAATACTTGCCTGATGCCGAAGTCTTATTATTCGGTTCTCGTGCAAGGAAAGACGCTACGCTTGAAAGTGACTTTGATATACTCGTCGTTACTACTTTGGATCTAACTCCAAAACAGAAACTGCCACTTAAGACAAGTATCAGAAAAGACCTCCTTAAAGAGGGTATCAGATCAGATATCCTTATTCAAAGTAGAAAAGAGGTAAAGAAAAAGAGAAAGCTTCCTGGTCATATTATAAAAAACATCCTCAATGAAGCAATTCTACTATGACCAAAGATAAAGCTGAATATATCAAGAATTGGCTGTTCCGGGCAAACGAGGACATCTCTGTAATAAAAAGCCTGGTAAATGCAGGCGCTGAGTATTATACAAGCAGTATCTGTTTTCATGCACAGCAGGCATCAGAGAAGTTCCTTAAAGTCTTCCTGGCTTATCATGATGTTGACTTTCCAAAAACACATGATTTGGACTTTCTCCTTCTTGAATGTCAAAAAATAGATAAAGAAGCTTTCCAAATAGATTTCAAAAGTCTGACAGACTTTGGCATAAGTGTAAGATATCCTGATGACTTCTATATCCCTGATGAAAAGGAAGCTTTAGAGTATCGCGACACTGCTCTTTCGGTAAAAGAAATAGTAGAAAGATTAATCAAATAAACAGCACTGCCTCTAACAGGTCGGTATAGGTCATTGCCTTCTGTGCCGCGAGAACTTTCTGACTAAAGAGGGCCATCCTGTGGCCGGCGGCACAGGCTGCCCCGGCTGCAGCCGGGGGCTCCCTTTTGGTGTCATGGTTTTTGCCAACGCGATAACTTTGTAACGAAAAACACATTCCTGCACTGCAGTTTACCTGCAAAAACGCATGCCACCGCGACACAAGGCAACAGACCCATACCGCCGAACGTTAGCGCCAATTATATAACAATCTGCAAGATATGAAACTGATAATTCTGCCACTTGTCTTTATTCTATCATCTGCCTCTTTAATCGGACAGCATTCTCTAGGCATTAAAGCGAGTTTTGGCGCCAGTAAATTGAAGACCTCTTATGGCTACTCTATGGATTACATTGACTATTTCAGGCCATCAGGACAGTTAGGCTTTGCATACAAGTATAATTTAACAAATCGATCAATTATTGGCTCTGAACTTCTATTTTATCAAATCAGAGGAAAGGAGCATTCAAATCTAGCTTTTACTGATGATTTTGGAGATCCAATTGGCATTATGAAGCTTGATACCTGGAGAGACATATCTTATCTTGGTCTGCCTTTATATTATGGTTACAACTTTAAAAAATTTACTTTATGTATAGGAATTCAAACATCCGTAACACTTTTTAGCAATGGTAAAGAAAGGAGTGAATTCCCAGATTTAAATGGCGATCCTGTCATCACTAATTATGAATTCAGTGGCCTTAACATTGATATGTTGAATGTTGGCCCAATCGCAGACATTAAATATAATTTGACAGATAAAGGTGCCGTAGAGATCATGTACTATTATGGCGTGAACAATATTCAGAAGGACATCCACGATTGGAAAATTAACCCTCATTTGTTCACATTGGGCCTGGTGTATTACTTTATTTCACAAAAATGAAATTAACTGTCGCTAACAGGGCGGTATATGCAATTGCCTTCCGGCCAGCGGGATAAACATCAAGGTATAAACCTTCCTATTCCCGCTGGCCGGGCCACCCCTCATGGTGTCATGGTTTTTGCCAACGCGATAAATTTGTAACGAAAAGCACACTCCTACACCGCAGCATACCTGCAAAAACGCACGCCACTGCGATGCTGCGCCAACTGCACATACCGCCGGAACGTTAGGCTTAATTTTAATCGAAACACATTAACTCTTCATTATCTAACCATTATTATGAGAAGACAAATTTCCAGTCTTGATTTTGGAACCCTTTATATAATGGGAATTGTGACTTCAATATTTCAAATGATAGTTGCAACATGTATAAGCGTGTTAGCTCTCACTATTTTTAGAGATAATATAGGGATTTCGATTATAATTTTTCTTTTCTCACTTTTTGCATTTCTCTTTGCAGTCAGGTACTTCATTTATAGCATAAACCTAGTGGACATGATAGTAACAGACCATGGATTTATTATTGAACGGTTTGTCAAAAAGGAAGAATTTCAGTTTTCAGTAATTAAAGAGATAAAGTATTTCTATCCTAGTTTTTTACCCGCTTTTATCTTTGAACCTCGAATAAAAATAGTCTTTAATAAAAAAACTTCCTTTGGTAATTCAGTCTATATTATACCAACAGGCTTTGATGAAAAGAATAATTTTAAAATTGATGTAGGTATTAAGGCATTTTTAGATAGTAAAATAAAAAACTAAGCCTAACAGGTCGGTATATGCAATTGCCTTCTGTGCCGCGATAATCTCCTGGCTAAAGAGGACCGTTTTGTGGCCGGCGGCACAGGCTGGCCCCGGCACCGCCGGGGCACTCCTCCAGGTGTCATGGTTTTTGCCAACGCGATAAATTCGTAGGGAAACGTACGCTCTTGCACCACAGCATACCTGCAAAAACGCATGCCACCGCGATGCTGCGGCAACTGCACATACCGCCGAACGTTGGCGGTAATTTAGGCACTCGCAAAATTATTTTAAAGAAGTATTAATCATAGTAAGCCTAGTTCTTCAGCTGATACTAAGGTCTTGCTCATAGTCATTTTATTTTCTCTTAACAGATTCTGAAAGTGCTTGAATCAAAGAATTATAAAATACTTGAAGAATTAGGGTCCAGGTAGAAAGTTCAGATGACCGCTGGACAACATTCAAATTATAGTATTTTAATAATACCTTTCACATTTAACTTGATCATCCAAGAATTTAGATTATGATTGTCAGAAATTTTGTAAAAATTCTCCTTTCTATTACCCTATTAATGGTCGCTAATTTATCCAAAGGGCAAGTGTTTAACTGGGCCAAACAATTCCCGTTAATCGGTGGTTCATATGCCCCATTCATTTCAAAGAATGGCAACTCATTTACAATCGGGGGGACCGTTGGAGGCACATTGCATTTAGATACAATTAAAATAAGTACATCAGGCGTTTGGTCATTTGTAGCAGGACTAGACTCATTAAATGAAGTTAAATGGGCAAAATCATTCCCCAGTTTTAACTCTGATTATATGGCGTCAATGACATCAGATCAAAATGACAATATTATTCTCGGAGGTTATTATTCTGGCGAAATGCATATTGATAGCACATTGCTGGAAGTTGACCAGGAATTATATGAACGTTTTGACTGCCCTCCCTGTTACTGGGGAGAAGATGCCTTCCTGGCCAAGTTTGACAAAGCAGGTAACACTCTCTGGACAAAAAGTATGATTGGCCTGAATAACCAAATGATCTATTGTACCAGAACAGACTCAAAGAACAATATAATTGTGGGAGCCGTTGTCAGTTATAAATTTCAGCTTGACACACTGATTCTGCAAACCAAAGATGTAAGTCCTTACAGAGATCGGCCATATGCCTTTGTCTTCAAATTTTCACCTGACGGCAAATTGTTATGGTATTACCCTTGCCAGGAAATCAGTCTTGTAGATGACATCATTATAGACACTGACGACAACATCTTTCTAATGAAGGAAATAAATTCGGGAGCATCAGGTATTGTTAAACTAAGCGCTGAGGGAGCTGTAATATTTGACGTGGCAATATCTGATAACAACATATTTTTAGATAAAGGAATATTGGATCAGCATGATAACTTGATTGTTTCGGGAAAAAGGAAACTGGCAGACCAGGTATTTAATACTGTAATCATGAAAGTTAGTGCAGATGGAGATAAAATACTTTGGGAAAAGGAACATCATGGCATGATGGATATATTAACAATGGAAGGGGACGATAGAGAACATTTCTATATCGGTGGTGCAATTTCCACCTATCCTCCCTTAAGTTTTATGGATATAGAAATAAATGGCAACTTTAGGTATTGCTATGCAAGATTTGATTGTACCGGTAATCTTGAGTGGTTTATATCGCCGGATACCTCTAATATTGGTATTATCACAGATATTTTATGTGAGGATGATGATTTGCACATCAGTGGATACTCTCTGCCAATTGAGTACGACTTTGTTATCGGTGATTCATCCTTCAGCGGCAACACAACCAAACTTTTTATTGCATCCTTCACAGATACTTCCAGTATTTATTGTAATGACACAATCACAACAAATCAAAATGTTGACTTTCATTTGATAGACCTTACTTCCGGAACATCAGATGTTAGTAATATCAATGATCCAGCAAGGACCTTTATTGTTTACCCAACTATTGTGCATGAATATTTGAACATCAATTTAAATCACTTAGAATCCGGAAACTACATAATGATCGAGATTACCAACCTGTCAGGTTCAAAAGTATTTCAAAACGAATATAATTCATCTGACCTGATTACCATCAACTGCTCAGGACTCCAGCCTGGATTTTATATTGTTACTATATCTGACGGCAAAGGTATTAACGAATCTCATAAGGTCTTAAAAATGAGGTAACAGCTCTCGCCCAATAATAAATATTTCGCATTTATTATGCAATGGAATGTATACCATGACATTTAAAATTGGTCAGATTAGGACACCTTCGATATCCACGATGACCTCAAGGTTAATATAAAATGATTACACTATTTTTATAAAAAAACTTGGTATCCATCACTAACCTAACATAGGCAGGTGCAATGTATTATTAGTCAAACTCCTACCAAGTCTTTATCAAAGTTTCCCTATGACCAAGTGGACACTGTAATGTTACACTACAGGTCCAGAATACAATCAGGATAGAGAATACAAGAAATTTTGTGGATTCTAAAAGTTTAATAAGATTTAATTAACTACCGCCAACAGGTCGGTATATGCAATTGGCTTTCCGCACCGCGAGAATTTTCTGGCTAAAGAGGACCGTTAAGTGGTCGGCGGTGCGGCCCGCCCCGGCTGCAGCCGGGGACCCCCTCCTGGTGTCACGGTTTTTGCCAACGCGACAATAAACAAATAACAGCATAATCCTGCATCGCACAACGAGTGCAAAAACGCGCGCCACCGCGACTCTGCGCCAACTGCACATACCGCCGAACGTTAGGCACAAGCGGTAATTTATCTGAAAGGACTTTTCTGTATTAAAACAGAAATATGAGACCTGACCATAACAGCAAATTTAGACTTCCTTTCTAAAACGATAGTAACTGTCATTTAGACAAAAGTTAAAAACCAAGTAACCATTCAACAATAAGTAACAACAGGCTTATCAAGCAATTAAACTAATCCGCCAATGCCTAACAAGTCGGTATAGGTCATTGCCTTCCGGCCAGCACGACTTATGATAATTGAAACTTCGTTTTGTAAGCTTAGCTGGCCGGGCTGCCCCGCCGCCGGCGGGGTCTCCCGCATAGGTGTCATGGTTTTTGCATTACCTGAAAATCCTGTGATCAAAATGAAATTCTGTGGTCGTCAAGCTCGATGGCAAAAACTCATGCCACCGCGACACAAGGCAACTGACCCATACCGCCGGCCGTTAGGCACAATTTAAGCAAAACACACTCACTTAGAAAATGGATGATAAAATTTTAAACAATCTCGATATTAATGCACAAATTATCCCAGGCTACGCTGCAGCTGGATTAATCCTTGGAATGAAAATAGAACTGATTAAAAAGCAATTGTTGGATTCGTTACAACATAAAGTAATTGACAATAAATTCGTAATCAATAGTACTCCAATACATGAATACAGAAACACCGATACTGTTTTATATTTCTCAAATGATATTTTAGTACAGATAGGGCTAATAGGAAATTATAAAGGTAAACTTGATTGTAGACTTGGATTAGGAGATTTAGCCAGGGACTTTGAAGCTTTTGTATGGACAAATTATTGAAGGCGATGAAGACCAGTTAACATTTAAAAATATTAAAGGCTTATGCTTTGATGTCGATTATTCTTCTTTAGGTTCCGATAATTGGGCAGAGGAAATTCCAAATTTACCTGTTACACATATTTTTGTTTACCAAGATAAAGGCTAAAAATTTAAATAAACTGTGCCTAACAGGTCGGTATATGCAATTGCCTTTCCGTACCGCGAGAATCTTTTGGCTAAAGAGGACAGTCTTGTGGCTGGCGGTACGGCCTGCTCCGGCTCCCGCCGGGGACTCCCTCCTGGTGTCACGGTTTTTGCCAACGCGAGAATAATGTATTAACCGCTTAACCCATGCATCGCACCACGAGTGCAAAAACGCGTGCCACCGCGACTCTGCGGCAACTGCACATACCGCCGAACGTTAGCTGCAAGGCAAATTTGTCTCAAGGTATCATTATACCTAGACTTCCGACGCACTAGCATGTGTTTTGCAGCCCGTCCCTGCTACCATCCCTTCGCTGCAAAACACATGCTTCTTTGCCTACCCCAGACTCCTCTGTTTAGACAATCTTATAATACCATGACAATCCCTACCTGTTTTTTTGGATTTTGTCACCTTAAAAACTCCATTATGAGACGAAAATCCAAAGCGGTTACCATAACCTTGTTTCCTGAACAACTTCATAATAACATATCAAATCCAATTCATCCCCGATGACTTGGTCAATCTTTAAAACTTTACCCATATAATTATGAAAAATAGTTCGGGTACCCTGAAAAACAATGATTTATAAACATCTGATTTTGTGTTCATAAAAAAAAGTTGAATAATAGTTGATTTTTTTGTGTTTTAAAATGCTGCTTTCCGACATGTATATCAAAAGATGGTTTGTTAAATTATCCTTACATAAATCAATATTGGTTATATTGATTTGCAATTTATTGATTTTTAAAATGTATTTTTTAAATCAAATCTTTGCTGCTTAAAATTTTTGCCTCCGATTTCCTTCAGATGATCCTAATCACTCTGATTTCTCTGTTAGTTACCTGGGAATATTCTCATTGTTATATTCTTCAATATAGAAAATTTGGGGAAAATCCCTTTCATTCATGGTATATAATTCCATTCATGTCAAATATACCCGCTTATACAACAAATTGAATTTAATTACCTTAGATGTTAAAAACCAATTCAATGATTTATAAAATGACAAATAAGATATGGATTGTTTTAATGATTGTACTATTATCTATCAGCTCTATTACCTCTGCTCAAAAAGTAAAGATTAGTGGTAAACTATTCGATAAGGATCATGGTAAAACAATAAATAATGGGATAATATTCCTAAATCCGGGAAACAATACAATAACAACTGACTCAAAGGGAGAATACTCTTTTACTACTTCATGCGGATTAAAGCAGATTACAACACAGGTTATGGGTTTCAGGCCTGTAACTCTAAAGTTTAAAGTCGTTTCTGATACTGTTATCAATATTTATATTCAGGTATCAACATTTGAATTAAGTGAGGTTACAATTATTGCTGATTTAATAAAAGCTGTTGAAATATCCGCCTACGGAAGCTTTTATTTTGACCCCTCCCGCTCTTCGGGAAACTCCAAAATTATTCAGCGAACCTGACCTTTTAAAATCATTTCAATTGCTTCCTGGTGTAGTCGCAGGAAAAGACGGATCTTCAGATATTTATGTAAGAGGCGGTAGTACGGGGCAGAATATAATCCTGGCAAACGGATGTTATTTCTTTCTTCCGGGTCATCTTCTTGGAATAATTTCACCTTTTGATCTTGATTTTCTTGAAAGCGCAGAACTGTTTAAAGATTATTTCCCTTCAGAACTGGGTAGTGGGGCTTCGTCTGTAATAAGCCTCGACTTTAAAAAACCACAGTCCGATTCCCTGAGAGCTCAGCTTCGGCTGGGCTTGTTATCTTCAGGAGTAACATTTGAACTTCCTTTAAAAAAGATAAAGTGGGATCTGACAACCGGGTTAAAACGGGGTAATTATTCAATTTACTCACCGCTACTTAAGAGGATTGTCTCTTCAGATGTTGGTGGTTTTCTTCCTCCCAACGGTTATTCATTTTATGACGGGTTTCTGAGGCTTTCACATTCTTCCTTAAAGTGGGGAAATATAAGTTATCTCTTCTTTGGTAACTACGACAACGGGAAAGATGAAAACAAGACGAATAGCATTAGTGGTGATACAACGATTAAATATGTCGATGGAATTTCGACCGGATGGAATAATATGGTGCATGCTTTTCAATGGGAGTTACCTGTTAAGAACGTACTAAAATGGAGATTTAATCTAAATTACAATAGGCTTTTAATGGACCGCGACATCTATACCAGCATTGAAAAATCAATGCCAGAAACCGGAATTTTTGACTTACGGAAAACCTCATACTCCTTTTCTCCTACCATTAATTCCATCGGCACAACAATAATGGCGAGCAATGATAATGAAAAATTCAGCTATTACGCTGGAGTATCTGGAAGATTAAGGTTTTTCAATCCGAATACCATTGCTACCGATAATCATAATGATACAGTAACAAAACACAATTTCGGGGAAGCCGACAGGGTGTTTGAGCCTGGCGCTTTTGTCTCATCGACGATACTACTCACAGAAAAGATCCAGTTCGATGCCGGGCTGAGACTTTCCGGCGGA
>CAWADB010000002.1:0-102052 GCA_963780735.1 uncultured Bacteroidales bacterium
TTTTTCATGCCGTCAAGGGTCAGGGAGGAGCTGAGGCCTGCCTTCAGTCTGACCGCCAGGGTATCTTCCGCCTCGAGGTTTTCTATTTTTCTGCTGCGGATCACCTTCAGCTGGTCATTCTGCATTGACCTGGCGTAGGGGCTCTTGTATATCTGCACCACAGCCTCCGAATATATCTGGGGTTCTTTCTTCCTGTAAACACCCTCACGGTAGAAGCCGGTGAGGAGTACCGGGGTGGTGCCGTAATTTGATGCCACGGATGAAATGGCTTTTCCAATGATAAGCACCGGATCCTGTGCCCTGATGATTATCTCCGGTATTGGTATGAAGTCGCGCTCCATACTGATTGTCATTACGTTGCCCGGCATGCTTCGGACAGGTATCCGGCGGTTAATATAACCCACGTAGGATACTGACAGTGTGTCGTTAAGACTCTCATCGGTGATCTTTAAAATGAAATCCCCGTTATTGTTCGTAACCATGCCTCTCCCGCTATGATTTATACCCACGGTGGCAAATGCAAGCGGTTCCGATGTCTGGTCATCAATCACCTTCCCGCTTAAAACATGCTGTACGGGCAGGGAATCGGCCACGGGCTCAGGAGTACCGGTTATCATGTCACGGTACAGAATGATATGTTTTTCAATTACCGAGTATCTTATCCCGGGGTCGCCTGTCACCGAGTCAAGAAGCTCGCTGACAGTCATGTCAGAAGGCGGCAGGGTAAAGACCCTGTCGTCATCGATTATTCTTGTGTCATAGGTAAAGACGTAGCCCGTAAGCCTGCTTATCTCACTGAGCGCCCCGGATGCCCTGATACTTTTGCCCGGCATCTTCACCCGTCTTTCGAGGATACTCTCCTGCGGGAAAAGCTGCAGTGTCAGAAAAAACAGGCCGGCAACCAGGATCAGTATCCTTTTTACAGTACGTGTCGGCCACATCGGATCTTGTCAATCCTGTCCCGGCAGAAGGTTGTAAGTCCCGCCTTCCATGACAGAATGAAGGTTAAAGGTAGTGCAAATTACCTTAATAATTGTATCGTGCGGCTGACTGTCAAAGCGGGAGGTGAGACGGTAATCATTTATTGCCGGGTCTGAGGCGACAATATCGATATTGAATGTACGTTTCAGATCCGCAAAGACCACTCCGAGTCTCTCGCCGTCATATGTAAGGATGTCAGTGTTCCATGCCATATAGTTGGGGTCGGTATTGACTTCACGGGAAGAGCTTGTTCCTGAAACCCTGCCGACGTAACCCGGCTCAATCATCAGGCTCTCTGACCCGTCGTTGCTTGTAAGCATGACTGTCCCTGTGGTAACAAATACTTCCACCTCGTTGTCTTTATTATCGGTGATCACATTGAATGATGTTCCGAGAACCTTTACCCTGGCATTACCTGCATCAATTATGAACGGATGCGATGCATCAGGGGCGATATCGAAATAGGCTTCACCCTTCAGGGTCACCTTGCGGTTATTGCGCCCGAAAGTTTCCGGGTAGATCAGCCGGCTGTCACGGTTAAGATAAACTTTGCTGCCATCGGCAAGGAGCACCTCCAGGTTTTTCTCATCCATAGCCGCAGTCACGGTTACCTTTTCAGGTGCTGCTACCTCGAACATCAGCCATCCGAGCCCTGCGACTATTATCACCATCGCAGCTATGCGTATAAACGCCGGCATCAATGACTGTCTGCGGAAAGGAATAACAGGCTTCTCCGCTTCTATCCTGTGATTGAGGTTATTCCATGCTTTGTCAACATCAATATTATCAGTATCCGTGTTTTTCAGATCATTCCATTTTTTCATTATCTCTCCGTCTTCACTTATCAGGAAACGGCCAGACACATCGTTTGATGTCTCTTCGCCTGAGAGCCATGCAGCTGCATCAGCCCATTCCCGGTCGGTCATTTCTTCTATTTTATTATTCTTTTTCATTGCTCTGCAAGTGCTTTTCTGAATTCTTTAAGCGCCTTTCCCATATTTGCCTCAACTGTCTTCAGCGAAACTGACAGTTTCTCTGCTATCTCATTATACTTTAGTCCTTCAAACCTGCTCATCCGGAAGATGACACCGCATCTTTCGGGCAGCCGTTCAAGCACTCTTGCCACCTTCGACTGCAATTCACTGTAATAGATTGCATCAGTCACGGGCTCAGCTGTCTCATCAGCGCTGGCGGCAATCTCTCCGGCATGCCTGTCGATCACTTTCTGATGTTCAATAAAGTGAAGCGACTTGTTATGCACGGAGCGGAAGAGATAGCCATTCAAAGAACTTTCAATCGTGATGTTGCCTCTGTCCTGCCACAGCCTGAAGAACAGATCCTGTACAATTTCTTCCGCCGTGTCATGGTCTTTAAGAATTCTTTTTGCGTACCTGACCAGGGAAACATAGGAGGACCGGAACAGCTTCTCAAACTCCTGTTTGTCGCCCTGTCTGATCCTCCTTATTATTTCACTGTCGCTGTTCATGCGGCACGAACGCTTTGTTATTCGGTTCTGTCACTGAATTTTACTTTCCTGCTCAGTCTTTTTATGGCTGCCTCGATGCTCTGGTCAGGTTCGATTACGTTATAATCACCCCAGAACTCAGGATCTGCAAAGGCTGCAACTTCTTCGGTGAAGAAATCAGTGGTATGGATTCTTTCCTTTGAAGCGAACTTAACCACATCTTCCTCAGTACGGTCTGTGATGGCCAGCTCAGACATAGTGGTGTAGTTGGTGTTGAAGAGTTTCTTCTTCCAGTCAACCTTGAACTTGACCTCTGCCCTTGAGTGTGCGAAGTACCACTTGCCATCCACTTCGCGGTAGCGGACAAGGTATGATGTGACTTCGGGTGTAACCTGCATTCCCACAGGTTTCTTCCTGATGAACATTGATGCTGCAAGTTCCTTGTTTTCAAGGTTAAAGGAGAATTCTGCCTGTGCTATTGCGTATGTCTCTATATCGATGTACATGCGGCCAAGATACAGGGGAGTTGTAATAAACGGCTTCTGGAAGAAGTTAATGACGTAGTTTGTCCTGTCATCTATCACAACTATGCTTGACAGCTCCAGGTCATACTGTTCGAGAGCTTCCCTTGTGAGGAATGTCTCAGGGTTCTTGACGATATCAAGATAAAGAGCTGTTGTGGGGCCGCCTTGAAGCTTGAATAGCACGGTATCCATTTTCTCGACATCATCACTCTTTCTTCCTTTGTAAATTTTGACTGCGTCATACCTGAGGTCATTCTGGTAGGGCGCCTTGAATATTTCAACGACTGCTTCCCCGATTGAGATATAACTGCGGTTTTTCCTGATTGTCTCACGGTAGAAGCCGGTCATGTCATTAGCCACGGAGGTGTAGTTTTCGTCAAAGCGTGAAATCACCTCCTCAAGGATCTCCTCAGGAATCATTGGCTTGACAATTATTTCCTTTATCGGGATCATTGCCGTCTCAAGCTCAATAACATTTCTCTGGCCGTTGGTTTTCATCTCATCGATGGCCATCACCCTGTTCTTGTAGCCTATAAAAGAGAACTCGATTTTTCCTGTTTCGGTATCAGGGACTTTCAGGGTGAATTCACCGTCAAGGTTTGTCACTGTAGAGACATTGCTTCCCTGTACTGATACGCCTGCGAAAACGAGCGGAAGGCCATTCTCATTGTCAACCACCCTGCCCCTGATGGTTATAACCTGCTGTTGTTCCTTCTTCGGCCTGGCCGAAGGTCCTGATGCAAGCAGATCTCCTGCTGTTACAGAGAAGAGGAGCGTTGCAGTTATTACTGAAAAAATGATTTTTGTTTTCATGGTTCTTTTGTATTTTGGTTTAAATCCGGATCATCTGTTCACAATAATGACCGGGAATATCCCATCTACCCTATACAGTGAAGGAAAAAAATTGTTCATTTGCTCCAATCATGCGCACTCCTTATCTGAATGCAATTTACTCCGTTTTATCTTACGGAATGAAAAGGTATGCAGGCATTTCTCTTCAGCCGCCATTGCCTCCGGCAATAAGTGTCGAGCTTAGCAGCAAGTGCAATCTATCATGTCCTGAGTGTGTTACTGGAGCGGGGCTGTTAAGAAGAAACAGTGATTTTATTGATTATTCACTTGCCGGTAAAATTGCCTCGGAACTATCAGGCCGGACATTATCCGCCTGGCTCTATTTCCAGGGCGAACCGATGCTTCATCCCCGTTTCTTTGACATAGTCAGCCTGTTCAGCAAAATGAACCCGGTGATATCGACCAACGGTCATTTCCTTGATGAAGAAAACTGCAGGAGGCTTGCAGATTCGGCACTGAGGAAAATTATTATTTCGTATGACGGTGTAACACCTGCAGTATATAATATATATCGTACCGGCGGAGATCATTCTCGTGTTACTGACGGCATCCGGCGCCTTGCCCGGGCAATAAAGACAATAGATTCAAAGGTTAAGGTCGAACTGCAGTTCCTGCTGCACAGGCATAATGAGCATGAAATACAGGAAGCGGCAGCTTTTGCCCGTTCCGTCAATGCTGCCTTCACGATAAAGAGCATGCAGGTTCTCGACAGTGAAAGGGCCGGGGACTGGATGCCCTCCGGAGGGAGGAGATCGCGCTACTTAAAGTCCGGTGGACAATGGAAACCTTTGAAATCACCCTCCAGGGGGTGCTTCAGGATGTGGACCACGGCCGTCATTACGGTCGACGGCGATGTGGTGCCATGCTGCTATGATAAATATGCCGTTCATGCCATGGGTAATATCAACGACCAGGATTTTGACGATATATGGAACAGTGAAAAGTATAAGTCGTTTCAGGGATAACGTGATCAGAAGCCGTGGTTCCATCGATATCTGTTCGGGATGCCCTCAGGGAAGGCGGATCCTTTTTAATACCTGGCCACCTTTACAACGGAGACCTTGTTGTCATAGAATATACGTGCGAAATATACTCCAGAAGCCAGATTTTTGAGAGAGAGTTGCAATGATCCGGAGATGTCAGAAAATGTTTCCTGGCAAACTATTCTGCCGGTATAGTCAAGAAGTTCAATTTTCACCGGGGAGCCCCTGGTGAATGCCTCAGATTCTATATTTACAATATCTTCAGCAGGCAGAGGCCAGACCTTTATTTCTTCATCAGTCAAGGGAGTGTCGTCAATTCCACTCAGGACACTCATATTAAGGTAGAAAGTGCCGGTCACCCCGCCTCCGCTGCCGTCAACCTGAACCCAGTACTTCTGGCCGGCACTGACATTTATCGAAGTGATCCGGGGATTATAATCGGCGTCTGTATAATCATCGTTTGCTCCAACGAGCGTATAATTGCCGCTTAGTACATCCTGATATGTTGATGCCCTGTAAATGGCTATCTGGTTATCGAACCCGGTCGAATAAAACGTAATTGTCTGATTTACTGTGGGTGTAAAATGGAACCAGACGCTTTTTTCAACTATGTTTTTCCCTGTTCCATATTCATCGCACCATGAAAGCTGCCCTGTGCAGGATTCAAAAGGCGGAACAGGTTCACCCTCTTCAATGGTGGCGCATAAGTTGGAGTAGGGACCGTTATTGCCGGTACCTACTTCTATAGCATCTGCGATATTATCATTTGTCTGGGCCGTAAGCGGAATTTTGAACTGAAGGATGTTCTGGCAGGTTCCCTGGGTACCTGTCAGCGTGATCTCAATATTGGCGCTCTGAGTTAACGGTACTCCGTTGATCAATTTTATCTCTGCCGGATTGGCTGTGTTGTTTTCAATATAAAAATAGTCGTCTGAGGCCTCTGAGAGCGACCATAAATATGCATCAGCACCATATGCCTGCAGCGACAAACCGGTAAAAGAGCAGGTGCAAGAGTCTGTAAGTCCGGACGGATAAGCTTCAAGTGAAAGATTAGATCCGGCACTGATAAAGTTATCGACAGTCTGCATGTCGGAACCAGAGAGGTTGGTTACCGTCAGAGAAACTCTATAACTGCCCTTCACTGTGAAAGATACTTTGGGTGACTGCGAGCCGGAGTCGGTTCCTTCATGATAAATGACATTCGACGGATAAAAGGACCATTGCCATGAAAGGGGGTCAAAGGCTGAGAGACCGGTGAGCTCAACAGGTGAATCAACACACGCTGACCTGAATTCCGACAGGAACTTTGCATCAGGCAGGTTGTCAGGAGGGTAGTACCCATCAGTGAAAGCCACTCCCGTGTTATCGGGATCAAGAAAGAGCTGAAGCGGCAGGTAACTTTGTTTTGGATGCTCCCATGAATAGCTGAGTTTGCCAAAGTAATCCTTTGCGCTGCCACCATGCAATTGCCCTGTAATTCTCCTGTTTTCATTGAACAGGGGTCCGCCGGATGAACCTGAGAATGTTACTCCGTCATCAAAGACAACTTCCCAGTGCGATCCGGCCGGCGTAACTGATCCCCCTTCCCACGCTATTGTATCCTCATACGAGAGTGCCGGATCGTTATCAATTGATATCTTCTTCTTGTTTCCGTCGGGATGGTGAATGCAAACCGTATTAAGAGGTGCTGTGCCGCTTATATCCCACCCGCTGAAGAACGGCTGGTACGATACTGGCACCTGATCATTGAACCTGATAAGTGTAAAATCGGACGACTCGCCCATTGTCTTTATTGATGCCCCGGAAAGCGTCTGTGGCGTGTAACGGGAGGTAACTACACATGAGGCGTCTTCATAATTGAAATACGCCAGAACGGTGCCGGCTTCTAATTCAGTGTTGATACAGTGGTTGGCTGTCAGGAAGTATGGCGTCCCGTCATTTTTGGCATTGTTTATCAGAGCTCCCGAGCACAGGTAACTGTACTGCCCGTCATTGAAACTGTACTTACAGACAGAATGTTTCTGATTCTGCCAGTCTTTCCCCTCGTCGCAGTTGACCGGAATAAATCCCTTCGCGTCAGCATTTCTTGATTTAATCGCGAATATATCGATGAATGACTGCCCTATCCATCCAATGACGACCTCACCGCTGAATTCGGCACCGGCAGGCTCATAATACTCTATAATTGCATGGTTACCGGGGATATCACCTGTTACAAACATCAGGTTTCCGGTCATGTTTGATTTTGTGAACGCACCGTTGACATTAACATATCCGTCATTATAGAGATAAAGCTCAGCATCTTCAGGTACCAGGTATTTTTTAAAAATGACCTGAACTGACTTGCCGGCTTCTGAATTAATCCTGTACTGCCATAAAGTCCCTCCGTCAGATAGTTCTGTCCTGGTCCCAACAGATTTCACGTCAATGGAAACCTCTTCAAGAACAGCATACCTCAGCGGGAGAGGGTTTTCTTCATTATAAGCCAGCAGGCTGGCAGTATCAATTTTCGAAAGATTGTAGTGAGCTGTCGGTGTGATGCTTTTGACGTCGGTTGATTTAAATGACCGGGGTAATCCGCCTTCGGAAATTTGAGCAGAGAGGTAAAAACAAAAAGAAAAAATGACAGATATAAGAAATACTTTTTTCATTTAGCAACGCTAAAGAGTTCGTAAAATCAACCTGTGGTAAGTGTATTGAAAGGCGGATATCAGACAGTCATTATTTCTTTTTCCTTGGACTCCATTACCTTGTCGATTCGCGCAATATGCTTATCGGTCAAATCCTGGATAATCTTTTCACCGTTTTTCTCCTCATCCTCCGGCAGGCCGTCTTTTATAAGGGTTTTAAGCTCATCATGGAACCATTTTCTTGCCGTGCGTATGCTGATCTTGGCTGTTTCGCCTTCCTGCCTGACCTGTTTCACCAGCTGATGCCTGCGCTCTTCCGTCAGGGGAGGAACATTAATGCGGATTGCCTCTCCGTTGTTTATCGGGGTCATCCCTATGTTGGCTGCAAGAATGGCTTTCTCGATAACACTCAGCATGGGTTTTTCCCATGGCTGTATAAGGATGCTCTTTGCATCGGGAGTATTTATATTCGAGACCTGAGCCAGGGGTGTCATTGTGCCGTAATAGTCGATGCTTATTCCGTCAAGAAGCAGCGGATTGGCCCGCCCTGCACGAAGATGTGAAAGCTCGTATTCCAGGTGCTTAATGGCCTTGTCCATGCGCTCTTCGGCTTCATCTTTTGTCAGTTCCAGTTCGTCAGTCATATGATCCGTATTTTTTCCGGTGGTAACAAATGTAAAAAAAATCTTTTCAGGGAGCAAGGAAGGTGCCGCACTTCCTGCCTGATGTCACAGCTTCAAGATTGCCTTCGGTGTTCATATCAAATACTATCACAGGCATTCTGTTCTCACTGCACATTGAGAAGGCAGTCTGGTCCATTACCTTCAGCTTCTTCTCCATTGCCTCATCAAAAGTCAGGGTCTCATACCTGACAGCAGAGCGGTCTTTCTCAGGATCGGCAGTATAAACGCCGTCTACGCGTGTGCCTTTTAACAGTACCTCACAACCCAGCTCAACAGCGCGCAGGGCAGCTGCCGTATCAGTTGTGAAGAATGGATTGCCGGTGCCTCCCGCAAGAATGCATACATTACCGTTGTTCATTGCTTCCGAGACCTTATCACGGTGATACAGTTCGCCCACCGGCTCCATACGTATGGAGGTGAATACCCTGGACCTGCATCCTTCGCGGGTAAGGAAACTCTCAATAGCCAGGCTGTTAATCACTGTAGCAAGCATGCCCATCTGATCTCCCTTATAGCGGTCATAGCCTTCGTCACTGCCACCCAGGCCACGGAAGATGTTGCCACCACCGATGACAATAGCCACCTGGCAGCCTGAATCAGCAACTTTCCTTATCTGCCTGGCATAACTTGTCAGTACTTTCGTATCCAGTCCGTTGCCGTCAGCTCCTCCGACAGATTCTCCGCTGAGTTTGAGCAGTATCCTTTTATATTTCATTGTAACAGCCTGTTTTTATGGCGGTAAAGAAGTCAGCAAAAATTATGCCTGAAATCACAGTCATATATTACAAGTAACGACGCCTTGTCAGGGCGTCGCTGCTTGAATAGCATTACCGGACAGGGTGATATTATTCTTTTTTCTCCTTTTCCAGTGTGTCAAACCTGAAAATATACCAGATAGGACAGACCCTTGTTAATCCTGTAACGACAAGGATTATCGCCAGAATAATCACAATTATGCCCGCGAGATCTTTAATGTTAAAGATGAAATAGCTCAGTAAAAGCACTGCTGCAAGTACCAGTCGTACAATCATGTCTGTTTTACCAACGTTCTTTTTCATAGTTCGTATAATTTAAGGGTATTAAGTTACAGCTTTTTTATGATATACATAAAAAAGTAACGACGCCCTGATAGAGCGTCGTCAGAATGTGTTTCAGAGTGTATTGGGCAATCAGACGTTCAGCGAATAGCGCAGGAACGCGGTTGCCTTGAGCTCTTTATTATGGTTCTCAAGGTACTGCCTGACGGAGAGCTTGCTGTCCTTGATGAACTCCTGGTTCATGAGCGTGCCTTCCTTGAAGAATTTGTTCAGTTTGCCCTGGGCAATCTTTTCAAGCATTTCTTCAGGCTTGCCTTCGCGGCGTGCCAGTTCCCTGCCGATCTCCAGCTCCTGTGCCAGGATCTTTGCGGGGACATCATCCTTGTCAACGGAAACGGGGTTCATTGCTGCAACCTGCATGGCAACGTCCTTGTAAACCTGAATGTCAATTCCCGGTTTGGTGAAACCCACGAGGGTTGCAAGCTTGTTTCCAGCATGAATGTAAGCCTGAACAACCGGAGCACTCAATTTATCGAAATAAGTCAGTTCGAATTTTTCTCCTGTTATACCACTCTTCTCAAGAACTAGCTCGGCAGCCTTTTTCCCGTCAACGGTGGTATTTTTCAAAGCCTCAAGACTGTCAGGATCAGCTTTCAGAGCAGCGTCAAGGATCTTGTTTCCAAGAGCGATGAAATCAGCGTTTTTGGCAACAAAGTCGGTCTCGCAGTTGAGTGCAATCATAATACCTTTTTTGCCGTCAGCGGTCGTTTTTGCAAGTACCACACCTTCTGAGGCCTCACGGTCGGAACGCTTGTTTGCTATAGCCTGACCTCTTTTACGAATCAGTTCCTGGGCTTTCTCGAAGTCGCCTGCGGCTTCTTCAAGTGCCTTCTTACAGTCCATCATGCCGGCTCCCGTCAATCTTCTCAGTTTGGCGACATCGGCAGCACTTATACTTGACATACTTTCTTCAGTTAATGGTTGATCTTATTTTACTTCTTCCTCAGTCTCTGCTTCAGCTTCGGGTTTTCCGACAGCCTCAGTCTCTTCTTCTTCCTCAGCTGCTGCTTCGGTTTTCTCAGCTACTTCATAATCAAGTGCATGAAATTTACCTTTATGTGCACCTTCGGGAGCATTCTCCTTTTCTGCCGGTGCACTCTCCTTGTCCTTTTCTGCCTTACGCTCATTCAAACCTTCGGCAAGAGCCTGGCACATGATATTGATCACCAGTGAAATTGACTTGGCGGCATCATCATTGGCAGGTATTACGAAGTCGATCTCTGAGGGGTCAGAGTTTGTGTCAACCATCGCGAATACAGGTATACCCAGTCTTTTTGCCTCATGAACGGCTATATGTTCCTTGGCTACGTCAACGACGAATAAAGCGGAGGGCTGACGTGTCATGTCTGCTATTGAACCGAGGTTTTTCTCAAGCTTGGCTCTCTGGCGGGTGATCTGAAGCTTCTCTCTCTTTGAGAGGTTGTCAAATGTACCGTCGGTAGCCATCTTGTCTATCGAGCCCATCTTCTTCACTGCCTTACGGATAGTGGGGAAGTTGGTAAGCATACCGCCCGGCCACCTCTCGGTGACGTAAGGCATGTTCACTGCTGCGACTTTTTCGGCAACGATATCCTTAGCCTGTTTTTTTGTAGCCACGAAAAGAACCTTACGGCCGGACTTGGCAATCTGCTTCATTGCAGCAGCAGCCTCGTCAATCTTGGCTGAGGTTTTTTCAAGGTCAATGATATGAATGCCGTTGCGCTCCATAAATATGTAGGGAGCCATTGCCGGGTTCCATTTTCTTTTCAGGTGCCCGAAGTGTACACCGGCATCAAGTAATTCATTAAAATTTGTTCTTGACATTTTCTGTGTTTGTTAAAGTTTACGTTCTGTGAAGTCAATTGCAGAGTAGTTCCTCGCGGGAAGTCAATGCAATTTAGATACTAAACCTGCATCTATGATAATTGCTGTTGAACTCCTAACGCTTGCTGAACTGGAACCTCTTACGTGCTTTGGGCTGACCAGGTTTCTTTCTCTCCACCTCACGAGGATCGCGGGTAGTGAAACCTTCAGCTTTCAGCTTGGGTTTGTACTCCGGATCAATCTTGATGAGAGCTCTGGAAATCCCAAGACGTATCGCCTCTGCCTGACCTTTGGATCCACCGCCGTCAAGGGTGACTTTGATGTCATATTTGTCGGCAACATTGAGAAGGTTAAGGGGCTGAAGGACAACATACTGCAGGATCTCATCCGGAAAATACTGTTTGAATTCCCTGTCGTTAATTGTAATCTGTCCCTTGCCGTCGTTAAGGTAAACCCTGGCAACAGCTGCCTTCCTTCTTCCGATAGCGTTAATAACTTCCATGTTCTTTACTTAATGGTTTTTAAATCAATTAGTTTGGGTTTCTGGGCCTCGTGCTGGTGCTCCGGGCCTGCATACAGATAAAGGTTCCTGAAGATGGCGTCGCCGAGACGTGATTTCGGAAGCATCCCTTTAACGGCATATTCCACCATTCTTGTCGGGTGCTTCTTCATAAGGTCATTGGCCATGACGATCCTCTGGCCACCGGGGTAACCCGTGTGCCTGATATACTCTTTGTCTGTCATCTTTTCACCCGTCAGCGTGACTTTGTCGGCATTGATAACAATAACGTTATCACCGCAGTCAACATGAGGTGTGAAGCTTGTCTTGTGCTTCCCCCTCAGCATCAGGGCTACTACAGATGCCAGACGACCGAGTGTCTGACCCTCTGCATCTACCAGTACCCACTCTTTCTCTACAGTAGCCTTATTGGCTGATACTGTCTTGTAGCTTAAGGTGTTCACTTTAGTACTTAGGTTTCGTTAATAATTGATGTTCAAAATAAAAACCCCATTTTTAGGGTTTGCAAAAATACAACATATTTTTATTTCGAGCAATATGTTGTACTTTTAATTTCTTCGTGATCAAATGTTCAGCAGACCGGTCCGCCGTATAATACCCCTGATATACCACATGCCGGCCCCATTTTTTATACCGGAACCGCCCGGGCTTCTGTCTGCGGTATCAATTGGCAGAGCCACTTTCTTTTCTTACTTTTACACACTGTTACTTTTGTTTCGAAACAAGTATGGAACTTAATTCTGAAGACAGAAAATTCCTGAAACTGGCAATAGAGACCGCATCAGACAACATTAAGGAACAGGGCGGGCCTTTTGGAGCTGTCATCGTCAGCAAGGGAAAAATCATCTCCCGTGCAGGCAACAGTGTGGTTACCGGTCATGACCCGACAGCACATGCCGAGGTGCAGGCTATAAGGATGGCCGCTGATGCCCTGGACACACATGATCTCAGCGGCTGCGTGATATATTCTTCCTGCGAGCCATGCCCAATGTGCCTTGGAGCGATATACTGGGCAGGCATCAGGCGCCTTGTCTATGCGTCTGACCGATATAAGGCAGCAGCTTCAGGGTTTGATGATGAAATGATTTACACCGAGCTGGCTCTTGATCATGAGAAGAGAAGCATCGTCATGAACCGCGGGATGAAAGAGGAAGGAGACAGTGTATTCAGACAATGGGACAATTTCCCGGGGAAAGTCTTATATTGAGGAACACGGATGTCAAGAGTAAACAGGGAGTTTTTCCTCGGTGATGCTGTCAGAGTGGCACGGCTGCTGCCGGGAATGGATATCGTAATGGATGAAGACAGCATCTCCGCAACACTATATGATAACAGAGACCGAAGCATATCTGGGAGAGAATGACAAGGCCTGCCATGCCAGCAAGGGAAGGACAAAACGAACAGAAGTGATGTATCTTGAGGGTGGTCACCTTTATATTTATTTTGTTTACGGAATGCACTGGATGATGAACATTGTCACGGGTCACACCGGCAACCCCCAGGCAGTACTGATCCGGGGGGTCTCATTATTCGAAGGCCCGGGACGCGTGACAAAGAACATGGGCATTAACGGAACTTTCAACGGTGAGGATCTAATATCATCATCAAGAATCTGGGTGGAGGACAAAGGTTACCGGCCGAAACTTACAGCCGGTCCCCGGATAGGCATAAACTACGCAGGCGAACCCTGGGTCAGCAAACCTTGGCGGTTTAAAATCACAAAACAATAACCGATAAAATATGATAAAAGGATTTCGGAACTGGAACAACATAACGGGATGGATAGTATTTGCCGCTGCGCTGGTGGTTTACCTCCTGACAATTGAACCGACAGTATCCTTCTGGGACTGCGGTGAGTTCATTCTCTGTTCTTACCGTTTAGAGGTGGGCCATCCCCCCGGAGCCCCTCTGTTCATGCTCCTGGGCCGCTTCTTCACCCTCTTTGCCGGCTCAGATACGTCAAAGGTGGCAATGATGGTAAACATATTATCCGCTTTCGCCAGCGCCTTTACAATTCTTTTCCTCTTCTGGAGCATAACAAGACTTATCCGCCTGGCAACCGGTGATGATGAAAATATAACCGGCGGAAAAGCAATTGCAGTCATTGCATCAGGAGTGACAGGAGCGCTTGCCTATGCGTTCTCAGACACTTTCTGGTTCTCAGCTGTTGAAGGCGAAGTGTACGGCACCAGCTCGCTTTTCACAGCGGCTGTCTTCTGGGCCATGCTCAGATGGTATGACGAAGCCGATGAACAGCATTCAAACAGATGGATCATCCTTATCGCTTACCTGATGGGACTTTCAATCGGGGTCCACCTGCTTAACCTGCTGACGCTTCCCGTGCTTGTTCTTATTTACTATTTCCGGAAATACAAGGCAACGGGAAAAGGAGCGGTATGGGCTGTCCTTATCGGATTTGCCATGCTTGGAGTACTGAACTTCATCTTCATACCCGGAGTGGCAAAAGTGGCCGGGTGGTTTGAACTTCTGTTCGTAAACACATTCGGCCTTCCGTATAATACCGGTCTTTATATCTACCTGTTCCTGCTTGTGGGCCTGGTAATATTCGGAATCTGGTATTCCCTCAGGAACAAAAAGGTCATCCTGAACTATCTTTTAACCGTGGTTGCGGTGTTGCTGCTGGGTTATTCCTCTTTTGCCCTGATAATTATAAGGGCAAACGCTCATCCTCCCATGAACCAGAACGATCCCTCCGATGTCTTCTCATTCATTTACTATATAAACAGGACTCAGTATGGCCGCACACCCCTCGTTTACGGGCCGTATTATTCAGCCCCTCCTGTAAGTGTGGATAACAATATTTCGGGATATAATAAAAAGGACGGTAAGTATGTGCCTTACTACTTTCCTGACTATAAATATGACAAGCGGTTCATGACCGTGTTCCCCAGGATGTACAGCACTGATCCTGAACATATAAAGCAATATGAGTACTGGGGCCGCATCAGTGGCAGAAAGGTTACTGTAAGGTCAGGGGGCCAGTCAGAGCAGCTGGAGCTCCCCACTTTCGGCGAAAACCTTCGCTTTTTCTTCAGGTACCAGGTAGGAGTGATGTATCTGCGATACTTCATGTGGGACTTTGCCGGACGGCAGAATGACATGCAGGCCAACGGCAACGTTATGGACGGCAACTGGATCTCGGGGATCCCCTTCATTGACAAAGCCAGGCTCGGGGACCAGTCGCTGATGCCTTATTATTACCGTGACAACCCCGCGAAAAACAAATATTTCTTTCTGCCGCTCCTGATCGGACTGGCAGGGCTTGTATGGCACTATTTGCGGCACAGAAAAGGATTTTCACTTGTTATGTTGTTTTTCATCATGACAGGACTGGCAATTGTGGTATACCTTAATCAGTATCCAAGCCAGCCAAGAGAGCGGGATTATGCCTATGCAGGCTCTTTTTATGCTTTTGCATTCTGGATTGGAATGGGAGTAATGCTCCTTTATGACCTGTTCAGAAAATTTCTGGATGAACGTCCTGCTGCAGTTATCCCTGCCCTGGTGACTCTGGCAGCAGTCCCTCTGCTGATGATTGTACAGAATTATGATGACCATGACCGCTCAGACAGGTATACGGCAAGGGATATTGCCTCCAATTACCTGAGTTCCTGTGACGAAAACGCCGTACTTTTAACTTACGGCGACAATGATTCATTTCCCCTCTGGTACATTCAGGATGTGGAAGATTTCCGCACCGACGTTCGCGTTGCAAATCTCAGTTATCTGCAAAGCGGCTTTTATATTGAAACAATGAGCCGCAAGGCTTTTAAATCAGATGCACTGCCCTTCACCCTGCCCGTTGAAAAATATATTGAAGGTGAGCGTGTCCAGTTGCCTGTGGAAGACCTTGTTAAAGAACCTACAGACCTTAGAAAGGTGATTGAATTTGCAGGATCCGATGATCCGAAGGCAAAAGTCGATCTGTCAGGCCGTGGTGATTTCTATAATTTCATACCCGTCAGGGAATTTGTCGTTGATGTGGATTCTGCACATGTTATTGCAACAGGAGCCGTGAAGCCGTATCATGCCGGCAGGATGCTGAAACCGATGATATGGAAATTTAAAGGGTCAATGGCAATGAAGGATGACCTGGCCATAATGGATTTTATGGCAGGGAATAACTGGGAACGTCCGCTCTACTACGCGGTTACTGTGCCCGGTTCGACTTACATAGGCCTTGAAAACTACTTTGTTTTGGAAGGGATGGCATACAGGGTAAGCCCCGTGACCATTGACAAGCCAGCCCAGGGAGAGACCGGAATGATTGATACGAAGGTGATGTATGAGAATATGATGAACCGCTTCAAATGGGGTAATGCCGGAGAGGAAGGGGTCTATCTTGATGAGAATATCCGCAGACTGTTTGACGCCTTCAGGCGCCAGTTCGGCCGCCTTTCCAAAGCGCTGGCCCTCGAGGGCGATTCTGTCAGGGCTGTGGCTGCCGCTGAAAAAGGATTAAGCATTGTGCCTCCGGAGAAAATGCCTTATGATTATTTCAGCTCTGACCTGGGGGAAGCTCTCGCCATGGCAGGCGCGAAAGATGAAGCCGAAAAAATACTGACGACAATATCTGATAATGCAGTGACGATGTTGAGTTTTATCTCCACACTGCCTGAAAACAAGACCTACGGTCTCGATTTTAACATGGGGATCTCACTGCAGGCTTTATACGAGGTCTACAGGCTGGCAGACCATTACGGGATGACAGCACTGGCCGTTAAAGCTACGGAAGAGCTAAACAGGTTTTACGGAGAGATGCCGGTCAAATGATCAGTAAATACGGCAGACCGTTCCCCGCTGAGATTATTTACCCTGATGCGATATTCAGAATCAGCGGTACGGGAAAAAAGCTTTACCTGACATTTGATGACGGGCCCGACCCCGCTTCAACGCCGCAGATACTTGATATCCTCCATTCACATGATGTGACTGCCGCCTTCTTTTGCACAGGCAGCAAGGTTCTCGGTTCACCCGGTCTCCTGGGCCGCATCGCCTCCGGAGGCCACACTATAGGCAATCATGGCTTCAGCCACCTCAACGGCCTGACGACCCCTGTCAGAACCTACTGTGCCGATATAATGAAAGGCAGGGACGTTACTTCCGGCAAATTCTTCCGCCCGCCTTACGGCAGACTGCGCATAAGACAGTACAGGATACTTGAAAGAACCATGAGGATAGTGTTCTGGGACATTATGCCGTATGATTTCGACCAAAAAATGTCTCCGGAAACTTCTTACTCAATTCTGTCGCACAGAGCCAGGCCTGGATCTGTCATAGTGCTTCACGACAAACCTGAAAGCCATGCCCTTGTGTATCTTGACAGGTTTATCCGATCATCCCTGGAAAAAGGGTATACTTTCGGTTCTCTTGATGATTATTCAATGCACCGATGAGTTATTTAATCCGAAATGTTATTTTTGAAAGAGAATGAAATCAGGACAATGAATATTCTTATTCTCGGATCGGGGGGACGTGAACATGCCATTGCCTGGAAGCTATCTAAGAGCAGCCGGCCGCTGAAGCTGTTTGTTGCACCGGGTAATCCGGGAACAGCTGCCGTCGCAGAAAATCTCCCTGTTGATCCGCTTGATTTCAATGCCGTAAAGGCAGCTGTCATCTCCAACAGTATTGAAATGGTTATTGTCGGTCCGGAGACACCTCTCGTTGAAGGCATTGCTGATTTTTTTGAAGCCGACCCTGAACTGTCGTCAGTTCATGTGATAGGCCCCGGCAGGAAAGGTGCCATGCTTGAGGGAAGCAAGGATTTTGCCAAGGGTTTTATGATCCGGCACAGAATACCCACCGCAGCATATGAAACTTTCACAGCAGACCGTACCGCGGATGCGGCGGCGTTCCTCCGCAAACTCGATCCTCCCTACGTGCTTAAGGCTGACGGACTGGCAGCAGGAAAGGGCGTACTGATAATAAATGATTACAACGAAGCGGTCAGCGAACTTAATGCCATACTCGGCGGCCGTTTTGGCGCTGCCGGTAATAAGGTTGTGATTGAACAGTTCCTGTCAGGCATCGAAATGTCGGCTTTCGTAATTACAGACGGCATCTCCTTTAAGATTCTCCCCGAAGCAAAGGACTACAAGCGTATAGGCGATGGTGACACCGGTAAAAATACAGGAGGTATGGGCGCTGTCTCACCGGTTCCATTCGCTACCCCCTCATTCATGAAAAAGGTCGAGGAGAAGGTTATCATACCGACTATGTCGGGACTGAGAGAGGAGGGAATCGACTATCGCGGATTTATCTTCTTCGGACTGATGAACGTCGCAGGCGAGCCATATGTAATTGAATATAACGCCCGTCTCGGTGACCCGGAGACTGAGGTGATGATGCCGCGCATAGAGAGTGACTTGTTCGAACTTCTTGAGGGTGTCGCCCTTCGCGACCTTAAAGACCGCACTATTATGATACATGACGATACAGCCGTCACTGTCATGATGGTGTCAGGAGGTTACCCTGACGCCTATGGAAAGGGATACGGGATAACCGGCCTCGACAAGGTCTCTGAAAGTGTTATTTTTCATGCAGGCACCAGTCGCGCTGAGGGCCGACTTGTAACATCCGGAGGGCGGGTGCTGGCTATCACTTCTTCGGGAAGCACCCTGAAGGAGGCGCTTGAAAAGAGTTATCGCAGTGTCTCGGAAATACACTTTGAAGGGGCAGGGTACAGGAAGGATATTGGTTCTGACCTGAAAATGATAAGAGAATGATCAGGTTTTTCAGAGGAACAGGAATCGGCCCGGTGCTGGTGATGGCACTCATCACCGGAGCATTATGGGGTCAGTATTTCATATCTCCGCCGCAGCTGGTGCCTTCTTCGGGCGATGATTCAATGCCCTTATGGAATCTGATATTTGATCCACTTTCCGGCTTCCCCCTCCTTGCTGTTTTCCTTTCCGCTGTTCTGATGGTCATTACGGTCTTTGTAATGATCAGGTTCAATACCACCGTTTTCTTTATTCCAAAGAGAACGTATTTTCCGGCACTCTTTTTCATATTGTATTTTTCAGCTTTCCCGGGTGGGATGATACTCAATCCTGCCATGCCCGCAGCTCTGCTGATAATGGTGGGAATATGGCGCATGATGGCTGCCTACAGGATGAACGGCATGGCATTCAACTTTTTCGATGCAGCCCTGATCATCTCATCTGCCGGAATGTTCTATGCTGGCGCATTATGGTTTGTGTTGCTGGTGCTTACTGGCGCACTGATACTCAGAGCTCCTGATTTTCGTGAAATCACCGTTACTGTAGCGGGAGCCCTGCTGCCATGGATTATCCTTTATGCTGTCTGGTATCTTACCGGTGGTACTATGTCAGACCTGACAGAGGTTATAAGGCATAACCTGTTTGACAGGATGCCTTCTGTTCCTCTGAGCCGGGCTCTGATAATCCTGCTTATAGTGATTGCGGTCGGTTTCCTTCCAGCGTTATTATCGCTGATCAGAGAAATGCCTACAATGAAGATAAAGTCAAGAAAGACTTTTGAGCTGTTTCTCTGGATGTTGGTGATTTGTGCTGTATCCTATGCAATTACACCTTCTGTATCAGTTGAAATAATTGCGATAGCCGCAATACCAGTCTCGTTTATAATGGCTAATTACTGCGCCTTCACGCGTCGCCTGGTGATTACCGAGATCCTGTTCTGGCTTATGGTCGTAATGATTGGGGTGGCACGCCTGTGGCCAAACTGATCATTTGATCATTGACACCACACCGACACCCGAGCCCTGCTCCCCGTTCTTAAACCCATACCACAGGGTATAAAGGCCGGTTTTGTTACAGAAGAAATCAACCGAATTGTATTGTTTGCCTGTGCCCTTGTTGAATGAAGAAATAAGTTCTTTCCCCTGATCATAGATAGTGACAACAAGCTCCCCTTTTGACTGGGGGGCATCGCAGACAGAAAATCTGTACTTCATGTTTTTCATCAGGTACATGTTCGCCTTATAAACAGGCGTTGCATCATTGGAAGCAGCTTTTGGCAACTGTACCCGGAAGTCTTTCAGATAGGTTGTGTTATCGCCTGCGGCAAGGACACATGTACTGACAAGATCATCTGTTGCAGCCTGACCATTCATTACAGCAGGTAGAAAGATCAGTGCGAGTGACATTATGGCAAATCTGCATTTCATAATTTACCTGAGATTAATTTGTTTCTGACATCTTTGGAGATATCAGCAATTTTCATCAGCTGGTCATCGGTCATCTCAACCATGCTTTCCTCATGCTGTATCATAACGAGACGGCCGTCCTGCTCCAGTGTCTCCGGCTCTCCGAGTCTGTATGTGATACGCACATCACGGTATGAAGTGCTGATCTGCTCCATCATATTATACAATGCGGCGTATTCAGCGCTGCTCTCTTTGTATGGGCGCAGGAGCATCAGAAGATCTCCGAGGATGATCTTCTGTTCTCCTATTCTGTCTCTGAGAATTTTATCCTGATGATCCGCTACAACCTGCGTTGCCAGGTATTGTCCTTCAACCCATACCCCTGTGATCATAAGTGCAGATATTGAACCCCTTTCGTTCTCCCTCAGGTACTGGTCTATCTGGTTGTAGGAGTTGACTGACATGAAAAGCAATGAGTCAAGGTCGGACTTATTGATGGAAAGTCTTTTCAGTATCTCGAAATCAAAATATTGCCCGACGCGCAGTCCGTCGGCAAGCCGCTTGATAGTTGACAGTACATCAACAGAGTTGCCTGTTTTTTCGTACATATTCAGGTAGCCGAGATCAGCGCCGTATATCCCCAGCATAATGGCTTTCTGAAAGTTTGTAGTCAGCCTGTCTGCTCCCTGTGTGGAGGCAAGATGCTCAGCTGAGAACGGCACATTGAGCGCCTGGAGAATTGCAGCGATCTCAACGGGAGATGCTATATTCTGCACTATGTCGGCAATAGCTTCCTCACTCAGTTTTTCAGCCTCACCCGCCGGCACCGAATCATCAATGGGAAAATTGAGACTTCCCTGCCTTGTCACACTGTTTCTGCATGAGCAGATACATATCAGCAGGATCACTGCAACCAGCTTAGAAAGAGTTCCTGTCATCAGGCGAACATGTTATTATACAAATGTAAGAAAAATGGTCATTCCAAACCTCCGGGTCAATCTTTTTGAAGCCTGCGGCTTTCGAAGAAGGAAATAATCCGTTTCAGCACATTAAAGTAGAGAAGCGCGTAAAGAACCAGGGTGAAAAGAAGAACCAGGACGATATTGAAAGTGTAGGTATCTACCTTCAGACCCATGAAATTTTTCACGGGAGCCATGAAGTGCGTACGGAACTTAAGCGGACCTTCAGGGGCAGGCTCGAGGTAGATAAGGTCAACATTCTGTATGATCCGGTCCCTATACTCCAGCATTTTGTTCTTCTCATAAATTTTCCTGACTATCTCTTCAAGCTTGTCATTGTGATAATCGTCATACATTCTGTCAAGCGCTTCCTTATTCTTGCTGACATAGTTGTCAAGTTTCATGTCAGCCGCATTGCTGAGCCTTCTGTATTCTTTATCGGCAGCATTGAGCCATGCAACAGCCCTGGCTCCAATTTCCATTGTAAAAAGCTCAGGTGTGAGCGAGTCTGATCCCGCGAATGGAGTGATAATACCTGCTGATGAAATTGTACCGATCTCGTTCCTGATCAGGTTCAGCTGATTATCTTCGGCTTCGACCCTGCCTTCCCATTTTACCCTTCCCATTGTTATTTCAAGGGCATCCTTGATTTTCGGAATACGGTAGACGTTATTGAAGTCGGAAATGCTCATCTGCTGCTTCAGCCCGTAAACTCTCTTACTGTATTCGTTACCCGTGAACTGCTTTACCATAAGCGCTTCATAGGTCCAGCGTGTTGGCATTATCTCGGCAATAAGGGGCACTCTGTCCACGCTGCCAATCTGTCTGTTCAGCTTGTCGAACGGGAACATTGCACCGCTGAGGATCATCATGGGAATCATGATCAGCGGGATGACAATATATATTGTAATGGCGGAGTTTAGTGCTGACGAAATATTCAGGCCTATCATGTTTGCGCAGAAGGCGGTGGTGAACAGTGCCAGCCAGTACTGAAAGAACAGTCCTTTTATCCCGAGAATGGGGTTAGCAATGATGAGGAAAAGAAATGCCTGCAATGACGAGATCACAATCAGCACTGCTACCTTGCTTACCAGATAGCTGCTGTGACTCAGATGGAGAAAATGTTCCCGCTTAAGCATCTTCCTGTCCTTGAAGATCTCTTCCGCGCTTATTGTCAGGCCGAGGAAAAGTGCCACGATGATGCTCATAAAAATGTAAATCGGGATATTCTCGTTTTCCCTGAAAATGTAATTGGCTGATGACGGGTCAGCAATATATCTTATTATATATGAGAGGATAAGACCCAGGACAGGACCTTCGAGAAGTGTCAGCAAAAGATACTGTTTGTTTGCCATCTTGCTTTTCAGGTCACGTGACAGGAAGACCGTCATCTGACGCCACCATCCAGGCCTGTCGAGCGTGGAATACGGAGTGGAGGTCACCTCCTTCGGCTGGGATACCGGGCTCACGCGAAGGAAAGACTGGGCCCACTCCCCGGGGGAAACCCTTCTTTTATCGGTATAACGCCCATATTCATCGACAACCCTTGTCTCGAGAATATTAAAAAGGGTTTCGGGGTTGACATTTCCGCATTCGGAGCATTCACCCACCTCGCTGTTTATCTGGGCATCAAGCGTTTTGAAGTGAACGATTGATTCTATCGGATTACCATAGAAGACCAGGTGTCCTTCCAGGTCGAGAACAAGCACCTTGTCAAAGCCCTTGAATATCTCCGACGAGGGCTGGTGAACAACGGTCAGCACCAGCTTCCCTCTCAGGGTAAGTTCATGCAGCAGATCCATCACGTTCCCCGAATCGCGCGAGGAGAGCCCGGATGTAGGTTCGTCAAGAAAGAGCACAGATGGCTCCCTGATGAGTTCGAGCGCAATATTCAGCCTTTTTCTCTGACCGCCGCTGATCACTTTGTTCAGGGGTGAGCCAACCTGGTAGTTTCTCTTTTCGTACAGCCCCAGCGTGGTCAGAGTCTGGTTCACAATACCGGTAAGTTCCACACGGCTCTTCGCTGCAAAGCACAGTGATGCCGCGTAATAGAGGTTCTCAAACACTGTCAGGTCCTCAACAAGGAGGTCATCCTGGGGGACAAAGCCGATTACGCCGTCCAGTTTATTTCCCGGCGTGAAGATTGAGATACCGTTAACCCTTACATCACCTGAGCGCGGTCTTATCAGTCCGCTGAGAAGATTTAGCAAAGTGGTTTTGCCTGAGCCACTGGCTCCCATAATTCCAACCAGCTGGCCCTCACTGGCTGAAAAGCTGACGTCTGTTATTGCCGGCAACCCGTCAGGGAAAAAATATGTGAGGTTTTCTGAAATGAAAGACAGGCGGTGAATATCCTTGTCAGAGACAAACCGTGCGGTAATGTCGCTGTAATATATCGGGGTTGAAGGAGGTGTATGCACCGAGCTCCCCTGGGCGAATGTATAGACCTTGCGGCATATTACCGGAAGACCGTTGAGGAGGGTTGTACCTGTGCAGAAGCATCTCAGGAAGTAGAGATTTACACTGGCAATCTTAAGGAAGACAATGAACTGCCTTAAGTCTGTCTCTGTTTCAGCAACGCTGCCTGTATCCATCACAAGCATTGAGGAATCAGAAAAGCTTTCCCTTTTTTCTGCCCTGATAAAGAGCAGCATGCTGTTGAATTCTTCCAGCGAGACCTTGAATACCTCGGCAATGGTATTGATGATATTCATCCGCTGCGGGGTATACTGCCTGTCAGCATCTATAAGCTCCAGGCATCTCAGAACAACAATCACCCGCTGCTCCTGGGAAAGGGTTTGATTGATCTTTTTGCAGATATTGAAGATTCTTATAGAGTCCTTGACTGAAGGGGTATCGCTTCCTGACAGATGACCTTTTTCCTGCAGCGATCCTGCGTTTTCAAGAAAAAGACTCATGAACTCATCAGCACTCTGATGAGAAAGCTGCTTGTTGAGAAAGGTGGAGACGTAGTCCCGTTCACTCAACTGCATACCTCCGTCCTGCTTGACTATCAGGGCGAACAACTCCATCATTGCCCGCAAAATCTCTTCACTCATTTTTCAGATTCTGTTCAGTTTCAGGTCCAGCCTACAAGATAACGAAATTAGGTATAAAATCTGTTTAAAGTGGTGGACATATTGTTATTCAGGTATACAGCTGCATTTTAAATTCATATATTTAATGCATGCATCCCTTAACTTCGGTTAACTGAAACCTGAAAGCATTAAATAAAAACCCTAATCAATTTGTCTATGACAGAATCTATCAATGAAATCAGAAGATTCCTTTTCCGCAGTTGCAGCGGTTTAAGGACTTTGCTGGTCTTTGCCATGCTTGTGATCCCGTTGGCTTCCTTTTCTCAGAATATTACTGTGAAGGGTAAGGTCACCGATGCTCAGACTGGAGAGACAATGATCGGCTTGAATGTAGTTATCAAAGGAACAGCGCGTGGCGTCGTCACTGACACTGACGGAAATTACACGGTGAACAATTGCCCACCGGATGCCATGCTCGTTTTTTCATACGTGGGATATGACCCGGTTGAGGTACCTGTTCAGGGCCGGACCGTTGTTGATGCCACAATTGCATCTTCGAGCAGCCTGATTGACGAAGTGGTTGTAATAGGTTATGGAACTGCCTCCAGAAAAGACCTGACAGGCGCTGTCACCTCCGTAAAAGGAAAAGATCTGGCAAAAATACCCGTGACAACGGCTGCGGAAGCCATGACCGGCAAGATGGCAGGTGTTCAGGTTGTTACCACTGAGGGTTCTCCCGACGCAGAGATCAGTATCCGCGTCAGGGGAGGCGGATCAATAACCCAGGACAACTCACCTTTGTATATAGTTGACGGATTTCCTGTAAGCAATATCAATGATATTCCCACATCGACGATCCAGTCAATAGACGTGCTGAAGGATGCTTCTTCAACCGCCATATACGGTGCACGCGGGGCCAACGGAGTTATTCTTATAACCACCAAGGGAGGTACTGCCGGTAAGGTAAGTGTGAACTACAACGCCTATTACGGCTTTAAGAAAGTTGCAGATCATCTGACAAACCTGAGCGTGGAGGATTATGTTAAATGGCAATATGAATATGCCGTTCTCGCTGATGATGCATCCGGTAATTCAGACAGGCTTGAAGATTATGAGAAATATTTCGGAATGTACCAGGATATTGACCTGTATAACGGTCAGCCCAGCACAAACTGGTATGATCAGATTTTCGGTCACCTAGGCGAAACTTTCAATCATGATCTGAATATAACCGGCGGATCGGAAAAGTTCAGATATGCTTTCACCTATGCGGGCCTGAGAAGCGATGAGATCATGCTTGACTCAAGATACACCCGAGACAATTTGTCTCTCAAGATGGATCATCAGGCAACTGACAAAGTCGCACTTGCATTTTCAGTGCGTTATTCTGATACCAAAATATACGGTGCCGGCGCTACTGATCAGGCAGGCGGAACCCCGACTGACTCACGGGTAAAACAAACAATGATATATGTTCCGATACCGTTTACTTCCATCGGCGAATTTGACGATACTGAGTTCTCATCAAACATGACAAATCCAATCGATAACGTCAGGGATAATGACCGTCTGCAGTTGAGAAAGAGATTTAATGTCAGCGGAAGCTTTGCATGGGATATTATTGATGGCCTGCAATTCAGAACCGAAGATGGCCTCGATTATTATACTACCAACGATGACCGCTTTTATGGCATAACTACTTATTATGTAAAGAATACTCCTTCTGCACTTTACCAGAACCTGCCTGCACTGGAATCAAATGAAAATATAAGTAACAGTTTAAGGAGCACAAATACCCTTACTTATGATTTCAGGCAACTTGTGCATGGTACCGGGCATTCTGCAAAACTTCTTGTCGGGCAGGAAGTTAATGTCGTGAAATCAAATACTGTATTTAACCAGGTCTGGGGCTACCCTGATTTCTTTACTTCGGATCAGGCATATAAACTCACCAGCCAGGGGTTCTCCAACAGGTATACTGACACTTACAATCCTGATAACAAGCTGCTCTCCTTCTTTGGTCGTATCAACTATGACTACAAAGGAAAATATCTGGTTCAGGCAACATTCAGGGCTGACGGCTCAAGTAAATTTTCCAAGGAAAATCAATGGGGGTATTTTCCTTCAGTATCAGTAGGCTGGAGAATTTCTGAAGAAAATTTCATGAAAGGCATCTCGTCAACTGTTTCAAACCTGAAGTTGCGTCTCGCATATGGCACTTCCGGTAATAATAATATCCCGTCTGGTCAGATATCACAGATTTTCATTTCCGGAAGTTCTTCGTGGATCAACGGATTCTCAACATTCTGGGCTCCGTCAAAGACAATGGCCAATCCGGATCTGAAATGGGAAACAACTTATACCCGCAATATAGGATTGGATTTTGGTTTGTTTAAAAACCGGTTGAGCGGTACTTTTGAAGTCTACGACAACACAACTAAGAACCTTCTGATTAATTTCCCGGTTTCAGGTACGGGATATGACACCCAGTACAGGAATATGGGTGAAACAGAGAACCGGGGTCTTGAAATTGCACTTAACGGTGTGATCTATGATAAAGGAAACGTAAGAGTTAATGCCGGATTCAATATTAGTTTCAACAACAACGAAATCATTTCGCTGGGAACTATGCAGGACTTTGGAGTGGCTACCGGCTGGGCATCGACGGAAATCGGCAATGATTACTGGATAGCTGTAGGCGGATCAGTTGGTGAAATGTACGGTTATCAGTCCGACGGAAGATATGAGGTTTCTGACTTCGATTATGATTCAGAGACTGAAACATGGAACCTGAAGGAAGGTGTTGCTGATGCAACTGCCGTGATTGGCACATTGAGGCCCGGCATGCTGAAGCTGAAAGACATTACGGGCAATGACACTATTACTGTTGCAGACTGCTCTGTAATAGGCAATGCAAACCCTGACAATACCGGAGGGTTCAGCATTGAAGCCGTTGTATACGGTTTTGACCTGTCAGCTCAGTTTAACTGGAGTTACGGGAATGATGTCTATAACGCCAACAAAATTGAGTACACAACAGGCCGGTACCAGTTCAGGAATATGATTGATGTTATGGCAGACGGAAAAAGATGGACCAATCTCAATGCTGCCGGTGAACTTGTCAATGACCCGGCAGAGCTGGAGGCCATGAACGCAAATACAACCATGTGGTCACCGTATATGTCAAGGCATGTCTTTTCGGACTGGGCTGTGGAAGACGGATCATTCCTCCGCCTGAATACAATGACCCTGGGATACAGCCTGCCATCACAGATTGTTAATAAGATAAAAATCCAGAACCTGAGGTTCTATGTTTCTGCGTATAATGTTTTTATCTGGACTAATTATTCGGGTTTTGATCCCGAAGTCTCAACAAGGAGAAATACTGCTGTTACACCGGGACTTGATTATTCGGCTTATCCAAAAAGCAGACAAATATTATATGGATTAAATCTTACATTTTAATCTGATTTAACTACATGAATATGAAAAAAATACTGTTTATACTCAGTTTGGTTTTTGCAGGCCTCCTGGTATCGTGCGAAGACTTTTTGGATGCCCCTTCCCAGTCGACTTTTGATGAATCACTTATATTCTCCGATCCAACTCTTGCCGCTTCGGCTTTGGACGGAATTAAGGTTCCCATAGGGGAGACCAACTCTTACAGGGGCAGGTTCCTGACGCATTATGGCTCTAATACGGATATTGAGTGGAACAACAGCTCCGGCTCAGTTACTGCCAGGACAGATCTGGCCAGGTATGTGAACTCTCCAATCAACACAGATATGAATACTACAAATAATGCCTGGGCACAGATGTATTCAGGCATAGAACGTGCAAATATCTGTATCAGGGGTTTAAGAACTTACGGGAACCCTGCTCCCGGCACTGAAATGGGGCAACTCCTGGGCGAGGCATTAACCCTACGGGCTATATTTTACGCAGACCTTTTAAAGGCATGGGGAGATGTGGTTGCCAGGTTTGAACCGGTTTCGTCTGAGACGATGTATCTACCGAAATCAAGCCGTGAGGTAATTTACAAACAGCTGATTGCCGACCTTGGTGAGGCTGCAACACTGGTTGCATGGCCGAATGAAACAGCAAGGACCGCAACAACGGAGCAGATTAATAAAGCTTTTGTAAAAGCATTCCGTGCCCGCCTTTGCCTTTGGGCAGCAGGCTATTCCCAATATCCTGACGGGATCAGGAGAAGCACTGATCCTGAGCTGTCGGTGTCGGTTTTGTATCCTGTTGCATTGCAGGAATGCAAGGATGTAATTACCAGCAACAAGGTAAAACTCGAAACTACTTTTGAGGGTCTTTTCAGGAAGAACTGCGAGGACCTTACCGTCGACCCTGATCCCGCCGGAGGAGAATCTCTGTGGGAAATACCGTTTGCCCAGGGTCGTGGCCGTCACCTTTATACTTACGGTGTAAAGCATGCCAGTGTCGATCAGTACACGGGTCAGGCACAGGGCGGAACATACGGGCCATTGCCTTTTGTATTTTATGATTTTGACGTAACAGATACCAGAAGGGACGTTACATGTGTTCCCTATCAGTATGGTACAGCTGTCAGCGGCGTGGCAAAGCAGCAGTTGCGCTCTTTGAATAACTGGTGTTTTGGCAAATGGCGTTATGAGTGGATGGATCGTATTGTGACATCAACCAACGATGACGGTGTCAATAAAATCTATATGCGTTATGCCGAGGTTCTGCTGATGGCTGCCGAGATTGAAAATGAACTGACGGGACCGTCCGCGGCTGCTCCCTACCTGAAGCAGATACGGCAGAGGGCCTTTGCCCAGGCCGACTGGCCCACCAAGGTAGACGCTTATGTTAACGGTTTGTCAGGCAAGGAAGCAATGTTCAATGCCATAGTGAAGGAGAATGCCTTTGAGTTCTGCGGTGAAATGGAACGCAAACAGGCGCTTATCCGCTGGAACCTGCTGAAAACAAAAATGGATGAGGCAAAAGTAAAAATGGATAACCTGCGCAAACAAACAGGTGAATATGCAGATGTTCCGTCTAACCTCTACTACAAGTTTGTTGCCGATGAGGACGGACAACTGACGAAACTCTCCATCTACGGACTAAACAGGGGAGAAACAGCCGATATGTCCGGTGAATATCCTTTCTCAGTGATTGGCTGGGCAGGTCCCACCAAGATTGATGACGCCAAAATCGGCTCACTCTTTACCAACAACCCCGATCTGAATCAGTTCTGGCCAATCTGGCAGGTATTTCTTGATACCAGCAACGGTCAGCTGAAAAATGATTATGGCTATTAACAATAATAAATTGTTACTATGAAAAAGACATTAATAAATACAGGACTGATCCTGGGGGTTTTTACAGCGCTTTTTTTGAATGCCTGTAAAGAGGAAATTGACCCGATTGTCGAACAGCTTGAATTTGACAGGGCATTTACCCCGACCGGATTAACTTCCCAGATAAGCAATATAACAACGGTAACCCTGACATGGATTGCGGCAAAGGATATTGACCATTATGTGGTTGAGATTTATCAGGGCACTGATTTTGCCCCGGCTTCACTGGTACATACAGCTGATGTTCCAGGCGGCATTGTGACTTATTCTTATGTTCTTCCTGCCGGTGATACCCAGTTCTCTGCCCGTGTGAAAGCAATAAGCTCGCTGAGCGGAGTTGCGGAGTCAAAATGGATCATGGCGGATTTCAAATCAGGCCCGGAGAACCTGTTCAACGGTTATGAAAGCGAAATGACCGGCATAGGCACCTGTACCGTCAGATGGCTGCCCGGATCGGTGGCTACATCCCTTTTATTCGTCAGCGGAGGCACTCAGCTTCCCTATACTCTTTCTGCAGGGGAGATTTCTGCAGGGGAGAAACTGGTTACAGGCGTGCCAAACGGAACATATGAGATCCGTCTGATGAATACGACTTTCGTAAGGGGCAGGACGAATATCATGCTTGAGGGAGATGTTCTGCTTCCTGACGGCGGTGACCTGACTGCCGCCCTGGATGCAATGACTTCAGGACAGGTTCTGATACTTACCAACAGTGCGAAATATGGCCTGACGGAAGTTGATACTGTAACTGCAAGCATAAAAGTAAGGGGCTTATATCCTGATAACCTGCCAACTATTTACCTTATCACCGGAGGAGGCAACCACATGTTTGATATTGGAACCGGGATGACGCTTTCTGACTCACTTGTCTTTGAAAATGTCGATATAAGCTGTTCCTATGACGATGCCGGATTAATAAAACACAGGGGAATTATCGACCAGGAGCTCACTGCGTTTGCAATCGGTGCAATCAAATTCAATAACTGTATTATAAGAAATTCCGGCCGCAGTGCTATCCGTTTACGCGGAAACGCCGCAGGACAGGTCATCAACAATGTTGAGTTTAATAACTGTATCATGTACGACTTTGCCTTTGACAGCCACTACGGCGTGCTGAACGGGGCTCTGACAGGTAATTTTATTCATATTAAATTCAGCAACACAACGGTTTACAATATCAGGGGAGGTATAATAAATTATGGAGCAGGTGCAGGCTGCCTTGGTGTTGTTGTTGACAACTGTACTTTTGACAGGACTACAATGGACGCCACAACAGGCAGATACTTCATTGATTTTGGAACCGGAAATTCTTCAACCGGGCCAATAACAATAAGTGACTGTATCTTCGGACAGAGCAGTCCTGTTTCAAACGGCATCAGGCCTGGCACAATGACCATGACCTATACAGGATCCTACTATACAAGCGACTTTAATGACGGAACGACCTTCCCGATTAAGAGCAGCCTAACTGCCTATGCAGGTGCATCATCCGCATTATGGACTGATCCTTTAAACGGGATCTTTACATTCCTTGATACACATTTTGCAGGAATTGCAACGGCCGGGGCACCGCGGTGGAAACCGTAACAGTAATATTGGATTTGGGTTAATTTTTTCTTCATCCGCAGGATTTGTCTCCTGCGGATGATTTTAAATCAGAATTCTTGAGACAGGTCCTGCTGATAGCGTCTGTCCTGTTAAGCCTGACATTTACCGGCACGGCACAGGATCCGTATAAGGTTATGGACTGGAAGACGGAAACGACTCTCAGATCATACCTTCTGCAGGCTATGCATCTGCAGTATGATGAGCGCCGGGTATCACTGGCTTCTGCCCTTGAAACACCTGAAGGATTATTTGATTACAGGCAGCAGTGCAGGAAGAAATATATCAGCCTCCTGGGTGATATGCCTGCCAAAACACCCCTCAATGCCCTGGTAACGGGGCGTATCGACCGTATTGACTATGCTATCGAAAAAGTCATCTATGAGTCAAGGTCCGGCCACCATGTTGCATCGAACCTTTATCTTCCTGCAGGAAAAGGACCTTTCCCGGCCGTCCTCATTTTCTGCGGGCACGAAATGACGTCAAAGGCAACAGTGTCATACCAGGAGACTGCTATTCTATTTGCGTCTAACGGTTTTGCAGCACTTGTCGTTGACCCGGTATCCCAGGGCGAAAGGGTGCAGTTTACCGACTCGGCCGGAAAGCGCATTCTCCGGGGAAGCACCACGGAACATACCCTCCTCAATGCCGGTGCAAGCCTGACAGGTTCGGGCGTTGTCGCATGGGAGTTATTTGATAACATAAGGTCGCTCGATTATCTGGCATCCAGACCGGAGGTTGACCCGGACAGAATAGGCTGCCTCGGCAATTCCGGCGGAGGAGCACAGACAACCTGGTTTATAGGATATGATGAAAGGGTCAAAGTCGCCGCTCCATGCAGCTTTGTCACCAGCAGGGAACGCGAATATGAGCTTAACGGCATAGGTGACGGCTGCCAGCAGCTGCCATACGAGGGCAGGGAACAGCTTGAAATAGCCGATTATCTTATGCTTTTCGCACCAAAACCCTTGCTGATCCTTGCTGGCAGGTATGACTTCGTCGATTATCGCGGAACAGTGGACGCTTATAATGAACTGTATGATGCTTACAGCGTGCTCGGGGCACCTGAAAAGATAAGCCTTTTTACGTTTGAGGACGGCCACGGAATATCATGGCCCAAGCAGGAAGCTGCTGTTAAATGGTTCAGAAAATGGCTCTGCAAAGACACCATGGATATAATTCATGATATGGCTGTTCCCGAGGCTGAAAAAGATACCTGGTGTACCCTTTCGGGACAGGTCACTTCCTTCTTCGCAGATGAGGTCACCATGCAGGAAGTCAACCTAAAGAATGCCAATGACAGCCATGAGGTAAGGGAACAATTCATGACCCTGAACAATGATGAGGAAGTCCGGGCAAAACTGCGCGAACTCCTTGGAATACAAGAGAGTCACGGCGAAATAAAAACCGCTTGCATTGCAACGCAGGAATTTCCTGGCTATTCAATGCAGAAGTTGATAATCAGGAGGGAAGGCGAGGTACCGCTGCCCTGCCTTTTATTCCTGCCCGATAATAAAGCCTCAATGGATACTGTTATAATGCGTTTTGATCACAGGGGAAAATCGGCGGCACTTGCGGACGATGGATTTGTTGATAACAACATCGCCAGGGGTCATGTATTGATCCTGGCAGATCTTAGAGGAATGGGGGAGACCGCAGAGAAGCCGGAGGCAAATGACCCTAAATACTATAACATCGAGTACCACAATACCATGCTGAGTCTTCATACCGGACAGCCGTTACCAGGGCAGCGTGTGAAAGATATTATCTCACTTCTTGATTTCATTTCATCAGATAACGCGCTGAAAGGCTTGCCGGTGAAGATTATCGCTTCGGGACAGGCTGCTGTACCAGCGCTTTTCAGCGCAGTGCTTGATCTGCGTATCGGCTCACTTGAGTTGTCGGAAACAATAAAATCCTACTCTGAAATCACTCAAAGACCAATGGACAAAGATTGGTATTCATTCGTCGTTCCGGGAATAATGAATTACTTTGACCTGACGGATCTTGTTGCCATGCGGCCGGATCTGATAGTTAGATATTCCGTCCAAAAAATCGATGGGTATGGGAAATAAGATATATATTATGGCTGTTACCCTGGTGATTTTGCTGTTCGCTGTATGCAGCCGGGTGAACCGTGAAGCTGCCGGAACATATGCCAATCCCATACTGCATTCTGACTATTCCGACCCGGATGTGATAGGGGTCGGTGACACCTTTTATATGGTGGCTTCATCATTCAACTGCGTTCCGGGGTTACCGGTTCTTAAGTCAAAGGATCTTGTCAGCTGGCAGCTGACAGGCTACGCCTTGAACCGGCTGCAACCCGAAGAATATTTCAGCCGGGTAAGGCACGGAGGAGGCGTGTGGGCTCCATGCATAAGATATCATAATAATGAATTCTATATCTATTATCCTGATCCTGATCATGGCATATACATGGTAAAGGCAAAGGACCCTGCAGGTCCGTGGTCAGAGCCCGTGGCTGTAAGGCAGGGGAGGGGCATGATCGACCCTTCACCTTTGTGGGATGATGACGGCAACGCATACCTGGTCTACGCTTTTGCCGGCAGCAGGGCCGGGGTAAAAAGCGTGCTGATGGTGAGCAGGATGAATGCGGAGGGCACAGCAATGTATGATGGTGGCATAATGGTCTTTGACGGTCATGATGCCAACCCGACGGTAGAGGGACCGAAATTCTACAAACGAAATGGTTACTATTACATCTTCGCGCCGGCGGGTGGGGTCACCAATGGATGGCAGCTGGCGCTGAGATCGAAAAATATCTTCGGACCCTATGAGGGAAAGGTGGTCATGCATCAGGGCAAAACCGTTGTCAACGGTCCTCACCAGGGTGCATGGGTCACAACAGAATCGGGGGAAGACTGGTTTATTCATTTTCAGGACAAGGGCGCATACGGACGAATAGTCCATCTGGAGCCTCTGAACTGGGTCAATGACTGGCCGGTCATAGGCTCCGATGATGATGGCGACGGTACCGGAGAACCGATGACATCATTTACCAGACCTTATGTTGTCAGCGAATGGCCGCAGGCATCTCCCCCGGTAAATGATGAATTCAACGGCAACACTGCAGGGTTACAGTGGCAGTGGCATGCAAATCCTTCGCTGTCATGGGGATACCCCTCCGAGGCATACGGATGCTTCAGGCTGAACTGCATTGCAAGACCCGACAGCATGCATAACCTCTGGGATGTGCCTAACCTCTTCCTGCAGAAATTTCCGGATGAGAAATTCAATGTATCAGCTTCCCTGAAATGTGGCCTCAGATCTGAAGGCGAAGAAGCCGGGATGGTTGTAATGGGGCAGGATTATCAGTATATTTCCCTGAAACGGAATGAAGGAAAACTTATGGTAAGGGTGGTGAGATGCCTGGAGGCAGATAAAGGAGGCGGTGAGGAAATTCTCTTTTCGGATGAAGTCAGGAGCGGAGAAATATTTTTCAGGGTAAATGTGACACCGGGAGCATTATGCAAATTCAGCTATAGCACTGACAGTATCGTTTTCAGGGAAGCCGGCGACATCTTCACTGCCAGGGCAGGCATGTGGATAGGAGCGAAAATAGGATTCTTCGCACTGCGCGACGGCTTTACAAACGATGCCGGATATGCTGACCTGGACTGGTTCAGAAGAAATGACACAGAGTAAAATATGATAATAAAAAGGATACTGGCAATAATACTGATGGCGGGTCTCTTCCCTGCATTCATCGGCGAAAAGGCGACAAATGATTGCAGCGCCTCGGGCAGGAAAAAACCGGTCAAAGTGTGGATCATCGGGGACTCAACTGTGGCAGACTATTCCCTGGAACCTGATTACCAGGCTAAAAGATACCCCATAATGGGCTGGGGACAGGTGTTTCAGGCATTCATGTCATCCGATTCACTTCACCTGGTAAGGCAGATTATCAAAACCGACAGCGTCATAGTTGATGACAGGGCAAGAGGCGGACGAAGCACAAGGTCATTCTTTGAAGAGGGGAGATGGTCCGAAATATACAGGTCCCTGAAGCCAGGCGACGTGGTGATGATACAGTTCGGGCATAATGACGCCTCGGTGAGCAAGGGTGAACGTTATACATCACTGCCGGGGTATAAGGAATTTCTCAGGTTATATGTAAACCAGTCGCGGGAGAAAGGTGCGATACCGATACTAATCACACCTGTTGCACGAAATTATCCCTGGGAAGATGGGAAAGCTTGGAAATACTCACGGCGATTACCCTGACGGCATGAGGGCCGTGGCGGATGAGCTGGGCGTCTTTTTTATCGACCTCTCGGCGCTCAGCATGGAATTTTTCACAGAAAAGGGACAGGATTATGTTACCACCACTTACTTTATGAATTTCCCTCCGGGACTTTACGAAGCCTATCCCGAAGGAAGCAAGGACAACACCCATTTTCAGCCTGCCGGTGCAGCGGCAATTGCTGCCCTGGTCTTCGACGCAATGAAAGACCTTAAGCCCCGGAAGCCTGCATTGCCTGAAGCAAAAAAATAAAGAGAAACTCCAAATGAGAAACCTGGCATTCGTTTTCCTTTTTATCGCCTCAGCCCTGCAGGCTCAGCTGCCTGCTTTTCCCGGCGCCGAAGGCTTCGGGCGCAACACAACCGGTGGCAGGGGAGGAGCTGTTTATGTGGTCACAAACCTTAAAGATTCTGTCACAAAACCACCCGAGGGTTCCCTTCGCTGGGCTCTCAATAAGTCAGGTCCCAAAACCATCGTCTTTGCCGTGTCGGGAACAATTGAGCTGAAACGCCGCCTTCACATATCCAAGGGTGATGTGACAATAGCCGGCCAGACTGCCCCGGGTGACGGAATATGTATTAAGGGCGAGACCGTTTCGGTGGATACTGACAATGTGATCATCAGGTATATCAGGTTCCGGTGCGGCATCGGCGGACCAACAGAAGAAGCTCCTGATGCGATTACGGGAATAAGACGAAAGAATATAATCATTGACCACTGCTCAATGAGCTGGTCGGTAGATGAAACTGCATCGTTCTATGACAATACCGATTTTACAATGCAATGGTGCATCATCTCAGAGAGCCTGTACAATGCCGGACACTATAAGGGAGAGCACGGCTACGGTGGAATATGGGGAGGAAAGGGAGCCTCATTTCACCATAACCTGCTTGCATCACATACCAGCCGCCTGCCCCGCTTCTGCGGAGCACGCTATCACCCTGACTCCAGGGAGACGGAAATCGTTGACTTCAGAAATAACGTCATCTTCAACTGGGGCTTTAACAGCTCCTACGGCGGTGAACTGGGCCAGCAGAACATGATAAACAACTATTACAAACCGGGTCCGGCCACAAAAAAGAATGTGCTCTGCCGGATAGTGGAGCCTTTCGATTCTCTTGGCATATGGTATATCAATGGCAATTACATGAAAGGAAGCAGAACAGTAAGTTCTGACAACTGGGAAGGCGGTGTACAGGGCGACTTTGCCCAAGCTGACGGAATAAGATCTGAGGTTCCGTTCACGTATGCACCTGTGAAAACAACATCGGCAAAGAAAGCATATAAGGCAGTACTCAAAAATGCAGGCGCAACCCTGCCCAGGCGCGACAGTTATGATGAAAGAATCATTAAGGAGACGATGACCGGCAAGTGCGCCTATGGTGATTCCTACGGACCTTTTACCGGCATTATCGACTCGCAGAACAATACCCCCGGATGGCCTGAACTCAGAACGTATAATACCGTGACTGACAATGATAAGGACGGAATGTCTGACAGCTGGGAGAAAGCAAAAGGACTTAATCCTGATGACCCCGAAGACCGCAACACAATTGCCCCGTCAGGTTATACAATGCTTGAAGAATATATCAATAGTCTAGTAAACCGCTGAAATACTGATACATAAAAACTATCCTGAGACTTTTATTCCTGTTTTTTGGCCAGGTTGCTTTTCCTGTATCCGTACAGGAAATAGATTGTCAGGCCTATGACCAGCCATACCCCGAACATAGCCCAGTTGGTCCATCCCATTCCCGTCAGAAGATAACAGCAAGCGAGCAGGCCTATGACCGGGATCAGGGTAAAGCTCCTGACATACGAAAGAACTGCGATGATCACCCAGACGATATAGAATATGATCATCGGGTAGTTCAGCCGGGTGTTTTCGTCATCCGAGTATATGGAATTGGGATAAAACACAGCAATGATAATCAGGCTTACGACAGTCACTGCCGGAACAATATATTTAGCGTTCACATAGGGTATCCTGAACCTGCCGTTTTCCCTGGGAGCAGTGTTCCTCGGCAGGATCAGTATCCCGCCGCAGACAAGCGCAAAGGCAAACAGGGTGCCAATGCTTGTAAAATCGAGGACTATCTTTTCGTCTGTAAAGAAGATTGGGATTCCTACCACCAGACCTGTAACGATTGTGGCAAATCCCGGTGTCTTGAACTTCGGATGTATTGACGAGAACTTCTTTGGAAGCAAGCCGTCGCGGCTCATGCTCATCCATATCCTTGGCTGGCCCATCTGGTACACCAGGAGAACGCTTGTCATAGCTATAACGGCAGCCAGTGACACAATGAACAGCATCCATTTTACACCCTGGATCTTGAATATCTCCGCAAGCGGATCGCTCACCCCGAGAAGCTTGTAAGGGGCCATTCCTGTTATCACCAGTGCCAGGATCATATAAACCACAGTGCAGATAATCAGGGAATAGATCATCGACCGCGGCAGGTCTCTCTGCGGATTCTTGCTCTCTTCAGCCAGGGTGGAGACGGCATCGAAACCTATATATGCAAAAAACACTGCCGATACACCGGACATCACGCCGTTGAAACCGTTGGGCATGAAAGGAGTCCAGTTTTCAATATCAACATGGAATGCACCGACTATTATCACGAGCACAATAATGGACAGCTTAATGATGACCATCGTGTTGCTCAGGTTCCGTGACTCACTGGTTCCGACAAATACCAGGGCTGTGAGAAAGACGTTTATCGCCAACGCCGGCATGTCGAAAATGATTCTCAATCCTGCAACCTGCGGCGCAGTCATCCATGCAGTCAGACCTTCTCCCGGTGTACCTGAAACAAATGCCTGGTGGGCCGACTTGTAATTGATTGTGAGCCATTCCGGGATACCCTGGACAAGATTGGTGAAATAGCCACTCCATGAAAAGGCGATGTAAATATTTCCGATGGAATATTCCATTATCAGGGCCCAGCCGATGATCCATGCAAACAGCTCGCCGAACGTTATATAGGCATAGGTGTAGGCGCTTCCTGATACTGGCACCCGTGAGGCGAACTCGGCATAACACATCGCCGTGAAACCGCAGGCAACTGCACAGATGGCATATAACAGTATGACAGCCGGGCCGCCTGCATAACATGCATTTCCTATTGCGCTGAACGTGCCGCCGCCGATAATGGCAGCAATACCGAAAAAAGTGAGATCCTTAACAGACAGCACACGGCGCATGCCCGTATTCCTACCTTCTGCATCCGCAGTCGATACTGCCTTCCTCCGGAGTAAAGAATTCAACATCTTACATTGACACGAACAAATATAGCTATTTAAAATCCTGAATGAAAAATGGGGAGACTCAATAAATATGTGGGTACATTTACTTCATTAAAACAAGGCGGGATGATTGATTTGCCAACTGTACGGAAATCTCCACGTATGCTCAAAAGAACCACATTTTTGATACTTCTGATCTTCTCCGGGACTTCAGTACTGAACTCTCAGCCACTTCCCGGATTTACACCATCGGGTTCCTATGATGAACAGCAGATGGTTATTGAAGACTCTCCGCCAGGAACACGAGTCCTGATAAATGCCCCGATTAATGGATTTGAAAAGGATGACCGGGTGCTTCTCGTAATTTATGCCTTGCCGAACGGTAATTCAATTGAACAAACATTTGGCAAGAACCTCAAAGAGGGAGACGACTGGCATTTTAATATTCAGCATATCGGGGCACAGACAAGGTTTCTGAGGAAAATAATTAAGGAGAGGACCGTCGTGGTTGCATATTTTGAGAACAGCAAAAAAAGCTGGCCTGCGTGGAACGCCGGTTTAGCTGATTCCGGAGAACAGGTGAGGAAGATGGCAGATGACATCAAAAGATTGTTTGAACCCTGGCATCCCGAAATAGTGCTTAACGGCCACAGCGGAGGAGGTAGTTTCATTTTCAAATATTTAAGCGCGGCGGAAGATATACCTGAAGATGTCGTCCGCATTGCCTTTCTCGACAGTGATTATGGCTATGAGGATACAATTCACGGCCCCAAAATTACCCGCTGGCTTAAGTCGGGAAGGGATAAATACCTGTGCACACTCGCTTATAACGACAGCGTTGTCATTTATAACGGTAAGCCCCTGGTCTCGCCGACAGGCGGAACCTGGTACCGAAGCAGGATGATGAAGGATTATCTTGGCCGGTCATTCAGGCTTCGGGAAAAAGTGCGCGATTCGCTGATCTGGTATTCATCACCCGGAAGAAGGATAGAGTTTATATTTAAACCCAATCCGGCGGGAAAAATATTTCACACTTATCAGGTTGAATATAACGGATTTATTCACAGTATGTTAAGTGGAACACGCCACAAGCAGAAGGATTACCGTTATTTTGGAGAGAGGGCTTATTCGCAGTTCATTTCTGATACACTGGCACTGCCCATTCGCAGGATGAATATACCGGAGCGTGACCCCCTAGCAGAGACAGGGACTGACTTCATGAAACGTGTAAGTGAGCTGCCGCTCAGTGTGCGTGAGGAAGAGATATACAAGGCTGTTGCTTCAGGAAACATCCCTGGCTTTCTTAGAAAAACCGTCACATTGCATGCGCTGTTTGAAGACCTGAACGGGGGCACGCACAGCGTGATATATGAGGTAATGCCCGATTATCTTGCTGTAGGCAGCGATGATGATTTCTGCAGAGTGCCGATGAACCCCTTCACTGCACAGAGGCTGGCAACGCTTTTTGGAGCCTCTCTCGTAACATCAGCGCTGAGTGATAATATTTACAGCCAGGCAGAGTTGAAGCTGACACCTTTTAATTATGTGCCTGTCGGCAATGCAAATGAGCTGGTATCGAGATTTGTCGATCATAACGCGCAGATTGAAAAGCAGTTTTCCGAAGCCGGAGGCAAGCATGGACAGCTTGTGGCAGGCATTAAAAAGGATGTCATCCTCTCATCACGGACTGCTGATCAACACGACAGGGTTGTGATTTACGGCTGGCATAAGCCTGGCGGCAATCCGATCCAGCCAGTTTACAACGGACATGTCTGGTGGTATGTCGATTACAGTCACGGGATCAGGCTGATCAATAACCAGGTGATCCTTGACGGCAATCCGGCACTGGTAACTGATATATTAAGGGATCCGGTGCTGTTCAGGGTTCTGAGTAATGAAGATACGCCTATGGCAGAACCGTTTTATCATGTGGAGGATTATCAGCATGCTACCGGCCAACCCAGCCCGGTCCTCTGACCACTCTCCCTGGTGTAGCGCCGGTATGCTCACCGTCCTTCAGAACCTGCACGCCGTTTACGAATACATGGCTCATGCCGGTTGAATACTGGTGTGTATCCTGAAACGTCGAATGATCCTGGATCTTTGCAGGGTCAAACACCACCACGTCGGCATAAAAACCTTCCTTCAGGGCTCCGCGCTTTTCGATCTTCATGGTGGTGGCCGGCAGGGTAGTCAGCTTGTATATCGCATCCTCAAGCGGAATAACCTTCTCCTCCCTGACATATTTCCCCAGCAAACGCGCAAAATTGCCGTATGCTCTTGGATGTGTCGCCGACTTCAGGAAGACACCTTCCGGAGCCATTGATCTTCCGTCGGAGCAGAAGCTCATCCAGGGCAGCGCCATCTCTTTCTTAAGGTTATCTTCAGACATCGAGAAATACACAACGCTGCAGCGGCTTCCGTCATCGATAACCAGGTCCATCACAGTCTCCTCCGGCGAAGTGCCTCTTTTGGCAGCTATCTCGGCAAGGGTCTTTCCCTGGAGGTATTTTAACGAATCAGTATCAAAGCCCACAACAAGCACCTTTTCCGGAGAGCCCTGTTTTTTCATTATGGTATTGATTATATCCTGTCCGACAGTTTTCCTGATCTCCGGATCCCTGAGCCGTTCAACCAGCTTCTCAAATCCACCTTCCTGCACCCATTCGGGCATAAGTATGTCGAAGCCCGTTGAGCTCGCAACATAATTGTACATGTCGGCAGTTATAGACAACCCGGCCGCTCTTGCCGAATCAATTTTAGCCACGGCTTCGTCAAGCTTGTACCAGTTGGTTTTTCCGACCTGTTTGAAATGATAGATTTCCGATCTTATATTTGCCTCTTTTGCCACTTTGAGAAATTCATCGATGGCTTCAAGAAACTGAAAATCCTCGTTTCTCAGGTGCGAGATATACATTCCGTCATACTCTGCCGCCACCTTTGACAGCTCAATCAGCTCTTCGGGTGAGGCAAAGCTTCCGGGTACGTACTCAAGCGCCGAGCTTACACCAATAGCACCCTCTTCCATGGCCTGCCTTACAAGCAGTCTCATCGAATCCATCTCTTCCCCGGTCGGGGGACGGTCGTCGTACCCTATAACATGTATCCGCAATGTTGAGGTGCCGACAAAAGATGCAATATTTGTTGACACACCCTTACCTTCAAGATATTCAAGGTATTCGCCAAGAGTAGTCCATATGATGTCATACCTGATGTCAGCCTGTGATGCCTTCATATCTCTTTTCATGCTCTCGTTCCACGGGCCCCAGGAATCTCCCTCGCCCATCACTTCGAGCGTCACCCCCTGCCTGATGTCTCCCTGCGACTTGCCATCCTCAATAAGCGACTCGACGGACCAGCTGAGCATGTTGATGAATCCCGGAGCGACTGTCATGCCAGCGGCATCAATCTCCGTCTGTCCTTTTGCATTTTTCAGCTCCCCGATGGCGGCGATGGTGTCTGCCTTTATGCCGATATCTCCCCGGAAAGCCGGGGACCCCGATCCGTCAATGATCTGTCCGTTCCTTATCAGGACGTCATATTCAGTATGCGGTGTGCATGCGCATGCCATCACCAAGACCAGCAAAATAGCTTTTACAGATTTCATATTTCCGGGAGGTTAGTATTAATATAGGTAGTAACTTAAAACAAATTTAACCTTTTCCGTCAGAAACAAAACGTTTCTGTCTCCTGTCTTCAGTATACGGTCAGTTCTCAGGCTTCACATTTGCAGACTATTGCCTGCTGCCTATTGCCATTTGCCTGAAAAAATTTATTGAAAAACAGTTATGATGTATGACAAATTATTTTTTTTGGTATTTAAATAACTCGTAACTTGTACGTGCAAAACCTTAAAACTAACGCACTTTTTTCATGAAAAAATTAATCTTCATTGTCTTGTCGGCATTTTTTGTTAATGCCGGTATGGCACAGACTAGGGTTACCGGAACGGTAACTGCTTCTGATGATGGTGCTCCGATCCCCTATGCAGTGGTCCTTTTACAGGGCTCCAGGGGAGTGGGTACCAACACTGACGCTGACGGCAAATATGCCCTCGGCAATGTTCCTTCTGACGGCGTTCTGGTCTTCAGTTTCGTAGGCTACAAAACCCAGCAGATACCTGTAGCCGGGAGAACAGTCATTAACGTAGAGATGGTGACTGATGCTCTTGCACTTGATGAGGTCATCGTAGTCGCTTACGGTACCTCAACAAAAGGTACCTTCACCGGCGCTGCCAGTGTGGTGAAAGCAGATGCAATCAGGGATGTGCCCACGCTCTCTTTTGAAAACGCCATGGGCGGTAAAGTAGCCGGTATGCAGATCACTACTGTTTCCGGCCAGGCAGGATCGACTTCCGCCATAAGGGTACGCGGTATCGGGTCAATGAACGCCTCCAATGAACCGCTGTATGTTGTTGACGGCGTGCCGGTAATCTCGGGTGACGTCACGAATATGGGGATTTATACTTCAAGTAACGTGATGAGCTCCATCAATCCGAATGACATTGAATCCATCACTGTCCTGAAGGATGCTGCTGCCTCTTCCTTATATGGTTCAAGAGCTGCAAACGGAGTTATTGTCATCACAACCAAACAGGGCAAACAGGGGAAGGCTGTCATTAACTTCAAGGCTTCCGTTGGTATGACCCCGGCGTTTGCCACCGACAACTATGAAGCAGCTAGCCCTGAGGACCAGGTTAAACTGTACTATGAAAACTTCTGGAATGCAGGTGTCTACAGCTATGGCGATACTGAAGCGGAGGCAAGCGCCAGCGCTCTCGCACAGCTTAACAAGAGGTTTAATAAGCACGGATATATTTTCTCGGCTCCGGATAACACCATCAACTCGCTGACCATCACAGGCGACAGGGCCGGGACCTACTATAACTGGGACGATGTACTCTTCCGCACGGCAGTATATCAGAACTATGACCTCTCTGTCAGCGGTGCTACCGAGACATCGAATTATTATACATCATTCTCTTACACGAATGATATGGGGCGCAGTGTTATAAACGATTACGACCGTTTCACCGGCAGAATTAATTTTGGCCAGAAGGTGGGTAAGTTTGTTGAGTTTGCGACTAATATAAATGTTTCCAGCAGCGAGAAGGAAGGTTTTAACGATTCGCGTGCTACCGGCAGTAACTACTTCCTCCAGAGCCGCAACCTGCTCTGGGGCCTCTACTGGCCTACAGACTACGTAACAGGTGATCCGTGGACAGCGAGATATGGCAGTTATGCATACAACCCGCTTTACTATAATGATCAGTGGGAAAACAATTCGAACACACTAAGATTACTTGCCAACGAGACTGTCACAGTGAAGATACTGCCTGAGCTGGTACTGAAGTCAATTTTTTCATACGACAATGCAAATACGTCAGATCATCTGTATTACAGCGCATTGCACTTCAACGGGTCGAACACCAACGGATCGGTTTCTGAAACGAACACTATTGTAAACAAGCTGGTCTCGTCAACAACCCTTAACTATTTTAAAAAGTTTGGAACGGTACACAATCTGAACGTTCTAGTAGGATGGGAGGCTGAAAAGAATAATACTGATTATCAGTACTCTTCCGGCACCAACCTGCCGACAAGTGCACTGCATACGGTGGCAACTGCAGGAAAACTCAATGCCAGTGCGTACTACTGGGGTAATACGATGCTTTCAATGCTGTCGAGAGCCGAATATGATTACGATAACAAATATTACTTATCCGGCTCGTTCCGCCGTGATGGCTCATCGAGACTGGGCGAAAGTTCCCGCTGGGGTAATTTCTGGTCTGTCGCCGGTTCCTGGAGGATTGACAAAGAATCGTTTATGGAGAGCATCGATGTAATATCTGATCTCAGGCTGAGAGCATCCTACGGTGTGAATGGCACACTGCCTTCTGCCAATTACGGATGGCGCTCACTGACCTCATACACCAACAAATACATAACGGAGCCGGGCGGTGGCGTCAGTACCGCAGCTGATGAAAACCTTTCATGGGAAACCAGCTACACATACAACGTCGCTCTCGAATTCGGACTGTTTGATCAGAGACTTTCAGGTACACTGGAGTTCTTTAACAGGGATTCAAAAGACCTTCTGCAGGATGTGCCTACCTCTCAGGTGATAGGTTTCTCTTCGACACTGAGAAATGTGGGAGAGATAAATAACCGCGGACTGGAATTTGAACTGTACGGTCAGATACTAAACAAGAGTGACTTTACCTGGGGCGCCGGACTGACTGCATCTCATGTGAATTCTACCGTCACAAAACTGTACGGCGGCCAGGATATTATATGGTATGACCCGACAGGTGATGATGACAGGGCCAAATTTATTTATACCGAGGGTGAATCAACACTGGCACTCTACGGGCTTGAATGGGCTGGCGTTGAGAATGAATCCGGGAAGAATCTCTGGTTCCTCAACAACGACGAGACACCTGATCTGACCGTCGATGGCCGTCCTGCCACTTATGACTATTCAAATGCCTCTGAAGTAATTATCGGAAATGCTAACCCCTTGCTGTTCGGCGGATTAAACACCGACTTCGGATGGAAGGGCGTGACATTATCCTTCAATTTCGCCTATAAATTGGGAGGAGATATGTATGATGCACCTGAACGTGACGTCAATGATGACGGCTACTACTGGGAAAGGATCATGTCGCAGGATGCCTTTGACAACAGATGGACACCTGAAAACCCGGATGCAAAATATCCGATGCGTATCGCCATCGACCTCGAGGATGTCAACCAGAAAAGCAGCAGACACATGCATCCGGCTGATTACATGAGGCTCAAGAGCACAACCCTAGCTTATACCCTGCCGCATAGCATAACCAGTAAGGTAAAGATCGCGGGTGCGAGAGTTTACTTCAACGGTGCCAATCTATGGACCATAGCAGCGTGGAAGGTTTATGACCCGGAGGTTAATGAGTATGGTACCAGAGGCTGGGAGATGCCCCTTGGTAAGACCTATACTTTCGGAATTGAAGCCAGTTTCTGATCTAAAAAGGTACTACGATGAAAAAGATAAATACAATAATTACAGTACTGGGCATCTTACTGCTGGCATCTTGTGAGGATTTTCTGGATGTCAAGCCAAGTAACTATGCTGCAGCCGAAACATCAATAACCAACTCGGCCGATGCCAAGGTGGCAATTAACGGACTGATGAGCAAAATGGCCTCGTCGGATTATTATGGCAGGAACTTTGTCATTTACGGCGATGCCAAGGGCGGCGATTTCGCAATAAGGTCTCAGGGAAGAGGGCTGGATCAGTTATATTCATTTAACCATTCAGCTTCATCAAACTCATTTTCCGGGTTCTGGTCACAGATTTACCATAACATCCTGCAGGCCAACAACCTGATTCTTAATATCAATAAGATTGAGGAAGCGGGTAACGGCAATGCGACCCTGAGCGGTTATAAAGGACAGGCTCTTACGGCTCGCGCCCTGATGTATTTCGACCTTGTCAGGCTTTATGGAAAGCCGTACAACATGGACAAAACATCTTACGGCGTTCCTCTCGTCCTTGAGCCTCTTGATGTCTCGGCACAGCCTACAAGAGAATCGGTTGAGGTGGTTTATACACAGATAATGAAGGACCTTACCGATGCTGCACCCCTGCTGTCAAAAACTGTAACGAAGGGTTTCATTAACTATTACGCCAATCTGTCTATACAGGCAAGGGTAAACATGTTCATGGGCAACTATGCAGCAGCACTCACCGCTGCCGAGGAAGTCATAAGCAGTGGCAAGTATACCCCTTATGCAAATAATAAATGGGTTAGTTCCTGGTCTTCTGAGTTCGGATCGGAATCAATTTTCGAGCTGGGAGTTTATGCCTCTGAGGCAGACCTTGGGACAGGTTCACTTGGTTACTATCTCCTGCGTCTGGCCAAAGTTAAAAATGCCATGGGCTGGTTTATGGCCAGTGACTACTTCCTTGCACGTCTTGGTGAAGACCCGACTGATGTTCGCTGGGGCATAATGGATTATGACGAAACCTCCACAACAAGGTTTGGCTCCTGCCTGAAATACGCAGGGGTGGATCTTAAGGGCGATAAAGGTTCGACTTCGGCAGTGAACGTTAAGGTCATCCGCCTGTCGGAGCTTTATCTTATTGCAGCTGAAGCTGCCATAAGCCAGCCTACGCCTGACAAGGTAAAAGCTGCCACATATCTGAATGTCATCCGGCAAAGGGCCCCGGCTCTTGAGCCTGCAACAGATGCAACCGTCACCCTTGACATGATTATGGATGAAAAGAGCAAGGAGTTTTTTGCCGAGGGACTAAGGTATTTCGACATGATACGTCTTAACAAAACGATTGAGTTCAATGACGAATTCATAACTCCTGCAGTGGTCATTACTCACCGTACAAAGACGATAGACAGGACCTTCTATAAGACAATTCTTCCAATATCACAGACTGAGTTGGATGCAAATCCGGCTATCAGAAGCCAGCAAAATCCAGGCTACTAGATCATTTGATTAATTAAAATAAGGAGGGTGGCTTAAACATAAGCCACCCTCTTTTCATTCCCCGTGCTTCGGGTACTATCGTCTGATCACAATATAACCGTTGACCGGAGGGCGATTCTCAGGTTCAAGGATGAAAAAATATGTGTCATCAGGAAGGGGGTTGCCGTTATAATCGACTCCGTCCCACGTGTTGTCATAATTCCTGTTCTCAAACACCAGTACCCCACGCCTGTCCACGACGGTAATAACTGTTTTCCCGAGTAAGTCAAGTCCCTGCAGCAGAAAATAATCGTTTAAACCGTCATTGTTAGGTGTTATTAATGTTGGGATAAGAAGATCATTCACCGTAATTGAGAGGTCATCCGTGGCGGGCGGACAGACACCGTTGTCAACAGTCCATTTCAGGATATTTTCACCTACCGCAAGACTGGTTACGGTTGTTTTTGCATAATTGGCATCTTCAAAATGCCCCGATCCTGAAACGACTGACCACTCTCCGGTCGAATTATCCGCCGGTGTATCTGCATCAAGCGAAGTGCTGAACTGATATTCCAGAACCTGGTCAGGTCCTGCAACTGCAACCGGTTGAAGGTACACGGTCACAACTACCGGCTGAATGTCGGAACAACCAGACGGCGTTGTTCCCTTTATGTAGTAGGTGCCCTCTGTAGCGGCAGTCGGGGTATTATACGGTATTGATCCGGTAATATCCTTCCAGTAGGAATAAGTCAGACCCTGTGTAGAACCTTCAACGATTACGGGATTGGTAATATCGACCGTTGCCGGAGAGCAGACAGGCCCGGGATTTGTGATATGCACTGAAGGGACGGGCCCCGGCCGCGGATTGATGATCACATTGACAGAAACGGCTGAAGGACATCCTTCTTCATTTGTAACATAGAAGTTATATATTCCGGATTCGAGGCCTGAAACAGTTGTACTTGTGCCGGTCCCTGTTGAGGTTATGCTGCCAGGTAAGCGGGTAAGAGTCCAGGTTCCTGATGCAGGCAGTCCGCTCAGCACTACTGTTCCTCCCGGCACCTGGCAGGTCGGATGGGTGATGGCTCCCGGCACAGGAGCTGTGGGCGTGGAAGGCTGTTGATTGATAACCACATTGGATGATACAGCTGAGGTACACCCATCGGAGTTGGTGACTCTGAAGCTGTATGTGCCATGCTCAAGATTTGTCACGGTCGTGCTTATTCCGGAACCAACAAAGGTTGCTCCGTCAGGATACCGGGTTAACGTCCAGGTGCCTGTCGCAGGCAGCCCGGTCAATATTACCCTTCCGGTCGAAACAGTGCATGTCGGCTGAATTATTGTGTCAATCACAGGAATGGCAGGAGCTGTTGGAGAAGGAAGGATGACAATACCGGCTGTTGATCCCGAAGTACATCCTGATGCATTTGTAACCGTGTAAGTCCAGGTGCCGGTTAAAAGCCCGGCAATTGTTGTGCTTGTCCCTGTGCCTGTGGTGGTGATCCCTCCCGGCGAACGGGTCAGCGTCCATGTTCCTGAAGCCGGCAATCCTGATAGGACAACGCTGCCTGTGGAGACCTGGCATGTTGGCTGAGTGACGGTTCCGACCGCTGGGACAGCGGGTGTGACCGGCTGCGGATTGATTATTGCATTGGCGGAGGCCGGCGAAACACAACCGTCTGAGTTGGTGACCGTGAAGTAATATGTCCCTGCCGCAAGTCCTGTCACAGTGGTCGTTGCTCCTGTGCCAGTGGTAATTGTCGGTCCCGGGTAGCGGGACAAAGTCCATGTGCCCGTAGCAGGCAATCCCGACAAATATATGCTCCCCGTCGAAACCGTACAGGTCGGCTGGGTTGTCGCATCTATTACAGGCGCTCCCGGACTTACAGGAATGGGCAGGATAATAATATTCTCAGAAGGGGCAGATGAGCATCCTGATTCGTTTGTAACGGTATAAGTCCAGGTGCCGGGTTCAAGCCCGCTGATGGTTGTACTTGTTCCTGTGCCTGTTGTGATCACTGATCCCGGCATGCGGGTAAGGGTCCATGTACCGGCAGAAGGCAGACCCTCCAGTACCACACTGCCCGATGGCAGATCACATGAGGGTTGTGTTATCACACTCACCTTGGGCTGAGCGACCTGGGCACATATAATTTTGATCATGTAATCTTCAACCTCGCCGTATGTGGCTGATCCGGTACTGTTTAAACCATTTGGTCCGTATCTGAAACGGGCAAAGACAGGCTTTGAAGCAATGGCAGCAGCCGGTACATTAACCGATAGATTGTAGTTTCCGGTATTTCTGGATACATTGCTGGCCACCTTTTCATTTGAATCATCAAAGTCCCCGTCTCCGTTCCAGTCCATCCAGCCGTTTAAACGACCTGCTCCGACAATATCTATCTTCACAGTCACCCTTGTTCCCTGGATCATATCCGGAAAAGTTACTCCGTCTTCATCATCACGTCCACTCCGGTCATCGCCGTCTGCCTCCTGTGAATACTGCTGGGCCGCTTCACCGTCAGGCTGTGATCCCATATAACGTGTATTAAGGATAATATAATGGCTTGCTGATCCGTAGCTCTCGGGAGCATCACCGTAGTCATCGGTGGTCTGAGAAAAAGACAGATGGGGAATGATGAAGGTTAATATAATCAGCAATGATTTTTTCATTATCACCTAACAAATTTATGACTATTCCATCAGGCTGCAAAGATGATACAAACCTTATACACAGGCATAAAGTATAACAAGTTAAGGAGGATACTGTTGCGTTCATAAAATATTTTGACCGGGGAAAATGCCTCTTTGTTGCATCTTATATCGCAAAAAGCCATCAGATGGGGCTTTCACGATTTTTGGGCAGGGGAAATGGGAATTTGACGAATTAAAACAATAATGACGTCAATATTTTACAATCTGATGTTTGGCTGATCAGTCCACAGGAACGACTTCCTGTTCACGCTCGCAGAACCTGCACACCTTGGCCTGGGCCTGGATTTTTTCTGCACAGTACGGACACACCTTAAAATCGTGAAATCCTTCTTTTGCCCTGTCCTTTTCAAGTGATATTATGCCCTGGAAAAGATCGAGTTCTGTCTGTGTGACAAATTCTACCGGAAGAATCATGCTTCCCCCTGCATACTCGACAATCAGACAGTTCTGTCTGCGCCGTATTATCAGAAATACGCCTCCTGCCACTGTCAGCAATGCAATGCCAAGCATTATATATGTAGACTGTCTGACATCAGACAATAACCCGAGAAATGCAAACAGAAGACCGAGTAAAATCACTGAATAGCCCAACAAAGGTTTTGATAATTCCCTGGTTGTGGTTCCGGTGACATCTTCCAGGTTGACGATTTTTTTGCCGGAGTTTACTTTTTGCCGGCCAATCATACCAAGCTCGTAAACTTTTCCGAACTGATAAACGCGCTTGTCGGATATGACTATTGCAGGCTTTGAAAAATCGTCTTCTGTTAAGATTGATGAAAAATAATCCGGACCCATGATTGCAACGAATTTTTCATTCCTGGTTGCAAACAGGCTTTTATAACTATACTTCATGACGATCGATTATAAGGTCTGAAATCAATCTCATGTCCGGATGTTTGCTGAAGGCTTTGGAAATACCGCAATAACCAGGAATTATTTCCGGAGTCAGAAAGAATAGTTTCATATGAGTAAAAGGGCAGCCCATTTTCCTGTAAATGTCATAAAACCATAACATGCCGTTGATAAATATCCGCTATAAATATTGGCAGTGCTTTAGTAATCAGGGCTTAAATTAACAAGAATTATTAATCCATTTATAAAACGTTTGGCGATTTTTGACTAATCCAAGGTTCCGATAGACGAAATGGCAAATATCTTAAACGGGATGGGTTCTGCCGCTAAAAACAGACAGCTCCGCCACTGAATCATTCAGCGGGGAGCTGTCCGTATTAAGAATACAAAGTTGCGAAGAAATTATTTTTTCTTGGGCGCTGCTTTCTTAACTACTTTTTTTACTGCAGGTTTTTTAGCTGCTACTGCTTTTTTTACTACTGCTTTTTTCACTGCAGGTTTTTTAGCTGCTACTGCTTTCTTAACTGCGGGTTTTTTTGCAGCAGGTTTTTTTGCTGCTGGTGTTGCTTTCTTTACTGCTGTTGCCATGACACAATTGTTTATTGGTTCGGACCAAAGTTATTTAATCAATATGCAAATGCAAATCGTTTAAAAAATATTTGTAAGTATCTCGCATAAATTTATTAACAACCATCAGAAAATTTATATACCGTACTGTTCATTGCTTATAAAAAGTGATGCTTTTTTATTTGCAAATAATGAATTTACTAAATAATTTAGAAACATGATCGTTGATTTACGTAATCAATATTGATATTTACTTTAACGACATATAATACACAGAAAATAAGATATATAAAAGTATTTAGGCAGTAATTGAATTTATTTCCATATACAAAACCAGCAATTGCTCTGCGATCTCAATTGTAATCGGAAAAATAAAAACATGGTGTAGCTCCTAAATAAAAAAATATTTTTTTTTGCACACAAAAAAAAAGGAGCATGTAAATAATCCCGTTAATTCTTTTGAGTGATTGAATTTGTTGAATGGAAAAAAGCGATGTGAGAATTTCAGAGTAATTGAACATGATGAAATTTTCTCTCTGATTTTGTGCAGGAGAAATTTGGTTTATACATTGAAGAATTTTCTCCGGAAGGGAACAAAACTCTATGCCACGGATTTGGTTTTCCGTGTGCAGAAGTATGTCAGGCCGTTCAGTTCTGTCATACCTACGAGCTGGAGACTGCTTTCTTCGAGAAGGTGTGAAACCGTTTTTTTGGTCAGGTACCTGTTGGTCTTAGCATCAATAAAGCTATACATCCTGTTTATAAATGGTATTCTTGATTCAATGCCATTCTCGTATGCCTCCGCTTTTTCCGAAAGTTGTTTTGGGAGATTACTGTACTTGTCTGAAAAACCGGTTTGCGATTTATTGTCGATGAAGCAACCGACAAAACTGCTGTTATTGGGCAGCATTTCGGAGATCTTGCTCAGGAACTCCCGTATCTCCCTGACATAATTAAGCTGTTTCAGATTAATCACTGTCTTAATTCCCCGGAGGTCTTCCGCGTCATAAAAGAAATGACGGGTTGAAGGGATTACAAGAATTTGTGCTTCACCGGCCAGGCCCATACGGTTAAGATAAGTGATGAGATCTTCACGCACTTCATCCGTCAGCTCCTCGAACAGAATGTTTAGCTTGCGTGTCCTGTTTGCATTATTAATGCGGTAAGAACTTTTGATGGCCTGATCGTTATTTATACCTGGATTATAACCGGTGGCATTGTTATCCATAGCTTGTATTTTGATTGGTGTAAAAGTAATTCATAAGTAAACTCATGACAAGCGGCAAGGGCTCATACAGTGGTTATTTGCTGCTGCTTTAAATATCCCTGATCACAACAAAACGGGAGTTCACTGCCGGTTAAAAACAACTGACATCCTTAATGAGGTTATTCGTCAAAATGGGATCAATTTTTACATTGAGAGAGAGAAGAAAATGATTTATCCGGAAATTAAATATCCTATTGTATTAATTTGCTGAAGGATAGGGGATGGAAATTTTCAATTCACTAGGAAATTCCATTTTGACAAACGAATGAATTTAAATGATAAAATTCAACAAAATATTGTGTTTTTGGGACTAATAGAACAAAATTTGGGACGCATAGCAAAGTCAATGATAAAACAAAGGACGAACTTTACCGAAATATCCTGGCACTAACTAAAATTCCTCAGCTATGAAAAAACTTGTTGCACTGCTGGTAATTCTCATGCCAATGTCCTTGTTTTCTCAGAATATGGATATTGACATACTCAAGTCAATTCACTCGCCTGAACCACTTCCTTCTGATGATTTCTTCAGGTTTATGTCAAATTCCAATGTTTATGTATATGCCGGTACTCCTGTCACCATGGCAGTTGTCGGATTAGTAGGACATGACAATGACTTATTGCGAAATGCGGCTGTGATGGCAGCAGGAACAGCAGTTGCCTACGGAGTCACATTAGGTTTTAAGTACACCGTCAAGCGTGAACGGCCCTTCCTTACTTATCCTGATGATATAGTAAATAAATCCGGAATAGACTGGAGTGACAGCTACTCATTTCCATCAGGGCATTCCACAATGGCATTTGCTACTGCAACAGCCTTGTCACTCGAATATCCGAAGTGGTATGTCATTGTGCCTTCCTATGCTTATGCCGGGACCGTTGCCTATTCCCGGATGCATCTCGGTGTTCATTATCCCTCTGATGTACTTACTGGTGCTATAATCGGATCCGGTTGTGCAGTTCTTTCTCATTACGTCAATAAAAAGCTTCAAAGCAACTCAAAGAGACACTGAAAATAATTGCCGGAACAGATTCTCTCCCGTTTACTGTCACGGGCCAAGGTTAGGATATAACATTTTAATGAATTAAACGTTCAGTAAGTAAGGCATTAAGTTGTTTTAATGACCCTCTTAAAGACGTGTACTTTATTTCAGGAACCCAAATTCCGATAATATGAAAAACATATTCGTTTGCCTGACAATATTGCTGTGCAGCTCTGCATACGGACAGTGGAAGGCGCAAACTGCAGAAACATACGACAAGACATACAGGATTGCCTACGTCACTTCGCGGAGCGGCAACGCAACACTGAGGGTCCTTCGTGATATAACGTCCACTCCAAAAAAAGGGGCAAATCCTTATGACCAGGTCACAGGTCAGCTTTTACTGAATGAAAGAATAGATAAAAACAGTAAGGTTCAGAGTCTTGTTTTCAGTTTTGACGACAGTCCCAAAATTTATGTGCATCAGCCGGCTGAGTTCAAACAGGAGTGGGATGCCAATGCCAGGAAATACATTGTAACATCAGACTGGAATGCATGGCGGCCTGGAGATTCTAGGGACAAAGGGGGGAAGTTAAATAATCCGGATTCTGGTTCGCAGGCCGGACAAGTCTCCGCAAAGGAGATTATCGAAATGCTGAAAGCTCATAAAAAAGTCACATGCCAGGTTGTAATGCTGAACGGAGTTTATGGCACTCAGTCAGTAACCGATTTTGAGTTTACATTGCAAAATTCCACCAAGTCAATTAACTATTTATTCAAATAGATACTATTTACGCGTGCCTACTCGGCTATTTTGTTTCCCTCTGTATAATATGAGGAATTCAGAACAACAAACAGCATTGAAATCTCATTTACAATAGCCTGAATAAAAATACGCTCATCCCTGCTGATGCCGTCAACAGATAAAATACAGCAGACAAGGAAATTAAAATTTTGCTGATTTGAAATTATTGCAGTAAACGGAGGACAGGACTGATTCTCAATTATCGTCTTATTGCTGACATGAGGATAATCAAAAGTATACCCATGCCTTGTTTCAAACTGCTCGTTAATGGTTTTGCTGTTTTTGATGTCTATTATTTTAAACAGGATCCAGTCTGCCTTTGTGATTCCAAAAACCCGTTCACTTAAAAAGTATAACGTTTTTTTAAAGTCATTTTTTGTCCCGGGCAACTTGTCGGAATTATTAAAAATCAGTTTTATTTGTTCTATCTGCACATTAATCTGACCAATATATTGAAATGAATCAATGAGCTTTTCTTCAGCCGACTTTTTGGCAAGATTGATGTTATTTATCAGTTCTTTTTGTTTAGCAGATTCGTGCGTGTATAAAGTATATATCACAAAGCTCAGAAGAATAAGGACAGAAAGAAGGAACCCCTCGATAATCTCTTCTTCAAGGATCAGCTTTTCTGTTAAATGTAAAGGGCCTTTGATTAATAATGGAGTTAATAATATTACAGAAAAAAGAATTAAAGTGATGAGCAGATACAAAACCTGCAGAAATGAAAGTTGAATTTTTATTTTTTTCATATCAAAGCACTCCCGGGCTTTTTCTGGTTAGATCAAAGTTACTACATTTTGAGTTTTACCTGCATGGTAACGGAATTGTGATCTGAATTGCCTGATCCGGGACCATGGCATTTGGCCGGCAGAGGGTATGCGCCTGGTTGAGGCAGGAATAAGTCCGGGTATTACTTTTTTCAATCAACGTGTCATCTCCGCTAGAAGTTGAAATCTATTTTAAACATATTCAGGTAAAGGATTCCCTGAATGATGAACCTGATAATCCTCGAGAGACCGAAAAGAAGGTACATTCTGAAAGGATATTTAAACAGGCTAACGGCAATGACCACCAATGAAAACGGCGAGAAGGGGAATAAGGCAGCAATGATAATAAAAGCTCCTCCCCACTTTCTTACCAGGCTGATGTATTTGTCAAGGACGCGTTCGGAATAAGCCTTAATCCTTTTGCTTTTCAGCAGCCACGATCCAATGAAGTAAGAAATTACTCCGCCGATATAAGAAAGTACTCCAAGGACAGTCATAATGAGAAGCGGGCTTTCGAATTTTGTAGCCCAGATCACAAATAAATCCGGAGGGATCATTCCCAGAAACGACTCGGAAATGAAAAAGACGGTGAACACGAGCATGTCAGGGAAACGCTCTGTAATAAATATGAAAATGGCATTGAAATCTACGAGGTACTTACCGGCCAGCACAGCCGGTACCATAATCAGCAAATAAATCCCGATTATCTTTAATGCTGTCTTCCACATATAGCCGTAAACTCCTTCACCCCTGTTCTCGTGGTGTTTGGCTTTCAGCCTTGAAAGGAAGTTTTTCAGTATCGCGTTTTGCATTATGTACGGGGGTTTAACTTTCCAGGCCTGAATGTAACGAACAGAGGGTGATCAGGGGAGTGCTGCTTCCTGCCCTCAGCAGACCTTTCCCGGGATATTAAACACTTCATGCCGTTTTTTGTTTGATTTAGTGACAAACCGGGCAATATTTTGAAGCACGGAGCCGGGAAATGAATTAAAATGATCTCAACACCTATTGCCTTCAGCGTGCCGGCAAAAAACCAGATTTACTTTATTCTAATTACAGTTATAGCCGTAGGATTCCCATTTATTTTTAGTCACCGTATTGCACACATCAAATATGTCTGACGGATTATTGGGGTTGACGCAGGTCCAGCAAATATCAGCGTCCGCACATGAACTGAAAGTCAGCATAAGGATATAAAGAAGGATGCTGAGGAGTTTATAGTTAATTCTTCCCGTTTTCATAATCAGTCTCACTTGCTGCATCCAAATATACAAAGTTACAACAGTAAAAGCCAAATTCGACCGAGTTTCCAGAGTCGGGAAAAAGAGGTCACCCCCGGTGTAAAAGCAGAAATCCCCATAAAACTTTGCGGAAACGGGAGCAGTTTACTGTTCAGATTGCATTGAAGCTAAGGGAGTGATTATGCTATTTTGTCTGAGTTTCTTTAATTTTTGCTTCGAGTTCAGATATCACTCTTGCATCAAAAACTGGAGAGCCTTTTCCTCCGTATATCGGAGTAGTGTCAGTAATAATTATTCGGTTATGCTTATTTAAAATTAAAGGGAATTCGTCTGAAACGAAAGTAATGTCTCCTATTATTATACCAAACCAGACAGAGGGGTTGTCGGTTACAACAATACCTGTCTCTTCACCTATTGAAAATTCCCCATGTGCAAGAAAATCCCGGATTTCGATACCGTCCCAGTAGAAGGAGTAGAAGGTTGGCAGATTGTAGCTTGTACTATTCCTGAAAGAATAGGTGATACCTGTGATTTGTAATTCTTTGCTTACGACAGATGATTCTTTTTCCCCGATAGCTTCGAGTGAGACGGTATAGCTTCCCGGTATGGCAAACGTATGAGAAGGATCACGCAGTGTTGATGTTGACCCATCGTCAAAATCCCATAAAAACTGGTCTGCGTTTTCAGACAGATTACTGAATGGAATATATTCGCCCACCTTTGTCAGGCTGGGGTAGGAAAAGTCAGCAACCGGCTTTTTCGTACAGGATACTGTTACTAACAGAATACAAACCGACAGAAAGATTAGTTTTTTCATATTGATCATGTATGACAGGAATACATAACCTAAAGTTATGAAATTACTTTATAAATAAAAGAAAATTTAGCTGTGCTGAAACAGACAATTTTTCTTCACAGGTATTTGTCAGATATTTGACTTGAATAAGCGTTTAAAAGATTGGTCTCTGTGTACTAAAATCAAAATAGCGACCGGTGCTGATATCACAGTCTGGAAGATGTTTTTTACCACCCGCCATTACATGTCCATCCCTCACTCCTGAGTTGATCCGCTTCCTCCGTAGAGCATGTTCCGAATTTTTCAGTTTTCCCTTTATCATTAGTACGCCTGCATGAATAGCAGCCCATTAATTCGCACGAGGTAAAACTTAACATATAAAGTAAAAAGAGAAAACTGATAACTTTTAAAAGAACTTTTTCCGTTTTCATTTCCAGCCATATTAGTTATGATCAAAGTTCGATCTTAATATGATAACTGACTTTTCCGTGCGTCCCAAAGATTGTTCTCAGTGTACCAAAAATCAAATGAAAAGCCCCCGGAGCTGATCCGAGGGCTGAAATGTCATACCGTTGGATAAAGATAACTATGTTTATTTACATTCTTCAAACTCTTTTTCAAAATAAACTACATATTCACCAGCAGAACTAACAGTAACATGAGTAGTGCCGTGACCCATAAACACCAATTTACCGTCAAGGAAAAATTTCCAAGAACCAGTCCACGTATAAACTCCGTTTGGCCCCTCGACGAAAGGGTGCCAATTATCATCTTGAATCTGCATTAAAGTATATTCATTTTGCGTAATATCACCTTTCAAAGTGCCCCACATTTTTTCCTGCCAATGGCTATTTACATTAGTGCCGGAGTAGGACACAGTACCATTCACATATTCATTGAAGCAGGGTAGATAATAGGGTATGAGGGTACCTGTTCCTTCGTAAACTGTTTTGTTCTTTTGAGCCTCGGCTGTGCTTATTGAAAAGAATACCGACAGACAGATTAAGAATAATAGCTTTAATGTTTTCATAACTTTAAGATTTTAGTTGACATCTAAGTTCGACCTTCTTTTAATATCAGACTGTTCTATGCGTCCCAAAGATTGTTCTCTGTGTGCCAAAATCAACAAATGTTACTGATTCTTGATAGTGGACTGTTGTGAGTCATTTACGACTCTCGGGAACATTGAATGACCGACCTTTAACAGGTTAGTTATAGTAGCTTAGAAGGCATGAGAATTGGCAATACTGGCAATCGGTAAAGGAGTCTGCTCTTACTCATGTTTTGCTATCAAAAAAAAGCCCCCGGAGTTAATGTCCGAGGGCAAATGAGGGAGCGATTTTTATTTGACCTTTTTATAAGTCCATTCACCAGTCTTTACCCCTTTTGCATTGAAAGCGCTTATAATCATTTCTGAAGGAGGTTTAAATTCTACCTCATTCTTCCACCATACTATTTCAGGTTTAAAAGTATCTACCATTTCTGCCTTAAATATTTTATCCGTAGTGAACATACCAATCCACGTACCAAAATGAGAATTGGGCAAAAGATTGTAACCTTTAAGCTTATCATCTCTCTTATCATAACCACAATTAACCAGGTAATAATCAGATTTTTTACCATTAATAACTTGATAGACGTTTATTACTACGGCTTCTCCGTATAGTTTACCCTCCCAAAATTCTACTGTGTCTATTCCAATATCAGCTTGCCAAGTACCAAGCCACTGTTTCATTAACTCAACCTGATTGAGTTTTGGTTCCGTTGTTTGTGCCTGTGTCCAGTTTGAACAGATTAGAAGGAACACAATAATTGCCATAGATAAAAAATTCCTTTTCATAGTTGTGAGGTTTTAGTTAGTAATTAAATATATGTACGATATCGATTCACTTAATAATGTACTAACCTGATACTGCAAAAAAGTATGCCAGCAAAAAGCCGAAGTCAAGTTTATTTAAAAAACCACCGGAGGTAAGTTCCGGAGGCTTCCCAATTTATGGTTTGTCACTGTTCCCAATGGTTACAATGCACTTCCATTCGCCGTCTGTTTTCTTCCATATATCAACCCACTTTTTTACGACTTCAATTGGTCCGTTTGGTGTGTTTTGGCTGAAACGCTCTTTACCTCTGACGTATGCAAGGTCTCCGGAAGCTGACACTTCAATGGTGTCGATCGGGGCAAAATAGTTTTCCGAGATGAAGGTAGTATCAGAAAACCATAATTCCCATGATTTCCGTATGGCTTCTTTACCAACAGAAATTGGGAAATTTGCAAACATTCCAACGGCGTTTGATGCATAAAAATTTACAATTTTGTCGGTGTCCTTCGCTTTGATTGCTTCCATCCACTTGCCTTCAATATTGCGAATTGTTTCTGCTGCATCAAGAGTATTCACTTTCGGGGTGGAAGTACATCCGATTAATATGATGCAGGACCAAAAAATTATAGCAATTTTTTTCATAGTTTATGTTGTTAAGTGCATTTCATAATAGTGAATGTTAGATCAAAGTTAAACTAGCAAAAAGCCGAAGCCAAGTTCAACCTTTTTCTAGCAGACTTTGCTGGACGTCCCAAAGATTGTTCTCTGTTGCCAAAATCAATAAAAGCCCCCGGCTCTAATTCTTGTCAGCCTTCTGTACAACAGGAAATCCAAAATCATGGCTGTAGATTATTTTCCATTGACCATCTGACTTTTTAAATATCAATGTATAGGCATGTGGGTCATACGTAATCCTATCTCCTTTCATTGTGGTTTCATCATTGGCAAATAGACCATTCAGGTTACTGTCAGCTTTAATCTTATCTGGGGATTTCAGAATTGTTTCATCCTTTGAATCAATGGAACAGATAACTATATCCTTTGTCAGAAATATGAATTTCTGATTAATCATTGTCCACTTACAGGAGATAACAGAATTGAAGAAATCGGGTTGGACTTTCCTGGTGGTTTGATAATCCCATCTTGTACCATCGGCATTTAACATTGCCCAGTCAGGTGAATCTATATAGTAATCTAACCATCCAGCATCCAACCGCTGGAGTCTGACTGAAATGCTGTCACACACTATCAGGATTTCTTTCTTAATTTGGTCCTTTTGCTGTTGCGTCAATTGGTCACTTTGCTTTGAAGTGAATCCAAAAATGCAGATCAGAAAAGCTGCAACAATTGCTGTAAACCAGAACGTTCTCATTTGATTTGGGTTTAGTTAATATATAAAACTTAAAAGCCTTAATAAGTTTATGGATGCAAATTACCATAACAGTAAGCTGAAGTGAAGTTCGACCTAAGTTTTATAACAGACTGTTCTAATCGTCCCAAAGATTGTTCTCTGTGTGCCAAAATCAAATAAAAAGTTCCGGGCTTGATAGATACCCCCGTCACATCGCCGCTATAAAAGCAGAAACCCTCCGACGCCAAAGCGTCGGAGGGTGAGGGTGGAGATAAGGAGTTTCGAACTCCTGACCTTGTGACTGCCAGTCACACGCTCTAGCCAACTGAGCTATATCCCCGGTCCGGTGCAAATATAAAACTTTTTCCAATAATTCGATCCAATAGTCTCCGTTGGACTTCACAAACAATTTCATAACTTTGAAGTGCCGACAAACAGCAAAGAAATGGATGCCAAGAAAAGCCCGAAAGCCGACCTGGAAAACAAGAAAACAATCTTCCTCCAGATAGGCCTTGTCATTGCACTCGTCCTGTGCCTCCTCGCATTTAACTGGACAACCGGACAGAAAGATGATTCCATCTTCGAAGGCATGACTGAACAGGCAATAGAAGAGGAACAGATACCTGTCACCGAAGAAATACCCCCCGAACAGGCCCCGCCGCCGGAGGTGACGGTGACTGATCTGTTCGAGATAGTTAAGGATGATGTTGTGCTGACAAATGATGTCTCATTCAATGATGATGAAACAACCGAGGATAAGGTGGTGGAGATCTATGCCCCCGTCAGTCTGCAGGCAGAGGAAGAGGCAACCGAAGAGGAGGTCTTTGTTATAGTTGAGGATATGCCCAAGTTCAAAGGGGGAGACATAAATAAATTCCGCGAGTGGGTACAAAAACGCGTCCGCTATCCCGAAATCGCTTCCGAAAACGGTATACAGGGAAGGGTATACATAACCTTCGTGGTTGAGACAAGCGGCCTTGTCAGCAACGTGAGCGTCACCCGCAGCGTCGACGCCCTCCTCGATGATGCTGCAAAAGAAGCTGTTGAAGCATCTCCCAAATGGGAACCGGGAATGCAGAGAGGACGCCCTGTCAGAGTGAGGTATTCAATACCAATTATCTTCCAGATCGAGTAACCAGTTACCGGGTAACTTAAAATAATTCCATACATTTCAGCGTTTAGCATCTGTACAATAATCACTGAATGAAAAAGACTATATCCATCCTGTTCGTTTCCGCACTGCTGATGGCAGGATGCGGATCATCAAAAAAATATGTTGAATCCGGAAACTACGACGCTGCTATCAACAAGGCTGTGTCAGAACTCAGGAAGAAACCCGGGAGCGAAAAGGACATTGAGAGCCTCGAACGCGCAATGAATATAGCCCTTGAACAGGATAACGAACGAATACGTTACCTGAAGGTGGAAGGCAGAGCCAATGCCTGGGATGAGCTCTATCTTATCTACAAGAAAATGAGCGACAGGCAGTCATTGGTCCGTACTGTCACCCCGATTGAATACCAGGGAAGAACAATACAGTGGCCCTATGTCGACTATATGCAGGAGATGGTGGCGGCAAAAAAGAATGCTGCTGATTTCTATTATGCTCACGGACAGGAACTGATGAAGGGAGGCACAAAAGATTCATACCGTCAGGCATATTATGAATTCATCAGGGCAAAAGAATATGTCGGCGACTACGAGGGTATTGACCAGATGATAGGGGAGTCGAAGTACATGGGCACCAGCCGGGCTTATGTCGCCCTGAAGAACCTCTCGGCAACAAAATTTCCGCCGGAATTCGAAAAGGAACTTATTGCACTTGACCTCCCGCGCCTTAACAGTGAATGGGTGGAATACCACACTACAGTACTGAATGAAGATACTCAGTATGACTACCTGGTAAACGTGAACATCAGAACAGTAGGCGTCAGTCCTGACAAACAGTTCCAGCGCGACAGCCTGGTGAAGGCAACCGTTGAGGACGGCTTTGAATATGTGAAGGACTCAAAAGGGAATGTGCTGAAGGATTCCCTGGGCAACGACGTCAAGGTCAAGAAATATACAAATCTCCAGTGTGCCCTCATCCAGACCTTCCAGGTAAAGGAATGTGTCATTGCGGGCGATGTGGAGATACAGGCACTTAATCCTGAAAAAATGGTTAAGAAGGAACCCATTGGCGCCACATCCAAATTTGAACACGTGTCGGCACGGGCGATAGGCGATGTCAATGCTCTCTCTGCCGATCAGAAGCAGATGCTTAAGTCCCAGGTGGTGGAGTTCCCCACCGACCTCGATATGGTTATCATGTGCACCGAAAATCTGAAAAATGCTATCAGGGGGTTCATGGAGACAAACAAGAGATATATTAACTAAGAGACCCACTCGTCCAGACAAGTCGGTTGGGAACTCCCCTGCAGGCTGGCGCCTCCCTATCCCGACATACTATGTCGGGACTATACGGTCGGCCCTCCCTTGTCAAGGGGGAGAAATGTAAGGAACAAGGAAATAGAAAAAGCGATATTAGTCGGAGTAATCACTCCGGAGATCAGTGAGAGCACAGCACGCGATTATCTTGACGAGCTGGCATTCCTTACGAAAACAGCGGGAGCAGAGCCTGTAAGATATTTTCTTCAGAGGGTTGAACACACAAATCCGCGCACATTCGTCAATAAAGGCAAGATCGGGGAGATCGCTGCGTTTATTGCAGAAAATGAAATTACCCTTGCCATCTTTGATGACGAGCTCTCTCCCAGCCAGATGCGTAACATCGAGGAAGAGCTCAACTGCCGTATCATTGACCGCACCAATCTCATCCTTGATATTTTTGCCAGCAGGGCCCGCACCTCGCATGCCCGCACACAGGTGGAGCTGGCCCAGTATCAGTATCTCCTCCCCAGGCTTACCGGCATGTGGACACACCTCGAACGCCAGCGGGGAGGTATCGGCCTGCGCGGACCGGGTGAGACCGAGATAGAAACAGACCGGCGCATCATACGCGAAAAGATCTCGAAGCTGAAGGAACAGCTGAAGAAGATCGATACCCAGATGAGCACCCAGCGAAAGGGACGGGGCAAGATGGTCAGGGTGGCCCTGGTGGGTTATACCAATGTCGGCAAATCAACCCTGATGAACCTTATCAGCAAGTCTGACCTGTTCGCCGAAGACAAGCTGTTTGCCACCCTTGATACTACTGTGAGAAAGGTGGTAATCGGAAACCTGCCGTTCCTCCTTTCCGATACAGTGGGCTTCATCCGCAAGCTGCCGCACGACCTCGTGGAGTCATTCAAGTCGACTCTTGATGAGGTGAGGGAGGCCGACCTCCTGCTGCATGTCGTTGACATCTCCCATCCGGGCTTTGAGGAGCAGATGCAGGTCGTCAACTCCACACTCGGCGATCTTGGTTCGCTGAACAAACCAACGATCATGGTATTCAATAAGACTGATATTTTCTCATTTACTGAAAAGGATCAGTATGACCTGACACCCGTTAAGAAGGAGAACCGTTCACTTGACGACCTCCGCAATACCTGGATGGCGAACCAGAATGCTCACAGTACAGTGTTCATTTCAGCTAAGACAAAGGATAATATTGAGGAACTAAGGCAGACGCTGTACGGTGAGGTAAAGAGGATACATGCCCTCCGTTACCCCTACAACAACTTCCTTTACGAAACTCAGTGATCTGTTACAGCAGTCCGGCAGAGATCATGTACTCTGCAATCTGGACGGCATTTGTGGCAGCGCCTTTGCGGATATTATCTGCAACGACCCACATGTTAAGTGTTTTCTCCTGGGAGAAGTCGCGTCTCAAACGGCCCACAAAGACCTCATCGCGGTCATGGGCAATGATCGGCATGGGGTATTTTAATTCGGACGGGTTATCATAGAGGATTACTCCGGGTGTTTCTGACAGCAGCGCCCTCACCCTGTCAAGTTCAAACTCCCTGGCAAACTCAATATTGACAGATTCGCTGTGACCACCGGTGACCGGAACCCTTACCGCTGTTGCGGTGACGCGTATCTCCTCATCACCCAGTATCTTGCGTGTTTCGTTCACCAGCTTCATCTCCTCCTTCGTATATCCGTTGTCGACGAAGACATCGCAGTGCGGAAGGCAGTTCTTGTCGATGGGCCAGGGGTATGCCATCTCGCCGCTGATCCCCTGCCGTTCATTCTCCAGCTGTGCAACAGCCCTGACGCCTGTGCCGGTCACGGACTGATAGGTTGAGACTACGAGCCGTCTGACTGTATATTCTCTGTGCAGGGGAGCAATGGCCATCAGCATCTGTATTGTTGAACAGTTGGGGTTGGCGATGATCTTATCCTTTTGAGTTATGACCCGGGCATTGATCTCGGGCACTACCAGCGGGATATCCTTCTCCATCCTCCACGCCGACGAGTTGTCGATAACAACAGTACCTACCTGTGCAAAAACCGGGGCCCATTCTCTTGACACGGCACCGCCGGCGGAGAAGAGAGCCAATTCGGGTGCTTCCTCAACAGCCTCCATCACGCTCACCACTTTCACGGGTTTCCCCCTGAAGGTCAGCTCCTTGCCTGTCGAACGCTCTGAGGCTGCGGCAATAAGCGTGTCGACCGGGAACTTTCTTTCCTCAAGAACTTTCATCATCATCCGGCCTACCATCCCTGTGGCACCAATAACTGCTACCCGCATTTCTTTTTTTTATTTGAAATATTTATACGAACTTTATCGTGAAAGACCGACAAATTTAATTCTTTTTTGTTCCCGCTGCATGAAAAAGGTTATACTGTTGTCTTTGTTGCTGTTGCCTTTATGTGCTTCAGCTCAGCAATCATTCACCTGTAAGAATGGCACAAAAGGCTGTGCCATGGGTGATGTTGTTATCTCCGAGATCATGGCCGACCCGTCGCCCCCGGTAAAGTTACCGGCCCGCGAGTATCTTGAGATCACTAACCGCACTACTGACAGCATCTCTCTTGAAAGATGGATGCTGATTGCTACGAATGATACTTCATTTCTGCCCAAAGCATGGATAAGGCCGGGTGAGTACATCATACTCTGTTCCTCTTCAGGGAAGGCTGAATTATCTCTCTACGGTCGTGTCATTTGTCCTCCCTCGTTCCCGACACTCAACGACGGCGGTGAGGTCATAGCTCTGCGTGATGCCGGCGGATCACTGATACATGCCATATCATACACACCTGCATTTTTCAATGACGGACTCAGATCCGGGGGCGGGTGGTCGGCGGAACTTGTCGATATGAACAATCCGTTCAACGAGCCGGATGCATGGAGAGCATCCATTGACCTTTCGGGAGGAACCCCGGGAAGAGCCAACTCGTCAGAAACAGTGACGGCAGATACCAGGTGCCCGGAGGTAATAGCGGTGTGGCCTGTTGCACCTGACAGGCTGAAGGTGCTCTTTGACGAGACCGTCGTTTTGTCTGAGGGCGAAAAATGGCTTGCCGGCGGAGCAGAAACATTTCCTGCAGTTTCGGATGACATAGCTGACCGGGCAGTGATAATTCCACTGAAAGAGGCGCTTCACCCCGGCGAAGTCAGCGGACTTCTTATCCCTTCTTCAGTAACCGATTTCGCAGGGAACGCTCCCTGCGTGACGGAACTGATGACCGGACTGCCTGCTGATCCCTCTGCAGGGGAGATTCTTTTCAATGAGATTCTGTTTGATCCGGTGACGGGATGCCAGGATTATATCGAGCTTTACAATAATTCCGATAAAGTCATTGACCTGTCGCAGCTGTTCATTGCCAACGGCAGTAGTTCGCCCGTTATCCATATCACGTCAATACCCAGGCAGCTTCTGCCGCATGATTATGTTGCACTGACAACTGACAGGGAGTCGGTCGCCGGTCATTACAGATGCTCCGGAATTTATTCCCTGTTCGAGATTGCCGCTCTCCCGTCGATGCCTGACGACAAGGGCAGCCTGGTGCTGTATGACCGCGGGTTGAATATCATAGACCGGGTCGATTACTGCAGCTCCATGCATCTCCTTTTTCTTGACGGTACAGAGGGCATAGCCCTTGAAAAAGTCGCGCCCGGGATGCCGTCAGCCATCCCCGGCAACTGGCACTCGGGTTCAGAAGCCTGCGGATGGGGTACGCCGGGTGCGGAAAATTCAAACCTTGTCGATCCGGCGGACGAAAGCAGCGGGATGACTCTCTCCTCGTCAAGAGTTTCACCCGACTGTGACGGGTTTGAGGATGTTGTATCCGTTGATGTCTTTCCCGGAGGAAATGACAATGTTATCTCAGTAACTATCTTCAGCGACCGTGGATACATTGTCAGGAAGCTGGCCGGGCGGTTTGCTGCCGGAGAAGGTGCCCGGTTTGTATGGGACGGCACATCTGACTCCGGCGCAAGGCTTCCGGCCGGCCTGTATATGATAACCGCCGAAGCCTTCAATACTGAAGGTATGTCCGGAAGATGGAAGAAGATATGTGCTGTGGTGTATCGCTGACGGTCAGAGGGTGGCAATGAGCTCCTTAATAATTTCCGTCATCTTCACCTCGCTCTTTTCAGCTGCCTGCTGAACAGATTCGTGGGTTGTATATTCAATCTTGCCGTCAACACCAAGGTCTGTTATTATGCTTACGGCAAAAACAGGCACGTCCATATGCCTTGCCGTTATCACCTCGGGGGTGGTTGACATGCCAACAGCATCCGCCCCTATCATCCTGAAATGGCGGTACTCGCCCGGTGTCTCGAAAGTGGGTCCGGTAGTTGAAAGGTAAAGTCCGTGAGTAACCTCTATGCCAAGCCTGGCGGCAATGGCATCAGCTCTGGCGATGAGATCCCTGTCATAGGCCTTGCTCATGTCCGGAAAGCGCGGTCCGATACGGTCGTCGTTGGGCCCGATGAGCGGGTTTGGCAAGAGGCTGATGTGATCGTTGATGATCATGATATCACCTATTCTGAAGGCAGGATTTGTACCGCCGGCTGCGTTGGAGAGGAACAGCGCCCTGATACCAAGCTCTTTCATGACCCTGATGGGGAAGGTCACCTGTTCTGAACCGTAGCCCTCGTAATAATGGAACCGGCCCTGCATGGCCACCACTTTCTTCCCGCCGAAATCACCGCATATAAGCCTGCCGGCATGGCCTTTCACCGTGGAGACCATGAAATTCGGAATGTCTGCATAGGGTATCCCGATCTGATTCTCTATGGCAGTGCTGAGCCCGCCGAGACCTGTTCCGAGTACGATACCGGCATCAGGTTCCTTAAAGCCTTTCGACCTGAGAAATTCAGCGGTCTCTTTTATTTTTTCCAGTATATCCATATACTTTCCTTATAAATTCGTCTTCATTTTCAATGAATTCCACACTCACGGGGAGGCAGTACAATGCGTCCCTGACGTTGTCTGCAATATTAGTGATTTCTTTCAATCTCACGCCATCCTTCTCGGTGGTAATGACTATTTTATCTTCGTTATCTATGGCATCAAACGCCTTGCAGATAGCATCAAGGTCTTTCTCCCTGAACCGGTGATGATCAGGAAATGAAATATGTTTCACCCCGGCAGCGATTCCTGAAAGGTATTTGACCATGGGAGCAGGGTCAGCTATACCCGTCACCAGTACGACATCCGTTTTACGGGTTATTGTTCTTCCTGATCTTGCGAAAAGCGGCACAGGCTTCCCGTAAATTAGCCCGGTGAAGAAAATGCATTGCCTCCCGCTGATATTCAGCGACTTCTTTATCCTGTTCAGCTCTTCCGGGGCTGTCCAGAGCGGCACTTTGGTAACGATGATTACATCCGCTCTCTTCAACTCCGCTGATATTTTCCCGCAGCCTGCCCCGCGGCAGGAGGTGATCATGGGTCATCGGCCTGCCGTAGCTGGTCAGCAAGATATTCATTCCGGCCTTCACCGACCTGTGCTGAAAACCGTCATCAAGAATGATTGCCCCTGCAGCAGGTGTTGTGCGCATTATCTCATTGATCCCGTGAACCCTGTCGCGGTCAACAAATATGCGGGCATCCGGCATACGTCGTGCCATCAGCAGCGGCTCATCACCGGCAGTGTCGACACGGTCGTCAGTCCTGACGGGTCTGAAACCCCTGCTCTTCCTGAGGTACCCGCGGCTGAGAACCGATACCTGCATCATGTCAGACAGCAGTCGGGTAATGTATATCACATGCGGTGTCTTGCCGGTACCTCCGACGGTAATATTACCGACGCAAATCACCGGCAGCGGGAATGTTCTGCTCTTCAGGATGCCAAGGTCATACAGCCTGTTTCTCAAGGCGGTGACCGCCCCGTAGATCACCGAGGGCAGCCACAGGCAGATTTTCCCTGGCAGGGTCATATTAATAAATATCTATATAGCAGGGCATTACAGCCTGTACGCCTCCTGAAGAGATAATCTCTTTCAGGTCATAATAATATCTTGCGGCTTCACCCAGCTCCCTGGTGACTATTTTTTCTCTCACCTCGCCCGACATTTCCTTCAGCAGCCTGGAATATATGTCAACTGCCGCAGGCCTCTCGACAAGCCGGTAGGTCTCCAGTTTTGCAAGCGAGGCAGCTTCCTTGATGGCATCGTTCAGTCCGCCGAAACTGTCAACCAGTCCTGCCCCGGCAGCATCTGTCCCGCTCCATACATGCCCCTGTCCTAGACTGTCAACATTAGCCTGGCTCATTCCTCTTCCTGCTGCAACAACACCTGTGAAGGTGCTGTAGGTACGTTCCACATTAGCCTGAAGGACCTCTTTCTCAAAAGCGCTGAGAGGCCTTGTAATCGAGGGAAAGTCTGAGTGGGAATTGGTTCTTACGACGTCAGAACTGATACCCAGTTTTTTGTCAAGCAGTGTCTGTGCATTTGGAATAAGTCCGAAAACGCCTATTGATCCGGTGACAGTCACCGGCGAAGCAAGTATCTTATCTGCAGCTGCAGAGATATAGTACCCTCCGCTGGCGGCATAGTTACCCATCGAGACTACCACCGGCTTCACCTTGGAAATGAGTTCCACCTCGCGCCATATCATATCAGAGGCGATAGCATCTCCTCCACGGGAATTTACCCTGAATACGACGGCTTTTATGGTCGTGTCGTGGCGCACTTCGCGCAGCACGGAAGCATACCTGTTTCCGCCTATGTTTGTTTCGTCTCCTTCCCCCATGACAATGCTGCCTTCAGCGTAGACCACAGCGATCTTCGATTTTGCGAGGCCTCCTGAATGCTTCTCAGGCACCTTTGAATATTTTGTCATGGAGACAAAATTGATCTTTTTACCTTCCTCTATGCCCGCAGCGCTTCTGATGCTGTCTTCGAGCTGATCACGGTAGATTGTTCCGTCTATCAGTCCGGCTTTCGTCATCAGTGCTGCATTGTAGCCTGACAGTGAGTCAGCCAGCTGCATGACACGTTCGACGGGCACGCCTCTTGATTCGGAGATGGCTTTCACGGCATATTCCCAGATGGAGCCTACATATTCAGAAATCTGGAGGCGGTTCTCATCGCTGAGCTTATCAAGAATGTACGGTTCAACAGCTCCCTTGAACTTACCGTGACGTATGACCTGCACTTCGACACCCAGTTTTTCAAGCGCATCCTTATAGAATGTAACCTCAGCAGCCAGTCCTTTAAAGTCAAACATCGACGTCGGGTTCAGCCAGATGGCGTCTGCAGCGGTGGAGACGAAATAGCTCTCCTGCATAAGGACATAATCTGAATAGGAATAAATGAACTTGCCGCTTTGTTTGAATTCTTTCAGCGCAATGCGCAGTTCGTCTGCGGTGGCCCATCCTGACGGCATCAATCCGTTTTCGATGAGAATACCGCTTATCTTTTCGTCGCTGGCTGCCTTGCGCAGGTTCTTAAGGATATCGTTTAATCCTGCCTCAGGTGTGAACGTCAGTGAAAAGGGGTCCAGCATTGAGAGGGGATTGCTGTTTGTGCGGTCAGGTATCGCTGTGCCGGTCTTGAGCACCAGTACTGATTTTTCAGCTATCTCAGCCGGCTTGTTGCCTGCCGCGGCTATGCCGGAGATGACAGAGAGCATGATCACGAAGAACAAAATTCCGGTTAATATCAGACCGACTATGACCGCCAGGGTCATCTTAAGAAAACTTTTCATTTTGAGCTTTTTATTTCGATGGCCAAATTATAAAAAATTAAGCATCTTTAGGGCAGTAAAGCCTTTGAGATGAAATTACCAGCCCGCTCGCGGGTCATCATCGGATTGGGAAGCAATCTTGGCGACAGGTTTGCTGCTCTTTCCCGTGCCCTTACACTGTTGAAAGAGGAAGCCGGCGATGTCGTTGCTGCCTCATCAGTATGGGAGACTGAACCGTGGGGTTTTGATGCCGACGATCAGTTCCTTAACATGGTTGTGGTGCTTGAAACGAGCAAGCAGCCGCGTCAGCTCATGCAGCTCTTCAGATCCCTTGAAGGGCGTATGGGAAGAAAACGCAGCGGAGGAGGAAGATACGAATCACGTATTATTGACATCGACATTCTTTTGTGGCAGGACCAGGTCATATCGATGCCCGGACTTGAAGTGCCCCATCCGAAGCTTGCAGACAGGAGGTTCGTCCTCGAGCCTCTGTATGAGGTGGCTCCCGGTGCCGTGCATCCTGTAACAGGACTGACTGTAACGGAAATGCGTGACCTGTGTGATGACAGGTCAGATGTGAGGCTCGCTGCAAAAGCAGTTCTAGAGCGCCCCGTTGTCAGCGAAACTGTAATAATCCTTGCCGGTAACGATCAGATGGTCAAGCAGCTGTATATCCATCAGCGCCCCGGCCTCCTTAATCTTCTGGGTGATGCGTATGTCCGAGTCACTGGGACTGTTGTTTCCCGAGGGGTGATTATGACATATCACCAGTCCTGATGACAGTGTCTCTATTGCCTTTTTCATGACAATGCGCACGTCGGTCACCGTGCCGCTGACGCCTCCCTGGCTTATCTTCATCCGTCCGGTGACCCTGTTGGCCCTGTTGAGGAACAGAATCCAGAATTCCTCATGAGGCAGATCTTCCATCAGGGGACTGATGATGTTAAAGACATCTGCTGAAGAGCGTATCTGAGGGTTTTCAGAGGCTTCCGCCATCTTTCGTCGTCGTCCCAGCTCCAGGGCAGCAGATATTGTTACGGCTTTGGCATTGCCCAGACCTCTTATCTTGCGTATCTCGCCCGCGCTGAGTCTTCCCAGTTCGCTGAGTGAGTTGCCGGCCAGCGCCAGCAGTTCGTGTGCCAGGTCAACGGCTGACCTGTTCCGGGTGCCTGATCCGATCAGTATACCCAGCAGCTCAGCATCGCTGAGGCTTGAGGGCCCCTTTGTCCAGAGCCTCTCACGGGGTCTGTCCTCGACAGCCCAGTCAGTAATTTTAAGTGACATGCAGCAAAACGTATTATCCCACTGCAATATAAAAAAAATAGCCGTCACCTGGCGGTGGCGGCTGAAAAATAAATGTCCGTGAAGCCTTACTTGAGGCCGGACACGTGTTTTGTTATCGAAGACTTGAGGTTTGAAGCTTTATTCTTATGAATAACATTCTTCTTTGCAAGCCTGTCAAGCATGGAATTAAGCTTGGGCAGCAACTCGCCAGCCTCGGCCTTATCCGTGGTCTTGCGCATATTCTTAAGCGCATTACGCATGGTGCGGGCATGGTACTTGTTACTCTCCTTTTTTCCTTCGGCCTGTCTCGTAGCCTTCAGTGCTGATTTGTGATTAGCCATATTTTCTGTTTAATTTGTTTGTAGCAAAATTCTCCTCTCCGTCTTTTTTTGCCGGTGCAAAATTAGTAATATTTTTTATTATCTGGCTCTTCCGGGCAGATTTTGAAAAATCATTCAAAACTAAAAGCCTTGAATGAATGTGGCTTTAAGGTGATGCTGTATCTGTTTTTCAGTTGGTTGCTGCCATCAGGACTATAGGGCGACAGTCGGCTGAGTTCTCCGGGAAACTGTTGATTCGTGCTAAGATCAGTTATTTTACTGTATTTATCAGATGTGACAATTTTCAGCGTAGTTTCATAATCTGAGAACGATTCTACAATAAAGGTATCATTATCATAAAGATACAGACTAATATCTGATGGCCCTTCGATTGAAACGTTTAAATTGCCACATAAAATTTCTCTGATTTTGTTCAATACCTGGGGAGGCAGGTTATACAGATCGGCAAAGTTATCCGGAATTGTAAACACATAAAGTTTTCCTTTTGAATAATCGGCCATATGCAAAACAGGCCAGCCATTTTCTCCTGCAATCCCTGAAACAATCTCCCACGAATCGTTGGTGAGATATTGCAGCTGTTGCATTAATATCGGATTTATCATTATGCACCATTTGCCGGCGATCGATCATAAAATCCTGTACCAAAGCTTTCCTGTCTGTATATCTCAATTCAACGATATCGCCCAAACCTTTATCCTGCAATGCGCGTAACAAACCGGAAGTTATAACCACGGTTTTCCCTGCTGTCAATTGATTTTTTATTTTGCCGACAATGTCTGCGTCAAATTTTGCTGTTTCCGTTAACAGTATAATATTGTCTTTTGCCGGAAACTCTGGTCTTATATCCATTGGCAAACCAATCATGCCAAGATAATTTTGCAGGAAGTCCTCACCTATAGAGTGGTACGGCCGGTAGCTTTTAATACCAATGGGATTACCTGTTTTGCCCATAATATTATCTGCCGTTTCCAGGGCATAGCCTGCAACCCTTGCAAGGCTGGTTGGTCTAACCGGTGAACCAGCATTATTATTTACCGGTTGCATCATCTCATCAAAGTCAAAACTGGTTCCTTGTCCCTGCCAGGCTGACCGGTAGGACGGATCGATTGCAGTGTTAAGCAGACCAAAATGGAATAAGGTAATTTCCCTGGCTTTACCAAAGGCGGTTATCCACAATTGTTCAGCATACCTGTCATAATTACTTATATTGAATGGATCAACCCAGCCACCACCGTTCCGACCCGGTGCAATGTTCTCAAAATAGCGCATGATATTGTAACCCAGGTATGCCTGTAAATGCTGGTCGGTCGCCACGGCATCCCTGGTTTCGGTACCGGTATAGATACCGTCAAATATTTTGGGTTGTGTTTCAAGATTGAAGCCGAGACCCTGGAAGTGCTCGTACCAGTTTGGATACTTGATGATCACTTTTACATTTGGATTTACTCTTTTTGCAGGCCCGACGATAAGGTTTTGTGCAGCTTCAGTCATCAGGTCCAAACGATATTGCGTCCAGCTTCTGTCGCCTTTATCCTTTATAGCGTCGTCGGTTTTACAGTTTGTAAAGAAAAAATCATCGAGGATGAACTCATTAAAATTCTTTGCTGTGTATTCAGCAATCTCTTTTGCTTTTTTACGGTGCCCGGGATCATTATAACAAAAAGACTGGAAATTACCGGTTGGTTTGGCGGTATAAGTAATGCCTCCGGCTGTTTCTATGCCCTTGTCGTTGAAAAACTTCTTGGCAATGTCCAGGGTTTTCTGGTCAACAATAAAAAAATCACGATGAGTCTCAAGATAAACTTTATCGATTTTTATTTGTCTGGTGATCTCCTCCCATCTTGGTTTGAGATAATTTGTTGTATCGGCCATCTGACTTACATCCTGAGCCGTGCAATAAATTGATACTTTAAAGTTTTGGTACTTCTGGGGAAAGCATGTCACAAAAAGTGCTGAAAACAGAATAACAAACAAGGTTTTTTTCATGATAAACAGTTATTTATTTGACTAAATTTTTAAAAGCTGATCCAAAAATCAGATAACCGGTGTTTCCGGCAATTGTGCCCTCGTTTTGTCCCCACAGAAATGGCCAGTCGTCGTAGTTTTCAAAATGGTCGGGTTTTCTGAATAATAAACCCGGGGCAACATTGCCCGGAATAAATGAGAAATCAGCCCTGTTATTACCATAAAAGACTGCTTTCGGACGAGCGGCACCCACCGCTGCCACTAATGAATAATTGTGGTACGGGTGGCAGCCAAACAGCCAGTTGGTGGTTTTGAAAGCATGGCTGGCGTCGATAATGTCAGGGAAATATTTGCTGGCAAAGCAAACGGTGGTGCCAAAGCTCACCACGGCTCCGCCGGCAGCCCAGTTACCAAGGCCGATCGGTACTCCGTACGGATTATCTTTTTCAAGCCCGTCGATGTATTCTTTGTACTTTACAACATACGGGCGGAGCTTTTCTTTGATAGGATGCGTCCATATGTGGTATGGCATCCAATGCCGTCAAAATGTTCCTGCTGACGTTAAGCTCAAGTGCAGGCCATAAAAGTTCCTGAAATTTATCGATATATTGTTTCTCCCCGGTCGAGATGTACAATTGAAGATTGGTGGCCGTATTTGCTGATCCACCTATCCAGCCAAGGGTATCCTGCGGCTGATTGGCAGGTAATTCCTCTGCCTCTTTCAGGAGTCTTTTTGACTGTTGCAATGCTCTCGCCGAAAGATCGTCGTTATATCCTTTCAATGCCCGGCTTGCTGCGGCAAACATAGTTGCTGCCCTGAGATCGAGGCCGGGATTGCGGCTTGTAAATGCCCACATATCATCCTTCACTCCGCTCGACCGGCCGTCAGCGGCTACTTCGTAAGGGCCAAGGTCCGGATTATAAGGAAGACCGTCTGTTATTGAGGCTGCGTCACCAAGGTGATGGTAGTTATCGAGAACAGAGTTTGTGAGCGTTTGTGCCATGTGGCCGATAATCTCTGCCTGAGCTACCAGGTTCAATGTTCCATGCTCTATAAACTGCAACACGTCTGGTGTCCCATCCGGACGGTGAAGATCAACATAACGCTGCTGCTGATCGATAAAAGTCTGATCGCGCAGGGGTTTGAATGATTCCCAGGTTTTAACAAAGTTCTGCACAACGCTAATGTTCGATCCTGTCTCGATATCAAAATCTCCGGCATCGAAAAAACCGCCGATGTTTAATCCGGGAATCAATTCCAGCGGATCATATTTGGTGTCGGTTGTTGGTCCCTGCCAATGCAGGTCGAAGTGATCGGTGTTTGGCGGAGCCTGCAGATAACCTTCCTTGAAAGGCTCGCCATGCCACACCCTGTATGCCTCGTTTACGAACATGTGATTCATGTGTATTGGAATCCATATATCGCTGGTGGCATCGGTGATCTTGTCGTAAACGCTGTTATCTATCAGGAAGTTATTCGTTTTAAATCTGCCGTACTGAATGTAGTATATACCAGGGGTCTTGACTGAAGAAAAATCGAATTTCACGTAGTGGTACTTGTAATAGTCGCCCCAGGGTACGATTTTGCCGCTGAACACTTTGACAGCATTGCCGTCGTCGCCAACCTTATAAATCGATGCTTTTGCAAGCGGTTTGTCTTTCTTGTCGAGTTCAATGACAGAAACTTTGGGCTGAGACGGGAGGTAGCCCACCTGCGAGAAACCGATATTCGGTTCTCTTATCCAGCCTTTGATGGCATTTGGTTCAACGGTCCAGGTCAAAACCTTGCCTGTTTTTCCTGCCGGAAGCAGGCTGCGAACGACAAACCAGCCGTTTTGAGCCAGTATACGTCCGTCGAAAAGCATGAGATCGGCATCCGGCGAGGTGATCTTTACCAAACGTCCGGGTTCATCAGGAGCCAGGAGAAAGGTACGGCCGGTTTCGAGAGGAAGCGGATCGATAAATTTACCGGTTCCCCTGTCGTCGTAAGTTACATACCCCCTGAATTGCTTAGGCTTTATACTGTCAGGCTTCGTAACGGTGTTACCTACCACATAGCGCGGAAATCGATTAAGACGCCCATCCATTATATAGGTCTTTCCCCAGTATTGCGAGGGCAGAAACTCAAGATTAAATCCGGCGCTCCCTTCAAGTGCGGCCGGAACGGGCTTATCGAGGTAAACAGATATCTCAACACCTTTACCCCTGGCGGTGACAACCACCCGCGAATCAAAATCGTAATCGTCATACCTTAAGGCAACCTCAATGGTGTTCGATGCACGGTCTGTCTTTCGGGCCGGCATTGCAGGCACAAGATCCCATTGCTCCGGAGTGCTGGAAAGTCTCACGGCACCCCCTTGTGCTGTTCTGACACCATGGTGTATCAATTCTATACCGGCGTTTTTCTCATCGTTGAAACCTCCGGTAAAAAGGTTACTGTACACGAGTACATTGACACCTTGCGTCTCGAAATACTCAAGATCATTGAGTTTCAGATCCTGGCCCGAAGCGTAATTGAATGCCGCCAGCAGTATCACTGAAACTGTAGAAATGATAATCTTTTCATATTGAATAGAAAATTAGGTAGTGGTTTAAATATGTAATCCATTATTGCCCTGTTGCTAAAGTATAAAGGTTAACAAAATTGTCTGAAATGCTATGCAAAAAAAATATTTTCCTCCATTCGTGCGCGATTGCATCAGTTCCTCAAAGCATTTTTACTAATGCGGTTATATGTCTGCTAAAAGGTTTAAAGCAGTCTCGGTTTTTCACCCTGTTCCAGGATTCCTGACGTACATTCCGGGTACCTGTAAAAAGGAAACCGCCTGAAATCCTTAATTCTAAGCGGTTGCGAAAAAAATGTGATTTTTTGTAGTCCATAGGGGAATCGAACCCCTGTTACCAGGATGAAAACCTGACGTCCTAACCACTAGACGAATGGACCTTAAAGAACTTAAAAAAGCGGATGCAAAGATGGTAGCTTTTTTTTGAACTGCAAAATATTTCGCCAAAAAAGACTTCCCGCCTTGTATCCGCCATTAAATGGGCGTTTAAATATGAGCTAGAAGATGTACCTTATGGAAATGCCTCCGTTCCAGTAGAACGGATCAGGCCCGCCTGTGAACTGGATGGAGGGTCCGACACCGAATGCAAAATTCAGCGGAATATCCTCCAGGGTATACTCCAGGCCAACCACACCGTCTATACCGACCAGTACTCCTGATGAGTATTCATCCTGGTATGTTTCGTTCCAGAATCCGATATGTACTCCGGGGCCGGCGAACCAGTCAAGGTTGGGTGTCCATCCTGTGGCATTCTGCCATTCATAATAACCTGCGAATGCAAAATTATTTCCCCAGTAACCTGTACCCATTAACAGTTCAATTGCATTGGTTTTCGATATGAAAGTTTTGAATGTAACACCCGTAGGGTCGCCCAGCCTGAGTCCGATTGCTGATTTGTAACTCTGTGCCTGCGCGCCTATGGTGACCGCTGCCAGAATCAACATAATAATCAAAGGTTTCTTCATCATGGAAATTTTTAATTAATGAACCGCGAAATTAAAAAAAGTGAACATAAAAAAAGTATTTTGTTTATTTAAAAAGTAACAAACTTATCGCCATCACGCCCATGCCTGACACCAGTCCGTAGATAGCCAGATGATGCTCGCCGTATTTTTCTGCAGCCGGAAGAAGCTCATCGAGAGAGATGAAGACCATGATCCCTGCTACAAAAGCAAAGAGTCCGCCCATGATCGCTTCGCTCATTATCGGAAGAAGTATCAGGTAACCCACCAGGGCACCCAGAGGCTCGGAAATCCCGCTGAGAAAAGAGAGCCTGAAGGCTTTGCGCTTGCTTCCGGTAGCGTAATACACCGGCACTGATACGGCAATACCCTCCGGTATGTTATGTATGGCTATCGCAACAGCAATGGCTATGCCTATCTGCGGATTGGTGAGAGCCGCAGTGAATGTGGCCAGCCCTTCCGGGAAGTTATGGATGCCTATGGCCAGGGCAGTCATCAGGCCCATCCGCATCAGCCGGCCGCTTCTTGCTTCATCCTCACCTCCCTCTAATTTTCTGAGTTCATGCGGGTTCTCGTATGACGGGATGAGCTTGTCTATGATACCGATAACGAGAATGCCTCCAAAGAAAGCCATGACTGCTATCCACCATCCCTGGCGCATACCCATAGCCGTTGAAAGCACTTCACGTCCCTGTGCGAAAAGTTCCACAAATGACACATAGATCATCACTCCCGCTGAGAAACCAAGACTTACTGTAAGAAATTTAGTGTTGGTTTTTTTTGCAAAAAAGGCAATGGTGCTGCCTATACCTGTCGAAAGACCGGCAAAAAGGGTCAGCCCGAATGCCATTAGTACCGTGTTGAAGTCGGGATTCATATTGTTTTTATATTGACAAGTTCTTCGGCAAAGGGTTGCATGCCGGTACCGAAAATCCTGATCCGATGGCAGCATAGAACTGATCTTCAGTCAGACCGGCTGACAGGCAGACCTCACGGGCAGCGCTGAGATTGTGCATATTATGCTCTCCGGAGAAATCTACCTTCACCATTCTGTTTATCGTCACGGCGTAACATCCTGTCTTGTTGACCATGTAACCGTGAATATCATACGGCACCTTCCTTATATCATCACGGCAGTGTGCGGCGACCTCAACTGCCTGCGGGTCATTGGCATAATAGAGCAGCGATCCTCCTGGCATTATCGCCGATGCAAAATCGGAAAACTGTTCATGGTAGTTCTTCAAGTCGGGAGGCGTTCATGTGATCCCGTGTCTATGCCGTTAATGACAGCTATATGGGGTTTGTAAAAATGGAATTCCGGTCCGGAGTCGATTGCGAGGTGAGATACTTGTCACCTTCGGTGGCAGCTGTCTGGGAATCGCTGCTCAGACCCGCCGATGTCTCATCACCATCTGTCACTGAACCGACAAAATAATCGAAAGGGATATTGTTGTGCTTAAGAACATGCATTATCATGGCAGCAACAGTTGTCTTGCCGTGACTGCCGGCAACCACTATCCGTAATTTGTCACTTGTCCGGTCAGGGATATCTTCAGGAAGGGAAACAACATTCAGCTTCAATTTCAATGCTGCGGGCAGTTCGGGGTTACCGGCACGGGTGTGCATTAATGGTCCGCCGACAGCTATGAAGTGTACTTTCATGGTCATGGATTCCTTCCGGCAAAAATACCAAAATTGGCTATCTTGCACCTGCTTAAGGATGCATAAATGAAATTATCTCTCTTTAATATTTCAAATTTCAGGGTTGACGGCGGCGCTATGTTCGGCGTCATTCCCAAAGCCCTGTGGAGCAGGTCATCTCCCGCCGATGAGAACAATACAATTGTCCTGTCGCTTAATTCGCTTGTGATCGAGACTGACGGCCACATCATACTTGTTGATGCGGGATGGGGTGACAAACAGGATGAAAAATTCTTTCGTCATGCTTATCTCCACGGCGGAACAGGACTTATCGGCGGACTTGCCGGATGCGGTTACAAACCGGAGGATATTACTGATGTTCTGCTGACACACCTGCATGCAGATCACTGCGGAGGATGTTTCGTCAACAGCCCTGACGGAGGCCAGTCTCCGGTATTCCCGAATGCAACATACCACGTCAGCCGTGCACAGTGGGAGTGGGCCACTAGAAAATAATCCCAGGGAGGAGGATGCCTACCTGACTGAGAATTTAAAACCTTTCGGTGAAAGCGGCAGGCTCAGCCTGATTGAAGACAACGGAGAACGGTGGCCCGGTGTCAGCATCAGGATCTGTTACGGTCATACACCCGGACTGATTGTGCCTGAGATAAGGTACAAAGACCGTGTTTTTGTCTATACCGGGGACCTTATACCTACAACTGCGCATATACCCCTTCTCTGGAACATGGCATACGACCTGCTACCCCTTGTAACGATAGCCGAAAAGCAGGAATTGCTCAGTGAAGCACTGCAGGGAAATTATATACTCTTGTTCCAGCATGACCCGGTGAGTGAGTGCTGCACCCTTACTGAAACGCCGAAGGGCATCAGGGCAGGAGCGAAGGGGAGGCTTGCAGATTATTTGTGACTTGCCGAGGAGGAGCCCCTTATGACAAGTTCCGAGGTGATGACCCTTGTCTGCAGGGGAGCTTTGTAATTCTCAATCCGGTCAAGTAACAGCCCTGCCGCCATCTGGCCCATTTCATATCCCTTCTGATCTACCGAGGTGAGTCCGGGGTCAGTCAGGGTGGCAATCTGGCTGTTTGTAAAACCGACGATGGCTATATCTCCCGGCACCTTAAACCCGAGACGTTTCACAATCATAAGTGTCTGGGCTGCCGTGAGGTCATTGACGGCAAAAAATGCATCGGGCATCGGTTTTCTCATGAGCAGCTGTGGTACCGTAATTTCTGCGCATTCAATGTCATCGCACTTAACAATGTCGTCTCCGGAAGGTGTCAGCCTGTACTCCTTCATTGCCTTCAGGTATCCGTTGAGCCTGTTGCGGGCTATGGCAAGCTGCTCCGGGCCGGCAAGGTGAACTATACGCTTCTTTCCGGTACGAAGGAGATGGTTAACGGCCTTGTAAGCGCCTGTCTCATCATCGATTACCACCCTGTCTGTCTCAATCTCCTCGGCAACTCGGTCAAAGAAGACAAGAGGTATGTTCTTTTCCTTTATGCTCCGGTAGTGAGTAAAGTCAGTGGTGCTCTTGGCAACTGAGGCGAGGATACCGTCAACACGGCTTGAAAGAAGCGTTCTGATATTCTTGACCTCATGTTCCCACATCTCGTTGCTCTGGCAGAGGATCATGTTATAATCTCTCTGGTAAACAACATCTTCAATGCCGCTGATCACCGTCGAGAAAGAAATAATGCACCACTTCGGGTATCATCACCCCGATTGTCTTTGATGACCCGCTCTTCAGGCTCAGTGCAATGGGGTTCGGCCTGTAGTTCCATCGCTCTGCCAGCTCATTCACGGCATCACGGGTGGCCTTGCTGATGTCGGGATGATCTTTCAGCGCCCTTGAAACTGTGGAAGGAGAGATTCCAAGTTCCCGGGCGATATCTTTGATAGTAATGTTTTCTTTCCCCATATCTCCTGAAAAGTCACGCAGGTAAAGATAATAAAATCAATTTTCCAAACTAATGCTTTTATGTTACTTCAAACGTTTGCGGTAACGTTTGCGGAAAAAAGCGGAAAAAGTGTTGGTTTACAGATTTAAAAGGACGAATTTTAACAGCCCAATTTTAAACCGAAACAATTTATTAATTATAACAATTCTGTAAACTGCAATTAAACTAATCTATTTATGGAGAAACTATCTGGAAAACGGCTCTTCATGCTGACCTTCGGCATAATGATGAGTCTTGTTGTCTTCGGGCAACAGGTAAGAGTGTCAGGTACGGTTACCGATGCTGCCGACAGATCGACTTTACCTGGTGTAAACGTCGTTGTCAAGGGTACGCTGACGGGAACTATTACCGGCATAAACGGAGAATACTCCCTGCAGGCTCAGCCCGGGGATGTTCTGGTGTTCACCTTTATCGGTTACCTTCAGCAGGAGGTGGCTGTCGGTAATCAGACTGTTGTCAATGTAGCCCTGCAGACTGATGTGCAGGCTCTTGATGAGGTCGTGGTAATCGGTTACGGTACCGTGAAAAAAAGTGACAGGACAGGATCGGTGACGGCTGTAAGCTCAAAGGACTTCAACAAGGGAGCTATCACCTCGGCGCAGGACCTGCTTGTAGGAAAGACAGCCGGTGTTGTTATCACCACTCCCGGAGGTGCACCGGGAAGCGGCGCTACAATACGTATCCGCGGCGGATCATCACTGAATGCATCCAACGACCCGCTGATCATTGTTGACGGCGTGCCTATCAGCAACAACAACGTGTCAGGAAGCTCAAACATCCTTTCATTTGTTAACCCGAATGACATTGAGACCTTTACAATCCTGAAGGACGCCTCCGCAACTGCTATCTACGGTTCCAGGGCATCAAACGGCGTTATTCTCATAACAACCAAGAAAGGCAAGGCCGGAACACCGATAACAGTTTCCTATGACGGAAATGTCTCGGTAGCCAATGCAATAGCTTTTGTTGATGTTTTTTCAGGTGATGAGATGAGGCAGATCGCTATCGAAAAAGCTCAGAGCGGTCTCTATGATATTGATGACCTGAGCCTGTTGGGCTCGCAGAACACAAACTGGCAGAAGGAGATCTTCCGCACAGCCATATCAAGTGATCATAACATGAGCCTGGCAGGTGCTGTCAAAAACTTCCCTTACCGTTTTTCGGTTGGATACACTGATCAGAACGGTATCCTGAAGAACACTGATATGCAGCAGGTTCACCGGTTCACTGAACCTTAATCCTACATTCTTCGGTGATGCTCTTAAGGTCAACCTCAACCTTAAAGGTATGAATACCCACCAGAATTTTGGTGACTCCGGAGCTATCGGATCGGCAGTCAGTATGGACCCGACACAGGTGGTCATGGACGGCAATGAAGCTTCAGACGGATACTACCAGTGGGAAAATTACGGTGCCAACCTTGGAACTCCCAACCCGGTTGAACAGGCTCTGGCAGTGGACAACAGATCGATTGTTAACAGGGTTATCGGAAATATTCAGCTGGATTATGCAATGTTTTTCCTCCCCGAACTTCAGGCCAACCTTAACCTGGGTACTGATTATTCGACGAGTGACGGGCATAATAACCGGCCTGTGACTTCTCCGTCAACACTGACAACTCCTTTGAATGGAAGGCTTACTGATTACAGCGGAACGAACAGAAATAACCTCCTTGATTTCTATCTTAACTATGTAAAGGATCTGACCAGCATCAACAGCAGGATTGATGCTACTGCCGGATACTCATGGCAGCACTTTCAGAGGGAGGGCGACAACTATACCCGTGGCATAATTGATGAAGAGCATCAGCAATACACGAAGTCGGACAGCTCTTCATATATAACTGAGAACTATCTTGTCTCATTCTTCGGCCGTGTGAATTACATACTGAAGGACAAGTATTTTCTTACCGCCACGGTTCGTGAGGACGGATCATCACGTTTTGCAGAGGATAACCGCTGGGGTCTCTTCCCGTCAGTTGCCCTGGCATGGAAAATCAAGAATGAGTCTTTCCTGAAGAATGTTACAAGCATCACAGACCTTAAGCTCAGGTTAGGCTGGGGTATTACCGGCCAGCAGGATATCGGAAATGATTATCCCGCCCAGGCTGTGTACAGGGAGGCATCGATGGGTACTTACTATCCCATAGGAGGACAGTTCCTGCCGACACTTCGTCCGGATGCGTATGACCCTGATATAAAATGGGAGGAGACAACCACCCTGAACGCAGGTCTTGATTTCGCCTTTATTGCTGACCGTATCACCGGTTCGGTTGATATCTACAAGAGAACCACCAATGATATGCTGAATACGGTTACAATACCCAGCGGAAGCAACTTCTCGAACACTCTTCTTACAAACGTCGGAAGCATGGAAAACAGAGGTTTTGAGCTTTCGCTTAATGTGGTTCCGGTCTCAAAGTCGGATATGACGCTGACAATAGGTCTCAACGCAACCTATAACCAGAATGAGGTCACAAAACTGCTGATCACCGATGATCCCAATTATATAGGTGTCACTTACGGAAGCAGTTTTACAGGCATCAGGCAAGTGACGAGAGTAGGCTATCCGGTCAGATCATTCTTTGTCAACAAACAGGTTTATGATGATAACGGCAATCCTATCGAAGGTCTTTATGTTGATCTCTCAGGTGAGGGAGGAGTTGTCAACGGCGATAACGCTGACAAATACATCTATCATAGTCCTGCTCCTGACTGGCTGATTGGCCTCTCGGCAAGATTTGAATACAAGAACTTCGATCTCTCTGCCTCAGCCCGCGGAAGCATAGGCAACTATGTTTTAAACGATATGGCATCAAGTGCATCTTATGACCAGCTGTACCAGATAGGCTACTTTAAGAATTTCACGAAGGCACTGGCCGAGACTAATTTTGTCAAGCGTCAGTTCACCAGTGATTATTTTGTAGAGAATGCCTCATTCCTGAAACTTGACAATATAAGTGCAGGATACAGGTTCGACAACCTGTTCGGTGCAATTGGTGCACGCCTCAGCTTCACGGTGCAGAATGCACTGATATTAACACAATACAGCGGACTTGACCCGGAGGTCAGCGGAGGTTTTGACAGCAATTTCTATCCAAGACCCCGCACCTATATTGTAGGCTTAGGGCTTACCTTTTAATTTGTAAAATGATAAGCAGATATGAATAAAAAGATTGTAATATTCGGAATTATACTTTCTGCACTGATGATCTCATCGTGCGTGAAAGACCTGGACGTCACCCCGAAGGACCCGACAAAAATACTGGCAGGGAACCTGGGCGATGATCCTGTTTACATGCAGGAGGTCCTTGGTAAGATCTATGCCAGCTTTATAATCGCAGGGCAGGGGGCTAATGGCGGTGCTGATATAGCAGCATCTGACGAGAACTTCTTCACTACAATGAGGGCACTCTGGAACCTTCAGGAGATAACAACTGACGAGGCTATATGCGCATGGGGCGATGCAGGTATTTCAGACCTTAACACAATGACATGGAGCCCGACGAACCAGTTCCTTACAGCTCTGTTCCAGCGTCTCAGCCTCAGTGTCACATACGCAAACGATTTTATTGTTAAAACGCAGGGGAATACTGATCCTGATGTTGTTAAATATGTAGCCGAGGCACGGTTTCTGAGAGCCCTGGCTTACTACTGGGCTATTGACCTCTTCGGCCAGTTCCCCTTCACCACTGAAGCAGACGGTGTTGGCAAGTTCTTCCCGGAGATAGGCTACGAGGACTGAGATATTCAACTATATTGAATCTGAACTTCTGGATATAGAGAATACTCTCGGAGCTCCGAAATTCTCCTATCCTCAGGCTGACCAGGCTGCAGCATGGATGCTGCTTGCAAGACTGTACCTTAACGCTGAAGTTTACACAGGCACAGCCAGGTGGGCTGACTGCAAGACCTATTGCGACAAGGTGATCGGCAGCGGAAAATACTCGCTTGCAACTAATTACAGGCAGAATTTCAGTGCTGACAATGACGGCGCCCATAACCCCGAGATGATCTTTGCATGGGAACAGGATGGCGTTTATACGCAGGGTTATGTAGGTACAACCTTCATTATTGAGTCATCCAGCGATGCAACCTATATAAGGGCTGAAGATTTCCACGGACTGACATCGAACACAAACTGGAACGGTAACCGCAGCAGGGTACAGTTTCATGAATATCCTGGTTGATACAGTTGCAACTTACGGCAATGTTCCTGTACCGGCTACTGATCCGTTGTTTTCGCAGTGCGACGACAAGCGCGTCTTCCTGAAGATGAAGAAATCGATGAACATCCCAAGCGCATCATCTAGCGGTGACTACGGAATCGGTGTTTATAAATTTACGGCAAAGAACGCTGATGGACCCGGCCGGCAAACTACAGCACTGCCTACGCATGCACCGACTTCCCGATATTCCGTCTGGCTGACGCATATATGATGAGGGCTGAAGCACTTTTCAGATCAGGCGGAGCTGCATATCGATGCCGCTGCGGACTGATATTAATTTAATAAGGGAGCGCGCATATGGTAATACACAGTGGTAATATCAGTGCCGGACAGCTTACCCTGGATTTTCTGTGTGATGAGCGTTGCCGCGAGTTCTACTATGAAGGTCAGAGACGCACTGACCTGGTACGCTTCGGCAAATTCACCGGCGGGGATTATCTCTGGCAGTGGAAAGGTGGCACCTACATAGGCCTCAGCACTTCCAGCCACATGGATCTCTTCCCGATCCCGGGTGATGAGCTGTCGGCGAATCCGAATTATAACGGAGTGAATAACCCCGGTTATTAATCTTTAAACTATCAGAACAATGAAGAAAAATTTAATAATATATCTGACGTTCATTGGGTTACTCGGACTTTTCACGGGTTGTGAAGAGGACGGTACAAAGGTCGTGATACTGACCAGCCCGATTGCTCCGACGCTCAAGACAATGCCTGACCTGACCCTTACGAGGGCCAATGGCACGGAGGTGCTTGAGTTTGTCGGCACTCCTGTTGATCCGGGATTTCAGGCTTCAGCTTCATATATCCTTGAGGCTTGTGCCGCGGGAAATAACTTTGCTGATGCAGTGACAATCTATTCAGGTATTCAGGATACCTCCATAAAGATCGTTGCCAGTGACCTTAACGGTATGCTTCTTAAGAAGTTTCCGGGAGACGCGACTTCTTCAATTGATTTCCGCATCAGATCACTTCTGGTTGTGGATGCCGGCACGGGAGCACCCGGTACATCAGCTGATCCGATGGTCTATTCTTCGGCTGTCAAAACGGCAGATGTTACTCTGTACGGTCTTCCGCGACTTGACTTGCTTGACTCTGGTTTAACGCAGAAAATTGAATCCGCACTGGGTGATGGGAATTACCTTGGTTATGTCAAGCTTGAAACTACAAAGCCATTTACTCTCAAAGACCCTGATGCCAACATTGTCTACGGAGCAAATAATGACAAAAACCTCGTAGTAAATGGTCCGGCCATTTTGGTCACCGCTAACGGATGGCACAAGCTCACAGCCAGTACCAATGATCTTACTTACGTACTGAAGGTGTTTAATGTAGGTCTCATTGGCTCAGCCACTCCTAACGGATGGAATTCTCCTGATACGAAAATGGAATACAATGCACAGGGAGATTACTGGCACATAACTGTCCCACTGGTCGTTGGAGAATGCAAGTTCAGAATCAATGATAAATGGGATGATGGCATTAACCTCGGTATCGGAGACGCAACCCATCCGGAATATACGGTTTCAAATCTGTGGAACAATGGCGGCAGTAAAAATATTCCGGTAACAGAGGCAGGCAATTATACTGTAAGACTTTATATCAAAACATCGACTTACAGCTGTACTTTTACTAAGAATTAAATGTCGCTGAACTGATCTTACTGTTAATAAACAGAAAAAAAAGAAAGATTTATGAAAATAAAATCAATATACAAAATGATGATGGTCCCTGTTGTTGCCGCAATACTTTTTGCCGGCTGCACAAAGGAGACATCGGATGTAAGGCTTGACCCTAAGCTCGGTACGGCCAAGATTTCAAGCATCACATCAAATTCGGCCATGGTGGAAGGATTTGTTAGTTGCCCAGGGTGACGGCTTTACCGAGAAGGGTATTTGCTATGATATCGCAGCCAAACCCGACAGTAGCCAAGTCAAAGACCCTTTATACAGGATCACTGACATCAGCCTCCTTCGAGGTGGCTCTGGCAGGACTGAACTATGCCACGCAGTATTTTGCACGGCTTATGCTGTCGGACCGGCAGGTACTGTTTACGGCGAAGAGCTGACCTTCACCACGCTGCCGGTTGTACCGACTCTTACAACCGCAACTGTAACTGCCATCACCGGCAACTCAGCTGCCGGCGGTGGTGAAGTGACAGTTTCCGGCGGTGCTGATGTAACGGCTCGTGGTATATGCTGGGACATAGCCGAAAATCCGACTACAGCCAAAAGCAAAACCACCAACGGGGAAGGTCTCGGAACGTTTACAAGCGCCATGACCGGCCTGCTTGGCAATAAGACCTACTATGTACGTGCATATGCTACCAACAGTGCAGGTACCGGTTACGGCCCGCAGGTCTACATTCAAGACTGATATTGACCTGCCTACAGTTACAACAACAGCTGTGACAGCAATCACCAAGACCTCGGCGGTATCAGGCGGTAATGTAACCTATGACGGTGGCGGCACAATCAGTGCCAGAGGTCTTTGCTGGAGCATGGATGCTGATCCTGATCTGACTGACAATGTCATTGCAGGAGGAACGGGAACAGGTTCATTCGTCAGTAATCTGACCGGCCTTACCGTCAATACAAGCTACCATGTTCGTGCTTATGCCACCAACAGTAAAGGCACAGTCTACGGAAGTGATATTCAGTTCAAAACATTGGCTGATATAACCAAGTTCTGGGTGGTTGGCAGCTATAACGGGTGGAATAACAGTGACGCAGCTGAATATATCATATCCACAGCATACAAATCCTGAAGCATCAGGGTTATGTTTATTTCCCTGCAGCCGGTGAGTTCAAGCTGACAACTGACCACAGCTGGGATGATGCTCAGGCGATTACGGTCAGGCGGACTGGGTACATAAGTGAACCAGGAGGTAACATTCAGGTTACACCTGCCGGATTACCAGTCTATCAAAGCCAACCTCACAAACATGACCTATTCTGTTACCCTGACAACATGGGGTGTGATAGGCGATGCTACTCCCGGAGGCTGGGGTTCTCAGACCAATATGACATACAATGCAACATCTAAGAACTTCTCTCTTGGTATTCATCTGGTAAGCGGAGGCTTTAAATTCAGGGCTACAAGGACTTGGTCTGTCAATTATGGTGCCAGTGCAGGCAGTAATGTTCTGGTTCTGGATGGTGCCTAATATTGGAGTGACCGTGGAGGATGATTATGCCATCACACTTGACCTGAGCCATCCCAATGAGTATACCTACAGTGCAAACAGATGGGGTATAATAGGCAGTGCTACTTCTGGTGGCTGGAGTTCAGATCAGAATATGGCCTGGGATAATGTCAACCATGTCTTTAAAGCCACTATCGACCTGGTCGTTGGTGAGATGAAGTTCAGGGCTAATGATGACTGGGGTGTTAATTTCGGAGGTTCTCTTAATGCACTGACACAGGATGGTCCAAATATTCCTGTCACTGAAGCCGGTAATTATACAATCACCCTCGACCCATGGGCCAAGGTTGCCACTGTAACTAAAAACTAAGTGCAAATAAAAACTGTCAAAAGGTTTTAATATTTTTAGTTCTTTAATATCAAAAACCTCTTCTGCATCGTGCAGGAGAGGTTTTTTACTGATAAGTGGCTGTTAAATAACCGGACGGAAATTGCGTAAATGAAGGGAAATACTTATTTTGTATTTTTGAAACAGGAGGTGCATGTTTAACCTGACAGTTCAATTATCCTTGTTAAACTGACCCGGGAGATTATTGACGGGGAGGTTACGGGGTGGCATGTCAGTATAAGATAATAGTATAACAGTAAAAGCAAAACCATGTTAATCAGACTTCAAATATTCATCTTCCTGCTGCTGGCAGCTGCCGCTTACCCTTGATGCGCAGGTTATTACCGTCAATCCGGTGTTTCCCCACATCTTCAGATGCTGTTGTAATTACTTTCAACGCAGACAAGGGAAACATGGGGCTTAAAGATTACCCCGGTGACGATGTCTATGCACATACGGGAGTGATCACTGACAAGAGTACCAGTGGGTCAGACTGGAAATATGTTATTGCAGCATGGTCCACTAACACTGCCCAAAGCAAAGCTCACAAAAGTGTCTGCCAATGTTTATACTTTGGCTATATCACCCTCGATAAGGGAATTTTACGGCGTTCCTGCAGAGGAAAAGATACTTAAGCTTGCGTTTGTCTTCAGAAATTCCGGAGGCAGTGTAACGGGCCGTGATGTTGGCGGGACTGATATTTTTTATGATGTAGCGGAAGCAGCTACCTTCCAGCTGATGCTCTCGCAGCCCGATAGCTACACTTCCCTGGTAAACGCCGGGCAGGTGATCCCTGTTCAGGCTTCAGCCTCAGTATGCGATTCCATGATACTCCTTCAGAACAATGTCAGGGTCACGAAAGTAACCGCAACAACGCTGGCGCATGATATCACCGCGGCAGGGTCGGGTAACTTCAAGCTTATTGTAAGGGCATGGTATAACAATGTCATGAAGTCGGATTCAGCCTTTTATTTTATCCGTACACCTGCAGTGACCGAGGCGGTACCGGCCGGACTGAAACCCGGAGTTAATGTTACGGGTGACAACAGCGCCACTTTCCTTATTTATGCCCCTGGCAAGAGCAGTGTTTTTGTGATGGGCGATTTCAACGGCTGGCTATACTGTGATGAAGGCTTTATGAAAAAAAGTCCTGACGGTCACTGGTTCTGGCTGGCAATTTCGGGTCTCGATCCGGCAAAAGAGTACGGTTTTCAGTATATGATCGATGAATCAATACGTATACCTGACCCCTATGCCACAAAGGTGCTTGACCCTGCGAATGACAAATATATTGATGCGGCAACATACCCTGATCTCAAACCTTATCCGGAAGGAAAGGCTGACGGCCTGGTCTCAGTATTCCGCACCCGCCCGGCACAGTATGTATGGGAGAACAGTCCGTTTACCCCACCGGCAAAGGATGATCTCATCATTTATGAGCTCCTTGTCCGCGATTTCGTAGATTTGCACGATTTTAAAACGATCCGTGATACACTTGATTACCTGGACAGGCTGGGAGTGAACGCAATTGAATTCATGCCGGTGAACGAGTTCGAAGGCAACAACAGCTGGGGATATAATCCTTCAATGTATTTCGCCGTTGACAAGTATTACGGTAAGTCTGACAGCTTTAAGGAACTGATCGATTCATGCCACGGCCGCGGAATCGCAGTGATTATGGACATGGTGCTCAACCATGCCTATGGAAGTAATCCCCTGGTGAGAATGTATTTCAACACCAGCACCAATCAGCCTACTCCGGACAATCCGTGGTTCAATGTCAGTGCGCCTCACACTGCTTTCAGCTGGGGCTATGATTTCAATCATCAGAGTATTTCCACCCAGGAGTTTGTTGACAGTGTCTGTCATTACTGGATCAGCGAGTTCAAAGTTGACGGCTTCAGGTTTGACTTTACAAAAGGATTTACAAATACGCCAACAAATAATGACGGCGCCATGTCGGCATATGATCCTGCAAGGATTGCTGTTATTAAACGTATTGGAGACAGGATCTGGTCGTATAAGCCTGACGCCGCACTGATCCTTGAACATTTTTCCGGTAACTCGGAGGAAATGGAACTTGCATCCTATGGTTTCCTTCTGTGGGGTGACGGTAAATGGAGGTATCAGGAAGCTTCGAAGGGCAATTCTGCAGATTTTTCGGAAGCATCATGGAAAAACCTGGGCTGGTCTGTGCCAGGCGTCCTTGACTATATGGAGAGTCACGACCAGGAAAGGATCATGTACCTGAACAAGACCGGTGGTCAGTCGGTCACAGGGTACAATATCACGGAATTTAAGACTTCCCTTAAGAGAGTTAAACTGACTGCAACATTCTGCCTTACAATTCCAGGTCCGAAAATGTTATGGCATTTTCAGGAACTGGGTTATGACTATGCTTATAATTACAATAATGACCCTCTGGGGCCAAAACCCATCAGGTGGGATTATTATACCGATCCTGACAGAAAAAATCTCTATAATAATTTTGCGGCTCTGATAGAACTGAAAAAAAACAATCCGGCCTTCTCATCAGACAATTACTCATTGTACCAGGTCGGCAAGGCGAAGAGGGTGAATATTCAGAACTCTGATATGGATGTGGTTGTACTTGGCAACTTTGATCTTTCTCCCCAGACAATTGATCCGAATTTTACAAAAACAGGCACCTGGTATGAATTTTTCAAAGGCACAACACTTGAGGTGACCGCTGCCAGCCAGAATACATCCATTTCGCTTTTGCAGGGTGAATACAGGCTGTATACTTCAAAGCAGGTCTCACGCCCGGCCTTCCTGACAGGTGTTGAAGACGGGACGGCTGACGACAGCAATGCCAGTCTCCTGTTTGATGTGTATCCAAATCCTTTTGCGGAAGAGACGCAGATCAGGTTCACGGGTGAGGATGCTTACCAGCCTCACACGGTCGAGATCTTCTCGACTGACGGGGTCAGGGTGCGAATCATTGCCTGTCCTGCAGGTATCAGCGAAGTACCCCTGGACGGTGCTGGTTTTACGGAGGGAATATATTACATCAGGGTCACCTCAGGCAGACTCTCTTCGGTGAAGAAGATCATCAGACTCTGATGTCCTTGCGGCATTGAATAAATAAAAACCCCGGGCATCCACCCGGGGTTCTTATTACACTATTGCCTACTGCCCATTGGCTATTGCCTATTTAGTCAGCACCAGGTACCCCCACGCATCAAGCTGTACGGGTTTGCCCTTGGCCAGTTCATATACTTCACCTGTGAACAACTCGGTGTAGCTTCCTGCGGTAGCATCGTCTTTCAGCTTGACACTCAGCGGCTTTTTGCCGAGGTTCAGGAGAACGACAACTGCTGCATCACCTTTCTCTCTTTTATAGGCATATACGCTCTTCTGATCTGTCTTCAGAGTAACCAGCGTTCCGCCCTCGGTCCCGTGTCTCAGGGCCGGATGCGATGTGCGCAGGTGCACAAGCTTGGTGTAGAATGCACGGAGCTCGGTCTCCTTCCACTCGATCGGGTCACGCTTGAAGAACTCAAGTCTCTTGTCAAGGTCAGCTTCCTGTCCGTTATAGAGCAGGGGAACACCCGGAATGGTGAAGATATATGCAGCAAATGCCTTTTGTGCATCACCCAGTTTCTCGTCTATGGTGCCGTTCCATGAGTTCTCATCATGATTGGTGAGGAACCTGAGTCTGTATGCATCTGCGGGATAGTAAAGCAGCTCATGCTGCATCATGGTGTCAAGGGCGGCAGGCCTGCGCTGACCGGCAGCAACGGCATTCATCAGGTGATGATGAGCCCATCCGTAGTTCATATCAAAAGCCCTCTCGAGGAGATAGGAGTGATCTTCATCTTCCGCAAGCATCAGCACCGGTTTGATGGCATTGAGCTCTGTGGTGGCCCTGAACCAGAATTCCTCCGGCACAAGCCCCGGGAAGTCACAGCGGTAACCGTCGACGCCGGCATCGGCAACCCAGAATTTCATTGCGCCAACCATATAGTCCCATAACGGCATGGCCGTATAATCAAACTGAATGACATCGGTCCAGTCAAAGGGTGAAACGAAGTTGCCCACCGAGTCCTTCTCATACCACTCAGGATGCGCACTGGCAATAGGATTGTCCCATGCAGAGTGATTGCCCACCCAGTCGAGGATCACATGAAAGCCCATTTCATGAGCCTTTGCAACCAATGCTTTAAAATCATCGAGGGTGCCGAATTCAGGGTTTACAGCCATATAATCGCTGATTGAATAATAACTGCCAAGCTCTCCTTTCTTGTTTTTCTGACCTATAGGGTAGATAGGCATAAACCACAGGACATTGACACCCAGTTCTTTAAGCTGGGGCAGGGCTTTTTCAACACCGGCCAGGGTGCCTTCCTTGGAGAACTGTCTGACGTTGATCTCATACAGAACCATATTACGGGTCCAGTCGGCATGAACGACAGTTGATTTAAGCGGCTCCGCTACAGTTACCGGTTTGGGGCGGCATGAAACCGCCAGTACGGCTATTCCGATAACAAGAATAATGATCTTGAAAATGTGCTCTTTCATCATGGTCAGGTTAGTTTAGTTCTATTATCATTGCTGTTTCAGGTTCTATTGTAAACGAGCTGAGGTCATCAATGGTCCTGCCGGTGATGACTTCATGCCCTTTGTGGAAACCTTTGAGTGACTCAATATACTTCTCCTTTGTTATTGTCCGGCTCTTTGTATCATTACTGTTGAGGATGACCATCACGCTCTCATCCTTATTATATCTGAAATATACATAAAGTCCGTCATCAGTGATATAATGTTTCAGTTTACCTGTATGGATCACCTCCTTTTCTTTTCTCCAGTTAAGCAGGTTCCTGGTGAAATCGGAAGCTTCCTTTTCTTCATCAGTGAGGTTAGCCCCGGTGAAGACGTTCTTCGTATCTCCTGCCCAGCCTCCCGGGAAGTCTTCGCGCAGGAACCGTCACCCTTGCTCTTGTCACCTTCCATTACGATCTCAGTGCCGTAGTACAGTTGCGGAATGCCTCTTGTTGTCAGAATAAAGCTCAGTCCCAGCTTGTAGACAGCGAGGCTTTTCCCGGTCTCGGTGAAGAACCGGGTCATATCATGATTGTCGAGGAATATTACGTTTCTGAGCGGCTCCGGATAAAGGAAATCCTGTGAGAGTACTGAATACAACTTTTTCACCCCGTCGTTGGAATTGGCCGGTGATGTGAACGCCGTGTGTGTGGCAAAGCACAAGGGAAAGTCAGTCACTGAAGGGAGGTTGGAACGGTAGCCGTCACTGTTTCTCTTGTCCAGGCTCCAGTACGCCATCTGTGCCGGTTCATCGAACCATACTTCCCCGACAATAAAGAAACCGGGAAACTCATCGGTGACACGTTTTGCCCATCGCGACATCATTGCGGGCTCAGGGTAAGGGTAGGTATCCATTCGGATTCCGTCAAGGTCTGAGTATGCTATCCACCAGAGACTGTTCTGAGTCAGGTATGTCTCCACCAGGGGGTTGCTCTGGTTAAGGTCTGGCATTGACACATCGAACCACCCCTTCTCCATCAGCCTGAGGTCGGACTTTGCAGCATAGGGATCCATGTATGTCGAAGCCTGGTAATTGGTGCGGGTAAACTCATCGAACTGGTGAATCCAGTCGCTTGAGGGGAGGTCCTTCATCCACCAGTGGCCCGAGCCGATGTGATTGAAGATCATGTCCATGACCACCTTTAATCCTTTGTCATGGGCCTGTGTCACCAGCTGTCTGAACTCTTCATTCGAGCCGAAACGCGGATCGGAACGGTAGAAGTCGGTTGTAGAATAACCGTGATACGATGATCTCTGCTGGTTGTTTTCCAGGAAAGGATTAAGCCAGATGGCCGTCACTCCCAGGTCTTTAAGATAGTCAAGGCTGTTTGCTATTCCCTTCAGGTCACCACCGTGCCTTCCGCCCGGTCTGCTGCGGTCAGGCTGTTCGGTCATGCCTTCGACACTGTCATTTGCCGGATCGCCGTTGACAAACCGGTCAGGCATAAGGAGGTAGAGCACATCGGAGCTGTTGATTCCCCTCGCCTTTCCCGAAGGCCGTTCATTCAGCGGATATTCATGGGTAAAGCTCTTTTTGCCGCTTGTGAAGGTCAGCTTTATTGTGCCGGCTTTGGCCTCGCGGCTTATGTCGAGGTTTACAAAAAGGTAATTGGGATTTTCTGTCTTGACAAGAGTGACAACCCTGACACCCGGATAGTCCGCTTTAACATCGTATGCAGAAATTCCCTTTCCATAGACCATGAGCTGTAAGGGCGCCATTTTTCATATCCGTGAACCACGAGGGAGGGTCAACGCGTTCAATTACCTGTCCGTTCACCGGCACAATGGCCAGTGCGACCAGGAAGGCAGCAAAAAATAACCGTATGTTTTTCATTACTTGGAGATTTTCTTTTCTTCCCCGGGTCCGAGGGTGAGCTGCTCGTCGCAGACTGCCAGCGGAATTGACTCCTTTGAGAGGTTCACCACTGTCACTGCCTTGCCGTTAACCTCTACCCTGAGAGGATTGTTTCTAAATCTTATTATGAAGGAATATGAGCTCCATGCTGAAGGAATGACAGGGTTCAGGTAAACTCTGTCGTTGCGTATTCTCATCCCGCCGAAGCCCTCAACAATGGAGAGCCATGTGCCGGCCATGCTGGTGATATGAAGTCCGTCCTTAACCTCCCTGTTATAATCGTCAAGGTCGAGCCTGGCTGTGCGCAGGTACAGGGTGTAAGCTCTCTCAATGTCATGCAGCCTCGCTGCAAGTACTGAATGAATGCTGGGGGAGAGGGATGATTCATGAACACAGCGTGATTCATAAAAGTCGAAATTGCGCCTGATGGTCTCTTCCTCATAATCATCTTCAAAGAAGTAAATACCCTGAAGCACATCTGCCTGCTTGATGAATACCGAACGAAGGATACGGTCCCACGACCAGTGCTGGTTAAGCGGTCTTTCTGCAGGGTCAAGATCTTTTACCGTCTGCTGCAGCTTATCCATGTATCCGTCCTGCTGCAGGAAGACGCCAAGGTCATGGTGTACCGGCAGATACATATTGTTTATGATCTCATTCCAGAGAGAGAGCTCACATTCCGTATCAAGCCGGGTGCGGGAGATAACGGAATTGAATTTCACAGCGCTTGTTTTACGAAGCCATGCAAGTGAATCAACCGTGTACTTAAGTGTCCACCGTGCCAGGGTATTGGTATACCAGTTATTGCTTACGTTGTTCTCATATTCGTTCGGACCGGTGACACCCAGGATCACATACAGGTTTTTCTCCCCTGAAAAGTTGCATCGCTGGGCCCAGAAACGCGAGATGGCTATCAGAACTTCAAGGCCGTATTCGGCAAGATAACCCTGATCGCCGGTATGCCTGATATAGTTGTATATCGCATAAGCGATGGCTCCGTTGCGGTGTATCTCCTCAAATGTGATCTCCCACTCGTTGTGACATTCCTCACCGTTCATGGTGACCATTGGATAGAGTGCTGCCCCGTTTTTAAAGCCGAGTTTTGCGGCGTTCTCTATGGCCTTTTCAAGATGTTTATATCTGTATAACAGCAGGTTGCGGGCTACATGCGTATCGGCGGTGCTCAGGTAGAAGGGCAGGACAAACGCCTCTGTGTCCCAGTAGGTGCTGCCGCCGTATTTTTCTCCCGTGAAACCCTTGGGCCCTATGTTCAGCCGGGGATCTTCTCCGGTGTAGGTCTGGTTAAGCTGAAATATGTTGAACCTGATACCCTGCTGGGCAGCTATGTCGCCGCGGATCACTATGTCACCCATCTCCCATTTCGCAGCCCAGGCTCTGATATGACTGTCAAGCATTGCATCAAAGCCTTTCTTTGCCGCCTCACCTGCCGATTTCATGGCTTTGTGTGCAATTCCTTCAACAGGATGGTTTGTCGATGAGAGCACGGCAACATATTTTTTCACTTCAACGGTGTCTCCGTCTTTGTACTGATATGTCAGGCTGGCATGCGCCGTTTTCTCCCCGGCACTCATTGCAATCTTATTTTTCACCGGCTTGCCGTTGACGGTGAATACATTCTCCATCGCTGTGGCCACCACGAAGGCGGTTTTGCGTGTCTGGGCAACCACCGCTGCCTTTAAACCGTCATATTCAGCATACTCCTTCTCCCAGAATTTCTCGTCATAGTTGGCGTCTTCATTATAGATATCAGCGTTCAGCCACGGCGTGACCTCCACCGATCCGCTGCCTCCTGTGATTGTAACGGAATAGCAAATGGCAGCTCTTTCGGGCTCGCTCATCGAGACAAAACGCCGTGCGGTCACCTCCGCTACCCTGCCTGAAGGCATCACTGCGGTGAACTTTCGCGTCAGCAGACCCTTCCTTCATATCAAGCACCCTGCTGAACGCTTTCACTTTGCATTTTGCAAGGTCAAGCAGTTCACCGTCTATCTTCACCTCTATGCCAGTCCACGACGGTGCGTTGGGCACCTTCGCAAAATATTCCGGGTAGCCGTTCTTCCACCATCCGACAACGGTCTTGTCAGGATAATAGATTCCTGCTACGTAAGTACCCTGCAATGTATCCCCCGAGTATCTCTCCTCGAAGTTGGCCCGTTGCCCCATCATGCCGTTACCCAGGGCAAAAATGCTCTCGGAATCACGACCTCTCTCCGGCTCAAAACGTGTCTCGATGATCTTCCATTCATCAGACTGAAATCGGGAATCTGTCATTTAGCTTTATAGGTTTTTTAATTGGCTCACTGTAATTTTTCTGAGGTTGGGGATGACCATGTCTGCCTTTCCAAGCAGTTTCGGATCTCCCACACCCACGCATTTCATTCCTCCGGCAAGAGCAGCCTCCACGCCTGCCTGCGCATCTTCAAACACAACACAGCATGACGGATCGGTGCTCAGCTCCCTGGCGCCTGTCACAAATACTTCAGGGTCAGGCTTGGCGGTATGTATCTTGTTGCCGTCGACAATCACATCGAACATATCCGTGATCTTTATGCCGTCAAGTATCGTACGGGCATTTTTACTCGCTGAGCCGATGGCTGTAAGAATGCCTTCCTTACGCAGCTGCTTCAGCAGCCTGATGCTTCCCGGAAGAATTTCATCAGGGGTCATGCCGGTAATGAATTCGACATACCACCTGTTTTTCCTTGCAGCCATTTCTTCTTTTTCTTTTTCGCTGGGTGCAAGTCCGCCTACCCTGAGAAGGATCTCCAGTGATGCCATGCGGCTGACGCCCTTGAGTGCTTCGTTATCAGCCAGGGTGAATTCAAATCCCAGCTCCTTGGCAAGTCGCCGCCACGCCATGAAGTGATACTTTGCCGTGTCTACGATGACACCGTCGAGATCAAAAATACATGCCTTAAGATCCATGACTATTTCTTATCGTCAACGTCTCTGACAAAATTCACCATCAGGCCTGCTATCACCATTGAAATGCCGCCGGCCACAAGTGCAAGCATCGTGTTGCCTCCGAAGAGATGCGTGACCATGCTTCCCAGTATGCTGGCTGCAAGTATCTGGGGTATTACGATGAAGAAGTTGAATATTCCCATGTAGATACCCATCTTGTTATGCGGCAGGGATCCTGTCAGTATTGCATATGGCATCGAAAGGATGCTTGCCCATGCCAGGCCGACACCAAGCATCGGAACGATGAGCAGGCCCGGGGTGTGGATCAGGCTGATGGATGCAAGACTGATGCCCCCAATGAAAAGACAGATCATATGAGTGGTCTTTCTGGATGTGGCCCTGGCCAGCACCGGCAGCAGGAATGCCACAATGGCTGAAAATCCGCTGTACACTCCGAACAGCACGCTTACCCAGTTGGCTCCTTTGTTGTATTCTGCGGAGGCGGTATCTGCTGTTCCGTAAACCTGCGATGTGACAGATGCGGTTGTATATATCCACATTGCAAACAGGGCAAACCATGTAAAGAACTGGACAGCAGCCAGCTGACCCATTGTGGAGGGCATTCTTTTCAGATCGGTCAGGACGCTGTTCAGACCGTTTTCCCCCTTGCCTCTTGACTGCATCATGCCTGCGAATAGCTGCAGCAGACCAAAGAGGGAAATGCCGCCGGTAACGACATACAACTCCTTCTCAAGGTTGACCCTTGTGAGGATGAATGTCGAAACCAGGCCGACAGCAAGCCAGATGATCCCGGGTTTGTAGAAATTTACGGTACCCAGAGCCCTGAGCTCTGCGCTCTGCGCCTCTGCAGTCTTGATAACTTCGCCTCTTGCAATTTTTTCACCCTTTTCAAACTCCTCCAGTTCAGCAGGTGAATATTCCTTTGTGCTGAAGATGGTCCATAACACAGCAGCCAGGAGAACTACCGCGCCGATGTAAAATGAAAGTTTCAGGTTGAACGGAATTAGTTCGCCTTCACCCGGTACGGCAGCTACATTGAACCAGTTGGCAAGGATCCATGGAAGGAACCCGCCTACGACAGCGCCGATGCCTATGAAGAAACTCTGCATGGCAAACCCTGTCGTTCGCTGTTTTGACGGAAGCATATCACCTACGAATGCCCTGAACGGCTCCATTGAAATATTAATCGAGGCATCCATGATCCACAGCATCATCGTGGCAAATATCCAGGTCGGTGAATTTGTAATGATAGCCAGGGCAAGGGAAGCCAGTACGGCACCTGTCAGAAAATAGGGCCGGCGTCTCCCAAGACGGTTCCAGGTCTTGTCGCTCATGTGCCCGATAATCGGCTGAACAAGCAGTCCGGTCACCGGTGCGGCGATCCACAGAATAGGGATTTTTTCTACGTCAGCACCCAGTGTCTGAAAGATACGGCTCACATTTCCGTTCTGAAGGGCAAAGCCCATCTGAATACCCAGGAAACCAAAACTCATATTCCATATCTGTCCGAAAGAGAGCTGCGGTTTCCGCCTGAAGATCACATTCATAGTCTGTTACAGGTTAGTTCTTGTCACACTTAAGTTATGAGGTATTCAAAATTAGTCTAAAATCCGGTTCCCCAATATCGTATTGTTGCTCCTTAGCCTTGATTTTTCGGGCGTTTGCGTTGGATTTGTTATTTCAAACGTTTTCGGCCTGAGATACTTTTTTCTCAGGACGTCCCTATTTAGATCAATTCTAAATAATAAAGACCGCTATTGCCTATTGCCTATTGCCTGATGCCTTACTATATTTGATATCAGATCAATCCTAAAATGTACCACCATGGCCGAATTTATCTATGAGAAGCCCTTCCAGTCCGGGAGTGATGTAACACAGTACCGTCAACTGACTTCTGACCACGTCAGGGTTATGGAATACGGAGGCAGAAAAATTCTGCAGGTAGATCCTGAGGCTCTGGAAATGCTGGCACGGCAGGCCTTCAGCGATGTTAATTTTTTCATGCGTACATCGCATCTTGAGAAACTTGCCGCCATACTTAAGGATCCGGAAGCTACGGACAATGACCGGTTTGTTGCGTGGATAATGCTTCGGAACACTGTGATATCAGCTGAGGGCAAACTTCCGTGGTGCCAGGACACCGGGACGGCAATTGTCATGGCCAATAAAGGCGAGGATGTCTTCACCGGCACTGATGATGCGGAGTACCTCAGCAGGGGTGTATGGGAAACCTACGGTGAAAAGAACCTGCGCTACTCGCAGGTTGTACCCTCGACAATGTTCGAGGAGAAAAATACCGGAAGCAACCTGCCGGCTCAGGTTGATATCATTTCTGTTACCGGAAACGAGTACAAATTTCTTTTTATTGCCAAGGGAGGAGGCTCAGCCAACAAGACTTTCCTTTACCAGCAATCGAAGTCGTTACTCAATGAGGCTTCCCTTAAAAAGTTCATACGCGAGAAGATAGAAGATCTCGGAACGTCAGCCTGTCCGCCGTATCATCTCGCCGTCGTCATCGGAGGTACGTCGGCAGAGGCTACGCTCAAGGCTGTCAAGCTCGCATCGGCAGGTTATCTTGACAACCTGCCGTCAACCGGCAATGCAGCCGGAAGGGCTTTCCGCGACAGGGAATGGGAGCAGAAGATAGAGTTGATATGCCAGGAGTATGGCGTGGGTGCCCAGTTCGGCGGAAAATATTTTGTGCACGATGTGCGAGTAATACGTCTGCCGCGCCATGCCGCCTCTTGCCCGGTGGGCATAGGTGTCAGCTGCAGCGCTGACAGGAACATAAAGGGAAAGATTACTGCTGAAGGGATCTTCCTCGAGCAGCTTGAGTTGCATCCTGAAAGGTTTATGCCGGAAAAGGCGCCGCAACTGGACAAGCCTGTTGAGATAAACCTCGAACGGCCCATGAAGGAGATTCTTGCCGAGCTTACAAAGTACCCCGTCAGGACCCGTCTGAGCCTGAGTGGCACACTCGTTGTGGCGCGCGATATAGCTCATGCACGCATCAAACAGATGCTTGACGAAGGCAAACCCATGCCTGAGTATTTCAAGGACCATCCGGTCTATTATGCCGGACCGGCCAAGATCCCGCAGGGAATGGCTTCCGGGTCCTTCGGGCCGACGACGGCAGGGAGGATGGACGGATATGTTGATCTGTTCCAGAGCCTCGGAGGATCGATGATTATGCTTGCCAAGGGTAACCGCTCGAGGCAGGTGATTGACTCCTGCAAAAAACACGGAGGATTTTACCTGGGTTCCGTGGGCGGACCTGCAGCTGTGCTGGCCGCGGAAAACATTCTGTCAGTTGAGGTGGTGGCCTTCGAGGAGCTGGGTATGGAGGCCGTCAGAAAAATAGTCGTGAAGAACATGCCGGCATTTATCCTGACAGATGACAAGGGGAATGATTTTTTTGATCAGTACAACAGACATTAGAGGGCCGAGCGTCTGAAAATTGCCCTGTGGGCAATTTTAGCGAAGGAGCCAGTTTGCAGGGGAGGATCGCAGCATGCAGCATGGAGAATCTCATTAATGTATATAATATTAATTAAAACATTCAATTACATTAAATACATATCACAATAACTGAATAATTAATAAATATTGATACTTTTACGCCTTCAAAATTGTAATTCAATTATTGTTATATGTGCGGAATTGTTGGCGTATTTGATCTGAAGAAGAATGCGAATGAGTTGAGACCGCTGGTCCTGGAGATGTCAAAAAAACTGAGACACCGGGGGCCGGACTGGTCAGGGATATACTGCGGAGAGAAAGCTATCATAGCACACGAACGACTCTCAATAGTTGACCCGCAGTCAGGAGGGCAACCGTTGTACAGCAAAGACCGCAGGCTGATACTCGGCGTCAACGGGGAGATATACAACCACCGTGAAATAAGAGAGAGATACAGGGATAAATACGAGTTCATGACCATGTCTGACTGTGAAGTCATACTGGCTCTTTATGCCGACAAGGGCAAGGACTTTCTTGATGAACTGAGCGGGATATTTGCATTTGTGCTCTATGATGAGATAAACGACTGTTATCTTGCGGCACGAGACCATATGGGCATAGTTCCCCTCTATATCGGATGGGACATATACGGCAATCTTTACTTTGCCTCAGAGCTGAAAGCCCTTGAAGGTACATGCAGAAAAATTGAAGCCTTCCCTCCGGGTCACTATCTGTTCAGTGGGAGCGGCGAATTCACAAAATGGTATCAGCGCGACTGGGTCTCTTATGATTTATTGAAAGATGAAACAACTGATATCAACCTGTTGCGCGATGCACTGGAGAAGGCAGTGCACAGGCAGATGATGTCTGACGTGCCTTACGGAGTGCTGCTCTCAGGCGGC
>CAWADB010000003.1:0-42200 GCA_963780735.1 uncultured Bacteroidales bacterium
TTGCCGATAATGTCAGGCTGGTCTACAGTGTGAAGAAGGACAGGGGAGAGATACGCAGGGTGAACATTAACGCTGCACCGTTGGATATTGACGGGTTCCGGACCGTCAAGAATTCAGGCATAGGAACCTACCAGATTTTTCAGGAGACTTATGACCCGGAAGCCTACAAATGGTATCATCTTGGAGGTAAAAAGAGCGACTATGTATGGAGGCTCACCTCACTTGACAGGGCCCAGGAAGCCGGCATAGACGATGTCGGAGTGGGCGCTCTTTTCGGGTTGTACGACTGGCGGTTTGAAGTGATGGGGCTGGTACGTCATACCAATCACCTTGAGGCATGTTATAACGTTGGTCCGCATACTATATCATTCCCGAGAATCAAGGACGCATCCTCACTTAACCTGAACGGTAAATATTATGTCAACGATGATGACTTCAAGAAACTGATAGCCATTCTTCGCCTCGCAGTGCCCTATACGGGACTGATCCTCACTGCCCGGGAAGGACATGACGTGCGTACTGAAGCAATGGCTTTCGGTGTATCGCAGATTGACGGTGGAACCAAACTGGAATTAGGAGGCTATTCCGCTTCAAAGAACGGGACTCAGGACCTTAACCGTGAACAGTTCAGGATCAATGATGAAAGGTCGCTCGCCGATGTCATAGATGAGCTGATTGAAAATGATTATATTCCGTCGTTCTGCACTGCCTGTTACCGCCTCGGACGTACCGGAGAACACTTCATGGAATTTTCCGTTCCCGGTTTCATCAAGCGGTACTGCACCCCGAACGCCATACTTACATTGTCAGAATATATTGTGGATTATGCATCTCCCGAGCTGGCCGAGAAAGGCTGGAAGGCTATTGAGAAAAACATGACCGGCCTTGACGAGGGGCTGAAGGATGGCCTAAGAAAGAAGATTGAACTCATTAAGAACGGAGAAAGGGACCTTTACTATTAATATTATAAGTCATGGCCAGAGTAATTGGTATTAAGATCACTGACAGGATCAAGGAGGCAGGGCTTGTTCAGAAAACCCTGTCGATGTACAGCAGTGTTATCAGCACGCGCCTCGGTTTTCATGAACTGAGTAATGAGCTGTGCAGTCGCGAAGGATTTATGATCATTCACCTTGCCGGGATTCCGGAAGAGTGTGATGAGCTGGTTGATATACTGAAAAAAACCGAGGGTATCATAGTAAGGGAAATGATCTTTTCGCACGGGCTTTCCGATGCTCCTGCGGGGTGTGACGGGGTAACCCTGATGGGTATCATGGTACCGAGGCGGGATGACCTTGGTATAACGGTCCAGGCTATCCTGACGACATTCGGTTGCGTGATACGGACACGGCTGGGCGTTAATGAGGTTTATTTCGGTGAGCCTGCCGGTCTTATTATTCTTGAGCTCACAGGCGATGCGAAACAGTACGTCTCCCTTGAGAGAGCACTTCGTGATATAGATGATATAGCTATTGGACGGATTTGCTTTCCTTCCTGATAACCTTTGCAGCAATCCTCTTTTCGTAATGCGGAGTGTCGCCCCACCTTCCCATGCCGACTTTTATACCGGACAGCAACTCCAGCTTCAGGCCGCTGATATTTGACTCATCGACATCATGGTAGCCGGGTTTGCCGGTATAGATCCGGTAGCCATCCCTGTAGCGGCTTGGTGTCAGATTAGGCATGACGACATTGGCCCCGGAGCCTATTGCCATTTCACGTCCCAGCGGATCAATGGTTTGCATGGCAGTGGAGGCAACTATGTTAATGTCTTTCATAACCAACCTGATAATGGCTATCATCCTGAGAGTCAGATTGAAACGCTCTCTGAGAAAGAGATTGTCCGTGCCATTTTTGCCCAGCGGGGTGTCTGTATGTTCAATAAACGGGCCCATGCCGCACATATCTACGTCGGTATCACGCATGAACAGGATATCGTCAGCAAGGTCGCAGAGTGTCTGCGACGGAAGGCCGATCATCACGCCGGTACCTGTCTGATAACCTGTCTCCTGTATCATCTTAAGACACTGAATCCTTCTTTCGTATCTGTGCATATCGTCTTCAGGATGGATCCTGCGGTAGAGATCGGCACTCGATGATTCAATCCGCAGGAGATACCTTCTGGCACCGGCCTCATACCAGCGCTGATAAGTCTCTTTGTTCTGCTCTCCAAGCGAAAGGGTGATGCCGAGCTGACCATTCGTCATTTCCGTAATGGTGCGGACAAGATACTCAACATTGCTCGTGAATTCCTCTGATGAATTCTCGCCGGACTGAATGGCTATTGATCCGAAATTCAAGCGGTATGCCTTCATGGCTGCCTCTATCACTTCGTTATTGGTGATAGTATATCGTTCGATTTGCCTGTTGTCACGCCTGATGCCACAATACAGGCAGTTCTTGCCGCAGATATTTGAAAATTCAATAAGACCACGGAGATATACAACATTCCCAACGTATTTGTTTCTTATTGAGGCAGCTGTCCTGCAAAGAAGTGTTGCGTCCTCGTCGCCGCATCGCAGCAACTCAATAATATCGGATCGGTCGGGATCTTTTTTTTCAAGTATCGACTCTACGCGGGAAGTCATAAATTCAGTCAGCCTAAAGTACTTTAACAAGTATCCGGTAAATAAGTTTAGACCGGTTCAAAAACTTTTTTAAAAGCCTCTTCCGAACATGCCCCAGAGGGTTTTTTTCATCTCCTGCCAGCGGCTCATAGAAGCCATGGCGAACGAGCAGGTATATTCAGTAACGGCTTTCTTTGCTTCATCATTTTTACCTTCGCTGACAAGGCTTTTCACTCTCTCTTCAAGTGCGGGAAGCTCTGTAAAGGCCTTATCCTCCATCTCTCTGACGGCGGGTTCAATCAGCTTTCTTCCCCGTTCCCAGTTCACTGTCGCCAGCCTGTTGGCTTCGCGGAATGACCATATGGCCGCGTCTTCGCGGTAGCGGTGCTGCCCGCAGATCCTGAAGCTCTCGGGAAGTGACATGGTACCTGAAAAAATAGGTATGCGTGGACTCTGGCCGGGATTGTCAAAGGAGAACCATGCAACAGCACCCACCTCGTCGGGCAGCCATTCGCGGCACTGAATGACATGCGAATAGGAACATCCGGCAATGGCAATCGTCCGTTGTCTCTCAATCGTACCAGGTTTCAATTCATTGATGAGCGTGCGCAGGTCATTATTCATCCAGTTTGAGACAACGGGTGATTTAACTGTATCCGTGACTTCATTGCCTGCCTCGTCCTTCCTTGTTACCCTGACAAGAAGGTTTTTTGTCATATCATAAGGTGTGCCCTCGTAGGTCTGCCGGTACAGTGCCATCACATCACGGACCGATACTTTCTTTTCGGGTCTGACGGAAAATGGAAGCTCTTCCATCTCCATTGTAAGGCCAAGGGAAGGGGCGAGGGTGCTGAGTACAAAAAATTCCCTTATGGCATAGGGCTTGCCTGTGTTGATCACCTTGTAGAATTTGAAAGGATCTTTCCCGTCCCAGTATCCCAGGTCCCTTGCTCTCTTGCGAAGGTTGGCCGAGGTCATGAAGTAATCATTGTTATTGAAATCTACATCTGATATTCTTGGAATATTGGCAGCTATCCCCACATGGTCATCAGGTATTCTCTGGGCCACCCATAGGGCTGACGGTTTACCAGGACCGGAGCCGGCAATCTCGAGTTGCCATACTTCCCTTTTATCAGCAATTGTTATGCACTCGGCCAGGTCCGCGTACCCGTATTCCTCTGCAAGTGATCCTATCAGCGCAATAGCCTGCCTGGCATTGGAACACCGCTCAAGGGCTATCTTTTCAAGCTCCTCGATGAGGAAAAGTCCCTGTTCATTGACCAGCTCCTTTCGTCCGTAGATCGTTGTTTCCCCGATGGCGAGCTGCTTCTCGTTAAGACAGGGGTATGCAGTGCTAAGGTACGCATATGTGGAAGCCACCTCCGGGATATCACCTTTATGTATTACATCGGTCATATCCCATGCTTCCTCAGTCTGAAGGGTACCCCAGTAAACGGGGTGCACGGCATCTTTTCCCGTGGTTCTTGCGGGCACTATTTCAAGCCAGGTGCGGTATCTGCCGTCACAGGTATGTGAAGTCATTACCGAGCCGTCTGTTGATGCCAGCCTCCCGACCATAATACTTGTACAGTTTTCGGCATAACCCGGTCCGTCAGGGTCTATATCCTTGTTTAACTGTGCATTAGCAATAAAGGGAAAGAATACAAGCAGAATGATCATGCTTGCCATGACCTGGATGTTTCGGTTATAATTTTTCATAATGGTTATTTCGTTTCTGAGGTTAAGACCGTAAAAGATTTCAGGAGGTCAAATATAATATTATACACCTGATTACCGAAGGCCGGTAATCAAAAATCAGAAACCGAAACTGATAACCGAAAACTGATAGCCGGCAACCAATAAAACCGGCAGTGTCATTTGTTATATTTTAAATTGTTTTTATCTTTAGAAAAGAACTCAAATCCTGAAAATGATCAGTGATAAATTATTGAATCCCAGGAGTATTGTTGTTGTAGGCGGATCTGATGATATTTCCAAGGCCGGAGGCAAGGTGCTGAAAAACCTTCTCGCAGGGTCTTTCAAGGGAGATGTTTATGTTGTCAACCCAAAGACACCAGGCGTGCAGGGCCTTAAAGCCTATGCTGATGTCTCCCTTTTGCCTGAGACGGATATGGCGATACTCGCCGTTGCAGCACGATTTTGTCCGGCTATTGTAAAGACTCTTGCAAACGAAAAGGGAACCGGCGGCTTTATAATACTTTCAGCCGGGTTCAGCGAAGAGGACGAGGAGGGCGCCGCTCTCGAGAGGGAGATAGTGGAGACCGTCAACATGACGGGAGGGTCGCTCATCGGCCCCAACTGCATTGGTTTTCTTAATAACAACTATCACGGGGTCTTTACTGAACCCATTCCACGGCTCTCTTCCAGAGGCATCGATTTTATTTCAGGCTCCGGGGCCACGGCGGTCTTCATCCTTGAGGCTGCAATCACCAGTGGTCTTCCATTCTCAAGTGTTTGGTCGGTGGGCAACAGTGCCCAGATTGGCGTTGAGGACGTGCTGGAGCATATGGATATAACCTTTGACCCCGACACCAGTTCGGCTATTAAGCTGATGTACATCGAGAATATTACGGACCCTGCCAGGTTCCTGAAGCACTCTTCTTCGCTTATCAGAAAAGGATGCCGCATCGCCGCCATCAAGGCAGGCGCCTCGGAAGCAGGATCGCGCGCAGCGTCATCTCATACCGGCGCGATGGCATCGCCCGATACGGCGGTTGAGGCACTGTTCCGCAAAGCAGGAATAGTAAGATGTCACAACCGTACTGAGCTGGCTTATGTCGCCGCACTCTTTACATATAAACAGCTTAGCGGGAAAAGGATAGCTATTGTCACTCATGCCGGCGGTCCTGCAGTAATGCTGACTGATGCACTGAGTGAGGGAGGGCTGGAGATACCGCATCTGTCGGGAGCCGTTGCAGACCGCCTTCTTGAAAAACTTTTCCCCGGATCGTCGGTGGCAAACCCTATTGACTTTCTTGCAACAGGTACCGCTGAACAGCTCGGATTTATTCTCGATGCATGCGAGAACGATTTTGACGAGATCGATGCCATGGCGGTTATCTTCGGAAGCCCGGGACTCTTTCCGGTGGATGATGTCTACAGCCTGTTGCATGACAAAATACGCAGCTGCCGCAAGCCGGTATACCCGGTACTGCCCTCAGTAATAAATGTCAGGAGGGAGATAGCCGACTTCATTGCTCACGGAAATGCCATCTTTCCTGATGAGGTGCTTTTCGGCAAGGCGCTGTGCAAGGTATCCGGTACCCCGGCCCCGGCGGGTACGGACCGGCAGTCAGCGATTGCAGATGGAAAAGTGATACGGTCAGTCATTGATGGAGCCGGAAACGGTTACCTCCCGCCCGAACAAGTGACTTTGTTGCTTAATGAGGCTGGTATTGAGACAGTGCCGGAGAAAATTGTAACCACTTCGGAAGATGCTGTGAAGGAAGCCGTCAGGATGGGATTCCCGGTAGTGATGAAGGTCATTGGACCGATTCATAAATCAGATATGGGAGGGGTAGCCCTGAACGTCAGTACCGGTGAAGGAGTGATTGCTGAGTTCACCAGGATGATTAAACTGCCTGAGGTGACTGCGATACTTATACAGAAGATGATCAGCGGGATGGAGCTCTTCTGCGGGGCGAAGAGAGAAGGAAAGTTCGGACATCTCGTAATGGCGGGTATGGGTGGCATTTTTATCGAGGTTTTCAAAGACGTAGCTACCTCCCTGGTACCGGTGTCGGATCATGAGGCGGAGACCATGATACGGTCACTGAAATCATATAAGATAATGAAAGGTGCCCGGGGCAGCAAAGGCATCAGTGAGGAGGCATTCAAAAAAGTGATAACCTCGCTCTCTGATCTCCTTGTTGAGGCGCCGGAGATCTTTGAGATGGATATCAATCCGCTGCTCGGCTCCGGAGACTCTATCGTTGCCGTTGATGCCAGAATCAACATTCAGGCAATAGGCATTAGGCAGTAGGCAATAGTGGGGAATTAAGAATTAATAATTTGATAATCAGCCAAATCGACAATTCTTCAGACTCTCAGACGCTGATCCTAAGCCGAAAAATATGAAAAAGAGTGACCTGATATTCGCAGCAGCATTCGCAGCCATCTTCGTACCATTTTTTGTTTCAGGCCGGTTGTACGAATTTTTCCTTTGGTTCAGTACAGATTGGGCTTTTACAGCCAGCTTCATCAAGTTTGCACTGCTCGCCACCATGGGCGAAATGCTCGGCAGCAGAATCAGGACAGGCATATATCTTCCCTCCGGGTTCGGACTTATCCCCCGTGCACTTGTATGGGGCTTTCTGGGTATGACAGTCAAAGCAGCATTTATGATCTTTGCCAGCGGAGTACCATCGATAATACAACATCTGGGGATGGACAACACTTCCGCTGTTATGGCCGGGCCGGTGACCGCACCCAAAATCCTGCTCGCATTCTGCATCAGTTTTTTCCTGAATATCTTTTATGCCCCAATTCTGATGATTACCCACAGGGTCAGTGACCTGCACATCGCATCGGCACACGGAGAACTGAGAGGGCTGCTAAGAATGCCTGATGTTGCACAGATTCTTGCCTCTGTCGATTGGAAATCAATGTGGGGCTTCGTTCTGAAAAAGACCATCCCCTTCTTCTGGATCCCTGCCCAGACGGTCACCTTTCTGCTTCCCCCGGAATTCCAGATTCTCTTTGCCGCCCTGCTCAGCACTGTTCTGGGGGTGATACTTGCAGTGTCGGGCCAGACCAAGGCATTAGGCAGTAGTAAATAGGCAATAGTGATAAGTTAAGAATTAATAATTTGAAAATCTGATAATTCGTAAACTGAGACCAAAAAGTCGCAAATCGCAAATCAAAATCAAAATCGCAAATTTCTCAGACCTTCACACAAAACTCAAATATGATAAATAGCAGCTTTAGTTTACTTAAAGATTGATACCTTGTGGGCACTGATGAGGGCTTAAAATAGAAAATATATGAAAAATACCCCCATAAACCATAAAACCGTAAGTAAAGCGATCACTGACAGCGGTATCACTGATATCGGCCATGCAAGCATCAGGGAGATCGTCAAACTCGTCAATCTGCTTATAAAAGAGACTGGCGTCGAATTCATCAGGATGGAAATGGGTGTACCAGGACTGCCGTCTGCAGAGGTTGGCATTGAGGCTGAGATCGAAGCCCTGAAAAGGGGAGTGGCATCTGTCTATCCTGACATTGAAGGCCTGCCGGAACTGAAGACTGAAGCGGCACGGTTCGTCAAACTTTTTCTGGATACTGATGTGCAACCTGAATGCTGCGTTCCCACAGGGGGTGCAATGATGGGAGGGATGGCCGGGTTCATGGTGGCCAACAGGAACGACCGGACCAAGGAAGGAACTCTTTTTCTTGACCCAGGCTTCCCTGTTCAGAAGACGCAGACAAGGATACTGGGGCAGGATTACCGCTCCTTCGACGTTTACAACTACCGTGGTGACAAGCTGGCTGCAAAACTTGAATCTTCACTTCAGTGCGGGAAGGTGTCAACCATCCTCTATTCCAATCCCAATAACCCTTCATGGATCTGCTTTACGGAAGATGAACTTCGTACAATAGGTACTCTGGCGAAGAAGTATGACGCTATCGTGATTGAGGATCTTGCTTATTTCGGGATGGATTTCCGGAGTGATTATTCGGTCCCGGGAGAGCCTCCGTACCAGCCGACTGTGGCGCGCTACTGTGATGACTATATCCTGCTCATTTCAAGCTCAAAAATATTCAGCTATGCCGGCCAGCGCATTGGCCTCCTGGTCATGTCCGACCACCTGTACAACCGTCATTATCCTGACCTGCTCAGATATTACTCTTCGGAGATTTTTGGCAGGGCAATGATATTCGGGGCTCTTTACGCCCTCTCTTCAGGAGTCACTCACTCAGTGCAGTACGGTTTTACTGCGATTCTTAAAGCAGTTAACGGCGGGAATTATAACTTTGTCGAAAATACAAAGGACTATGGCCGCAAGGCAGCCATCATGAAGGATCTATTTATCAAAAATGGTTTCAACATCGTCTATGACAGGGATATTGACAAGCCTCTGGCTGACGGTTTCTACTTCACGATTTCCTATCCGGGCTTCAGCGGCGGTGAGCTTTTACAGGAATTACTGTCATATGGTATGGGCGCAATAACCCTGAGCATTACCGGAAGCGTAAGAGAGGAAGGGCTCAGGGCCTGTGTCTCCCAGGTGAGACGAAAGCAAATGCCCCTGCTTGAAGAAAGACTGAAGTTATTCAGGGAAAACAATCCAATAACAACCTGACAAAGAGATATTAATAAGAATAAACAAAATCAATATGGCTAAGATAAGAGGTGCTGTGGTTATCGACACAGAGAAATGCAAGGGATGTGAAGTATGTGTTGTAACATGTCCCACCCAGACACTGGCACTGGCAGTTGAGGTTAACGGCAAGGGGTATCATTACTCATTTGCAGCTAATCCTGAAGCATGTATCGGCTGTTCCAACTGCGCCGTCGTTTGTCCTGACGGAGTCATCACGGTGTACAAGTTGAAGATGGGATGAGAAGGAAAAGAAACAAACAGATATATTAATGGAAAAGGAACTGAAACTGATGAAGGGCAATGAGGCTCTCGCCGAGGCGGCGATAAGAGCCGGCGTCGATGGTTATTTCGGGTATCCCATCACTCCGCAGAGCGAGATACTTGAGTACCTGATGGAGGCCAACCCGCAGACGACGACCGGAATGGTGGTCCTTCAGGCTGAGAGCGAGGTGGCGGCTATAAATATGGTCTATGGCGGCGCAGCATGCGGTAAAAAGGTAATGACTTCATCATCATCACCGGGCATTAGCCTGAAGCAGGAGGGCATAACCTATATTGCAGGCGCCGAGCTGCCGTGCCTGATCGTGAATGTGGTCAGGGGCGGACCCGGACTGGGAACGATACAGCCGGCCCAGAGCGACTATTTCCAGGCGGTCAAGGGAGGAGGACACGGCGATTATCACCTTATTGTTCTGGCACCTTCATCAGTGCAGGAAATGGCTGACTTTGTCGAACTGTCATTTGACCTTGCCTTTAAATACAGAAATCCTGTGATGATACTCTCCGATGGCGCTATCGGGCAGATGATGGAGAAGGTATATCTCAAACCCCAGCAAAAGAGATCGGAAGAGATCCTTCCCTGGGCTACAACAGGCAAGCCTGCATCACGTGAACGTAATATCATCACTTCACTCGACCTTGATGCCGAGCGCCAGGAGAAGTTTAACCTGAAGCTGGTGGCCAAATACAAGGAGGTGGAAGAGAATGAGGTCCGTTATGAAGAGTTCCTGACTGACGATGCCGAGTATCTTTTTGTTGCTTACGGCACCAGCGCCAGGATATGCCAGAAGGCTATCCAGATGGCAAGGGCTGAAGGTATCAAAGCAGGCCTGGTCAGACCAATAACTCTTTTCCCTTACCCGAAAAAGAGGCTGAACGAACTTGCATCAAAGGTCAAAGGCATGCTCGCAGTTGAGATGAGTACCGGACAGATGGTCGAGGACGTGATGCTTTCAGTTAACGGAAAGACACGTGTGAGCCACTACGGAAGAATGGGTGGCATGATACCTACACCGGAAGAGGTGGTGGAAAATCTGAAAATATTCATAAAAGGATAAGGAGATGGCAGAGTTCAATATAAAAGACATAGTTAAGCCGGAAAACCTGGCATATACAAAGTCAAAGCTTTTGACCGACAATGTGATGCACTACTGTCCGGGTTGCGGTCACGGTACAGTTCACGGTGTACTGGCAGAGGTGCTCGAGGAAGAGGATCTGCAGAGCAAGACCATTGGCATTTCGCCCGTAGGCTGTTCGGTATTGATGTACAATTATCTCGATGTCGACATGCAGGAGGCAGCTCACGGAAGAGCTCCGGCCCTGGGCACTGCCGTCAAGCGTCTTATGCCCGAAAAATTCGTCTTCACCTATCAGGGTGACGGCGACCTGGCAGCCATAGGCACGGCTGAGACCATCCATACCTGCAACAGGGGAGAGAATATTCTCATGATTTTCATTAACAACGGCATCTATGGCATGACCGGCGGCCAGATGGCTCCCACGACCCTCGAGGGAATGAAGTCATCTACTTCACCTTACGGACGTGATGTGGCAACAATGGGTTCACCTATAAAAATGGCCGACCTTGTTGCCCTGTTACCCGGAACCTGCTATGTCACACGTCAGAGCGTCCATACTGCCGCCGGCGTCAGGAAACTGAAAAAGGCATTTAAAAAAGCGGTTGAGTACCAGAGGGATAAGAGAGGAACCTGTTTTATTGAAGTAGTGTCAAACTGCCCATCCGGATGGAAGATGACACCGGTCCAATCGAACATATGGATGGAGGAAAACATGTTTCCGGTCTATCCACTGGGAGATATCAAGGTACCCGCCGAATCATAAAAAACCGTATATCATGACAGAAGAAATAATAATTGCAGGCTTTGGCGGACAGGGCGTGCTGTCAATGGGGAAGATCATGGCTTATTCCGCCATGATGCAGGATATGGAGGTTAGCTGGATGCCGTCATACGGACCGGAGATGAGGGGAGGAACGGCCAATGTCAACGTCATTATCAGTGATGAACGGATAAGTTCACCAATTCTCAGGAGTTTTGACACGGCAATCATCCTTAACCAGCAGAGCATGGACAAGTTTGAGCACAGTGTCAAGCCTGGAGGAACGCTGATCTATGACAGCAACGGCATTACAAGGCATCCGGAAAGAAAAGACATAACCATCTACAGGATTGATGCTGCAGAGGAGGCGTCAAGAATGAAAATGCAGAAGGTGTTTAATATGATTGTTCTCGGCGGTTTCATGAAGGTGAAACCCATACTCAGGACCGAATTCGTGGTAAAGGGATTGCAGAAATCCCTCCCGGAGAGATATCATAATCTCATTCCCCTGAATGAAGAGGCAATTAAACGGGGAATGGAGATCATAAGAAAAGTCTGAGGGTCTGAGGTCTGAGGGTCTGAAGAATTCTCGATTTTCGATTTAGGAATTATCTGATTTACAAATTCTTAATTCTTAATTTTCCACTACTGCCTACTGCCTATTGCCTACTCCCTGTTCGTAGAAATGCATTTCCCGGATATATTTCCATACCGGGGCGGGAACAAACCATGAGACATCTTTCCCTTCCCTGATGGCACCTCGGATGAAGGTGCCTGAGATCTCCATAACCGGTGCATTGATTTCCGTGACTGATGCCAGCTGCAGTATCTCGATCAGCCTCTTGATGCTTCTTCTTGCGGGGTTCAGACGCGGATAGACAACAATAGGATACCTTTTTACAAGTTCCTCTGCATTCTTCCATTTATGAAGTGTTGCCAGGTTATCTTCTCCCATTATGAGGGTGAACCTGCGCGAAGGGTATTTTTCAGTCAGGTAAGCCATCGTGTCGATGGTGTACGATGGCTGCCGGAGGGTGAACTCCACGTCGGAGACCCTGAACCTCGGGTCATCACCGATGGCAAGTTCCGCCATATATAGCCTGTCACGGTCGCCAAGCAGCGTCTCTTTCGTTTTCAGGGGGTTATGCGGACTGACCACAAACCAGATCTCCTTCAGCGACGAGTACTCGGCAATATAATTGGCAATAGCCATGTGCCCGATGTGAACAGGATTGAATGACCCGAAGAATAAACCTGTCTCCATTATCTTCTCCCTAAAAATTCTTTGACAACAGAACAGATCTCACCGGAAGCCCGTTTCAGGTCATCGTTGACTATCACCCTGTCGAAGCTGTCAGCCAGCAGTATCTCGGAGAAAGCCTTCTCAACTCTCATGTCGATATCTTCAGGCGTCTCCGTTCCCCGCTTTATCAATCTTGCCCTCAGCTCTTCCACCGAGGGAGGCATGATGAAGATGGCAAGAGCACTGTCGCCGAAAATCTTCTTCAGATTTATCCCGCCTTTCGCATCGACGTCGAAAAGGGGTATAAATCCTTCATTTGTGATTCTGTCGAGCTCTTTCTTCAGTGTGCCGTAGTAATGATTCTGATACACCTCCTGCCACTCAACGAACTCCCCGGCTTTAATTTTTCTTTTGAATTCAGCGGCCCGGATGAAATAGTATTCCCGCCCGTTCACCTCTTTACCCCTTGGTTTCCTACTGGTGGCAGAGATTGAGAACGCCAGCGGCAGGCCTGACTTAAGCAGATGATGAACAAGGGTCGATTTACCGGCTCCTGACGGTGCGGATATTATCAGTACCCTGTTCTTATTGCTCTTTACCATCAGCTTTACAGGACATTAAGCGACTGTTCCTTAATGCGTTCCAGTTCATCCTTCATCATCACCACCAGCTTCTGCATTGCAGCGTCGTTGGCTTTTGAGCCTATCGTATTTATCTCGCGTCCCATTTCCTGCGAGATGAAGTTAAGCATCTTGCCGTTAAGGCCTGAATTATTCATTGTCTCGGTGAAATAGTCGCAGTGTTTTTTCAGCCGCACCTTCTCCTCATTGACATCCAGTTTTTCGAGATAAAAGATCAGTTCCTGTTCAAAACGGTTCTGGTCTATATTTTCAGTGCCGACGGCATCTTTAAGCAATGCTGTGAGCTTGTCACGCATGCGTACCAGCCGGTCACCCTCAACGGCTGCCAGGTTTTCGAGTGACTGCAAAATCTTCTGCACTGACCTGGTCAGATCAGCTTCCATGGCTTTGCCCTCCTCAAGACGGTAAAGGTCAGTCATTGAGAGAGCATCCTCGATCAGACCGGAAACCTGGTTCCATTCATCCTCAGTAAGCTCAGGCCTTTCCGTCTTAAGTGTCTCGGGGAGGCGCATCACGATGCCAAGCAGGTCAACGCCGCCTTCAAGGCCAAGCTCTTCACTGATTTCCTTCATCTGAGCGTAATAGTTCCTGACCATATTCCTGTTTATAACCGCCGCCGGCTCTTCTGCCATCGCATCGAAGGAAATATAAAGATCTATCTTTCCTCTCTCAAGTTTCCTGAGGATCATATTTCTCACCTCAAGCTCCTTCTCTTTATAGATCCATGGTAGTTTGATGCTGATGTCAGCCTGTTTGCTATTCAGCGTCTTGACCTCAACGGTTATTTTACGGTGTGCTGTCTCAAGCATGGCTTTGCCATACCCTGTCATGGATCGTATCATCGTGGTTCAGTTATCCTGAGTCAAAGATAGGTTTTTTGCATTAAGACAGAAGATCGAGCTCAACGGTGAAATGTCTCATTATAGGTGCTTCCCATTTTATTGCAAGGCCCCTGGTGATTTTATTGCGTCTTTCCCATACGTTGGTCAGTGTTGCTGCCACATAATCCATGTGGTTATCGGTATACACTCTCCTTGGTACTGCCAGCCTTATCAGCTCAAGCTCCGGGTGTCTGTCAAGACGTGTCACGGGGTCGCGGTCAGCCATCAGGGTTCCTATCTCAGTGCCTCGCACACCTCCTTCAAGGTATATCTCGACAGCGAGTCTCTGAGCAGGGAATTCACCTGCAGGTACCTGCGGAAGGAATGTTCCGGCATCAATGAAAACGGCATGTCCGCCTATGGGAACCTGTACCGGGATACCGGCTGCCTGTATTTTCTCACCCAGCCTGGTAACCTGCCTTATGCGTGATTTAAGAAAGTCTGACTCGGTGCCTTCATACAGACCCTGCGCCAGCGCATTCATGTCACGGCCTGCCATGCCTCCATAGGTGACGAAGCCTTCGAACATGATATTAAACGTGGTGGCTTTGCGGAACAGTTCCTTGTCCCTGAAACCGATGAAGCCTCCGATATTCACTATAGCATCTTTCTTGGAGCTCATTGTCATGCCGTCAGCAAGGGAGAACATCTCGCGTGCTATCTCCCTGATGCTTCTGTCAGCATAACCCTCCTCGCGGGTTTTGATGAACCACGCATTCTCGGCAAAACGGGCTGAATCAATTATCAGCAGAACGCCGTACCTGTCGGCCAGCTCACGGACACCCCTCATGTTGGCCATACTTACAGGCTGACCCCCGGCCGTGTTGTTGGTGACTGTCATGACAATGCAGCCCAGCTTTTCGTGAGGAGTCTCTTTAAGTACCTTTTCAAGGAGCCCCAGGTCAGCGTTTCCTTTAAAAGGATCGACGGCAGTGATGTCCCTGGCGATGGCCACGGTGCAATCAACGGCGGTGGCCTTCCTGAACTCTATGTGTCCTTTGGTGGTGTCAAAATGGGCATTACCGGGAATGACGTCACCTTCTTTGACAAGAACGGAGAAGAGAACATTCTCAGCTGCCCGTCCCTGGTGTGTGGGAAGGAAGTATTCAAAACCGGTAATATCCCTGATAGCCTCTTTCAGGTTATAGTATGATGATGCCCCTGCATAGCTCTCATCACCGGTCATGATGGCTCCCCATTGCCGGTCACTCATGGCTCCTGTGCCTGAGTCAGTCAGAAGGTCGATGTACACCTGCTCTGACCTGAGGTTAAAAAGGTTATAGGATGCTTTTTTTATCCATTCCTGGCGCTCTTCGAGAGTGCTTCCGTGCATGGACTCGACCATTTTTATCTTAAACGGTTCACAATATGGAAGTTTCATATGTTCAAATTAAAAATTAAGATTTTAGAATTAAGAATTGTGAGATGGCCCCGCGATCAGTAAATCATGGGGAATGCATGAAATGCATCCCTGTTCTTGATATTCTGAAATATCAGTTTCCTGTTTCTGTCCGTTTGAAATAGGAAGATCATGGAAATGGCTATTTTTGCAAATATAGCTTTTACGTTTGGGGTACAATCCAAAAAATGCTAAAATCATTGTGTGATGAAACTGGGAACCATAAAGATTCTTGTCTTGTCCTATTGTCTGTACAGCAGCTCATTACTCTCGGGCCAGGTTGATCAGAGACCGGCTGACGACGCTGCATTGAGGAGTGACAGCGTCAGTATTGCGGAGGACATCGGCAGGTATATAACAGGACCGCAATTACCGTATTTATCGGGTCCGGGAGATATTACCCTTGACCGGGAGCAGTCCCTGAAATTCCTCCGGAAGATTTATTCGTCAACCGGAATCTGGAAGCAGAGTGATGATCCTTTGCGCGAATCCATAAGGCACCTGATATATTACTCCTCATGGCCGCCGGTAGATTCGACAGTCAGTTTTTTGTCAGGCTACGGTTTTGAGAAGATAAGAGTCCCCATTGAAAACTATTACGTATTTGATTCTGTAAGGATCAATCTGCCCGAAAAGGCCATTGATACCATTATACTGGTTATCACCGATACCATTCCTGAACCTTCGCTTAGCACAGACGAATTTCCTTTCAGATATCTCGAATATCCTTATATGAGTGATTCAATTGAAGCGGCGGTAGGCTCACTCATCGGTTATCTTGAAGCACGTGATTCAACCTTGCTGAAGATCACTGACCAGTCTGGGAAAGGCCCTGCTGTATGGCTGAACACCAGGACTGACAACCTTGTCAGGTTCTGGCTGCCTGACGGCAAGGGAGATTCGGTTACTGTATGGGTAGGCAGCCCCCGGAGGAACACTCTTTCGCTCAGGGCTGAGGAAGGGGTTCAGTTCAAGAGGCAGACATGGCAATACGGGTACATCGATCCGAAGATCAATGTGACCACCGCCAGGGAAGAAGATCTGCGTAAGGTAGCACTTAGCAATATCAAACCGCACTACTGGAAATTCCGGACCGAACTCTCTTATCTGCTCTCACAGGGTATCGTCACGAACTGGGCAAAGGGAGGTGATGATAATATCGCCTCTGTTCTCGACGTCACAAGTTATCTGAACTATAATAATAAGGTCTCCAAAGTAAACTCAGCTACCACGGTTCGGCTAGCTCTCGGGTTGCAGGCATCAGGAAAACCGTGGGATATCAACAAGAACCTTGATTTCCTTGAGATAAACTCCAAGATCGGTCACAAGGCATTCGGCAAGTTTGACCTTAGCGGACTGTTTCAGTTCAAGACGCAGTTCCTGCCGGGGTACAATTACCCGAATGATTTAGTGAAAGTCTCCAAATTCTTTAATCCTGCCAGCGTAATAGTCGGTTACGGACTTGACTACAAGCCGGATAAAAATACTTCGATCAGTTTTTCGCCACTCTCCTACAAGGGTACTTTCGTCCCTGATACTGCCACAATCAACCAGACCAAGTTCGGCATTTCCTCAGACAGGAGATCAAAAAACGAACTGGGAGCTTACCTGATCCTCAGCAGTAAGGTTTCCCTCTTTGAAAAGGTAAATATGACCAACAGGTTACAGCTGTTCAGCAATTTTCTTTCAAACCCCCAGAACGTTGATGTTGACTGGGAGATGATCACGACAATGAACATTAACTGGTTCACTGAACTGAGGGTGAATGTACACCTGATATATGATGATGATACAAAACTGCCGGTCTACGACAGTGAAGGCAATCCTGTTCTTGACCTTAACGGCGCGCAGAAGAAGGCTCCGATGGTACAGTTCAAGGAGTATCTTGGCTTGTCTTTTGTGTTTAAGTTCTAGAAGAGGGAAACAAAGATTTCAGCTATCTGATCAGGAGATCTGCGATCACCAGGATGCCGAAGAGCACTCCTGCAATACCGTTCGTGGTTCCGAAAGCGAGATTGACCCTGCTCAGATCGTCCGGTTTTACAATTGAATGCTGATAAACCAGCAGGGCAAGGAAGATCAGTGCTCCTGTCCAGTATAATATTCCAGCGTCACCCACCAGTCCGGCCGCCACAACAAACAGGGCTGAAAGAACATGCAATGCTGCTGATATAAGAAGGGCCTTGCGGGGAGAGGTGACTGCAGGTATCGAGTACAGGCCTGTCTGGCGGTCAAACTTCTCATCCTGCATGGCATATATTATATCGAATCCGCTGACCCATGTCAGAACTATGCCTGAATAGATAACCGGGAGCAGGGCAAAAGTGCCGGTGACGGCAATATAGGCGCCAATGGGTGCAAGGCTGAGACCCAGGCCAAGGATCAGATGACAGAGCGGAGTGAATCTCTTTGTATAGCTGTAGCCAAGAATAACAATAAGAGCTACCGGGGAAAGGATGAGTGTAAGGCGGTTAAGCAAAGCTGTGGCCGTAATGAAGAGCAATGAGCTTATGATAACAAAAATCAGGGCATTGCGCTTTGAAATCCTGCCAGAAGGTATCTCCCTGGTTGCAGTTCTGGGATTCAGACTGTCATACCGGTAATCGGCGTACCTGTTGAAGGCCATGGCAGCGCTGCGGGCAAATACCATGCATGCCAGCATAAGGAGGAATGTCCTGATACTGAAGCCGTAAGCTTCCTTTGTCGCACCAAGGAAGTAACCTACAAGAGCAAAGGGTAATGCAAAGACGGTGTGGCTGAATTTAACCAGTGAAAGATAATCGTTTGTCTTGCCGGGCAGTTTACTCATCTCAGAGCAGCGCCAAACTCACGTTCAAAAGCCTTTGTCAGAGCTCCCATGACCTTTTCAATACTCTTTTCGGTAAGGGTCTGCCTGTCATCTCTCAGGATGAATGAGACCGCATACGATTTTTTATCTTTTCCAAGGGAATCACTCTCGTAGACATCGAACAGGTCAACCTCCTGGAGTATATTACGTTCAGTTTTGAAAGCCAGCTCTTTTATATCGCTGAATTTTAACGACTTATCAACAAGAAGTGCCAGGTCGCGGCGTACCCATGGGTACTTTGGCAACTCACTGAAACGGATATTTTTGGTTTTAATGGTTCTTAAGATGTTTTCCCAGTTGATCTCGGCATAGAAGACATCCTGTTTAATATCGAACATGGCGAGATACTTTTTAGACACCTGGCCAAAGGATGCGATTTCGAGACTTCCTGCCGTATATTTCATTGAATCCCTGAGCCATCCGGCAGCTTCGTCTGTCACGACTATCTCCCTTTCCGTGATTCCAAACCTTGAAAGCAACATTCCGACATATCCTTTTATATGGAAGAATTTTGCAGCTGTTTCGGTCTTATTCCACCTCTGCCTGTCCATATTGCCCGTCAATGCAATTGCCAGGATTTGTCTCTCACTGAAATTGTCGGTTATTTCCAGTGTTCCTTTACCCGGTTTTTTCTTATAGACATATCCCAGTTCAAAGAGCCTGAGATCACTGTTCTGTCTGTTGATGTTCCAGGAAATGGTGTTCAGCATTCCCGGGAGGAGCGATAACCGCATTACATTCAGGTCGTTGCTGAGCGGATTAGCCAGTCGGACCATTGAAGTGGTGTCGAAGTCGCCTGTTGTTTCAAACCACACCGCAGGAGTCAGCGAGTTGCACATGATTTCAGCGAATCCGTTGCCCGAGAGCAGCTCCGCCATATTTACAGCCACTTTCTCCCTGTCAGGTTTTTCAGTGTATGAGAGCATCGAGTGCATCTCATTGCTCATGCCGATGTTGTTATAGCCGTAGATTCTCAGTACCTCTTCAGTTACGTCAGCTTCACGGGTGACATCGACCCTGTACGGAGGGATCTCCAGGGTAAGTTCCCCCGGTGTTTCATCAGTGATGTGTATGTCAAGGCTGTAAAGGATCGTCTTGACTGTCTCAATGGGTATCTCTTTACCGATAAGCTTTGCCATACGGTCAAGTGAAAGTCGCACCACGGCTTTTCTTACCGGTGCAGGATATACATCCACAATATCGCCTGTGATCTGCCCGCTTGCTATTTCCTTAATAAGGAGGGCAGCCCTCTGCAGCGCATAAATGGTCATCAATGGGTCTGTTCCCCTCTCGAAACGATAAGAGGCATCAGTGTGAAGGTCATGCTTCCTGGATGTCTTACGTACAGAAACAGGACTGAAAGTGGCACTCTCAAGGAATACCCCGGTGGTTGTGCCAGTCACTCCCGATCTGAGTCCGCCGAAAACTCCGGCAATGCACATTCCTTCCTTCTCATTGCATATCATCAGGTCTGAGGATGACAGCTCGCGCTCCACCCCGTCGAGCGTCACGAACTTTGTTTTTTCGGGAAGTGTCTGCACGATTACATTATTACCTTCAATTGCCGAAAGATCGAAGGCATGCAGTGGCTGTCCAGTCTCGTGAAGAACGAAATTGGTGACATCAACTACATTATTTATCGGATTGAGCCCTATTGACCTGAGGCGTGTCTGAAGCCATGCCGGGGAGGGCCCCACTGTAATTCCGGTGATTGTCAGTCCGGAGTATCTTATGCAGGCTTCCGGAGCTTTTACCACGACAGATACGGCGCCATCAGTTTTGTCCTTCCTGAAGTTGTTTATCTCAGGCAGCCTGGCCCTGACAGGCTTCTGAAGGTTGAACCAGGCAGCCAGGTCACGCGCCACTCCGTAGTGCGAGCTGCAATCGATCCGGTTAGGTGTAAGACCAATCTCAAAGACCGTATCAGTGGTGACGCCGAAGTAGTCAGCAGCAGGAGAGCCGATCCTTGCGGCAGGGTCAAGGACGATTATTCCCTCATGATCAGTGCCGATTCCAAGTTCATCCTCTGCACAGATCATCCCCTCAGAGAGTTGTCCGCGTATTTTTGACCGCTTTATTTCAAACTGTTCATCACCCTTGAATATCATTGTGCCGGGCACAGCCACGGCAACAACCTGTCCCGCAGCAACATTAGGCGCACCGCAGACGATATGAAGAGGTTCGGGCCCTCCCGCGTCAACAGTGGTAACACTTAGCCTGTCGGCATCAGGATGCCTTTCACAGGTGATCACTCTGCCAATGACCACACCTTTCATGCCTCCTTTTACGGATTCCCATTCTTCAACACCTTCAACTTCAAGTCCTATGCTTGTCAGTATGGCAGACAGCTCGTCCGGTTCGGCATCAAAATTCAAATACTCCCTGAGCCAGTTATAAGAGATCTTCATCCTGGTATAATTTGTCTGATTTTTACAAGGTGTAAAAGTAAATAAAAAAGGTTAGAGGCGCCATGGAAGCATCATAAATCGGATGATCATTATAGTTATATTTGCACTTCAATTAAAAGGAAGATGACAGTACAGGATAATGACAAACTGATACTTATCACCAACGATGATGGTCTGTATGCTGCGGGATTAAAGACACTGACCAGTGTCATGAAAGAATTTGGCAAGGTAGTGGTTATTTCAGCCACGGAGAGCCGCAGCGCGATGTCCCAGGCGCTGACCGTGAAGCAGCCTCTTAGGGTCAAGCTCCTTGAGGAGACGGACGATCTGAGGATGTATGCATGCAGCGGAACACCCACTGACGGAGTGAAACTCGCAGTCAACCAGTTGCTGGAAAGAAAACCGGATCTCCTCGTTTCAGGCATCAATCACGGTTCAAACGCATCGGCCAGCGTTTTATACTCCGGTACTATGGCGGCTGCACTAGAAGGTTGTCTTTACGGCATCACCTCGGTGGGGTTTTCACTGAATAGCTATTCGCCCACTGCCGACTTCACGGTATGCGAGAAATACATAAGGATAATATGCAAGGCGGTACTAGGTGAGCCGCTGCCGGAGGGAGTTTGCCTGAATGTCAACATGCCGGCAATAACGGCATCTGAGATTAAAGGCATTCGCGTCGCGAGGCAGGCCAGGGGATGCTGGCAGGAGGAATTTGAAAAGAGGAAAGACCCGATGGGTAAGACATACTACTGGCTGACAGGTAAATTTATCAATCATGAACCTGAATCAACAGATACTGACGAGTGGGGAATGAAAAACGGATTTGTCTCTGTGGTGCCTGTCTCTACTGACATGACTGCCTACAGTTTTCTCAGTGAACTCAAAACAAAATTCTGATATGTGGTTCAGGGAACGGTTTAATAATGCCTTGACAGGAGTGATCTCAGGGCTGTTGCTGCCGGCACTGGCATTCCTGGTATTCTTCCTTCTGACACGTCACGGCGCCTCTTTTGAACAATATTTCAGACACATGGAGACTGCCGATAATGTGACTGAAATCATGAGCGTTGCAGTGTTCACGAACATTATAATCTTTCTTCTTTTTAACCATTTTGATATGCTCAGGGCTTCAAAAGGGGTTCTGGGTATTACAATTGCCTGGGCTTTTGTTGTCTTCGGAATAAAGCTTTTCTAGGATGAAGTATTATGTCATTGCCGGAGAGCCATCGGGAGATCTTCACGGGTCAAACCTGCTCAGGAGCCTGATCAAGGCTGATCCGGATGCCGATATTTCCTGCTGGGGTGGCGAAATGATGAAGGAGGCAGGAGGGAAACTGCTTAAACATTACCGCGAAACTGCCTTCATGGGAGTGTGGGAGGTGCTGGTCAATATCCGGAAAGTAAAGGCAAATTTTGCCGAATGCCGCAGCCAGATAGAGGCAATTAAACCTGATGTTGTTATACTTATAGACTATCCGGGATTCAACCTGAGAATAGCGAAGTATGTTAAGCATGTGGGGATCAGGGTTTTTTACTATATCTCCCCGAAATTCTGGGCGTGGAACGAGGGAAGGGTAAAAAAGATAAAAAAATACGTAGACAGGCTTTACATTATTTTCCCGTTTGAAAAAGCTTTCTTTAAAAAACACGGTTACGACGCCGTGTATCTTGGGAACCCGCTCATTGACCAGATCGGATCATGGCGCAGGGATCCCGGTGACCGTAAGGCACTTTTGACCTCCCTGGGACTTGGCGAAAAACCTGTGATTGCCCTCCTTGCAGGCAGCAGATTGCAGGAGGTGAGAAAGATTCTGCCTGAAATGGTCAGTGTTGCCGATAGCCTGCCTGACTACCAGTTTGTGGTTGCGGGTATGGATCACCTCCCTGAGAAAATATACCGCGATATAATAGGCCCCATGCCTGTAAGCATTACCTATGGAAAAACATATGATCTCCTCTCTGTGGCAGAGGCAGCTCTGGTGACCTCCGGTACCGCCACCCTTGAAGCTGCACTTTTTGATGTGCCGCAGATTGTCTGCTACAAGACCAGCTCACTTTCATATCATCTGATGAAGCTTGCCATTAAGGTCCCCTTCATCTCACTCGTCAACCTTATAATGGACAGGGAAGTGGTCAGGGAGCTGATACAGTCGGATCTGAACCAGGTGACACTGTACAGTGAGCTGCAGGGCATTATCAGGACCGGACATAAACATGATATTGTCAGGGCTGACTATAAGCAGCTTCGCAGGATACTTGGCGACGCAGGCGCATCAGCGCGAATTGCTTCGGATATGGTTGATAACCTTAAGAACCCCGGAAACTGACCATGATAAAAACCATGGCATTTATAATTCTGCTGCTTCTGCCGGTAACATCCGCCGGACAGGTCAGTATCAGGATGTTTGCCCGTACCCGTCCGGTCACAGTTGTGTTTACTCCGGTGAAAGGTGAGTTCATCCTTAATGACGGGAAAATCAATGATCTTAAGATCCCGGTTAATGAAACTGTTGCCATCACAAGGCATGATGACATGATTATCTACCGGACACTCTCCGGTATATCATCTGTTACTGATTCACTAAGCATCGAGCCTCTCACTGGAGATGCTCTTTTTACCCTGCGGGCTCCCGGAAGGAGCGAAGAGCTGAAGACCCTCGACGGCAGTCTGAGGGTGAAGTCTTACCCCGGGTCACTGCAGGTACTTAATATCACTTCCGTGGAGAATTACCTCCCGGGAGTTGTCAGGGCTGAGGCTGGGAAAAGTGGTCCGGCAGAATATTTCCGTGCACAGGCCGTGGTGGCGAGGACATATGTCTACCGTAATATTGACAGGCATGTGCTTGACGGCTATAATCTGTGCGATGACACGCATTGCCAGGTCTATCCGGGGATAATTACCGACAGCACAATCATCAACGCCTGCCGGACAACAGCAGGCAGGGTAATCATCGATCGCGACAGCGTTCTTATAGTGTCAGCTTTTCATGCGAACTGTGGAGGGGTGACTGCTTCATCATCAGATGTATGGGTTGCGAAATACCCTTATCTTATTTCGGTTAAGGATCCCTGGTGCAGCTACTCGAGATCATCAGAATGGAAGACCAGCGTGCCACTGAGCGAGTGGAATGCTTTCCTGAAAACTAAGAAAGTGGAGCCCGGACAGGAAACTGCCCTTTTCTCACCTGCAGGCAGCCAGCCAACAAGGGGCATTGGCAACAACGTTGCAGGTATTCATATTTCCAGGGAAGATGTCAGGCAACGGTTTAATCTCCGTTCATCATTTTACACACTGACCCTCTCCGGCGACAGCATTACTGTGGTGGGCAGGGGTTATGGCCACGGTGTGGGACTCTGTCAGGACGGTGCCAGGGCAATGGCTGCCGGGAAAATGAAATATGATCAGATTACCGGCTTCTATTACCCCGGTACTGCAGTCACTGAAATCAAAAATGCAAGCAGGCCCCAGAGACCATGAAAGTTTTCAATATTTTTACAGTAAACAAAAAGTTATGTTCACTCTCTTAAGAAAAGAGATATCAGGTTTTTTCAGTTCGCTGACAGGGTACATTGTCATGATAGTGTTCCTTCTTGCCAACAGCCTGATTATGTGGGTCATGCCCGGGCAGTGGAATTTGCTCGACAGCGGTTATGCCGGCCTTGATACTCTGTTTGTGCTGTCACCCTGGCTCTTTCTTTTCCTGGTTCCTGCCGTGACCATGAGGCTCCTTGCCGAGGAACGCAGGTCGGGGACGCTCGAGCTGCTCTATTCACGTCCTCTTGGTGAGGGCTCGATAATATACGGCAAGTTCCTCGCCTCTGTCGTGCTGGTGCTGATCTCACTGCTGCCGTGCATTGTGTTTGTCATTTCGGTATGGGTGCTTGGCGAGACCCCGGGCAATCTTGACATGGGAGGTATTGCAGGGTCATTCATCGGCCTCATCCTCCTTGCTGCGGTCTATTCGGCCATTGGCCTCTTTGCCTCTTCCCTGACGGAAAACCAGGTTGTTTCATTCATTCTCGCAGCCGTGCTGTCATTCATTGTATTTACTGGTTTTGATTCAATAGCACTGCTTCCCGGGCTCTCATCCGTTGACGAGTACGTAACAAGGCTGGGCATAAATGAACACTACAAATCGATCAGCAGGGGGGTACTTGATATCCGTGACGTTGCATATTTCATCTTTGTAACGGTATTGTTCAATGAGGCTTCAAGGATATCCCTGCGGCGCAGCTCGCTGAAAAAACCGCTTATGATCATAGGCGCGGTAGCTCTGGTAACTGTGCTGATTTCACTGCTGAACGTAAGGATTGACCTTACAGGAGACAAACGTTTTACCCTTGCCGGTCCCACAAAAAAGATCCTCAGGGAGCTGGACAAGAACGTTCATATAGATGTTTACCTTGACGGGGAAATGCCTGTGGCTTTCAAGAAGCTGCGCCGCAACACACGGCAATATCTTGACGAGTTCCGTATCACCTCGGGGCGAAAGGTATCTTTCGGATTCATTAATCCTTCCGGTTCATCTGATGCAGCCGAAAGGAACAAATTTCACGAGGAGCTTATAAACCGGGGCCTGATGCCGGTAAACGTGATGGCCAGTGACGGTGAAGGAGGAAGGACACAGAAGCGGATATTTCCTTCAATGACCGTAGCATGCGGCAAGACTGTCATTCCGGTCAACTTCCTCAGGAACAACCCGTCACTACCTGCTGAGACCAACCTTCTTCACTCAACAGAAGGCCTTGAATATGAGATCATTCAGGCGATAGCGACGGCAACAGCGGATTCTGTCAGCCGCGTCGCCTTTATTGAAGGTCACGGGGAGCTTGACGAGATATATGTTGCCGATCTGACCCTAGAGCTGGCAAAATTCTACAATATTGACAGGGGCACCATTGGTGGCAAACCGGGTATCATTGACAGGTACGCTGCCATCGTTATTGCCGGCCCGAAAGGGAAATTTGATGAGAAGGATAAATTCATCATCGACCAGTATATAATGAACGGAGGCAGGGTGTTGTGGCTTGCCGAGGAGGTAAATGTCAATGCCGACAGCCTTCCGTTGGGAGCTACGGTAGCCCTGTACCAGCCACTTTCTTTTGATGACATGCTGTTCCGGTACGGTGCGAGGATCAACCCGGTCATCATTCAGGATGCTGAATGCCTGGTTATTCCCATGAGGGAAAACGGCCCCGACGGCCAGGCGCAGTATGTGCCGGTGCCGTGGGTCTATTATCCGCTGCTGAGACCTTCACAGAATCATCCTGTCACCCGGAACCTTAACAGGGTGAAGGCTGAGTTCGCCAACTCCATTGATACTGTTGGCCGTGATCCGGGAGTCAAAAAAAGCGTTCTCCTGACAACCTCGGGTCATACGCGCACTGTCATGCCCCCGCAGGTCATCTCGCTTGAGGAAGCTGATGAGATACTCCCTGAGGAACTGTTCACTGCCGGCCAACTGCCAGTGGCCCTGCTGCTCGAAGGGACGTTCAGGTCGACCTTCACTAACCGCATGACTGAGAGTATTATCGGTGAGGCCGGAAAGCACATAATTGAAGTAAGCAAACCCACTAAGATGATTGTGGTGGCTGACGGTGACATCATCCGAAACGAAGTCAGCAGGAGCGGAGGAGCGGCTGAACCTCTGCCACTGGGCCTCGACAGGTACACCCAGCAGACGTTTGGCAACAAAGATTTCCTTGTCAACTGCATCAACTACCTTGTAAATGACAACGGACTGATAGAGATGCGTTCGCGAGAGATAAAACCCAGGTTGCTCGATCAGGCCAGATCCAGGGATCAGCGCACTCTGTGGCAGTTACTCAATACTGTTATTCCCGTGATATTGATCATCATCACTGGCGTGACCTATAACAGGCTAAAGCAGAGACGTTATAAATCGGTGAAATAATTTTGTTTGAGGGTAAGATATTTTTTTGTAATATTGATAACCCGGTTTTCAAAGCCGACAATTCAATAAATCAATGAGTTGACCGGCGGTAAAGGGTTGATTCGGATTAACTTTAAAACAGACTATATGAAATTTGTTGTATCAAGCACAGAGCTTCTCGGTCATTTACAGGCCATCAGCAGGGTGATCAGCTCAAAGAATACCCTTCCGATTCTTGACAATTTTCTTTTCAGTATCAGCGGTAACGACCTGGAAATAACAGCCTCTGACCTCGAGTCGACGCTTATCACGCGCATGAGGCTTGACAATATCACCGGCAGCGGCACCATTGCGCTCCCGGCCAGGATACTGCTTGATACCCTGAAAGAGTTTTCGGAGCAACCGCTGACATTTGATGTCAATCCTGACACCATGGCTGTTGTAATCAACTCCGAGAATGGCCGTTTCAGCATCGTAGGTCAGAATGGCATTGACTTTCCGGTACTTCCGGTTATCAAAAAGGAAAAGCGTTTTACATTTACCCTTGCCGCCGATGTTCTGCTTGCCGGTATATCGCGCACACTCTTTGCCACCGCTGATGATGAGCTGCGTCCGGTGATGGGAGGCATACTTGTCGAGGCTTCTTCCGAGAAGCTTACGTTTGTGGCATCCGATGCCCATAAGCTGGTTAGATACCAGAGAAACGATGCCAAAGCTGACGACAGCGCTTCGTTCATCCTTCCCAAGAAACCCGCATCACTGCTGAAGAATATCCTGCCAAAGGAAAGCGGCGTTGTTTCCGTCGAGTTTGACGACAGGAACGCCTTCTTCAATCTTTCAGATTATAAGGTTGTCTGCCGGCTGGTGGAAGGTAACTACCCGAATTACAATTCCGTCATCCCCAAGAACAACCCGAGGAAGGTGCGCATTGACAGGCTTGAATTTTATAATATTCTGCGCAGGGTATCGGTCTTTTCAAACCAGGCCAGCAATCTTGTAAAACTTCAGTTCACACCTAACCAGATCACCGTCTCGGCACAGGATGTTGACTTTTCAATATCTGCATACGAACGCCATAAGTGCCTTTATGAGGGCGATGATATGGAGATAGGGTTCAAATCAGTCTTCCTGCTCGAGATACTCTCAAATATCACATCGCAGGATGTCCTGATTGAGCTGGCTGATCCCACGAGGGCAGGGCTGTTCCTTCCTGCCGAATCAAGCAACGAGGCGGAAGACCTGCTGATGCTGCTGATGCCGATGATGATCAACGCCTGAGATTTCCTCAAAAATGGAATTAAATCTGAGGAAACCCCTGGTCATACTTGATCTTGAGACCACCGGGGTAAGCATCACTTATGACCGTATCGTGGAGATATCTGCATTGAAAGTGGGACCCGCAGAAGGAGAGGAGTGGCTCACCATGAGACTCAATCCCGGGATACCGATTTCAGCCGAAGCGACCCGCATTCACGGTATCACCGACGCTGATGTGGCCAATGAACCGCATTTCAAGGATGTGGCAAAAAAAATCGCCTCCTTCCTCGAAGGATGCGATCTTGCCGGCTTCAACTCAATGAAATTCGACATACCGATACTATGTGAAGAGTTCCTTCGCGTCAACGTCGACTTTGACCCTGCACGGCACAGGTATGTCGATGTGCAGGTGATCTTCCATAAGAAGGAGCAGAGGACACTGAGCGCCGCCTATAAATTCTACTGCGACAGGGAGCTTGAGAATGCTCACAGTGCGAAGGCCGATACGGCTGCCACCTACGAGATCCTGAAAGCCCAGCTCGACAGGTATCCTGACCTGGAGAATGATATCGAAAAACTATCCTCGTTCAGCGCTTTCAACAACAATGCAGACCTTGCTGGCAGGATCGTCTTCAATGAACAGGGTACCGAGGTGTTCAACTTCGGCAAGCATAAAGGGAAACCTGTTGTGCAGGTATTCAAGGAAGAACCGTCCTATTTTTCATGGATGATGAACGGCGATTTTCCTCTCAACACAAAGCAGGTGCTGACGGCAATAAAACTGCGCTCATTCGGCAAAGCCTGATCAGGTTATGAAAATCATCTGCGTAGGCCTGAATTACAGGAAGCATGCGGCTGAGATGAACAAGCCGGTTCCATCTGAACCGCTCATATTCCTGAAACCTGACTCTGCCATCCTTAAAAAGAACAAGCCGTTCTTCATTCCTGATTTTTCAACTGATGTACAGTACGAGGCGGAGATAGTACTCCGTATTTCAAAACTCGGAAAGGGTATATCGGCCAAGCATGCCGGCAGGTATTTTGATGCCCTGACGGTTGGAATTGACTTCACTGCCCGCGATCTCCAGAAAAAATTTTCACAGGCAGGGCAGCCGTGGGAACTGTCGAAAACATTTGACGGCTCAGCACCGCTTGGCAATTTCATACCTAAGGAGAGTTTTGGCGACCTGTCTGACATCAACTTTACTCTTGACATCAACGGAGAAAGAAAACAGACCGGAAACACCTCCGACCTGATCTTTTCGTTTGATGAAATAATATCTTATGTTTCAAGATATTATACACTCAAGACCGGCGACCTCATTTTTACGGGAACACCTTCAGGGGTTGGCCCGGTCAGGAAAGGTGACAATCTCACAGCCTGCCTTGAAAAAGAGACGGTTTTGGATTTCTTTGCCAGATAATATTTTCGTCAGGCGAAACCTTTGCCAGATGACATTTTTGGTCGGGTGTTATCTTCGCCAACGCCTATTTAGCCTTTGAATTCGGGTTGTAATTCATAAGCCTTCCGACAGGGTACAGCATGGTGCGTTTCTCGAGCTCCGAAACCGGTGTGTTCTGATAGAGCCATTGCAGCTGAGCCACAGGGTCGGTTGCCATTTCAGAGTCCTCGTTTTTGGCTTTTTCAAAGGCAGCCCTGAGTACAGGATCATGGTCGAGCAGCTCTTTCAGATGGCTCTCGAATCCCCAGACAGAGTACCAGTCCTGTCCCTCCAGGAAGGAGTCAAAGAAATTCCATGAAAAGAAACCGGACTCACACTGCGGCTCAAGCATATATACAATATATTGATTGGATCTCTGGTTAAGCGGAATGACATAATCACCCTTAAGGTATTTGATCTCCTGTGTCTTAGGTTTCACCTTAACTTCGGAGTTGAAATAATGACCCTGTGAGGCCCTTTTAGCCGGTTCGTAGCTCTCTATATAATATGTCTCCACCGTCAGTGAAGTGTCGCGCTCAAGCTGATGCATCACCACCCCGTTGTTGTGAAGGCGTTCAATTACTTCCTCCCAGGCAAAGGGCACCACATAAGCGTTGGGTGCGGTTACAGTTATTACAGGATTGAAATAGTTATAATACCTGATAGTGTCGACGTAAGGCTTGTCGTGATTATAAAAGCCGGTTTTCCTTCCGGATATGGGAGCGGTGGTCTCCTCGTACCTGTAACCCCGGTATATTAACGGGTCCCAGCGGGTTGTATCCATCTCCCACTTGAGAACGTATTTTCTTTCCGTGAGGGTTCTGTGGTTGGCTTCGTTCCTCAGGCTGAGCATTTCCCGGAAATTTTCGGAAGTAAACCTTACCAGCTCTGTTATAAACTGCAATGTCCCGTTAACTCTATCAGCGTATGGTTTATATGTCAGCGTTTCAGTCATGAAGCTGAATGAGTTGAAGAGGGTAGCATATCCTGTTGAATAATACAGGTGCTCTTCAAAGCCCATGATGGCTTTAATCTCGCCTCTGTCAGTGTACTGGACGTATGGCACCATCTCATTGTCATAATCGGTACGCATGCGGCTGTAGAGTTCAGGCAGCATCTTCGCGCGGAAAAACCGTTCCATATCCGGGTACATCCTCTCCGGCTGTGTGGCTATAAGTGTTACCGTAAACTGATGATCAGAACCGTTTGTCGTATGGGTATCAAGGAACACGTCCGGGTCGAGATAACTGTATATCTCTGCAAAAGCCCGTGCATCACGTGAATCCTGCTTCACAAAGTCGCGGTTAAGATCAAGGAAACGGGTATTGCGTCTGGCCCCTTTTTCTTCCGGGCCGTTCTGGTCAATGCGCCAGTAGGGACTTCGCGTGAGGGCGCCTCCAATGTTATAAACAGGGATGATGGCGATGACACAGTTATGGAGGTACTTCTTCATCCCATCCTTGTCAGCCAGGATGTCCGCCGCAAACCTGGCGCTGGCGTCAATACCCTCGGGCTCGCCGGGGTGAATGCCATTGTTTATCAGGATTATGGCTTTTCCTTTCTTATGTATTTCCGCCGGGTCAAATTCACCGTCGCCTGAAATAATGAACAGGTGCAGGGGTCTTCCGGCATCTGTCATCCCCATCTCTTTCATCTGCGCTTCAGGATAAGCCTGGTCAAGGGTGGTGTAAAAACTGATAGCCTCTTGCCAGGTCAGGCTGTGGTTTGACTCGTAACTGAGTTGCTGCAGGGCTTTCTGATCCTGCGCAGTGAGGCCTGCTGCAAGCATTAGTGAAAGGACCGGAATTACAAAGCGTTTTCTCATTGTTTATTTCTGCAAATTAATCTGTATTATACAGTAACGACGCCCCGTTGGAGCGTCGTTACATGTCGCCGGTCAAAGGGGCAGATTAGCGTGACAGCATACTTTCGGCAAGGTCAAGTATTGTTGTGTCTTCTATAGTGACTATTCCCCCTTCAGGTCCTTTTTCAATATGGATCCCGGCACTCTGCCCGCGGTCAAAGTTCCATCCACCGAAATAATTCCTGACGGTCTCCTCAGAGAGTGTCAGGTCATTGGCAATCTTTCTGATACTGCCGTCTGGCAGCTGGTCTTTGATCTTCCTCAGTTGAGAAAAAGTAATTGTTCGTGCCATGATTTATACTGGATAGATTTCCCCAAATATACTCATATCTTATTGAAAAAGGAAATAAAAAAGCCTCTTTAGGATTATTTTAACATTTTAGATTTCAATGGATTGTATATCCCTGATAATGTAGACGTCGTAATCGCCCAGAAATTCAAAGTCTGCCTTAAGGTACAATTCAACGGCCGTCTGAATATAAAAACGCGGAATCATAACTGCTTAGGTAGCATAAAACGGTCAAACAAGAATATCCTATTCCTTAAGTCAGGTGACAAGGGTGCCTTTCCATTGGCAAAAATACCCGCCCTGGTGAACAGATTAAACGAGTTATGGCGCATCTCACGTAATATTGATATTGACATTTCAGCATGATTGGTTTAACTTTGTGGTTAATGGTCAAATGAAGACAGAAATCATCGCATTTAACCTGGGATTCCGTTTCAAGTCGGGATTGCCCATTCTGGCTCCGGAAATCGATGCCCTTCAAGAACACAGGAAAGTTCTTTTAGACATTAGGAGCACTTTTGTTCGTCCCAGGCATGGGAAGCCCTTTCCGGTTGGAGCCATTAAAAAAAATAACTTATAACCTTAAATCTAACACCATGAAAAACCTTCCAGCCGACAGATTCACCATTCGGTCTCTTGTACTCCTGTCATTACTGGTTGCCGCAATCTCACAGGCTTTTTCACAGAATCAGCCCGGGCAAACTGATTTAAACGAATACCCTTTGGTTACGGTTCCGTTAACTGAAACGCGGTCCTTTTATTCAAAAATCCTGGATCAGGAAATGGTCCTATACATTAAAATTCCTGCCACCTATAAAACCGACACACAAAAGATTTACCCATGCTATTACTGTACCGATGGGAACCGGTCATTCCCCTTGATAGCAGATATGGCGAGCTATTTCGAAATCCCGGTGATTGTAGAACCTGAAATTTTTGTTGTGGGGATAGGATATAAGATCAGGGATATGGGCGACTGGGGAGCCTGGAGGACCAGAGATCTGACCCCGACCAATATTCCTTCGTCGGATACTTACTGGGCGGGTGTCTTTTCAAAATTTGCAGGCAGGCAGCTTGAGGTTAAGACAGGAGGCGCTGCAAAATTCCTGGAATGTATTGAAAAAGAAGTATTCCCGTTCATGGAATCAAATTACCGCGTTTCGGCAACAGGCAGGGGGTTGGGCGGTTATTCCTACGGCGGTTTGTTTTCGTTGTATGTTTTATTTAAGCGACCGGAGTTGTTCAGCCTTTACTATGCCGGCAGCCCTTCAATAAAATACGACAAGGGTGTTCTTTACACCTATGAAAAGGAATATGCCGCCGCACACAACGACCTGAATGCAATGCTTTTCATGACTGCAGGCGGAGCCGAAGATTCGGCAATGATAGCAAATGTAAACATATTGGCTGCCCAGCTGGAGTCCAGGAATTATCCCGGACTAAAAGTCGAAACTCAACTTTTCCCCGATGAAACGCACATGTCGTGCGTTCCGGCTGCCTGGATGAGAGCATTCAGAGTTCTATATAAAAAATAAAATATCCCGAAATGAAAACACTAAGATTTCTGCTGCTTCTAGTCTTCATAAGCAGTTCCCTGCAACTGTTATCGCAGGTAAATCCGGTCAGCATTGATTTAAGAAACAACGGAGTGAAACTGGATGCGAAATTCTATCCGGTGGATAAAACGGGGAAAGTGCCAACGGTCATCCTTCTGCACGGCTTCCCTGGTAATCAGTCCAGCCCATTGGGATTAGCGGAAAAACTGAATGCCGCAGGGTTTAATATCCTGGTATTTAATTACCAGGGATCATATCTGAGCGAAGGCAATTTCGGCTTCGACAACTGTATTGATAATGTTGGGGTAGCTTTTGACTTTCTGACAGAACCCGGAAATCAGGCGCGGTTAAAAATTGACACTTCCAGGATCGTTGTCTGCGGTTATAGTTTCGGAGGCACAACTGCAATTGAAAGTGCCATGTATAATGACAAAATCAAAAATATCATTTCAATTGCCAACGACGATCACTCTGTTTCTCTGAAAAAAGTAGCCGTCGATTCAACTTATCGAAAGGGTTATACGCAGTTCATCGCCAAATCGTTTGAGCCGGCAGGCCCTTTCAGAGGTGATCTGAAATCTCAAATGGAGCTTTATCTTCAAAATATCGACAGATACGACCTGGTTAAAAATGCCGAAAAACTAACAACCAAGAAGGTACTGTTTATTGTTGGCTGGCACGACAAAACAAGCTTACTGGAAGTAAACACACTCCCGCTTTACAGAAAGTTGCAGCAATTGAATGCCGGAAATATTTCAATAAAAGGATTTGAATCCGATCACCGGTTCAACAATGTAATTGATGACCTTGCGGATGCTATAACTGCATGGATAAAAAATAATTAACGCGATATAGTACGGTCAATAAAATGAATAGTTTTGTCGCGATTCTTGTTTTTGTTCCCTTTATCAAGCCAGGTCTGCAAAGCTGTTAACAATACCGCGTCAGTGCTTTGCCGGCAGACCTTTTAAATTTCAATGGATTGTGTATCCCTGATAATGTAGACGTCGTAATCACCCAGAAATTCAAACCCTGCCTTCCGGTACAATTCAACAGCCACCTTGTTAGACCTGTGTACCTCCAGTTTGACCTGGTATCCTTTTTCCTTCACGAACCGGAGTGATTCTCTCAGCAGCCCTTTGGCAAGGCCCTGCCCCTGGAAGGCAGGATCAATTCCAAAGTGGTGGAGGTGCAGGCGTCTGCCGTCGAAGGTCATCCATGAGGTTCCGATGATCTTTTGTGCCGGGTCTTCAGTGCACATTACCAGCATACGGCCGCCCATCTCAATGCTGCGTTCAACCGTCGCCTCATCATCACCTCTCTCCGGTCTGCTCAGGCCGGTGGCCATCCATAGGTTCATGATCGCATTGAAATCGCCCTTATGATATTCCCTGATGATCATGGCTGCTTCATTTGTTCAGCTTAAGTTCCTTAATATATTCGATAAACTTCAGCAGGGCTTGTCTTTTGGAATCGTCAAGATTGAAATCGATATTATTGTTCAGGTAGTCTATAACTTCCTCCGGTGTGGCTTTGGCACCTTCCTGAAGCAATGCCACAGCCTCATTCTTGCGGTTTAGTCCGTCACGAAGGGCTTTGTTGAAGAGAGTGATAAAATGATCAGGCAGGGGTTTCGATGAGACCCAGCAGGCAAAGACAAATGGCAGACCGGTGAATTTCTTCCATTCCAGTCCGAGGTCAAGCCTGAACGAAAATAAATGTGCATACTCAAAACAGCGGTCCCCGATCATCACAGCGGCTTCACCCTGCTTCATCGAGGTGATTTCAAAATCACGCGATGCAGTCTGCCATTCAAACTCCCTCTTCCAGGCCTTGACTGCAAGAATTTTGCATAAAGCCACTGAGCTCCTTGACCTGAAGTCAAGGTATATCTTCCTGATATCATTAAAAGGGGTGTTGCTTACCAGGAGCACTGTACGCACCTCCCCCTGGGTGCTCAGGCAGTAGTCGCTGACAAGGTGATACTCCGGCATTGAGGCTATCATGGCAACAGGTATGAGGCCTATGTCACTCTGCCCTGAGAGCAGCCTGTCGGCACACTCCGACGGGTGACATACCTCGAGGTCTATCATTGATGCAACCTCGCCGTCACGAAGACCCAGCATGAAAGGATAACTGTTGATGTATTTGACAGCTGAAACCCTGATCTTTCTCATTTCATTAGCTGCTCTTGCAGATAAATACAAAGGTTCAATTTTTTTACACCAGTACAAAATAGTATTTTTGTTTTTTGGTGCTCAGATTAACTCACAGTGAGGAGATGATAAAATGGATCGGTTAAAGGCAATTTCACCTGTTGACGGCCGCTACGGCGAGCGGGTAAAAGAACTTGTTCCCTATTATTCGGAGTATGGCCTGATGCGTTACCGTGTGCTGACCGAGGTGGAGTATTTCATTGCGCTCTCACAGGCCCGCCTGCCGCAGTTCAACACTTTTCCGGAAGGCATGGGGCTGCCGCTGAGGTCAGTATATAAAGAGTTCACCGTTGCCGACGCCGGTTACATCAAGGAGAAGGAGGCTGTGACCAATCATGATGTCAAGGCTGTGGAGTACTTCGTCAAGGAAAAGGCCGTCTCTCTGGGCCTGCGGCAGTGGTCCGAGTTTGTGCACTTCGGTCTTACATCCCAGGATATTAACAACACCGCCATGCCAATGGCGATAAGGGACTCAATGCGTGATGTCATGATACCCCTGCTGGCATCATTGCGTGATGCACTTGATGTCATGGCGGTTGAATGGGCTGATATACCGATGCTCGCACGTACACACGGCCAGCCTGCCACTCCCACCAGACTCGGAAAGGAGATTGCAGTGTTCAGGGAAAGACTCGACGGTCAGATGCTCACCCTGATGATGACAAAATACAGCGGCAAGTTCGGCGGCGCAACGGGCAATATGAACGCCCATAAAGTTGCCTATCCTGCCGTCGACTGGGTAGCCTTTGCCAATAAGCTGGTGGGCGAACAGCTCGGGCTGGAAAGACAACAGACAACAACCCAGATTGAACATTATGACGGACTGGCTGAGCTGTTTGACAATATTTGCCGTATTAACACAATTCTTACCGATCTGAGCAGGGATTTATGGAGTTACATTTCCCTTGACTACTTCAAGCAGACCATCGTCAGCGGCGAGATCGGCTCGTCCGCCATGCCCCATAAAGTCAATCCTATTGACTTCGAGAACGGGGAGGGTAACCTTGGCGTTGCCAACGCCCTGTTCAGCCACCTGTCATCAAAACTCCCCGTATCGAGGTTGCAGCGTGACCTGACCGATTCCACAGTTATCAGGAACACCGGCGTGGCAATGGCTCATTCACTGATTGCATGGAAATCGATTAAGAAAGGACTATCAAAACTGATTGTCAACCATGAAAAGATAAAGAGTGACCTTGATAATAACTGGGTAGTTGTTGCTGAGGCTCTCCAGACAATTTTGCGCAGGGAAGGCTTCCCGAAACCTTATGAAGCACTCATGGCGGTTACAAGGACAAATGAAAAAATTACCGGTGAGGCGATACGTCTGTTCATAGACAGCCTTGACATCAGCGATGAAGTCAAGGCAGAGATGAAAGCCGTCACTCCTTTTAACTATACCGGGTTCTAACGGACAGGCATGAACAGCATCAGAACCCTCCTGCAGTACCTGAAGCCATATAAATGGCTGGCAGTGAAGAATATGGCATACAATATTCTGAGTGCGTTCTTTGCACTTTTTACTTTCACATTGATAGTGCCTTTTCTCCAGATACTCTTCAAAAGGGTAGCGGTGGTACCTGATCCCGGAGCCTTCACATTTTCGGCAGTGTATATAAAAAATTATGTCAACTGGCTCTTTTCATCGTCAATTGATAAGTTCGGAGAGGCCCGGACACTGCTCCTGGTTGTGATCATTTTTGCTATTTCGAGCATCATAAAGAACCTTTTTGTTTTCCTTTCCAATAACTGTATGGCAAGCCTCAGAGCAGGGACCGTCAGGGATGTAAGAAGAAAAATTTATGACAAGATACTTCGGCTTCCCCTATCTTATTTTTCTGAAGCACGTAAGGGTGACCTTATGACCAGGATGTCAAATGATGTGCAGGAGATTGAGATTTCAGTGATGTCATCATTGTCTATGCTGTTCCGTGACCCATTCACTATAATAATATTTGTTATTTATCTAATCATAAACAGCCCGCAACTCACTCTCTTTGCAGTTCTTCTTCTTCCAATCAGCGGGTGGCTGATCGCAAGGATAAGCCGTTCGCTGAAAACCAGATCCTTTAAGGGACAGCAGGCTCTGGGAGGGTTACTGTCCGTTCTTGAGGAAACGTTATCGGGATTACGGATAGTAAAGGGTTTTAATGCTGAGGAGAAGATGACCAGACAGTTCGGGCAGGCAAATGAGAAATATACAAGACAATTCCGAAGGGTTATACGCAAGGCATATCTGGCTCATCCGGTAAGCGAGTTACTCTCGACAATAGCTCTGCTGATACTCCTGTATTATGGCGGGATGCTGGCTTTAAGTGGGACAGGCAGCATGACTTCTGACAAGCTTATTGGCTTTGTGGTTATCTTTTCGCAGATCATTCAGCCGGCGAAGTCTATCTCAACTGCGTGGTTTAACATACAGAAGGGAATGGCCTCCATTGACAGGGTCAACCAGGTTATTGATGCAGAGGAGACGATCACAGATAAGCCGGATGCAGTAAGAATCAGCGGATTCAAAGATAGCATCGAGTTCAGGAATGTTTGGTTTGCCTATGACCATGAGCCGGTCCTCAAGGATATTAACCTCACCATCAGGAAGGGACAGACAGTAGCCGTCGTGGGCCGTTCGGGAGGAGGCAAGTCGACACTGGCAGACCTGCTGCCAAGGTTCATCGATCCTGACGAGGGAGCAGTGCTGATAGACGGTGTTGATATCAGGGACGTGAACATTAAGGATCTGCGTCACCAGATGGGTATCGTCAGTCAGCAGGCCATACTCTTCAATGACACCTTTTATAATAACATATCATTTGCACTGACAGAGGAGGCTGAGGAAGAAGCTGTGTTAAGGGCGGCTAAGATTGCGAACGCACACGACTTTGTGACAGAGACTGCCGAAGGGTACAACAGCACAGTGGGCGAGGGAGGGAACAAACTCAGCGGCGGCCAGAGACAGAGGATAAGCATAGCACGCGCTGTAATGGCCAATCCTCCAATACTGATACTTGATGAGGCGACATCAGCTCTCGACACAGAATCGGAACGCCTGGTTCAGGATGCCATGCTAAAGCTCATGGAGAACCGTACATCGATAGTAATAGCGCACCGTCTCTCAACGATCCAGCATGCCGATCTGATAGTGGTGATTGAAAACGGCCGGCTGGAAGAGAAGGGCACACATGAAGAACTGTTACGGATACCTGACGGCATCTATAAAAAGCTGTATGAGATGCAGACGTTCTGAAATCCTGCATTCTGTCAGCGCGCCTTATTATTTCGGGAGTATTTTGCTATTTTTATCCGCAGAACTATTATTACTTAGAATTGTTAATACGGTATTCTGACCTGCAAAAAATAAAAAATGATGGAAACGAAAAGTACGACTGACATTCTGAAAGAGGCGATCCTGCTCGAACAGAGAGGCAAGGCCTTTTATTCAAACATTGCCGCCCAGACTAAGAGCGAAGCCGTCAGGAAGGTATTCTCAATGATGGCCGACGAGGAAGACCAGCATATTCTCTTTCTGTCACGCCAGTTTACGCACTATCAGAAGCATAAGGCTTTTACCGAGAATGCCGCTCATACCGACGACCCCTCCGAGGAGGCAGCAATGCAGGTTCTCTCGGCAAAGATGAAGGATCAGATCAGCGCTGCCAGCTTTGAAGCTGCAGCCATCAGCGCTGCCATGGATTTTGAGACCAGGGCTGTGAACCTCTATGCAGGCAGGGCTGAATCAGCAACTGACGCAAATGAAAAGGCGACATACAATATGCTTGCCGAATGGGAGAGGGGGCATCATAAGTGGCTCATGAGGATTGACAAGGATCTGAGAGAGCAGGTATGGTATGACAATAACTTCTGGCCTTTCTAGACCAGGCGGCGGAACTTCGCCGGAACCTTTGATTCGAAACGCAACTCTTTTCCGGTCACCGGGTGAATGAATGCTAGTACGCTTGCGTGTAACCCGAGTCTGCCTATTGGATTACCTGTTGCGCCGTATTTCTTGTCGCCGGCAATACTGTGACCCATCTCCTGCATGTGCAGTCTTATCTGGTTTTTCTTGCCTGTCTCGAGGGTGACCGCCAGCAACGAGTAGTCTTTGTTGCTCTTTAGGGTTTTAAAGTGGGTGATGGCAAGGTCCCCCTTGTCTGGATTTTGGGTTGAATGCATCATCAGCGCCTTGCTTTCAAAAATGTAAGACTTTAAAATGCCTTCTGCCTGGGTGACCTCACCCTCCACGAGTGCTGTGTACGTACGGGCCGTAACCATATTCTGCCAGTCCTTCTGCAGTCTGCTCTGCACCTTTTCACTTCGGGCGAACATCATAAGTCCCGAGGTATCGCGGTCGAGGCGGTGGACAATAAAGATCTTGTTTCCCGGTCTCTGCAGCTTGACATAGTTGCTCAGGATGTTGTAGGCAGTCAGGTATTTTTCATTGTCAGAGGCCATGGAGAGCAGTCCCGCATTCTTATCTATGACGATGATATGCTCATCCTCATAAACGATCTTCATGTTTCTCATGAGGATTCCGTCAGCAAGCCTCTCGCCGGTGACGACGATCTTATCTGAAGGGCGGATCTCATGATTGAACTGTGTCACGGGCTGGCCATTGACGGTGACCTGTTTATTGCGGAGGAGCGATTTGACATTATCGCGGCTCATCTTCCGGAGGTTATCGATGAGGAAGGGAAGGAGGGTGGTGTTTTCCTTGACTTCCAGTGGTATGTCGTTATTCATTTTGTAATCGGTTCAATACGGCCACAAAGGTCAGCAAAAAGGAGGAGAAAGGGAAATTTCGGGATGCTCACCAAAGTCAGAATGGGTAATTCATATCCCGGAATACCTGCTTGCTCCGATCATAGAATATGTGAATTATATAAATATGTAAAGGAATTGTATAACTATTCGGAATGATTATCAGGTTACTTTACATGGATTATATTTTTATTAAGTAATGGGATATTTTGACGGCAACAAAATTCAGATAAGCCTGATAGATAAACCATTGAAAAGGGTAAAACTTCATTTGCCAATCTTTTTGGCGGTTACCTCCACAATTTTTACGGTAGTTATTTCCATTATTTATTTTGTCAATAATATTATTGCAAAAACCTGATAAGTATAGCGTGTAAAATGTAGTCGGGGTTGGGCAAAGTGAATAAGTAACATAAAATGAATTAGCCATATTCCAATAACTGTAATAGTATTAATACATCATTGGAAATAACATTTTACAAGCTCTTTTCATAAGGTGCCTTCGGATAAATTCTTGAATAAGCAGTCAATTAATTATAAATTAAAAACACAAATGACATGAAAAAAGTATTATTAGTTTTTACGATTTGTTTTTTTGGGATGTCTCTTTTTGCTCAAACCCAGTTTGATGTAAAATATCAGGACCTTCCCAAAGACATTCAAAAGTACATTACAAAAGATTATGACGGTTGGATGATGGATAAAGCTGTCATGGGACAGGATGAAAAGCAAAAGATGGCTTTTTGTGATGTTTATGTTTCAAAGGGTACAGAGAAACTAAAACTTGTATTTGACAAAGATGCAGTTTTTGTAAAAAAAGAGCCTGTAACTGATAAACCAGCAGTTGCACCGGCAGCGGTAGTGGCAGCGGCAGCAGCAGCGGCAGCACCAGCAGCGGCAGCAGCAGCGGCACCAGCAGCAGCAGCAGCAGCGGCACCAGCAGCAGCAGCAGCGGCAGCACCAGCAGCAGCAGCAGCAGCGGCACCAGCAGCAGCAGCAGCGGCAGCACCAGCAGCAGCTACAGCAGCAGCACCAGCAGCAGCAACACCGGCAGCAGCAGCGGCAGCACCAGCAGCAGCAGCAGCGGCAGCAGCAGCAGCAGCACAACCTGTTGATACTATTGTGAAAAAGAAATAAACTTCAAAGGTTATTTGGACACTTCGCAGCCCTCGGACATCAGCTCCGGGGGCTTTTTATTATCATTTCTTCTGTAAATGCCATTCTATACCTTTTGATCCCCAGCCATCGTTTAGTACATCACCACATGTAAGGTATGGAGGGGGTGTGGAATTTTTCATTCCCTCCATATTGGTACTGGTAAAAGTGCCATGGACATTTATGCAACCATTTCCTATATAGGAAGTGAAATCTATATTTACTCCACTAATGGTACCCTGGAGGGTTCCTTTATTGGAACCGAAGGTCATCGTACCAACAATATCGTTATCCTGCTGATAAAGAGTGAGGGACATGTAATCTGTCACCTTGTGTGTTTGGTTTACATCGTTGTCACTGCATGTAAGGGTGCCTTCCCATGTACCTTCAATGTTACGCGCCGGCGAAAGGAAGGAAAGAAGTCCATTTTCGCATGCTGTCAGAGATATGATAGTAGCGAAGATCAGAAACATTTTTATTTGTTTTCCCATTTTATTGTGATTTAAGGTTATGGTGAGGATTTAGATGACATTGATCACTCTTTGTGGTATCACATTTATAGTTCATTTATTAAAACATACTCTGAAATTGTTTCGGGGATTTGATATTATTCCAAATAATTAATTAAAATTGAAAATAAAGTTTCTGATCTATTGATATTTACGAGTATTTATGTCTCTGTAAACAGTCTGTCTGTCTCCATGGAAGGTAATTCTGTCAAATTGCTATATAAAGCCAGGGATTTGGCTGTCATTTAATCGGGATTATTTCATTAAAGTTGTAACTGAAACATAAGGGTATTGCAATTCTTGAATGCCATTCATTAGAATACACTCTTCGGCATCTATGTACCCTGCGTTGTCTGTTATAACATTATCAGAGGGTCATATAGTGAAATAAAAGCGGCACGCCAGATATTACATGTGCTGCGATTGAGTAACCAGCCCGTAGCCAATATCGGCAAAACTGCTTCTTGTTGGACGGCTTGGGAGTAGGCATAGCAAGTATAGGACAGGTTGATTATGCCTGACATTGTGATATATTTTTCATTTATTACCGAATATGAGGATTTACACAGATATTATGAGACTTCCGCAGGAGTTATTTTTGTTTTCCATTTCTCCTCACTCAGGCAAGCTAAAGGGGTTACTCGCTTCGCTCGTGATCCCTAAGGGGGATCCTGCAGAACTTAAATGACCCTTCGGGTCTTTTCATTTTCCCTTCAGGCGCTCCCGAAAGCGGGCTTTCGTCGCACCTTCGGCAAAATAAAAAACCCCCGCAAAAGGCGGGGGCATTTAAGCTCTGCGGAGAAAGAGG
>CAWADB010000004.1:0-73222 GCA_963780735.1 uncultured Bacteroidales bacterium
CCCAGTTAAATCCGAATCGCGGCGAAACAACAAGCTTGCTGTTAGGCCATGTGCCTACGTCCATTTTTGACCGTCATAGAATGTGAGGGCTTCAATGGCAGGATTATCCTGCATGTCATCAAGGTACATCGGGTGCTCAAGACGAGTTCCGATATGTAAATTTAAGTTTTGGCACAACCTGCCACTCATCCTGTGCATAAAGGGATGCAAAACCGAAGGTTGCAGTCGCACCTGGTGCATCAACACCGTTGTAACCGTAGGTAACTCCAAAACCGCTGGGATCAGCACCGTTTAAGAAATCGTCCACGGAAGCATAGCGGTAATAGGAGGTTCCTTCACGGATATATGAGTTGCGGAAGAACAACCGGTCAAACGATATACCTGTCGTAAGAGTGTGGTTGTTAAGGTTTATGGTGAGGTTATCAGTAAAGGTTAATGTCTTGTTTTGGACATCGTTATTATATGAGAAGAGCTCATAACCGAATGACATATACTGATCGCCGCCTTCCCAGATGTCAACAAAGGGAAACAGGTCTGAGTTGCTGGTACGGGTGTCCTGTATAAAAGTATAGCTGGCAAGAAACTTGTTGGATAACTTGGTACCTATACTGCTGTTAAGTTCACCGGTAATTGAACGTACGGTGTTCTTAAACCCGTAGAATGCGTTCGAGAAAGCCATTGACTGGCTGCTTATACGGCCGGAGTTTCTTGCGTTGTTCGGCGGGCCGCTGTTAGCATTGGTCTGCTGGTCTGAGGTACCGACAACATCATTATACCTTATCGTGAACTTGTTATCCTTGTTGATGTTCCAGTCGACGCGTGCAAGTAGTTTAGTATTTATATTTTTGAACGGATCGAAATCCTTGTACTTGCCCGGATCGTAGTTATAGGTTTCCATCAGGTGGTCCCTCACTGCTATCATGTCTGATTCAAGTGTTCTTGAGATATTCAGATCCGGGTTGGCTACACCGTTTGTACTTGGTTTCCACGTAACACCTGGAATTGTTTCGGTACCATACTCACCGCTAAGGAAGAAGAAGAGTTTATTCTTGATGATGGGGCCGCCGATGCGTCCGCCGAAGTTAAGTGAACTCCTGGAATTTGCTCCGACCACTTCTTTTCCGTCAACGGTGTTTCCGGTAAATAATTCCGGACGAATATATGTATAAACTGATCCCTTGAATTCATTGTCGCCGCTGCGTGTTACGGCGTTGATGCTGGCGCCGGTGAACTGTGACATGCGAACATCATAGGGTGCCATGCTTACTGAAATCTCCTCAATGGCATCAAGTGCGATAGGCTGTGCCTCACCGCCGGGGAGCGGGTTGGTGCTCAGTCCGAAGTTGTTGTTGAAAGCGGCGCCGTCAATTGTAATAGTGTTGAAACGTCCGTCCCTTCCTCCGAATGAGTTACCCTGTGCCTGGGGAGTAAACTTGGTGAAATCGGTGATACTCCTGCTGATCGACGGCATGCTTGCCAGTTCACGTCCACTGACGTTGGTCTGGGTACCTGCACGCTCTGAACTGAGTATTGAGTTCTTGAGACCTGCCGTGACGACTATTTCCTGCAATGAGGTTGTGGTCTCAGTCAGCTGGCCGTTCTGAACATAGTTCTCACCGAGTTTGAGATAAATATCTGTGTAGGTGTTGGATGAATAACCCACAAAGGAGACATCAACCTTGTACGGACCACCGATACGCATGTTCTGGATCCTGAAGTTTCCGGAATTATCACACAGAGCTGCGTACTGCGTTCCTGTCGGGATGTGCACCGCAACAACGGTAGCTCCCGGAAGAGTTTCTCCCTTCGCATCGGTAATTTTTCCACTTAGAGAAGAGGTTGTCACCTGGGCCATCAGGGTCATTGACCCCAGGAACAGCGACAACAGAATGAAAGTGAACTTAAGTTTTCGCATAATTTGATTTGAGTTAGAATGTTTATGGTTATAGTTGGTTGTAATATATTGAATGTCAGTGAATTATAAACGCCATCCCATTCGTGTAAGGCAGAGCGTTAAATTACATCTCCGGTCAGACTTTCTTTGGATTTTGTATTTTGTAATTATGAACAAGTTTTTAACGTGTTATTAATAAGTTATCAATCAGATGTTTTGAAGCCACAAAGTAAAGATGGCATCTATAGTGCGTTGATATTCTGTTAGATACAAGTATTGGTCTTTCTGTCAGCGCTAAGCGGCGCATTGTCAGACAGATACTTTTCAACAGGAGCATAATCTGATCGGGAATCTGCTGAAAAAAGAGCTCCGCCGTGGCCTGACCAGGGTACTCTGCGACAAGAAATTTATTGAAGCTCCGACCGGTCATTGCGCGTGTAAAACTTTTTATACCTTTATTATTATACTCCTGTCCGCATTCCTGGATGTACAAGTGACAAAATGAGTAACATTCGTTCATTTTGTCGCCTCAAAGGTAATAAACTCATAATTTTGTACGAATTAAATTTTTGTTACAATGGTACGTCTGATCGCCCTCATCATTTCAATAGCCCTGCAGATCATCGCTGCCGTCATCGCTCTCCGCTTCATGAAGATGACCAGGTACAGACTCTCGTGGATACTGCTCTCCATCTCCTTCGTGCTCATGTCGTTGCGCACAATGATACCAGCTGATCGAGTATTTCCAGGGCAAACCTTCTTTTGAGCTTCACAATGATGGATGACTGGATGAATGTCCTGATCTCTGTCCTGATTATTTCAGGCGTTGTTCTTATCAGGGGAGCTCTTCACCTCCCTCAAGCGGGCAGAGACAGACAGGATGAGGTCTGACCGCAGGCTGCTCAACGCCATCATCACCACCGAGGAGACAGAGAAAAAAAGGTTTGCGAAAGATCTGCACGACGGGCTCGGACCCCTTTTATCTACCGTGAAGATGTCGCTCTCGGCTCTTATCCCTATGGTGTCAGATGCCGTGGGTAAAGAGATTCTCGGCAACACCAACCATGTGGTCAACGAGGCTCTAAGTACAATCAAGGAGATTGCAAACAACATGAGCCCTCATGTGCTGACAAACCTCGGCGTGGCAAGCGCCATCAGCACCTTCGCGGCAAAGGTCAACCAGACAAGAAGTGTCAGCATCGATTTCAGGACAAACATGGAAGGTGAACGGTTCGACACAGACAAGGAGGTAGTGATGTACAGAGCAGCCTGCGAGCTGATCAACAACGGCATGAAGCACTCAGGTGCCTCGAGGATAGAGATGGATCTGCATCGCCATCAAAAAATCATTACCTTGCAATACCTTGATAACGGGCGGGGATTTGACACAGAGAAGCTGACCTCGGAAGAAGCCGTGGGCATGGGAATTCCCAACATCGAGACAAGGGTGAGGGCAGTGGACGGGGTCTTCCTGATAGAGAGTTCAAAGGGGAAGGGTACCAGTGCGCTGATCAGGGTCAATCAATAAGGCAGCAGGCAGTAGGCAATAGGCAGTAGTGAAGAAATATGGAAAAGATTAGAATCGCACTCGCTGATGATCATCAGTTGTTCAGGAACGGGCTGAAGATATTGCTGGGCAGTTTCAATGAGTTTGAGGTGGTGGCCGAAGCCTCCAACGGCAATGAGCTTCTCAGAGCACTCGAAAACACTGCCGCCGACATCGTGCTGATGGATATAAGCATGCCTGAGATGGACGGCGTTGAAGCCACGGGCAGACTGTCGCGCGGAATGCCCGGCACCAGGGTGATAGCTCTTTCAATGTATGGTGAAGAAGAGTATTACTACAGGATGGTCGACGCGGGTGCAAAAGGTTTTATTCTTAAAGACTTTGACATATCCGACGTCCATGACGCAATCATTGCAGTGCATAAAGGTGGCAATTATTTTTCCCAGGAGCTGCTCTATCACGTAATTAACCGCATTAAGAACAGGGAGCAGGAAGTAAAGAGCTCAAGCCTCTCGAAACGTGAGAAGGAGATACTGCTGAAGATCTGTGAAGGACTTTCCAATCATGAGATTGCCGACTCTCTCTTCATAAGCAAACGCACTGTCGACAAGCACCGCGCCAACCTCCTGGCAAAGACAGGCTCAAAAAACACAGCCAGCCTCATTTTGTACGCCATAAAAAACAGGCTGATAGAGATCTGACATGAGCGACAGGGCATCACTGGGTGTCAGGGGTGAGGAGATGGCTGCCGATTGGCTCAGGCAGCACGGTTACACAATACGCGACAGAAACTGGAGGTCGGGACGCACTGAGATCGACATCATTGCAGAAACCGGTGAGTATATAGTTTTCGTGGAGGTCAAGACAAGATCAGCCGATTACCAGGTCAGTCCTGCTGACGCCGTCAACGTTCCCAAACAGCGGACAATAATCTTTGCCGCATCAAACTATATAAACCAATACAGCCTTAACAAGGAGGCAAGGTTCGACATTATCACCATCATCATCAACGGACCAGACCGGGAGATAGATCATATTGAAAATGCCTATTATCCTACGATGTGACCGGCAAGATCGGCCACAACTGCGGAAAAACATTTTTCTGACCGGATATTTTGAATATTTTTGACCTGAACTGTACCGTAAATCTGGAATTATACAAAAATGAAGAACTTACTTTTTGCCATAGTGGCTCTGACCCTGGTAATTACACCGTTGTCAGCGCAGAAAAAGAACAAGGAAACTCCCGTTACTCCTGAAGGATATAAATTCACCACTGTTGTCTCATTACCCGCCACACCGGTCAAAAACCAGTCCGCCACAGGCACATGCTGGTGTTTTGCCACAACATCATTCATGGAATCGGAGCTTCTGCGCCTGGGCAAAGGTGAATATGACCTTTCCGAGATGTATATCGTAAGAAATACTTATGAGAACAGGATCAGGGATAACTACCTGAGGGAGGGAAGGGGAAACCTCGGGGAGGGAAGCCTTTCTCCATCATGGCTGAGGGTTTATAATGAATCCGGGATAGTGCCCCAGGAAGTATATACGGGCATAAGCTATGATTCACCTGTTCACAATCACCGCGAGTTGCAGGCATACATTGAAGCTGTGACGGCAGTCCCGGTAAAGAACAGGCAGATGAGTACTGAATCGCAGGAAGTTACTGAAGCAATTCTTGATATCTACCTCGGCGAAGTACCCGGGACTTTTACCTACAAAGGACAGACCTACACGCCAAAATCGTTCGCTGCCAGCCTCGGACTGTACATGGACGACTACGTGAATATTACTTCTTTCTCTCATTTCCCTTTCTACACTCAGGGAGTTCTTGAAGTGCGCGACAACTGGGAGATGACGCGGTTCTATAATGTACCTCTTGATGAAATGATCAAGATAATGGACAATGCGCTTTCAAAAGGTTTCTCGGTTGACTGGGACGGTGACGTCAGCGAGAAGGGCTTTTCTCATTCAAAGGGGGTGGCTGTCAATCCTGATGTAACGAACATTGATAATTTTTCAGTCACTGACCGCGCACGCTTTGAGAAGATGCCTGTCCAGGAGCGCATGGCAGAGGTTTATAAATTTGAAAAACCCTACCCTGAGATTAATGTCACCCAGGAGATACGCCAGAAAGGTTACGAGACCTTTGTCACAACTGATGATCACCTGATGCATCTCACAGGCATGGTGAAGGACCAGAACGGAACGAAGTACTACATGACCAAAAATTCCTGGGGCACAGAAAGGAATCCGTTCGGCGGTTACCTGAATATGTCGGAGAGCTTCGTCAGGGCAAAGACAATATATATTATGGTTCACAAGGATGCAGTTCCGGCAGATTTAAGGCAGAAACTGGGATTCTAAGCGGTTAAAACGTTTCCCCGGTTAATAAATGAACCCCGGTTCCTTTTTCAAACCTGGATAAAAATAACCGTAGAAAAGCGAAAAGAAGACGAAAAGATCCTGACCTGGCTGTGATTCAAAGGAATTATTCCCGGTGAAATTCACCAGGAAAACAATCAGGAACAGGATGAACATGAAAGATTCATGCGCCTTAATCTTTACAAGGAAATAAACGTACAGGGCGATAATGATGATCAGTCCGGTTAATCCAAGCGTGAGCAGGATATAGAGGAACTGATTGTGGGGCCTCATATTTAATCCTGACAATGTTGAGCCATTCTTTTCAATACCATAGTCCACAGCTTTCAGGATGCTTCCGGTGCCCCAGCCCAGAGCAGGGTGTTTTTTGAATGCCTCCCACGAAGCTCTCCACACATCAATTCTTTTTGTCAGGGAACCCCACGAAGTAACGTTGCGTGAGCTCTGATAGTAAATGTTCAGACTCATCATCTCTTCATAGGCTCTTATATAAAACCCGGGTCTTGTGACATTTAAATAATTAGTCGTTCCTTTTTCGATGGCCCTAATATCAGTCTCGGTGAGCTGAGCAAAACCCTGCCTGTCCTTTTTAAGACCGCGTGATGACATATACCTGTACAATGTGGCCCTCAGCTCCTGGTTCATCAGGTCATTTCCGTCGAAATCAAGATCGCTCTTCTCATTCCATGCATCCCTCAGTTCACCGTCAGCAATATAGATATAGACCATATTCCCGTTCTCCCTGATAGTATTTACGGTGTCATGCAGGTAGGGAGTACCCTGACCGGTGTATCTTTCCAATGTGCTGAAGTCAGTTGCTGTTTCAGCATGGGTCTGCTTATAAATTTCCACCATTGGCCATATTGCCAGTCCTGCCAGAAGAATAAAAATGGCCGGCACTGAAATTTTAAGAAGTGTGCTGGTTGTCCGGGCAACAATAATAACGCACAGGTAAATCAATACTGCAACAAATGAAGCAACCCCCGATAAGGCCCTTAAATAGAACAGAAAAAAGATAAGCCAGGCAGAAATTGCCAGACTCAGATACAGGTACTTCCTATTGCCAGTCATCTGTTTTGCCAGCAGCGGTACCTGTAAAGCGGCAATAATCAGCATCATTCCAAAATAGAGCCCCGGAATAAAAGGTGATGCTTCACGGAAGAAAAGATTTGACTGGAAGACCCTGCTGAAAAATCCGATGAATGATACAACCAGAACCGATGAAATGAACAGCAACAGCAGCGTCCTTATTTTTTTCGTATCCGGTACCGGCGTTGTGGCAATGATAAGCGGCAGAAACAGTGTCGGTGATTTATGAAGCAGATCATTTTTAAATGCTAAACCTAAATCTTCGGACCATAACAACCCTATGACATTAACGATATAAATAAGCATGAAAGCCATAGCGGCCCTGTCAGACCGCAGTTTGCTGAACTTCGCTTTGAAATCAGCCTCTACCAGCCAGTTGCATATAAGGAGAATCTCACTTACCGTGAGAAAATACCTTGATGACGGCAGTGAGACCACAAACAGGCACAGGGAAGCAAAATATATCGTGTGATGTACTGATTTCCGGGTTATGTCAGTATGAGCAGCCATCCTCTGTGTCATTCTTTACCAGACGATTACCTGATTTCTGGTTTTGGGCATGTCTTACACCAGATGTCTGAACCGTTCCGGAATTCTTATGACCGGTTTCTCATGGAGCATCCCCGGTTTATTAAGTGCAAACAGCGGACGAAAAAAGCTTTGTCTTATCCTGGCCTGCTTAAAAAACTCGTCACCGTCAACGGGAGTTTTTTTCGTTATCAGGTCAAACAACTCAAAACGTCTGTCAAGATGACCCTGCCAGCCGGCATGAAGCAGAGACGGGTCTTCCATTTTCCCCTTTGAGATCTCGTAATCAACCATTCCAAAATGGAACAGAAACAGGTTCGGGTCTATATGGAAGTTTTTAAACCTTACCCGGTGAAAACCCGATCCCCATGTAAGAGGACGGGTTGCCACAACTGCTTTGGTGTATCGTGCTGACACATGGGCAAAACTCCTTTGCTCCAGGAAGGGGCGTGCGGGGTCTATGGGCTGTTCGAGGTCAAGGTGCTGCCCTACATCCAGCCCCAGCGCAGAGAGTGATGCGGATCGAACCCCCCGCTGAAGGTAATCGGGCAGGCTGAGATTTTGGTTGGGATCTGCCACCAGTATTTCATCAATATCATGGGCAATGATCAGGTCGTACCTCTGAAACAATGCCTTAACAAAGTAGGAGATCACATCAATGCGGTTCCTGTCCCCCCTGTCCCTGTTCAGCTTTTTCCGGGGAATCCTTATTACATTAACGGATTCATTATCTTGGGGAAATGCCTGATCGTGCCCGTCCAGAATTAGAAAGAGATTTTCATGACCAAATTGTGTCCCATAGTAATCTATCCACTTCGGGATAAAGAACCGGTCATTTCTGACCATGGATACAACTCCGATCTTCTTGCGACTGTTTTCGGACATCCGTCTCTGTTTTTCAGGCTAAAATTGTAAAAAATTATTTAATGCAGTAAATTTACAATAAAACTATGTCAGATAACACCGCCCCTGCCCATGGAAATCCTATTGATGTGGTAATCCTATGGGTTGACGGCAGTGACCCGAAGCTTGCAGAAAAGAGGAACCGGTACCTTGCCCTGGAAAAAAAGACCGGTGTCCACCAGGGAGCTCTTCCCACACGTTTCGCATCATCAGACGAAATAAGGTACTGCGTCATCTCAATTCTGACCTTTGCCCCTTTCATCAGAAATATATTCATTGTCACTGATGAACAGGATCCTGATCTTTATGACGAGGTCAGAGCCAGGTTTCCCGGAAAAGCAAACTGTCTGAAAATTGTTGACCACAAAGAAATTTTCAGGGGATACGAGAAGTACCTGCCTACCTTCAACAGCTCGTCAATTCAGGCACTGATATGGAGAATTGAAGGACTGTCAGAAAATTTCATCTACTTCAATGACGACATTATCCTTATAAGAGAAACGAAGGCCGAAGATTGGTTTATCGGAGACAGTCCGGTTCTGATGGGCAAGTGGCTCTTCCCGCCATACAGAAGGATTGCCGGAATCAATCTTAAAGCGCTAATAAACATATATCTACTCAGGAACAAAGATCACCAGCCCAGAATTTCATTTTATATACGCCAGTGGAAGAGTGCTTCCTTACTGGGGATGAAAGGACGGTATTTCTTCCACGATCATACAGCTCATCCCATGAGGAGAAAGACACTTGAAAACTTTTTCGGCAAAAACGGGGAGCTGCTGGAAAAAACCATTTCATACCGTTTCAGGGATTCTGAGCAGATAATTGCCCCGTCTGTCGCATATCATCTGGAAATCTTAAACGGTAACAGACATTACGGGAAGCTCAAACTGGGTTATTTCCATCCCTACTATTCGGAAAAGCGTCTGAACAGAAGAATCAGTCGCTGCATGCGTGACACACGGATTAAATCAATCTGCATCCAGAGCATAGAGATGCTCGGTGCCAGGCAGCGTGAAAAAATATTCAGGTGGATGGATTCATTATTAAATTTGCAACCGAAATAGTGATCCCCATGACCAATAAACAACCTTCTGCGGCCAGTCCGCCAATTGACGTGGTGATAGCCTGGGTTGACGGCGATGACCCCAAACTGGCTCAGAAGAGAAGCAATTATGTTCATGGGACAAACTTACCCATCGGATCGGGTGCGCACTCAACGCGTTTTGCTTCGTCAAATGAAATCCGGTACTGTGTCCTGTCTGTCCTGAGATTTGCCCCTTATATAAGGAACATCTTCATTGTTACCGATGAACAGGATCCGGACATTTATAATGATGTAAGGAAATATTTTCCAGAAAGGCTTAACTCAATACGAATAGTTGATCATAAGGAGATCTTTGAGGGATATGAAAGCTATCTGCCAACCTTCAACAGCATTTCCATTGCGAATATGATATGGAGGATAAAAGGCCTCTCTGAAAATTTTGTCTATTTCAATGATGATACCTTCCTGATAAGGGACATGAAACCAGAAGAGTGGTTCATTGACGGCAGGCCAGTACTCCGGGGAAAATGGGTACCGGCGACGACTCCAAGAGCTTTCTGGAACAGTGTCAAAATTTTATTCAACAGACATATTCTCCGTAAAAAGGATTTTGAACCCAGGGCTTCCTTCCATCTTGGTCAGTGGAACGCTGCTGCGTTGCTCGGATTTAAGTTCAGATATTTCACAAACAGCCACACCCCACACTCAGTCAACCGGAAGCAGGTTGAAGATTTTTTCAGTAAAAACGATTCCCTGCTTAAAAAAAATATTTCATATCGCTTCCGCGACCATTCACAATTCACTTTTATCTCACTTTCAAATCATCTGCAGCTTCTTGATGGCAACAGGCATATTGCCGGGCCGGCCCTTGCTTACCTTAAACCGCAGGGTCATGCAGAGGATTATGTGGACAAGAAGATCGCACTCTGTGAAAGCAATCCAGGTATAAAGTTCCTATGCATTCAGAGCCTTGAGATGTGCCGAAAAAAAGACCGGGAGAAACTTTTTAGCTGGCTTGACAGGAAATTGGAGCTTTGAAAGTCCCGATCCGGAAGATTGCTGATTCCGGGTTACTGCACTCAGTGCTCCGGAGCTCTGAGAATCTCAGACTTCATATCATAATTATGTCACCATCAGGCTGCATCCCCTGATATCAGAATTATCAAACCTCCCCAGAACCTCAAACGAGCCTCCTTCATTCATCCTGCCAATATCGGAAGTGGCTATGAATGAACATGACCAGATGTTCGCCAGATCGATTATGCTTATGCCTCCTGACGCGCCGGCCTCAGTGGTATGTGATGACGGATCATGACTGTCGCGGATCAGGATCTTCATCCATGGCGGTGTGGTGAACAGGCCGTCTGCCGCAGAGTAAGCCTGGCTCAGCAATTCGGTCATGCTGTACTCCGAATGTATGGCACTGACATTAAATGCCGATTTGAGTATTCCATGCAACTCTTCCCTTACCATCTCATGCCTCCTGCCTTTCATGCCTCCGGTCTCCATAATGATCACATCACTCAGGTCGCACGGGTGCTTTTCGGCAAGGTCAAGCAGTGCAAAGGTCACTCCGAACAGAAGAACCTTAAGTTTCGCACGGCGAGCCTCACCGACAGCCCTGAGCAAGGCATCAAAATCATCCAGAAAGAACCCGCCGGCTTTATTTCCCGAGAGGTCAGCAAGTTTTTTCACCATGTAGATCAGTGACGATCCCTCCCGTTCAAGATATGACGGAAGAAGCCCCATGACTGCATACTGTAAAGGGTCTCCGTAAAATCGCCTGAAAGTTAGGGTCAGGCTCTCGTCGTAAAGGGCCAGGCTCTTTACGGCATGCCTGCTTTGAACCATACCGGTTGTGCCGCTGCTGAAAAAGATCTTCTCGGCTTCACCACCGGCGGAAAGAATAAGGTGATCCCTGAAAAAAGATATGGGCAGGAAAGGTATCTGAAGGATATTTTCGACACCCTGCGGATCAATTCCCAGAAGATTTATATACTGCCTGTAAACAGGACACTCGTGTGCCTGAAAACGGAAGATCTCCAGTGCTATCTTCTCAAACGATTGATTATCAGCAACACTGAAGATCTCTTCCGTTAATGGCGGTCTCATCACTGTCACGGGAACTGCGTTGAGCCATCAGGCTGAAAGACCCACTCGAACTGACATGAGGCATAGTAAGGAGGAGTTGTGGGGTCAAAATCGATCTGTATTATTCTGATCTTGGCATACTTCTCCGCTTCAGTCCTTACAACCCACACCTGGTTTTCCTTCAGCGGTGCAGCCAGTTCAATGTATGAGGCAGTGCCCACAGATGTAAGGGCTTCGAAAGCGCTTATTGCGGCACTCTCAGTGCCGTATTCGCCCTTGAGGGCGAATGACGGCTCAAGAGTGTTTGCCGACAAAAAAGCTACGATGGGGCCTCCTGTGGTCAGTGATCCAGCCTGAATAATAATATCATAAGGTTCAGTAAGAGTTGAAACCAGATCGGCTGCAGCAAATGAAAAACCCATCGCATAGTACGGCCCGCTGCCAAACAGTTCATTGGTCACCGTGACAGTGCCTGATGTGGGAACCTCATCGCCGCCACACCCCTGCATCAGCAACAGGACTGCCAGTACCGGTATCAGCCGTAGCTTCATCACTCTCCTCTTATTGCTGTTATGCCGGGCAGTTTCTTGCCTTCCATGTATTCAAGCATTGCACCGCCGCCGGTTGACACATAGCTCACCTTGTCTCCCAGGTTATTCTTGTTGATGGCAGCAACAGAATCACCTCCGCCAATGAGCGAGTAGGCTCCCTGTGCCGTTGCCTTAGCCACTGCTTTTGCAATGGCCGTGGTGCCTGCGGCAAACTTTTCCATTTCAAAAACACCCATCGGGCCGTTCCAGAGAATAGTCTTTGAATCCATTATCACCTTCTCAAAGAGTGCGATGCTCTTTGGCCCTATGTCAAGTCCCATCCATCCGTCCTTCACATCATCAATGGCTGACAAATAAGTATTTGCCTCTGCATCAAACTTGTCAGCGTTGACCCCGTCAACCGGGAAGATAAGGTTAACTCCTTTGGCCTTTGCTTTTTCCATTACGGCTTTTGCGATATCCAGCTTATCCTCCTCACAGAGCGAATTGCCTATCTTACCTCCTTTGGCCTTTATGAAAGTATAGGTCATACCGCCGCCGATGATCAGGTTGTCAACCCTGTCAAGGAGGTTCTCGATGATGAGTATCTTGTCAGATACTTTTGCTCCTCCCATCACGGCAGTGAATGGTTTACCGGGGCTCTTAAGCACCTTGTCCATGGCGGCCAGCTCACTGTTGATGAGGAAGCCGAACATCCTCTTATCTTCCGGGAAATAATCAGCCATCACCGCTGTGGTGGCATGGGCCCTGTGTGCTGTGCCGAAAGCATCATTGACATAGATGTCGGCATAGGTCGGAAAGCTTCCTGGCCATCTCTTTCTGCTTTATCTTCAGCGCAGCTTTGGCGGCTTTCTTCTCCTCATCCGTGGCGGTCTCGGGAAGTATTGGCTTTCCTTCTTCCTCAGGATAGAACCTGACGTTTTCAAGCATCATCACCTCTCCGGGTTTCATGGCAGCAGCCAGGGCCGCGGTCTCATCACTGAGAGCGTCGGGAGCAAAGGCTACCTTCATTCCAAGCAGTTTCTCGAGCACCGGCATGACAGGTTTGAGGGAATATTTCTCCTGCACCCCTTCCGGGCGTCCCAGATGGGACATCAGTATTGCTGATCCGCCATCACTGACGATCTTTTTTATTGTTTTCAGTGCACCTCGTATACGGGTGTCGTCAGTGACCTCGCGTGTCTTCTTATCGAGCGGCACGTTGAAATCAACCCTGACAATGGCCTTGTGGCCTTTGAAATTGAAATTGTCAATTATTTTCATAGTTTATTTTTTGTTTATGGTTTTCATCAACCGGAATACAAAGTTAATCAATTTGAAAAACCCTGCAGTTTCCTGACATCACTCTGATCAGAATCATTCACTTTAAATTGCTAATTTTGTTTCCCGTCATCAGCAAGCCAGAATGAATTTTTCAGAGATACCCGGACAGAAAGCAGTTATTGACAGGTTAAGGAGCTCTGTTGCCGAGAACCGTGTCAGCCACGCAATTCTCTTTAACGGTCCTGAAGGAAGCGGCAAGTTTGCCATCGCGCTGGCATTTGCGCGCTACATAAGCTGTGAAAAACGCACTCCCGAAGATGCCTGCGGCGTCTGCCCGTCATGTGTCAAATACAACAAACTTATCCATCCTGACCTTCACTTCGTCTTTCCGGTTATTAAGAAGAAGGCAGGAACCGAACCGGTGAGTGACACATTTATTGCACAGTGGCGCGAGATGGTGCTCGCGTTCGCCGTGGTTCTCACTGAGCACCTGGACAGAGGCGATGGAGGTGGCGAACGAACAGGCACTGATACCGGTAGCCGAGGCTGCAGAGATAATAAAGAAGCTGAGCCTGAAATCGTTTGAGTCCGACTTCAAGATAATGATCATCTGGTTGCCGGAAAAGATGAATGCCGAGACAGCCAACAAGCTCCTGAAGATAGTTGAGGAACCGCCTGCAAAGACACTCTTCATCCTTGTCACAGAGGAGGAGGACAGGCTGCTGCCGACCATCACCTCACGCTGCCAGCATATAAGGATACCTGCCATATCAGTGGAAGATATGAGTGTTTACCTGGAGACAAAGCTGGGCCTGGTGCGTGCCCGGGCGGCAGCGATAGCCGGTATAGCAAACGGCAATATGGTAAGAGCGATGGAGCTGGCCCGTGAGGATGATAACAGCATCATGCACCTTGACCGTTTTACAAGACTGATGAGGACGGCATATACACGTGACATACAGACCCTTGTCTCCTGGTCGGAGGAAACGGCTGCCCTGGGAAGAGAGAGACAGAAGAGTTTTCTTTCATATTCGCTGCGTATGATCCGTGAAAACTTCATGCTGAACCTCGGCGGCAGAGAGAATAATTTTGTCTACCTCACCCAGCCTGAAGACGATTTCTCCAGAAAATTTCATCCATTCATAAACGAAAAGAATATCAATGGCCTTGACCGTGAGTTCAACCTGGCTTATGCCCACATTGAAAGCAACGGCAATACCAAAATGATCTTCCTCGATCTTGCCCTCAGGACAATGAGGCTAATCAGGTAAGTGCCACACGACCGTTGAGAATAGCTCATTTATTTCTAAATTTGCATTCTCGTACCGGGCAGCAGTGAATTTTTTGACTGTCATCCGGGAAATATTATATGTCAGCATGGCAAACGAAGATATACACGCACACGCAGGTGAAGAACCTTCAGAACCTGCAATAAAATACAACAGGGGCGCAAACAAGCTTGATGAATTCAACTGGCTGGCAGGCCTGCCCTATGACCCCCGGCACAATGAAATTATCGAAGTCCGGTTTAAGAATACGCGGAAGGGTTTCTACCGCAACGTCAATGATCTGAGGCTTGAAGTGGGTGACATAGTCGCCGTTGAAGCTTCACCCGGTCACGACATCGGCCATGTATCAATGACCGGTTTCCTGGTCCTTGAACAGATAAAGAGGATGAAAGTAAAACCTGTCATCGAGGAGATGAAGAAGGTTTACAGGAAGGCAAGGACGGTCGACCTGCAGAAATGGGAGGAGGCAAGGAAGCAGGAGGTTCATACAATGCTCCGGTCAAGAAAGATAGCGGAGGATATCGGGCTCGCCATGAAGATAGGCGATGTGGAGTACCAGGGAGACAAGACAAAAGCCATCTTCTATTATCTCGCCGACGAGAGGGTGGATTTCCGGCAGCTGATTAAACTGCTTGCTGAAGAGTTTCATATCCGTATCGAGATGCGGCAGATAGGAGCCCGCCAGGAAGCGGGACGTATCGGCGGCATAGGCACATGCGGACGTGAGCTCTGCTGCTCGACCCATGTCACTAACTTCGTCTCGGTGACCACCTCTCATGCCCGTTACCAGGATTTGTCCCTGAACCCCCAGAAGCTGGCGGGACAGTGCGGTAAACTCAAGTGCTGCCTCACTTATGAACTGGACTGTTATATCGATGCCCAGAAGGATTTCCCCTCAAGGGAGATACCACTTGAGCTGGCCGGCGGTACAGCTTATTTCATGAAAATGGAAGTTCATACCGGCATCTACTGGTATTCGAGTGACCAGCGTATGGCTGTTAACCTGACGGCTGTGCCGGTTGCAAGGGTGCGCGAAATAATATCAGCTCAACAGAAAAGGCATAAAACCTGATAATCTGTTGCCCGGTGCCGGTGCCAACGCTCCTGAAAAGGGAAACGATCTCCTGCTTCAGAACAGCGGTCTTACGAGATTTGAAACTAAAAGCAACCCGCGCCCGTCAAGAGGCAGACGCAAACCTTACAACAAGAAAAATGAGGGAACCCAGAAGTAAGATACTTGCTATAAGCGCACTGATCATGCTCATCACCCTCTCATGCGACAGGGGTACCTACTATGCCGACAGTGTCAAAATGCAGAATGAGGTATGGAGCATGTACGACCCATGCAAGTTTACATGTCAGATCGATGACACAACCAGGATATATAATTTTGACCTCTCAATCCGGACATCAACCGAATACCCGTACCGTAACCTGTACCTTTTTGTCGTTACCTCCTTCCCGTCAGGAAACACGGTCACCGATACCGTCCAGGCTATGCTCGCAAACGAAAAAGGTGACTGGCTTGGCAGGGGCGCAGGCGACCTCCGTGAACTGACCATACCTTATAAATCAAATGTGTACTTCCCCGAAAAAGGCGAATATCATTTTAAAGTGATACACGGAATGAGAGATACAGTTCTGAACGGGGTCTATGACCTTGGAATGAGGATATCACTGAAAGAGAACTAATACAAATCACACTGGCATTGGGCAAGAACAAGCTGGCGCGGTGGGCTGAGATGAAAGGCTTCGACCATGTTATCGAGCCTTCGTTTGATGATGTTTTCGGACATGATTTCCACCTGAAGGGGAAGTGGCACGGCGAATGGTTCGGAAACAATAACCCGATCGTTCTTGAGCTGGGCTGCGGCAAGGGGGAGTATACAGTCAGGCTGGCCGGGATGTACCCGCAGAAGAATTTCATCGGCATTGACATCAAGGGTGCCCGGATGTGGAAAGGCGCAAAAGAATCACATCTCATGAAACAGCCCAATGCAACTTTCCTGCGCACCCGCATTGAACTTCTGGGGTCATTCTTTGCTGCCGGCGAGATAGATGAGATCTGGCTCACTTTCCCTGACCCGCAACCAAAATGGAAAAGAGAGAAGAAGAGGCTGTCAGGATCTGTCTTTCTGAATCTCTACAGGAATTTCCTGAAAGACAACGGCATTGTGCACCTCAAGACCGACAGCAGGGAGCTGTATGATTATACCCTCTCCCTGGCGAATGTTAACGGGCTGGAAACAATTATCTCTGTAACAGATCTGTACGGTCAGCTGCCGGGTGATCCGCTGCTGTCGATCAGAACACATTACGAGGAGATCTTCCTGAAACAGGGGGTCCCAATCACTTACCTTGCATTCAGACTGCCAAATGAAAAGGAGATCATCAGTCCCGGACAACAAGAATGAAGGTTTCTTCGGCCGGGTATACGATGTTACACGCCTTATACCTTACGGACGGATCACATCATACGGTGCAATAGCCAGGTACCTCGGCACTGCCGGTTCTGCAAGGATGGTTGGCTGGGCGCTTAACTCATCGCACACTGTTCCTGAATTCATTCCCGCACACCGTGTTGTCAACCGCAACGGAATGCTCACCGGCAAATATCATTTTGGCAATTCATCAACGATGCAGCAACTCCTGGAAAACGAAGGATTCGTCGTCAGGGATGACCAGGTTATTGACTTCAGCGAGAAGTTCTGGGATCCGGCTATTGAACTTTGATACCGGAAGGATGTTCATTAATAAATTGATCTAAGAACAAGAATTAACAAATAGATTATGCATACAAAACAACAAGTTCTTGAAGCGCTCAAAAAGGTCTCCCATCCTGAAAAGGGAAGTGATATTGTAACACTGGGAATTGTCAGTGATGTCACGGTGACGGATGAAGGAATAAATATCCTGCTTACACCCGAAAGGTCAAACGACCCGTTCCTTTCCTCCATAAAGAGCAATTGCGTCAGGGCTGTAAAGGATGCACTCGGTCCTGATGCAGTGATCTCATCGATAGATGTCAGGCCAAAAATCGTAGTGTCCAAAATGAAGGAACCGAAGAGGGATGTTCTGCCCGGAGTAAAAAACATCATAGCTGTTTCATCGGGCAAGGGTGGTGTGGGCAAATCAACTGTGGCAGTAAACCTGGCAGTGGCGCTTGCCCGAAAGGGTTATGCAACCGGCCTGATCGACGCAGACATATTCGGACCTTCGGTGCCCCGTATGTTCAACGCAGAAAAGTACAAGCCTGATGTTCACAGTGAGAATGGCAATGACCGAATCATTCCGATGAAGAAATACGGTGTGAGCATTCTTTCCATCGGATTCTTCGTTAAAGATTCTGAGGCCGTCATCTGGAGAGGCCCCATGGCAAGCAGCTTTCTCAAGCAGCTCATCAACCAGGGCGACTGGGGTGAGCTTGACTATCTCATTTTTGACCTGCCCCCCGGGACGAGTGATATTCATCTGACGCTGGTGCAGGAGGTGCCCGTTACGGGCGCAGTGGTGGTTACCACCCCGCAGGAGGTTGCTCTTGCTGATGCCCGGAAAGGCATAGCAATGTTCCGGAGTGAGGCAATCAATGTTCCTGTTCTGGGTCTGGTTGAAAATATGTCATACTTTGAAGCTCCCGAGCTGCCAGGAAGACGTTATTACATCTTCGGCAAGGAAGGCGGCAGCAGGCTCGCCGCCGAAGCCGGCGTTGAGCTCCTGGGTCAGGTGCCCATTGTCGAGAGTATCTGTGACGGCGGTGATGCCGGCACCCCGGCTGCCCTGAATGACAGCGCGACTGGCAATGCTTTCCTGAGGATAGCGGAGGCTGTCGTCAGGCAGGTGGAGAAGCGTAATTCTGAACAGGCCCCGACAAAAAGAGTCGAGATGAAATAGTCACCTCGCCGCCGTGAAGCAGAAAAGTCTGCTTTGACCTCTTTTTAGTACCTTTGGATACTTTTAGCTGTGGTTGGCAGTTATAGAGTATATACCCTTCTTTGTTGAGATCACGGCACTCAGTATATTATGTCGCGATGACCCTGGTGCTCACCGCACTTATAACCGGTTGTTCTGTTGAGAAGAACACCGGGGCGAGCCGTTTTTACAACTCCCTGGTTGCAAAATATAATGTCTGGTTCAACGGAAACGAGGCATATAAAGCCGGCGTTGAAAAAGTACAGCAGTCACACCGTGATGATTACAGCGTTCTGATTCCTGTTTTTGAATACACCTCTGATGAATCAGTGGCAGCGGCTGCATCGGACATGGAACGTGCCGCACAGAAAGCATCCAAGGTGATTGCACTCTATTCAATCACTGCCAAACCGAAAGAGAAGAGTAAGAAGGGAGATGATGCCCGTGATGAGGAGTTCTACAACCGGCGTGAATACAACGAGTGGGTGGACGATGCCTATCTTCTTCTGGCAAAAGCACAGTTCTATCTTAAAAACCTTCCTGCATCACGGTCGGCTTTCTCATATACCGTCAGTATAGCCACTGATCCTGATCTTGTCAGCGAAGCAAATATCTGGATGGCCCGGATACAGACTGAAGAGGGAAATTATTCGGAAGCATCACGCATACTGCAGGGTTTCACTGACATTGACGGACTGCCGAAGCCCCTGAAGCCGATGTTCTACTCTACCCTGGCTGATGTCGCTCTCAGGCAGAAACGTTATAACGATGCTGTCAGCCCGCTTACAATGGCAGTGGATAACAGCACCAACAAGCATTTCAAGGTGCGACTGACATACCTGCTGGCACAGGTGTGTAAAGCTACGGGCGACAACACTCTTTCTACACGTTATTTTCGCGATGTAATCAGGATGAACCCGCCTTATGAGCTTGAGTTCAATGCTGCAATCAACCTTGCCGGTGTAACCGATCTGTCGCACGGTGATGCCGAAGATCTGATAAAATCACTTCGAAGGATGTTGCGTGACTCAAAGAACAAGGACTATCTCGATCAGATCTATTTCGCACTCGGTGAGCTCGAGATGCGAATGGGAAACACCGATGAGGCCCTTAATCTCTGGACTCAGTCAGCCGGCAGCAGTACCGTTAACACAAGGCAGAGAGCGCGGACCTACCTGGCACTGGGAGAATATTATTACGCTCAGCCGGAATATATGACGGCATTTCTTTATTACGACACTGCCACATACCTGATTGATGAACATTTTCCCGACTATAATCTTATCAGCCGCAGGACAAGCGATCTGGGTGAGTTTGCAGATTTTCACCGTGTGGTGATGACTGAGGACAGTCTGCGCAGGGTGGCGATGATGAGCAGCACGGAACGTGATGCCCTGATTGCAGAAATGATCCGTTCGTATGAACAGGAGCAGACAAAAGCGGCAAAGGATGGTGGCAGCGACAGGTACAATATGGGGCTTTACTATGAGAATGAGCAGCGTTACCAGGGTGCCATATCCGCTGAAGGAGGATGGTATTTCTATAACCAGTCGGCGCTTACCTTCGGCCGTACGGAGTTCAAACGCCGCTGGGGCGACAGGAGGCTTGAGGATAACTGGCGACGGTCGAACAAAGCCCGTGCAGCATTCACTGCTCCGTCAACTGCCGAAAACGGAGAGGAAAAACAAACCGGTGACAGTACGGCAACAGCTCCTGAGCGGACGAAAGAATACTATCTCCGTAACCTTCCGCTGACCGACTCGCTGATGAGCCTCTCTGCAAGCAAGAGCGCCAACGCCTTGCTGGGTGAGGGCAAGATACTGGCTTCACGTCTTTCTGACACCCTTATGGCAGCGAAGTCACTGGAAACGGCAGCAGCACCGGGCAACAGTGACAATATCAGGGCTGAAGCACTCTATGAGCTCTACAGGCTGCTCCGCAATTACGACCCGCCCAGGGCGGAAGTGTTCAGAACTGAGTTACTGTCATCATTCCCCGCTTCGGAATACTCACTCATCCTCTCCGATCCTGATTATGTCAGAAAACAGATGGAGATGGCAACGAAGGCGAGGACAACATATGAAGCCGCCTATGAAGCCTTCGTTTCAGAGAGGTACGATGAGACCCAAAACATCTGCAGGGATGCTGCCGGGCAGTTCCCGGGAGACGATCTTCTACCCAAATTCATGCTCCTTGACGCCATGGCTGCCGGCGCTACGGGAGGTGAGGTTGCTTACAAGGAAAAACTTGATTCCCTGACTGCAAAATACCCTGAAACGCCTGAAGGCAAAAGAGCTGCAGAGATAACCGCTTTCCTTAAAAGGGAGATACCTGCACTGCAGGTTGCCGAAGATACCCGCATAGCTGAGGAACTTTACGAGGCTGACACCACCCAGCCGCATTTTGTCCTTGTCATTGCCGGAAACGTACAGGCAAACATGAACCAGATGGTCTTCGATGTTATTAACTATAACCTCGATAATTTTACTGATAAGAATTACCGCACTGAAGGTAAAGTAGTTGACAATGAATATATCCTTATCTCCGTCGGCACTTTTGAAGAATGCCGCCGAGGCAGACAGATGGCTCAGCGCATTCGACCCCCAGGCAAATATCAGGGGGGCAGAAAATGCGGATATTACACTTTATACAATCAGCCGCGACAACCTGGAAAAACTCACCAATGACAAGAATATTACAAGGTACCGGATCTTCTATGAAACCGCTTACCGGAGCAAAAAATGAACTGAAAGGCCGAAAATGCGACAGGTAAGAATATTATGGGTTGATGATGAGGTCGGGGTACTGCGGTCACATATAATCTTTTTGCACGAGAAGGGTTTTGAGACAGATACATGTCCTTCCGGAAATGATGCCATACGTATGGTAAAAGAAAAACCTTATGACATCATATTTCTTGACGAGCATATGCCCGGGCTCAGCGGCATCGAGACGCTTCGGCGCATCAAGGCTATCAAGCCTTCCATCCCGATAGTGATGATCACCAAGAGCGAGGAGGAGGAGATAATGGATGCTGCCATCGGTTCACAGATAGCTGATTACCTGATCAAGCCTGTCAAGCCGCAGCAGATACTTCTTTCGCTTAAGCGTATCCTTGATATAGGGGATATAGTGACACGGCAGACCACCACCGTATTCAGGGAGGAGTTCGGTTCAATAGCAGATATGATATCTGCAGCCTCCACCTTCGGGCAGTGGAGTGAAGTGTATCGCAAGCTTGTATTCTGGCAGGGTGAGCTCATCAGGTCATCAGATCCGGGCATGAGGGAGGTTCTGCGCATGCAGGAGGCAGATGCCAACAGGGCTTTTGGAAAGTACATTTCGAAAAACTATACAGGATGGATGGCATCCGATGCAGGTGACAAGCCGCTTCTTTCACCGTCGGTGATGTCAAAGCGCATATTCCCGCTCATCAAAAACGGATCTTCACTCTTCTTTATCATCATTGACAACCTGCGCCTCGATCAGTGGCAGACAATTTCGGCTGATCTCAGTCCCTTCCTGCGCAATGTCTCGGATGAAATTTACATGAGCATACTTCCCACCGCAACCCAGTTTTCACGCAATGCACTCTTCGCCGGACTGATGCCAGCAGCGATAGGTGACCTGATGCCCGAATACTGGATCAACGATACGGAGGATGAAGGCAAGAACCTTCATGAGGAAAAACTGCTCGGTAAGCACTTGCAGAGGGCCGGTATTAACTGTAAATGGAGCTATAACAAGATCAGCTCTGACGCTGAGGGAAAACTCCTAAATGACAAACTCCCTCAGCTTCTCTCAAATGACCTCAACGTGCTTGTCTATAACTTCGTCGATATGCTCAGCCATGCAAGGACAGAAGTTGGCGTACTGCGTGACATGACCGGCGATGAGGCTTCATGGCTCTCATTCACACATTCGTGGTTTATCCATTCACCTCTCTTTGAGCTTCTCAGGACTGTGGCTTCAAAAGGATCACGTGTGGTGATAACGACAGATCACGGCTCTGTCAGGGTCCAGAAACCCGTAAAGGTGATAGGCGACAGGCAGACGTCGATGAACCTGCGGTACAAGTCAGGAAAAAACCTTGACTACAATCCGCGTGAGGTATTTGAAATAACCTCTCCCGCAAAAGCAGGATTGCCAATGACCAACCTGTCATCGAAGTATATTTTTGCCTGCGGAAATGATTTCCTGGTCTATCCGAACAATTTCAACCAGATAGTGTCGTATTACCGTGATTCGTTCCAGCACGGAGGGGTATCAATGCATGAGATGATGCTGCCCCTGGCTTTTCTTGAGCCATTATAAAAGTGTTATTTTTGCGGCGTGAAGGTAATTATTCCAGATAAAAGCCATCTGAGAGAAGCGGCGAAGCATTTTCTCAGGGAGACGGCAGGATACCGTATCATTGCCTTCTACGGGCAGATGGGGTCAGGAAAGACCACCTTCATTAAGGCACTTTGCAAGGAAATGGGTGTAACCGATACTGTGACCAGCCCCACTTTCACTCTAATAAATGAGTACCGTCGCCCGGGTGATGTGCCTGTTTATCACTTCGATTTTTACAGGATCACGAAAATATCAGAAGTACTGGATTTCGGTATTGAGGAGTATTTTGATTCCGCCTCACCCTGCTTCATGGAGTGGCCGGAGCTTATCGAGCCGCTGCTCCCTCCCGAAACACTGAAAATATCTGTCACTGTAATGGCTGACGGCAGCAGGGTCATTGAAAACCGTCAGTAAATCAGGGAAAATTTATCACGTCGAATAATCCCGTCTTCAGGGATATTCTCTCCGATTAAAATCTTAATTTTGATCTGAGTAATGCTATCCTTTTGTTAAAACCTTAAAACCAGGCACATGAATCAACCTGCCAGAAGTGCGTTCATGCCACGTGAAGAGCTTATTGAAAAAGCAGTGAGCAGGCGACAGATTTCAATTGGCATCCCGCATGACATCCATGATGATGAGAAGCGTGTTGCTCTTACTCCCGAAGCCGTAAAAATCCTTACGGATACGGGCAATGAGGTTTTTATCCAGGCAAACGCCGGACTGGGTGCCGGTTTCCCTGACAGGGATTACAGTGAAAACGGTGCGGTAGTGGCCGACACGCCTCAAAAAGTATACGAGTGCGACATAGTAATCAAGATTGCCCCTTTCACTGAGAAGGAGGTCGCTTTGCTTAAGGGTAACCAGATTGTCATATCGTTCATGAATGCGGCTACGATGGGTGAGGATACGCTCTCGGCGCTGACGCGAAAGCGGGTGACGGCACTGGCTGCTGAAAGGATTAAAGACAATGACGGAATACTCCCTGTGGTCGAATCAATGAGTGAAATCAGCGGCATCACATCAGTGCTTATTGCTTCGGAGTATCTGAGCAACACCTCCGGGGGAAAGGGAGTAATGCTTGGCGGAGTAACCGGCGTCACACCCACTGAAGTGGTCATCATCGGAGCCAACACGGCAGGAGAATATGCTGCCCGTGCAGCACTCGGACTGGGAGCAATAGTGAGGGTATTCGACAGCTCGGTTCACCGTCTTCGCCTCTTCCAGGATCTTCTCGGCCAGAGGCTCTACACCTCGACCTTCCACCCCCAGGTGCTGCAGAAAGCACTGAAGTCTGCTGACGTGCTCATCGGAGCCCTGTCAACCGAGGATCTGAGACCATGGTTTTATGTCAGTGAGGATATGGTCCGGGGAATGAAGCGCGGATCGGTTATAATCGATTTGAGTGTTGATACCGGCGGTTGCGTGGAGACAACCGAACCCAGGGCAATAAAAGACCCCATCTATGAAAAACACGGAGTGCTCCACTACTCAGCCTGGAACCTTCCTTCAAGGGTACCCAAGACGGCATCCATCGCCCTGAGCAATGTCTTCAGACCTCTGATGCAGGATATCGCAGATTCGGGAGGTATAACGCCAATGCTCAAGTTCAACACCGGCCTGCGTCACGGCGTATATATCTATAACGGCATCCTCACCAATGAGATGCTTGCTCAGAAATTCGGGCTCCTTTCAAAAGATATCAACCTGCTGCTTGCAGCCTTCTGACGCTGATCACGGATAGGTCAGCGTAGCTTCGGAACCCTTGTGTGTCAGTCTTGCCTTACGGCCAAGGTAAAGCGCCCTGTTGTCCGGAATATGGCCGGCCGGGAAGTTGAACAGGACCGGGTAACCGTATCCGCCGGCAACATTCATCACAACCTCTTCAACGCTCTGGTTAAACACATGCTCGCCTTCCGTGATCTTCTCCATCCCTCCCACAATCAGTGCAGACAGGTTTTTCAGCATGCCTGTCATCCGCATTGATACAAGCATACGGTCGAGGTGATAGAATTGCTCTCCAATTTCCTCAATAAACAGTATCGCCCCTTCCGTCTCAGGCTGGGCCGGTGTGCCGTTCAGGCTGTAGATGAGCGATATGTTGCCCCCTAAAACAGTCCCTTCCACAGTGAAGGATGCCTCCCGTGAACTCTTCCATACTACAGGCTCCTGCTCACCTTTCAGGGCCCTGAGCATTGTTTCATAGCAGAGAGGCGAGCATTTCGGGTTGGCATAATTGATCGGCATCTCTGCATGAAGCGATGCAATACCGCATACTGTGTTGAGCCACAGATGCAGGGATGTGATATCACTGTACCCGACATACCACTTCGGATGCTTTTTCAGGGCTGAATAATCCACCCGGTCAATTACCCTTGACATACCGTAACCTCCCCGTGAGCATAACACAGCCTTTACCGAAGGGTCATCGGTGACCTTCTGCAGGTCATGCAACCGCTCATCGTCGCTCCCGGCAAAAGGGCCGTTTATCGAGAATACATGCTCACCAAGAACAACATCAAAGCCGGAAGCTTTCAGCAATTTCTCTGCATGCAGCACCAGGTTTCCGTCGATATGGCTTGCCGGCGTAACAATGGCAATCCGGTCTCCTTCCTTAAGATAAGGCGGTATGGTCAAAGATTTCATTATTGTTCCTGTTTTGGTGACAGGATCAAAAGTAGCTATTTTAGGAAAGAAATGAGGCGGCAGTTTTGAACAGTCTGTCAAAAGTACCGTCAACTTTCTCCGACAGGCTGCCTGACAGCACCGGGAATGGATTTTCGTGTGTAAAGGGATAAGCGGGGGACCACACTTCCACATTGGCACCCTGAAGTGTTGCCGATACAGCATCGGAAGGTATGACACAGTCGCCGGCAAAGGAGACTGCCATGAGTTTTCCGTCAGTATTACTGAATGGTGTGCCTGAGACAGCCTTCAGCCGGCTCAGTGAGGTCATCGCGTAGAACGCCTCACCCTCAGGGGTACTATTCATAATATTCATTATCCTGTCGTCGTCATTATTTTTGCTCTCTCCCGGCCATTCAAGATAGAAGGCCATCAGTCTTTCAAAGGCCCTGCTGTCCATTATAAGTTTTGACGTGCCGTTCATCAGGCTGAAGGCGCTGCCTCCGCAGAAGAGCATCACACGACTTTCAGCAGGAAGGATGGAGGGTTTTGACAGCATCATTACCTGGGTCGCCAGGGCTCCTATCGAATATGCAAATATGTCAACCGGGCCTCCTCCCTGCAGGTCAGGATGGGTCCCCTCAGTTATGGAGCCGATGAGCACTTTCAGGTCACATATTGTCTGGTATCCTGAAAGTAAAAAGAGCTGTGGTGACGATGACATGCGTGTACTCAGGGCTACGTTGACAAAGGTCGACAATCGCGTGTCAGGCACCATGGCCGTGCGTGCTGCAACAAGCGGCATCATCAGATGTCTGTCGATCCAGCTGCGGGGTGAACGGTTCATATGATAGGCGCTGGGGAAGAGCACAACGGGCCTGCCGGTGTCAGTCGCCAGCCTCACACCCCACTGGATGTACTTGTTCCAGCTGCGTTCATTGAGACCATGAAGGAGAATGATTGCTCCTTTGCCACTGCTGTTGCCAGGTATAAGTAAATAATAACGGAAATCACTGTTGGACTGCTCAAGCTCCTTTGATTTAAAGATGGAATGGAAAATACCGGTCACACTCTTTCCATCCGTTATGGAATAGCTGTTCGGGGAGTGAAAGAGCTCGCTTACCAACCGTACTCCAGTGCCGGGTATAAGTCCCCCGGTCAGTCCTCCCCTGAAATTTCCGGTAAATTCCCTTTCCTGAGCCGTGTATCCCATCATGTTTTTCCTGCAAAAAAAACAGATACCTGACACCTGTCCAAAAAATAGGTTCTGACTGTACGGCACGGGGTTCGAATCCCGCCGGGTGGGGTAAAAAAGTCATTACAGGGGTAAAATTTGCTGGTTGAAATCCCGGGAAAAGCCTACTGACTTGAAAAATACTAAATTTGTGTCAGGACAAAATGAATGAATATTGACCTGAATAAGAAGCTTCCGGGTTACCTTACAGAAAAGGGTAACATCGTTACGCATATCCTCTTCACTGCGGGATTTTCACTGCTGTTTCTGAACCTGTACAGGCCGTTCGGGGCCTTAACTGTGGCCGAAGTATCCAAAACGACACTTTTTCTTTATACGAGCGGGGTAATCCTGACCGGATTGCTGATCGTTGCACTAAGCCGTGTCATCATGTACCAGCTGTTGCGCAGGGGCATGGTGCTTGTCATATGGCAGTACCTTGTCTGGGTGGCGGCAGAGATAGTGGCGATGGCCCTGTTCTTTGCATTTTTTGAGATTGTGATCCTCGACGACCGTCGAAGCTTCACTGATCTCCTGGGAAACTCTGTTGTGAATACTTCGCTTACGCTACTGCTGCCGTATGGAATGCTCTGGCTCTATTTTTCATGGCGTGACAACAAGATCAAACTTGCTGAGCTGAAAGAGCAACCTGACGTTTCAGCACAGAAACCGATGATTCCCCTCCGGGATGAGAAGGGGGTGCTGCGCCTCTCATTAAAGAGGTCTGACATTCTTTATCTTCAGGGAAGCGACAACTATGTTACGGTATGGTATCAGTCGCAGAGCCGTATCATGAAGTTCATGCTCCGCACCACGTTAAAAACGATGGAGGATGAGCTGGAGCAGGAAGGCATAAAGAGATGTCATCGTTCGTATCTTGTTAATGTTGAGCGCGTTAAGCTCATACGGAGGGAGAAGGACGGGCTTCAGCTCGAGCTTGACAGTACGCCTCCTTCAACGGTGCCTGTATCAAGAACCTATATGCACGGAGTGCTTTCTGCCTTCGGTCAGGAGAGCTGACAGGCTTTGACGCAGTTTCCTGAAATCATTATCTTTGCCGCATTCGCATCAGAAACAAGCCTTTATTGAAGATGAAGAATTTTAAACGCCACCTTATTACCTCTGCCCTGCCATACGCAAACGGTCCTATTCATATTGGACATCTTGCCGGGGTTTATGTACCGTCGGATATCTACGTGCGCTACCTCAGGATGCGGGGTGCAGATGTGATATCGATATGCGGTTCCGATGAGCACGGCGTACCAATCACTCTCAAAGCACGGAAAGAGGGCATCACACCGCAGGAGGTTGTTGACCGCTATCATGAAATGAACAAAAAAGCATTTGAGGAGTTCGGTATCTCATTCGACATCTATTCGCGCACCTCGAACAAAATTCATTACGAGACCGCATCGGCATTCTTCCGCAAGCTCTATGACCAGGGTGAGTTCATTGAGAAGAGCGCCAACCAGTATTATGATGAGGAGGCCGGCTGTTTCCTCGCAGACAGGTACATCATGGGCACCTGTCCGTTTTGCGGAAATGAAAATGCATACGGTGATCAGTGCGAGAAATGCGGCACATCACTCAGCCCTACAGACCTGATCAATCCGCGTTCAACCATCAGTGGCAGCGCACCGGTGATGCGTGAAACACTGCACTGGTACCTGCCTCTTGACAGGTATGAGTCATGGATCAGGAAATGGATACTTGAGGATCATGCCGACTGGAAGACAAACGTATACGGCCAGTGCAAGTCGTGGCTCGATCAGGGCCTGCAGCCCAGGGCTGTGAGCCGTGACCTCGACTGGGGTGTGCCTGTGCCTGTTGAGGGAGCTGAGGGGAAGGTTCTTTATGTCTGGTTTGACGCTCCCATAGGATATATTTCGGCAACGAGGGAACTGACACCCGACTGGGAAAAATACTGGAAAGACCCGGAGACACGCATGATCCACTTCATCGGAAAGGATAATATTGTATTTCATTGTATCATCTTCCCGGCAATGCTGAAGGCAGAGGGGAGCTATATCCTTCCTGACAATGTTCCGGCAAACGAGTTCCTTAACCTTGAGAACGAAAAAATATCAACCTCAAGAAACTGGGCTGTCTGGCTGCATGAATACCTGGTTGACTTCCCGGGTAAGCAGGATTCGCTGCGTTATGCCCTGTGCGCCAGCGCACCGGAGACCAAAGACAACGATTTTACATGGAAAGAATTCCAGGCCAGGAACAACAATGAGCTGGTGGCTATCCTCGGAAACTTCGTCAACCGGACACTGGTGCTGACAAACAACTATTACGGAGGCACAGTTCCCGTTCCCGGAGAAATGAATGATTATGATACGTCAACATTAAACTCAATTATGACATGCCGGGAAGGCACTGAGAGCAATCTGGAGGCTTTCCGCTTCAGGCAGGCGCTTGCAGAAGCCATGAACCTGGCACGTCTTGGCAACAAATATCTGGCAGACACCGAACCATGGAAAGTGATCAAAACCGATCCTGAACGGGTTAAAACCATCATGTTCATTTCTCTGCAGATAACGGCCAACCTTGCGATCATCCTGGAGCCTTTCCTTCCCTTCTCAATGCACAAGCTCAGAAGCTGGCTGAATATCGCCGGTCTCAGCTGGGACATGGCCGGCAGCGCTGAACTGCTTAAGCCGGGCCATCAGGTCTCTGCCGGAGAGCTGATGTTCAGCAAGGTAGAGGATGCCGAGATAGAAATGCAGATAAAGAAGCTGAATGATACCAAGCTGGCAAATGAGAAAGGTGTGGCAACGGTCATTCCGGCGAAAGATGATGTCAGCTTCGAGGAATTCACAAGGATGGATATCCGCTCAGCTACTATCCTTGAGGCACAGAAAGTGCCAAAGACAACAAAACTCATTAAGCTGAAGGTTGATACCGGCATAGATGTACGGACCATCGTGTCAGGCATCGCGGAGCAGTTCACTGCGGAAGAGCTTCCGGGAAAACATATCTCTGTCATTGTGAACCTCGCACCGCGAACGATCAAGGGAATAGAGTCGAGAGGTATGGTTCTGCTGGCTGAAGATGAGACCGGCAAGCTGACCTTCGTGGTCCCCGAAACGGCAATAAAAAACGGAAGCCCCGTTAAATAGTCCTCCGTACATTCCCCGCTACTGCCTATTGCCTATTGGCTATTGCCTGCTCTTATGTATCCAGGCTCCCGGAAAATCCTTGATTATCTTGCTATGGGCTGCCTTTGCCTCCTCAACCGTGCCGAATGATTCTGCGCTGACGCGAAGGAAGCCGTCCGGCCCCCCTGTCATTTCAGGATCATACCCGATCTTCCTCAACTTTTCAATCATTGTCAGGGCATTATCTTCCGTCTTGAAGCTTCCGATAATAAGCAGATACCTGTACTCCTGAACAACCACCGCCTGCTGTACGGGTTTGAATACTTCAGGGGCAGAAGATGCGACAACAGGTTGCTCAGGAACCAAATCTGCGACAGGCGGCTTAACCACATCTGCGACAGGCGGCTCGGGAACCGGCTTTTCACTTACCTCCTCCTCCGTGACAGTCATCTCTTTTACTATCGTCTCAGGCACAATATATGCCGTGTCCGCGGCAATCTGCTCGCGGTTGAATTCCAGCTCGGCATTGGCCAGCGGATTAAGTGTGGATTCCTCCATCTTGCCCTTGAACAGATTATCATTGAACGGAACAAGTGTCAGGGCTATCAGTACCGGTACGATAACCGCCGCCCTGATCAGAAGGCGTCTCACCGAGGGCTGGCTTACGGCGGGTTCATGATGATGCTCAAGCATCTTCTTCCGGACATCGAAGTCGCTGACCGGCATTCTCTGATAAGATGTAAGCCCGTATGAAGAAAGAAGATAATTTACTGTGGTGTCAGGCTCAAATATTACGGTTCCTTCACGGTTAAGCGAGAAGGTTCCGAGATGATCAATATTCAGTATGGTTCCGGCCATTATCTTACTCCTGAGTTCATCAGCCCAGGTGCTTATCATATCACGTGATTCGCCGTAAGATATATTCAGGTGCGACGAGACATGCCCGATCAGCAGTCCGTCATTGCCGGTGAGATGGCGGTTAAATGTTATCCGTCTGACAGGAGGGTAAAAAAGCCCTTCATTACGGTCAATATGCGAAGGAAAGTAGTTCCCTATAAATGCACCAAACCCCGGTATAATGACACAATCATGCCTGAAAAGCAGTTCCTTGATGTAAACGGTGATATCCCTCGCCATGAAGATGTAATAATAAACAAAGATACAAAACCGACAGGACTAAATGAAGCAAAAAAGGTTAAAATAAATTGTGCTATCTTCGCTTTCGAGAGACGAAACACTGCATGAAAAAAATCGAAATGGTTGACCTCCGGTCACAGTATGACAGGCTTAAGGCTGATATAGACAGGTCGATTTCCGGGGTGCTCGATTCGACTGCTTTCATCAAGGGACCTGATGTCCGTCTTTTCGAAGAAGAGCTGCAGCGTTACCTGGGAATAAGGAATGTAATAGCATGTGCCAATGGCACCGATGCTCTTCAGATAGCCATGATGGCACTGGGGCTGAAACCGGGGGATGAGGTCATAACTACAAATTTTACTTTCATTGCAACCGTCGAGGTAATTGAACTTCTGGGTCTTAAGCCGGTACTTGTTGAACCGGAAAAAGATACATTCAACATCAGTATTGAAGCTATTAAGAAAGCAATAACTCCCCATACCAGGGCAATTGTGCCGGTTCATCTCTTTGGTCAGTGCGCTGACATGGAACCCATAGTGGAAATGGCAGGGCAGCACGGGATACATGTCATAGAGGATGTTGCCCAGGCAACCGGTGCAGAGTACACTTTCAGTGACGGCAGGGTGAAGAAAGCCGGCACCATGGGTATCATCGGATGCACTTCCTTTTTCCCTTCAAAGAACCTTGGATGCTATGGTGACGGCGGCGCGTTATTTACTGACAATGATGAACTGGCAGCGCTTATCAGGAGCATCACCAACCATGGCATGAAGGTCAGGTATTATCATGACACCATCGGGGTAAACTCGCGTCTTGATACCATCCAGGCAGCTGTCTTAAGGGTCAAACTACGCCACCTGGATGCCTTTAACGAGGCACGGCAGCAGGCAGCAGCACACTATGACAGTCAGCTGTCGGGGCTGAGGGGTATCGCCATCCCTGCCAGGGCGGTAAATTCAACGCATATATTTCACCAGTACACCTTGCGTGTGGCTGACGGTGCCCGGGACAAACTGCGTGAGTGTCTGGAGAACGAGGGGGTACCGTCAATGATCTACTATCCAGTACCTCTTCACATGCAGAAAGCTTATTCTCACCTGGGATACGGGGCTGGTGACTTCCCGGTTACCACTGGCCTCACGAATGAAGTGCTTTCACTTCCGATGCATACCGAGCTTGACAGGGAGCAATTGGAATATATTACCGGTTGCATCAGGTCAGAATTCAAATGAAAAGAACAGATGGAAGAAGAATTTTTCGCGCATGAGACGGCCGTCATTGATGAGGGTTGCACAATAGGCAGGGGTACTAAAATATGGCATTTCAGTCATATAATGAAAGACTCCGTCATAGGTGAAAAGTGCAATATAGGGCAGAACGTAGTTGTCTCGCCCGGGGTCAGGCTGGGGAATAATGTCAAAGTGCAGAACAATGTATCCATCTATACAGGCGTTATATGTGAAGATGATGTTTTCCTTGGCCCTTCGATGGTATTCACCAATATCATAAACCCCCGCAGTGCAGTCATCAGGCGCGACCTGTATGTCAAAACCATGGTCAGGCGGGGCGCCTCCATAGGTGCTAACGCAACCATTATCTGCGGAAATGAAATAGGTGAATATGCTCTCATAGGCGCAGGCACCGTGATAACCAGAGATGTCAAACCTTTTGCCCTGGTCGTGGGTAACCCCGGCCGCCAGACCGGATGGGTATCTGAGTACGGACACAAGCTTTCCTTCAATGGCGAAGGTGTTGCCTTATGTCCTGAAAGCGGCCAGAAATACAGGCTCTCAGATGAGAGAGTGACAAAAATTATTTAGCATGTTTATCTCCTTATAAATGTATTTATGAATAGCGATCCTAAAAATTTTGGCCTTATAGGAGTTGCCGGGTATATCGCTGACCGGCACCTGCGGGCTATCAAGGATACTGGTAACCGTCTGCTTGCCAGTCTTGACAAGTTCGACTGTGTCGGAAAACTTGACAGCTATTTTCCCGAAAGTGACTTTTTTGTTGAGTTCGAGAGATTTGACCGACATGTTGACAAGCTGAAGAGAAGCGGTGTTCAGCTTGATTATGTGAGCATCTGCTCACCAAATTACCTGCATGACTCTCACATAAGATTTGCTCTCAGGCACCAGGCAGAGGCAATATGCGAGAAGCCCGTGGTACTCAATCCCTGGAACATAGATGCCCTCCAGGAGATAGAGAGGGAAACCGGCCACAGAATATACAACATTCTCCAGTTAAGATACCACCCAGTCATAATTGCGTTGCACGATAAGATCGCTGCGCTCCCGGCAGGCAAGAAGCACGACATCGACCTGACATACATCACCAGCCGCGGAAACTGGTATTACATTTCGTGGAAGGGTGATGTCAACAAGTCAGGCGGCATAGCCACAAACATAGGGGTACACTTCTTCGATATGCTCGGATGGATCTTCGGACCGGTGGTCTCCAACAGGGTGCATCTCCTTGAGAAAAATAAAGCCTCAGGCTTCCTTGAACTGGAGAAAGCACGCGTAAGATGGTTTCTCAGCATTGACAGCAATGACCTTCCTGAGACAGTTAAGGAAAAGGGAAAGAGAACATTCAGAAATATCACCGTTGACGGCGAAGAACTTGAGTTCTCCGAAGGATTCACAGACCTGCATACGGTAACGTACCGTGAGATCCTGAAGGGCAACGGTTACGGACTGGAAGATGCCAGGCAGAGCATCGAGACAGTGTACCAGATACGAAATTCATCACTTTCAATACTTTCAGGCGAATATCATCCTCTAATAAAAAAATAAATATGTATAATAAACTGGTTAATAAGGAGGCCAAGCTCTCCCTCATCGGTCTTGGATATGTGGGCCTTCCCATTGCTCTTGAATTTGCGCGGAAAATAAAGGTAGTAGGCTTTGACATCAGACCCGACAGGGTTGAACTGATGAAAAAAGGAATTGATCCGAGTAATGAACTCGAACATGAGGCATTTGACGGGACAGATATAAAATTCACCTCTGACCCGGAAGACCTGAAGGAGGCCTCATTCCATATCATTGCAGTCCCAACCCCTGTTAACAAGCATAACCTTCCTGATCTCACACCGGTGCTGAAAGCCTCTGAAACTGTAGGCAGGATCCTGAAGAAAGGAGATTATGTGGTATATGAATCAACTGTGTACCCGGGATGTACCGAGGAGGACTGCCTTCCGGTGCTTGAAAGATATTCAGGTTTGAAGTGTCCCGAAGATTTCAAAGTCGGTTTTTCACCTGAACGTATTAATCCCGGTGATAAAAACCATACCCTTACCAAAATTGTAAAAGTTACAAGCGGCTGTGATGCCGAATCTGCTGAAAATATTGCAAAGACATATGAGCTGATCATTACGGCCGGTGTTCACAGGGCGTCATCAATAAAGGTGGCTGAAGCTGCCAAGATTATTGAGAATACGCAGCGCGACATAAACATTGCCTTTATGAACGAGCTCTCCATCATCTTCAACAGGATGGGTATCAATACATATGAAGTTCTGGAAGCTGCAGGCACCAAATGGAATTTCCTGAGGTTTTATCCGGGCCTCGTGGGAGGTCACTGCATAGGCGTTGACCCGTACTACCTTTCTTACAAGGCGAAGGCAATGGGTTATCATCCCCAGATGATCGACTCCGGAAGGTTCACCAACGACAGCATGGGCGCTTACGCCGGCAAACAGACAGTTAAAAAGATCATCGCTGCCCATAAGAGCCCCGATAAGGCAAGAGTGCTTGTGATGGGCATGACCTTCAAGGAGGATGTGACCGATATCCGCAATTCCAAGGTTATTGATGTGGTCAATGAGCTGCGTGATTTCGGTGTTGAGGTGGATGTCATCGACCCGGGCGCCTCACATGAAGAGGTGAAACACGAATACGGCATCGATCTGAAAGACAAAGCGTCAGGAAAATATGATGCCATTATCGTGGCCGTGGCCCATAAGGAATATGTCGGGCTGGAGGAGAAATATTTCCTCGACCTGCTTAATGAAAGAGGTATCCTTGTCGATCTGAAAGGCCTTTTCAGAAATAAGATGAAATGGCTGACATACTGGAGTCTCTGATGAAGAAAAAAATACTTGTAACAGGCGGGACGGGTTACATCGGGTCACATACAGCCGTTGAACTTATTGTTGAAGGGTTTGATGTAGTGATAATCGATAACCTGTATAACTCGGATATCACTGTTCTTGACGGTATGCAGGCTATAACGGGCATCAGGCCGAAGTTTTACGATTATGATATTTGCGACAGGAGTAAGCTCAATGAGGTGTTTGTTGCCGAGGGCCGGATCGATGCCATCGTTCACTTTGCTGCTTACAAGGCAGTAGGTGAATCAGTGCACAAGCCGCTGGATTATTACAGGAACAATCTCGTTTCGCTGATGAACCTGCTTGATATGATGGAGCAGCACGGAACTCCTGCGCTGGTCTTCTCATCGTCATGTACCGTTTACGGGCAGCCTGAAACACTGCCTGTGACTGAGACAACGCCTGTTAAGGAGGCGGCTTCACCATACGGTTATACCAAGCAGGCAGGTGAAATCATAATCAGGGATACCATGGCTGCCAGGCAGTCGCAGCGGGCTATTTCACTCAGGTATTTCAATCCGATCGGTGCTCACCCCACGGCATATATAGGTGAACTGCCACGCGGTGTGCCTGAAAATCTGGTACCCTTTATCACCCAGACTGCCATTGGCCTGCGTGACGAGCTCAGGGTCTTCGGAAACGACTATAATACCCCGGACGGATCATGCATACGCGATTACCTCCATGTGGTTGACCTGGCAAAAGCCCATGTGGTGGCTCTGAAGAGACTTATTGAGCAAAAGAATAAGGAAAATTATGAAGTCTTCAACCTCGGCGCCGGAACGGGTGTCTCGGTATTGGAGGCCATTGCCGCATTCGAACGTGCCACCGGAGAGAAGGTGAAGTACATTATTACTGCAAGAAGGGAAGGTGACATAGAAAAAATATGGGCCGATCCTTCGCGCGCAAACAGGGAGCTGAACTGGAAGACGGAGATCACTCTCGACGAAGCCATGGAGACAGCCTGGCGATGGGAGAAAAAAATAAGAAACAAAGCATAATGAAAAGAATATTGCTTATTACCGGAGGAGCCGGTTTCATCGGATCACATGTTATCAGACGTTTCGTCAGACAATATCCCGAATATGAGATAGTCAATGCTGACAAGCTTACCTATGCAGGCAACCTTGGTAACCTTACCGATATTGACAAAGAACCGAACTACCACTTTCGCAGGGTTGATATCGTTGACAAACAGGCTGTGAACGCCCTTTTCACAGAGTACAGGTTCGACGGGGTGATACACCTGGCAGCCGAGTCGCATGTTGACAGGTCAATAACTTCTCCTGATGAGTTCATTCTTACAAACATTCTGGGCACCGTAAACCTCCTCGCGGCATTTCGGGATGTGATCCCTGCAAATGATGAAAGGAAACTCTTTTATCACATCTCCACTGATGAGGTATACGGATCACTTGAGCACGGGGGATTTTTTACCGAGCAGACAGCCTATGACCCAAGGAGCCCCTATTCTGCTTCCAAGGCAAGCTCCGACCATATGGTGAGAGCCTTCGGAAATACATACGGCCTCCCGTTCGTAATCTCAAACTGCTCAAACAACTACGGTCCCAATCAATTCCCGGAGAAACTTATTCCACTTACAATCAATAACATAAAGACCGGGAAACCTATACCTGTCTATGGTAAAGGGGAGAATATAAGGGATTGGCTTTATGTTGAAGATCATGCTTCGGCCATTGACCTCATCTTTCATAAAGGTCAGCCGGGACAGACCTATAATGTAGGCGGCGACAACGAGTGGAAGAATATTGACCTGGTCCGCCTGATGTGCCATATCATGGATGAGAAGCTGGGGAGAGACAAAGGCAGTTCGGAAAAGCTGATCACATATGTAACTGACCGTGCAGGTCATGACCTGAGATATGCTATCGACAGCAGTAAACTGACGAGGGAGCTCGGGTGGAAGCCGTCAGTTACATTCGAACAGGGGCTTGGGATGACGGTTGACTGGTATCTTTCAAATGGAAAATGGCTTGAGACGATCATCTCAGGAGCCTATTCCGGGTATTACGAAAAGATGTACGGTAACAGGTAGAATTTGCGATTTGCGATTTTGAAGAAGGCATCACTACTGCCTATTGCCTACTGCCCATTGCCTGTCATGATTTACTGCGCTTCAGCCTTGCGATCAGTTCATCTCCCAGTTCCGACTTGATCTTAATATGATCAAGTATGGCCAGCACGACCGGGTTCTTTTCAAAGTCACCCCTCACCTGCTCAAAATCGCGCTTCTTCACTTCATCATCCCCGTCTATTCCGAAGCCTGTCATTGATGACAGGGTAAACTCCTTGCGGGCGTCTTCATAAAGCATGTGGTCAAGATCGACCACGCTCTCCTTCCACCTCTCCACCAGGGAGATAATATCCGATGCCGTCAGTTTGTCATTGGGTTTGCCCGTTTCGCCGGGAAGCCGGTCATAGGTCCATGCCCACTCCATATCATAATAATGCTTATGTATGTCCTCAAATCTCTTATTGATGGCATCTGCGCTTTGCATCTCCATCTTTTCTATGGATGAGAGCAGATGTTCAATTTCTTTGAGCGGCACTATCAGCCCTGACATATCAATCCAGTCTCCGGTGCCCTTTTCATGATCCGGCTTTAATCTCTTTCTTATTTCGGTGTCAGATTTGAATTCAATCCCTTCAAGTCTGTTGATAACAGAGTTGCCGATGAATTTATTGATGCCCATCTGGTATAGACCTATGCCACGTTCAGCAGCAGAAGTCTTCATCCTCATTCTCTCATATGTAAGGAAAGGCAGTCCTTCGGTATTCTCTTTCAGCAGTTTCTGCAGCAGCTCCCTGCCGTTCATCATTTTACCCACTGTGAAAGGACTAAGAAGGTTATAGTTTATCTGGTCAAGTTTTTTAGGATCCTTGCGCGCGTCACGTTTAGGCCATTTCTGTGCATCACGTATGGTTCCCACACTGCGCAGGTTAATGCCCGGTACGAGCTGTGACTCGTAATTCACTTCGGTCAGGTAGGAAAAGGGGAACTGAGTGGTATCAACGTTATGGTAATGACGTCCCACAACCAGGGTAAACGGACCTATACGCGAAGGCCACAGCACATAGGAGTCACTTGTGGTTTTGGATCCTCTCTCCATAATACCCTGGTGGATAGGGCCCAGCTTGTACATGTGATTGCTCTGGTTCGATCCGCTGCCGGCATTCATGAATGAAAAGATACCTGCGATAAGAAGTGTTGATTTATGGTGAGTTACGGTGTACGGACCGGCAAATATTGAACATGCCTCGCCATGATATCCGCCGCAGTTTGAAAAGAATAGCGAATTTTCGGCCGAATACTGTTTTGACAGGGTACAACCCTGGCCTATGAAGCATTTGTCTATGACTGCAGCATCAGTGACTTTCGATCCGGAGCATATTATAAAGTGATCCATAATAACATCGTTGCCGATGTAAACCGGATCCTTGAATGAGCTGTTCACCGATCCTTCAGCCAGTCTTGACACATCTTCAATGACAGAGCCGTTACCGATCTTTACATTCTTAATTGTCCCGCATCCGGCAATATATGATCCGGCGCCAATCACACCACGCTCGGATTTCACGCTCTCTGCATACCTGTCAATAAGATTTTCGATTATCTCAATGGCAGCAGGTCTGTGACGGTAAAGGGTTATTATATAAGCCATGTGTGATGTCAGCCTGTCCCAGATGGGCACTTCCCGTCCACCGGTCTCGTTCAGCACTGCCACGCGGGTGCCGTTACCGAACGATGTGCGTCCTTCAGTTGAAATATGCCCGCAGTTTCTGATCACGACACCCTCACCAATGTCATAATTGGCAATAAAACCCGTAATATCGGTGATAGTTACATTATCTTCTATCGTGCAGTTGTGGATATGGGCATTCCTTATCCCGTGCGGCAGCGGCAGTCCGCACCTCTCACGTGCAATGCCGTTAAACAGCCCCAGTTTTACTGTCCCGGAGAAGGTGACATTCTGGATTCGCTCAGCATTGAAAGGCTCCTTGACAAGTATACTCCCCCATGAGCTGCTTCTGCAGCCAGCAGCTTCAAGACCACGTATCTCCCCGATACTCAGATTTCTGTAACCGTCGGCCATATAATTATGATTTAATTATTCGACTGTGACTGATTTTGCCAGGTTTCGTGGCTGATCAACATCGCAGCCGCGCAGAACCGCAATATGATAAGAGAGAAGCTGAAGGGGAATAACAGCCAGGACAGGAGCAAAGACATTAATGGTATCAGGCACCTCCATGACATAATCAGCCATCTTGCTGATGACCTGGTCTCCTTCGGTCACCACGGCTATCACTTTTCCCTTACGAGCCTTGACCTCCTGTATGTTGCTTACAATTTTGTCATAGGAGTTCTCCTTGGTGGCAACCACCACCACAGGCATGTGCTCATCAATAAGGGCGATGGGGCCATGCTTCATTTCGGCTGCAGGATATCCTTCCGCGTGGATGTAAGATATCTCCTTGAGTTTCAGGGCGCCTTCGAGTGCCACGGGGTACAGCAGACCCCTTCCGAGGTAAAGTGCGTTCGTTGAATCCTTGTATATTTTGGCAAGGGCCAGGGCCTGATCATTAATCTTCAGGGCATTCTCCACCTTTTCCGGCAGCCTGGTCAGTTCCACTATAAGATTGTGGTATTGTGTCTCATCAATCAGACCCTTGCGGTATCCAATCTCGAAAGCAATCATGGCCAGGGTGACCACCTGTGTAGTAAAAGCCTTGGTGGAGGCAACACCTATCTCAGGGCCCGCATGTGTGAAGACACCGGCATTGGTCTCACGTGAAATTGATGACCCTACCACGTTGCATATACCCAGCACCATTGCACCTCTCTCCTTGGCCAGCTTTATGGCCGCAAGAGTGTCTGCCGTCTCACCGCTCTGGCTTATTGCAAGAACGATATCTCCTTTTTTGATAATCGGATCACGGTATCTGAACTCTGAGGCGTACTCCACCTCGACAGGTATCCGGCAGTACTCCTCAATGATATACTCACCAACCAGTCCTGCATGCCATGAAGTCCCGCAGGCCACTATCAGTATCCGGTCTGCCGAAGCCATCGTTTCAAAAACATTATACAGCCCTCCCAGCACCAGTCCGGCCTGGTTCGGAAGCACCCTGCCCCTGAAAGTGTCATGAATGGCACGGGGTTGTTCGAAGATCTCCTTGAGCATAAAATGAGGGTAGCCTTCCTTGTCAATCTCTCCTATCTTCAGGTCGACCTTCTTTACTTCTGGTTCAAAGGGCTTATTCTTTATAGCCTTCAGCACCATCTCATCCTTGCTTATGACAGCCAGATCATCATCGTTAAGGTAAATGACCCGCTGGGTGTATTCAACTATGGGAGTAGCATCGGAAGCGATGAAGTTCTCTCCGTCGCCCACTCCTATCACCAGCGGTGATCCCTGCCTTGCAGCGAACATTTTGTTTGGTTCGTCACGGCAGTAAACAGCGATGCCGTATGTGCCTTCCACCTTATTGAGGGCCATGATGATCGCCTGTTCTGCTGACAGGTCACCCTCAAGATAGAGATGCTCCATAAGATTGGCCAGCACTTCGGTGTCAGTCTGGCTTGTGAATTTGACATCACGGCTCTCGAGATGACGCTTTATGCGAGCATAGTTCTCTATAATACCGTTATGAACAACAATGAAATGTCCTCTGCATGAAACCTGCGGGTGAGCGTTTATCTCATTTGGCTCACCGTGAGTGGCCCAGCGCGTATGACCCATGGCCATCGTCCCGTGGAAGTCTTTGCCGGCGACCATCTCCTCCAGGTCACGTACCCTGCCTGCACATTTGAAGATCTCTGTTCTCTGGCCATCACTGATAGCTATGCCGGCGGAGTCATAGCCCCTGTATTCAAGCCGTTTCAGTCCGTTGATAACAATGTCACGGGCTGGCCGTGAACCAATATATCCTACAATTCCACACATAGGCGATTAATATGTATTTGTTAATCAATAGAGTGTATAAACGAACTCAAATCTGACAGTGGGATCATTCGCATTGACCTTAAAGATCACATTGCTGTCTGATGCCAGGGGATAATACATTTCGACTGAGGGATTTTCAATAACTCCCTCAAGATATTGCTGGACAAAACTGGTGATATTGAAGATGTAATAATCTTTGGCGTTATAATAGGTGCCGTCAAGAAATCCGACATCATGAATAAGGTCAGGTATGGCGACTTCATTGCCCTCACTGTCCCGGTATCTGAGGTAGATTCTTGCTGGAACATCGGCTTCCGGAAAGTACTCGTCGTTAAGGTACACAGGCACATATAGTCTTGCCTTGTTCACTCCTATGGTTTGATTACCCTTGAAGGTGCTGAGTGACGGTATATCGAACCGGGCATAAACGCCCTTGAAAGCCTGCAGGTAAACTGCCGTGTCAGCGACAAAGTCATTGATGTGCTGAATCTGCTTGTCAGGGTCAGCTGTGGTGTAATCATGAATGAACCTGTTATAGTTTACCGCCCTGTTTGTTGCCACAAAGGAGTAGCTGTATTTGACGGTGTCAGGATTATGATAATATACGGTTATTGCCAGCGGACTATCCCCTGCAGTCAGGGTGACGAGCACAGGGTTTGTCTCGCTCCTGATACCGAAATAAAGTCCTTTGAAGAAGGTTGTATAAAAATCTGATGCAGGAAGGAACTTGGTTGTGTCACGCAGAAGGTATTCGCCAACCCAAACGGGTAACATAACGGAATAGGCTGAATCTTCCTCCAGTACAGGCATTGGATACTCACCCAGGAATTTGATGGTATCGGGATCCTGTGTGGAATAGAAATCCGTTGTGTCAGTGAGGAGGGTTCCTGTCTCATAGAGCCTTATGTAATGCACTGCGGTAGTGTCGCCGGAGACATCGGACAGTTCAAACTGAAGTTTGACCGAATCAACATCAAAGTCAATATGCGGCCACGGGGTAACAAGTCTCAGCTGGGTGACAAAATCACAATCAGTTGTTCCAAAATATGGATCCTGAATACTGCCGGCAAACATACGGGTACTGTCAGCAGAGACTGACTGCTCATCGAACATGGTGTATGCTTTTATCCCAAGTGTATCAGTTGAATAGATGTCCACAAAATCGTCATCCGGTAAAAGATTAATCCCGATTTTGGACGGATCCTGTTCACACGATGAAATAACCACGGTCAGCAGTGTGAAGACAGGAAGAATAATATTTAGCAGCCCTGATGTCAGGCTATTGCGGTCCTTATTTTTTTTTGTCCTGTAAAAGCTTGTCATAAAAATCATTGTAAGCATCAATATAATTCTCCTCGCCCTGATATTCCAGGAGGGCCTTGTCAGTGCCGGCAAGATATTTCTTTACGCCCTCATCGATTTTATCACATCCGATAATTATTCCGTCAGAATTTTCAGCTGCCAGCCGGGTGAGGCTAAGGAAGTCTGTATTGCTCTTGATTACCTTCAGTGCGCTTTTTTCAATTCCGTCCGCTGCAAGTTTTTCAGACAGTGATGATTTCAACGGCTTTTTAAATCCGTTATTGTAAACAGAGTATACAGTTTTGAGCTTATTGAACACCGGATCGTCCGAATAGAGTTTTCGGAGATAAATGGGTATCAGCGAGGTGAGCCATCCATGGCAATGGACTATATCGGGGCTCCAGCGTAATTTCCTGACGGTTTCGATCACGCCCCTGGCAAAGAAAATGGCTCTCTCGTCATTGTCTTCGTACTCTGCCCCGGCTGCGTCAGCCACGGTGTGCTTGCGCTGGAAATAATCATCGTTGTCAATGAAGTAAACCTGCATGCGTGCAGACTGTATGCTGGCCACCTTGATAATAAGAGGATGGTCAGTATCATCTATGATGAGGTTCATCCCCGACAGGCGGATTACTTCATGAAGCTGATTCCTTCTCTCGTTGATTGATCCGTATCGGGGCATAAATGTCCGGATCTCTTTCCCCCTTTCCTGTATGCCTTGCGGCAGATCACGGCTGATCTTCGAAAGCTTTGTCTCACCTAAGTACGGCATTATCTCCTGTGAAACAAACAACACCCTTCTGCTTTCCATTAAAACCTCCCGATGTACCTTATTTAATACAAAGTGCAAAGATAATAAAAAAAATACAATTAAATTCCAAGCCTGAATACTGCGGGTTCCTAACAAAATGGCGTTACTTTGCACTTGCGCATGGTCAAAAAAAGATTAGTTCTGATTTGAGGTGATTATCATGATTTCTAAAAAACAGAAAGATGAAAGTGTTTAATACTGTCAAGGAGATCAGGGAACATTACAAGACTATGGTGCTCAGATCTCCGGGTTTTGTGCCAACCATGGGAGCGCTGCATGAAGGCCACATCTCACTGGTGGAAGCCGCAGTCAGCAGCTGCCGGATGGTGGCGGTGAGCATCTTTGTCAACCCCACCCAGTTCAATGATCCTGAGGATCTGAAAAAGTACCCGCGCACTATCGATGCGGATCTTGATATGCTGTCACTGGTGCTCAGGGAAAATGATTTCGTCTTTGTCCCTTCAGCAGAGGAGGTTTACCCTGAACCTGATACCAGGATATTCAACTTCGGAGAACTCGACAAAGTGATGGAGGGAGTGCACAGGCCCGGGCATTTTAACGGGGTGGCACAGGTTGTCTCAAGACTCTTTGACATTATCAGGCCTTCTTCTGCTTTCTTCGGACAGAAAGATTTTCAGCAGCTGACAATAATCAGGGAAATGGCGCGACGCAATTTTCCAAAGATGGAAATCGTCTCATGTCCGATAGTGAGAGAAAAGGACGGACTGGCCATGAGCAGCCGCAACAGACGCCTGCTGCCTGAACACCGTGAAAGAGCAGGAGAAATATTCAGGACACTGATTGCTGCCGCAGCTATGGCTTCCGACACGGAACCTGATGATATCAGGGCCTTTGTGGCTGACCGTATAAATATGATACCCGGGTTTAATCTTGAGTATTTCGAGATCGTTGAAGAAAATACCCTTAAGCCCGTCAGATCAAAGAAGGATATGACACCGGATAAGAATTATTTTGGTTGCATCGCACTGTTTGCAGGAGAGGTGAGGCTGATTGATAACATTGAGATCAGGTTGCGTTGAATAAAAGGAAATGTATCTTTGCACAAATTCAGCAGCAGGTCATCCTGAAAAACCATGATGATAGAAGTAGTAAAATCAAAAATACATTATGTCACCGTTACCGGCGCCAATCTCAATTATATAGGAAGCGTGACCATTGATGAAGATCTTATGGACGCAGCCAACATCATTGAAAATGAGAAGGTGCATGTGCTTAACAAAAACACCGGTGACAGGCTTGAAACCTATGTAATAAAAGGAAAGCGGGGATCGGGTGAGATTTGTCTCAACGGTCCGGCGGCCAGAAGAACGGCCATTGGTGATGTGATCATCATTATGTCATATGCCATCATGGACTTCGAAGATGCCAGAACCTTCAGGCCATGCATCATCTTTCCTGACACAGCAACCAACAAACTGATCTGACATTGAAGAATGGTCTTAAGCAAACCGTAAGAATAATAATATTTCTTGCCATTGCTCTTTTGTTGTTATGGTTCTCCTTCAGAGGCATTAACTTCAATGACCTGTGGCAAATTCTCAAAAAGGCTCACTATGGGTGGTTGCTTCCTGCCACCTCCATGACCCTGATCTCGTTTTTTATCAGGGCGCGGCGCTGGACCCTTCTTTCAGAACCGCTCGGATACAAGCCGAAGCTGATGAACGCATACCATGCGATAGCCACCGGTTACCTGGTCAACCTGATCTTCCCGCGACTGGGAGAGGTGACCAAATGTGCCACCCTGAGTGAAAGGGAAAAGATCCCCTTTGACAAGCTGGTGGGGACAATGCTCGTCGAACGAACCATTGACATCCTTACCGTTCTCGTAATTTTCGGACTTACACTGATTGCCGGCAGCACACTCACGGGAAGCTTCCTTTCCGATAATGTGGTAGCCCCGGTGCAAAACAGGTTATCATCTTCTTTAGGTACTGTCATCATCGTGTCTGTACTTATTATCGGGATTTCAGCCCTGGCTATAATGCTCTTTATCAAACTGAGGGAAAAGCTCTCGGAAAGAAAGTTCTTCAAAAAGATTTACACTTTTTTTGATGGCATTGTTGATGGATTGAAATCCATTGCCCACCTCAAAAGGAAATGGGAGTTTATTCTATATACGGTTCTTCTATGGGTGGCTTACCTGTTTATGACATACTTTCCGCTCCTGTGCCTTGACTCAACCGCGGAGCTGGGCCTGAAGGGCGGGTTGTTCGTTCTCGTCATTGGCAGCTTTGGCATGGCCGCTCCTGTACAGAACGGAATGGGAGCCTTCCACTGGATTGTCTCGCGCGGCCTCCTTGTTGCCTTCGGTATACCCCTGGAAGAAGGACTGGCATCAGCAACACTCCTGCACGAATCACAAATGGTGATTGTTACCATTTTCGGTGCCCTGTCATTCTTAATTCTTTTTGGCATGAGAAGAGGCGGGATTTTATTCCGCCCCAACAAGAATCAAAGTGTATAAAGCCATACATTTTGTAAATTTGTTCCTTACACAATCTCTCGCTGATGGCAAAAAACAAGACTGTTTATGTATGCCAGAACTGTGGTGCCGAATCCCCGAAATGGATAGGCCACTGTCCGGCATGCAAGGAATGGAACACTTACCGTGAGGAGCTGATTGCCCTCTCTTCACCCTCTTCAATTTCTTCTTCGGCTCCGCGCCGCAAACCGGAACTCCTGTCAGGCATCGAGGTGAACGAATCTGACCGTATCACGACAGGTATCGGTGAGATGGACCGTATCCTGGGCGGAGGCATGGTCAGGGGTTCACTCATACTGATGGGTGGCGAGCCCGGCATAGGCAAATCCACCCTCGCTCTTCAGATAGCCCTGGCAACAAAAGACAGGAAAGTACTCTATGTTTCCGGTGAGGAGAGCGAAGGACAGGTGAAGCTGCGCGCCAAAAGACTGCAGGGCAAAAACGACAGCTGCTTCATTTATAATGAAACTGAGCTCGAGAATGTCATCACCCAGGCAGGCGTAATCAATCCTGAACTTCTTATAATTGATTCTATTCAGACACTCAGTTCAGGACTGCTTGAGTCTTCTGCAGGATCGGTATCACAGGTAAGGGAGTGTGCAGCCATGATGCTCCGTTATGCAAAGGAGTCCGGTGTGCCTGTTATCCTCATTGGCCATATAACAAAGGACGGCTCACTGGCCGGACCCAAGGTGCTTGAGCATATCGTCGATGTGGTGCTGCAGTTCGAAGGTGACGGCAACTATGTATTCCGCATTCTGAGACCGGTTAAGAACCGCTTCGGATCAACTGCCGAGATAGGTATCTTTGAGATGGACAGCAAGGGTCTCCGCGAGGTGACTGACCCTTCCGAGCTCTTCATCAGGAGAGACCGTGACCCCGCAAGCGGCGTATCCATTGCCGCCACAATAGACGGTTTAAGACCGTTCATGATCGAGACACAGGCACTTGTCAGCAGCGCCGTGTACGGCACTCCCCAGCGCAGCTCCACGGGATTTGACACCAGGAGGCTGAATATGCTTCTGGCAGTGCTTGAGAAAAGAGCAGGTTTCAGGCTTGGCGTAAAGGATGTCTTCCTCAACATTGCAGGAGGATTGAAAGTCAGTGACCCTGCCATAGACCTTGCTGTGGTGAGCTCAGTGCTGTCATCGAACCTCGATGCTCCCGTAGGTCAGCATACCGCCTTCGCCGGAGAGGTTGGCCTTTCAGGTGAGATAAGACCCGTGGCACGGGTCGAGCAACGTATTCTCGAAGCCTCAAGAATGGGATTTGAGCAGGTAGTAATCTCGGGATATCACCGCAATATTAAAGAGCAGACCGGTATTAAAATACTGCCTGTCTATAAAATCGAAGGCCTGGTAAAGCTGCTGTTCTCCTGATCAATAATACCGTTCCCGGTAAGAATCGCTTATTTTCTGCTGTGATTTCGCGTGGTCACAGTCGAGATCTATGGTGAAGTTCGCCGGTGCTTCAAATACGTCATTGGCCATTGCTCCAAGTTCAGGGTCAGCGAACAGTTTCTGAAGGAATATCCCAACGACAGGCAGAGCCATATTTGATGCCTGCCCCACTGACATCTCCTCAAAATGTATTGCCTGATCCTCCCATCCGGTCCAGACCCCGGCCACAAGATTTGGAGTGACGCCCATGAACCACCCGTTTGAATGGTTCTGGGTCGTGCCTGTTTTGCCTCCCATCTGATTCCTGAGCTGATACTTGCCCCTCAGTCTCAGACCAGTCCCCTTGTTTACAACTCCCTGTAAAAGTGAAGTCATTACATATGCCTGCTCTTCACTCATCACCTCATCAATAAAAGGAGCAAAAGTCGAGATCACGTTGCCGTTGCGGTCTTCAATACGGGTAACGTAAATAGGTCTCGTATAAACACCCTTGTTGGCAAAAGTACCGTAAGCACCTACCATCTCTTCGAGACTTACATCCGATGTTCCCAGGAAGATGGACCATACAGGGTCAATATAGCTCCTGATACCCATCCTGTGCATCAGGTCAGCTACAGCAGTCGGGGTAAACTGTTTCATTACCCATGACGATATCCAGTTCTCGGAATTGGCAAGGCCCCACTCCAGCGTCACCATCTTCCCGTGAAACTCATCCGGTCCTGAGCTGCGCGGTGACCACGGTATGCTGTCACCAACATCAAAGGACTGCGGAATATTCTCCACTTCAAAGCATGGAGAATATCCATCCTGAATAGCCAGGGTATAGAGGAAGGGTTTAATGGTTGATCCTACCTGTTTCTTCTGTTGCGTGACGGCGTCGTACTTGAAATACCGGAAGTCAGGACCGCCCACGTAAGCCTTTACATGACCCGTATGCGGATCCATGGCCATGAATGATGACCGCACGAAGAACTTATAATACTTTATGGAATCAAGTGGAGACATTACGGTGTCACGTTCCCCGGACCATGAAAATACCTTCATGGGGATGGGCGTGTTGAAGGCAAGGATTATTGAATCTTCAGGTGTGCCTGATGATTTCATGCTACGGTACCTGTCACTCTGCCTCACAGAACGTTCCATGATCTCCTTGACCTCGGAGACTGTTAGGTCATTTGAAAATGGCGGATTCCGGTTTAGTTTTGCCCTTTTGCTAAAAAGCGGCTGGAGATCAGTGGACAGGTGCTCCGCAACAGCCTCCTCGGCATATCCCTGCATTTTTGAATTAAGAGTGGTATAGATCCTCAGGCCATCCCTGTAAAGATTGTAATTTGTCCCGTCTGGTTTGGTATTCTTTCTGCACCAGCCATAGAGAGGATCATACTTCCAGTGCCATTGGGCATCCTCGTACTGCTCGTCGGAATAGAACATATCCCGCTGAGGCTCAAACTTGATCATCGTGGTCCGTATGTACTCCCTGAAATATGTGGCAAGGCCTGAGTTGTGACTGTCTTCACGCAGATCAAGTACCACCGGCAGTTTCCTGATTGAATCAGCCACATCACGTGAGATATAGCCGTACCGTTCCATCTGGCCGATCACCACATTGCGTCTCTTCAGGGCACCCTCACTGTTGCGGACCGGGTTATACGCAACGGAGTTCTTGAGCATTCCTACAAGAAGAGCCGACTGCTCCAGGTTCAGTGAGTCAGGAGTGGTATTAAAATAGATATGTGCGGCTGAGTGAATACCTACAGCATTATATATAAAGTCAAAGACGTTAAGATACATCGTTATTATCTCCTCTTTGGTGTAGCTCCTCTCAAGCTTTACCGCCGTCTGCCACTCCTTGAATTTTGTAACCGCCAGTTTTGCAGCCCTTACAATTGCAGGATCGTTCGAGAGGTCACGCGGCAGGAATAGGTTCTTGGCCAGCTGCTGGGTGATGGTGCTTCCTCCGCCGGTCTCTTTCCCGAGAAGAATTGTCTTGACAAGAACCCTTGCAAGACCCCTGAAATCGATGCCGGAATGCCTGTAAAACCTTATGTCTTCAGTGGCAATCAGTGCATCGATGACATATGGGGAGATGTCTTCATATTCAGTCCATGTGCGGTTCTGAACGTAAAATTTACCCAGCAGGACGTTGTCTTCGGAATAGACCTCTGCAGCAAGGTTGCTGGCCGGATTCTCAAGCTCCTCAAATGAGGGGAGAGGCCCAAGCTTCTGTGCAGAGATAAGAATAAACAAGGTTAAAAGAAGTACGACCGGAAGAGATATGATCACCCACAACCATACTATATTCTTGCTGAACTTTTTATCCCTCATGATACCCTCATAATATGGGCGCTAATTTAATGAATAATACAAATTCTTTCTTAATAATTTTGAAGTTAGTACCCATAATCGCTTACTTTGCCCTGTTTTTAAAAAATCTCGGATGACAGAAAATCTGGTAATAGTTGAATCTCCCGCAAAAGCAAAAACGATAGAAAAATTCCTCGGCAAGGATTTTACGGTAGTGTCCAGTTTCGGACATATACGTGACCTTGCAAAGAATAATCTGGGAATTGAGGTGGAAAAGGGTTTCAAGCCCGTGTATGAGGTACCTGAAGATAAGAAGAAAGTTGTCAGTGAACTGCGCAAACTGGCTTCCAGTGCAAAGACAGTCTGGATCGCCTCCGATGAGGACCGCGAAGGTGAAGCGATAGCCTGGCACCTGATATCTGTTCTGGGTCTCGACTCCTCTTCCACTAACCGGATAGTTTTTCATGAGATAACAAAAGAGGCTATCACCCAGGCCATTCAGGAGCCGCGGCAGGTCGATATGAACCTTGTTGATGCACAGCAGGCCCGAAGGATGCTTGACAGAATGGTGGGCTTTGAGATCTCTCCGGTGCTGTGGAAGAAAGTGCAGCCCTCTCTTTCGGCAGGAAGGGTTCAGTCTGTAGCCGTACGCCTGCTTGTCGACCGTGAACGTGAAATCATCGCTTTCACTGCCGACTCAGCATTCAGGGTAACAGGTACTTTTACCGGCAAGAACAAGGAAGATGCAGATGTGGTTCTGAAGGCAGAGTGTCCTAAAAAATTCGGCACTGAACCTGAAGCAAAGACTTTCCTGGAAAAATGTGAAGTCAGCCGCCTTCTCTGTTGAGAACATCGTCGTCAGGCCCGGAACAAGATCACCGGCACCGCCGTTCACAACATCAACCCTCCAGCAGGAAGCATACCGGAAACTCGGGTTTTCAGTAGCCCAGACAATGTCAGTAGCTCAGAAACTGTACGAGGGAGGTAAAATAACCTACATGAGAACTGACTCCACAAATCTTTCCATGCTTGCCCTGAACACTGCAAAGCAGGTTGTGACACAGGATTATGGTGCCAGGTATTCACGCACAAGACAGTTCAAGACTCATACCAAGGGTGCGCAGGAAGCTCATGAGGCAATAAGACCTGCCTACTTTGACAAGAAGGAAGTCGCAGGCACCAATAATGAAAAAAGGCTTTACGAGCTTATCTGGCGAAGGGCTATAGCTTCACAGATGGCTGATGCCGAAATTGAAAAGACTACTATTACTATAGGTATGTCCACCTCCCCCGTAAATTTCACGGCAACCGGCGAGGTGATACTTTTTGACGGCTTCCTGACGGTTTACACTGAATCTTATGACAGTAATGCCGCTGACGACGAAAAGACAATTCTTCCGCGTGTCGATAAAGGCATGTCAGTGGCCCCGGTAACAATCACCGCATTGCAGCGTTTCACAACACCCCCGCCGCGTTATACGGAGGCAAGCCTGGTGAAGAAGCTGGAGGAACTGGGGATTGGAAGGCCATCAACATATGCACCTACAATATCGACCATACAGACTCGCGGGTACGTCGCGCGTGAAGACCGGCCCGGAGAGAAACGCACTGTGGCACAGCTCACCCTGACAAAAGGTAAAATAACCCGGAGTGAAAAGAGCGAGGTGGCCGGAAAAGAGAAATCTAAACTCTTTCCTAAAGATATAGGAATGATCGTCAATGATTTTCTTATTTCAAACTTCCCCGACATTCTTGACTATAATTTCACCGCAGAGGTGGAAAAGGAATTTGATGAGATAGCCTCGGGCGAACTGGAATGGCAGAAGATGATCGCAGATTTTTACGGACCATTCCACAAGACTGTGGATGAATCACTCTCTATAAAAGCACGTAGCACAGGAGCCCGCCAGCTGGGCACTGATCCGGTAACCGGATTGCCAGTAATGGTTAAGATGAGCAGGTTTGGCCCCGTCGTTCAGCTTGGTGAAGCTTCACCCGACAAAAAGCCGCGCTTCGCTAACCTGAGACGCGACCAGTTGCTTGAGACTATAACCCTCGAAGAAGCTATGGCACTGTTCGCCCTGCCAAGAAAAGCAGGTATGTTTGAGGAGAGCGAGATGATAGTCGGCCTTGGAAAATTCGGACCTTATGTAAAACATGACGGCAAGTTTTACTCACTGAAAAAAGATGTTGATGATCCTTACACAATCACTGAGGAAAGAGCAGCCGAACTCATCAGGGAAAAGAGAGAAGGCGATAAGATGAAGGTCATCAGTGATTTTGATGATATAATGGTGCTCAACGGAAGGTACGGGCCATATATAGTGAAGGAAAAAAACAATTACAGGATTCCCAAAGGTACTGACCCCAAGAAGCTGACAAGGGAGGATTGCCTGTCCATTATTGAAAAGGGAAGCCCAAGCAAACGCACCAGGGGCGGGAAGAAGAAGTGATAAAAATAAATCATGATTGACCTGAACCAGTATTTAGATCCTGTCTGTCTTGACAAGCCTGAAGTTGAAAATCTGACAGGTTCCGCAGCATTCCCCCACAATGTTGTGGTCAATACCGGGAATGTTCCTTTGGAGGACCTTACCGGTTACGCGGTGGCGCTTATAGGTGTTCCTGATGATCGTTGTTCTTCAAACAAAGGGGCTATGTACGCCCCCGATGCCATCAGGAAAAATCTTTACTCATTCTCGCGTCTGCCGGGCAAGATGAAGATCACTGATCTTGGTAACCTGAAGACCGGCACCTCCTTTGATGACACGCTTGCAGGCCTGCGCGATGTGATCATCCAGCTGCTGTCGCAGAATATTGTACCAGTTGTTATCGGCGGCACCAGCGCCCTGATGCCTGCAATCGACAGATGCATTTCGTCCCTCAGGCAGCCCTGGTCGCTTGTATCGGTAGATTCAAGACTCGATTTCACTGCAGAAAAAAGACCGGCTGATTCGCTGAACTGGATGAACGACATGATCTACCGCAGCGGGAACCGCCTGTCACATCTTGCCGCCATCGGACATCAGACTTATCTCACTGATCAGCAGGTGGTGAATCGTTTTAACCGGAGGCATTATGAAATGATGCGTATCGGAGAGGTTCGTGCTGCCGTTCATGAGACGGAGCCCCTGTTCCGTGACGCTACCGCGGCATTGTTTGACATAGGTTCAGTACGTCAGGCTGATGCACCCGGGACAATCCTTCCGTCCGCAAACGGTTTTTACGGTGAGGAAATATGCCTCCTCGCACGGTATGCCGGTCTGTCTGACAACCTGAAGATACTGGCTCTTACGGAGGTCAACCCGATGTATGACAACCGCTTTCAGACCTCCCATCTTGCAGCACAGATGATCTGGTTCTTTCTTGAGGGATTTTCACAGAAACAGTATGAGCTTCCGTACCTCAGTGATCAGATGAACAACAGGTTCACCCGATATCATGTGACAATCAGTGATCTCGAGGGCGAAGCAATCTTTATAAAGAGCATCATAACGGAGCGGTGGTGGATAGAGATCCGTGATGCTGACGGTGAACCTCATTACCTCGCCTGTTCTTATGATGACTACCTGATGGCCAACAGAGACCAGGTACCCGGCCGGTGGACAAGAGCCATGCTTAGATTCGGTCACTAAATATTTTTCTCTTTTTGGAAGCTGGCATATTTTTTGCTTAATTTACCCGTTATTGTTCAGAGTGCAAAAGCGCTGTTTGAAGATGAAGAAAGTCAGGACAGTCATCCTCGTTTTATTTGTTTCAGCTGGAATTCTGTCAGGGCAGCAAGACCCTGTCCTGAGTCATTATATGTTTAATACCCAGACTTATAACCCCGGTTACTCTGGCATGAGCGGCATGATTACCGCCACTGCGCTGACGCGCCAGCAATGGGTAGGTTTTCCCGGAGCTCCTTCGACAATGATTTTCAATATCAATTCACCTTTTAGCCTTTTCGGGCTGAGCAGCGGCGCCGGACTGCTGGTGGAAGCTGACAAATACGGTTTCAGCAATGATATTAACGTCAACCTCTCATATTCCTATCTCATTCCTATAGGCAGCGGTACCCTGGGAGCAGGTTTCAGCGCCGGGGTGCTAAATAAAGCACTTAAGCCAGAGTGGTTCATACCGGCCGACCCGACCCATACACCACCGTCAGGAGACCCTCTAATCCCGGAAAATGATGAAAGTTTAGTTGCTCTTGATATTTCTGCCGGTGTCTATTACGAGGGCCTTAATTATTATGCCGGCCTCTCGGTCACTCATGTCAACCAGCCAAAAATAAAATATTCAGAAACAGCAACTTATGTTAGCCGTGAATACCATTTCACGGCAGGTTACTATTTCCAGTTACCCAGTCCGGCCTTTGAAATTATACCTTCGGTTTACCTGGTAAATGATGGGGCAACAACACAATATGTAGGAACTGCAATGGTCAGATACAATAAAAAGGTCTGGGGTGGCGTTTCCTACAGAGCAGGCGATGCTGTTACAGGTTTTGCAGGCACAGAATTGTATAACGGATTAAAAATTGGATATGGTTATGACTTCCCGGTTTCAGAGATCAGAAAAGGTACAAGCGGTTCACACGAATTCGTTGTGTCATACAGCTTTGACCTCGGGCTGGGAAAGAGTAACACCAGGTACAAAAGCATAAGGTTTCTATGATTGGATTTAAAAAAATTTATTTATTCGCATCCTTAAAATTTATCACTATATGAAAAAGGTAACCCTTTCAGCTCTTGCATTAGCCTTAATACTGGGTAGCTGTACATCCTATGACACCGGTGAGTTGACCGGTGTTCAGGGAAGGAAAAAATTCTATGAACCCGAGCCCTTTGAAATGGCATTCATACCGGCAGGTTCCTTTACCCAGGGCCCGAGTGATCAGGATCCTCTGCGCGCCATGAACAGCATGTCCAAGACAGTTACTGTGGAGGCATTCTGGATGGACCAGACAGAGATTACCAACAACAAATACCGCCAGTTTACCTATTGGGTGCGTGACTCTATCCTCAGGACCAAACTGGGTGAGGAAGGCGTCGAAGGTTACGAATTCTTTAGGACCGATGAGGAAGGAAACGTTATTGAGCCTAATATTCTCAACTGGGACGAGGAGATAGATTTCGAAGATGAAAATATCCAATCCGTCGTCGAGACCATGTATTATCCTCCCGAAGAAAGATTTAATGCCAACAAGCAGTGGGACACCCGGCTTCTGAACTATTCATATTTCTGGGTCGACTACCGTCAGGCTGCCAAAGCCAGGTACAACTATAAAGATCAGGTGTATGAGGGCAAGGTTACTGACCTCGAGGGCAATACCACAGATGTGGTTAACCGCTCATCATTCATCATGCACCATGTTGTAAATATTTTTCCTGACACTCTTGCCTGGATTAGGGACTTCACCTATTCATTCAATGAGCCATGGGCAACACTCTATTTCTGGCATCCGGGCTATGATGACTATCCTGTTGTGGGCGTATCATGGGTACAGGCACGTGCTTTCAGCGTATGGCGTACTAATTTCATGAATGAGCATCTGCGTGCTCAGGGTGTGGCCGATGTGCACAACTACCGCCTGCCTCTTGAGACAGAATGGGAATATGCTGCCCGCGGTGGCCTTGATCTTTCGATGTATCCGTGGGGAGGCCCCTACACACGTAACTACCAGGGGTGCTTCCTTGCCAACTTCAAACCTCTGCGTGGTAATTACATCGATGACGGAGCCGTGTATACAATTAAGGTGGCTTCCTTTGAACCCAACGAGTACGGACTATTCGATATGGCCGGTAACGTTTCGGAATGGACTTCATGCGCATACCATCCGTCTGCATATGTCTTCACCCATGACCTGAACCCCGACTATGAATACAATGCCAGACCTGAAGATCCTCCGGTACTTAAACGTAAGGTCATCAGAGGTGGCTCATGGAAGGACATCGCTTATTTCATGCAGACATCAACAAGGGATTATGAATACCAGGACTCCACAAAATCTTTTGTCGGGTTCCGCAATGTCAGAACATATATTGGCGTTAATAACTAATAACTAATCTGTTTAACCTTAAAAATTAAATAAATGGGCCTTTCAGAATTTGTACACACCACTACGTGGAAAACTTTTATGGCAAAAGTTTACGGCTGGGGTGCCTCAATCGTAATCATTGGTGCTCTTTTCAAAATACAGCACTATCCTTTTGCAGGATTAATTCTCGCTATCGGTCTTATTACCGAGGCATGTATTTTCTTCCTCTCGGCCTTTGAGCCGCTGAAGGAAGAACCGGACTGGAAACTGGTCTATCCGCAGCTTGATCCCAACTATTCCGGAGAGGAATTCGGATTTGCAGCTGTTGGCGGTGGTTCCGGCGGCAGCGGAGGCGGAGCAGGACTGTCACAGTTTGACAAGATGCTCGCCAACGCAGGTATCACTCCCGACGTCTTTGACAGACTGAGCCAGGGACTGAAGAAACTTACCGAGACGACAAACAATTTCAATGCTATGGGCGATCTGGCTGCCACTACAAATGAATATGCCGGCACCATCAGGAAAGCCAATGAGTCTCTGCTGAGCCTTTCAGATTCTGTCAGGCAGACAGCAAAGTCAATGACTGACACAAGCACTGTTTACCATTCATTGGGAGAAGCAACCAAAACAATTGAGACCGGCGGCAAGTCCTACCAGGAGAAGCTGGAGAATCTCAATAAGAACCTCTCTGCTCTCAATGCAGCTTATGAACTGCAATTGCGCGGTGCCAATGATCATGTAAAGAGTTCAGACGTGATCTACAAGGGTATTGAGACAATGATGAAAGATCTTTCAGGATCAGCCGATGATACCAAGAAATACCGTGAACAGGTTTCAAAACTGAATGATAACCTTACATCACTTAACAATGTATATGGCAACATGCTTGCTGCCATGAACGTAAAGTAATGTCAAGCACATTAATATATCTGCAAACTCCTAAATTAGCCACAAATGTCTAAGGGAAAAGAAACCCCGCGGCAAAAGATGATAGGTATGATGTACCTCATCCTGACCGCTATGCTTGCTCTTAACGTTTCAAAGGAAGCCGTTGAAGCCTTTAAGAGAGTGGATATGGGTTTGACAAAGACCACCGCCAACTACATCAAGAAGAATGAAATCACCTATGCTGCTTTTGATGCGGCTGCGGCAGAAAATCCCGAGAAGGCAGGAGCCTGGAAGACAAAGGCTTTTGAAATGAAGACACGTGCTGATGAGATTTTCAACTATATCCAGGACCTTAAGGTTGAGATCGTCACCAAGGCTGAAGGTCAGGATTCCGAAGCTCTCCTTCCCGATAATCAGATAGACATTACGAAGGTTAAAAGGATAGATGAGAATAATATTCCTTCCGAAGTGCTGATAGGGTCCAACCAGGACGGCAAAGGCAATGATCTTAAGGCTTTGATGGAAGATTATCGCAGTTTCCTTGTTGAGACACTCGACGGCAAGGATCTTGCTGCCGAGAAGTCAATACTTGACATCCTCAACACCGATGACCCGAAAAACCTTGAAAAGACGGGAAAAGAGGACTGGGTGACCGCAACCTTCCAGACACTTCCCCTGGTAGCTGCTATAACCATCCTTTCCAAGATGCAGGTTGACGTGAGGAACGCCGAGACCGATGTTCTTAACTTCCTCTACACTCAGATTGAAGCCGGTTCGTTTAAGTTCAACAAGATCATTCCGACTGTCATTCCAAACTCAACGTATATTATGCAGGGAAATGAATACGAGGCCCAGGTATTCGTCGCTGCCACAGATACAACCCAGGATCTGGAAATACTTATCGGACCGTATACGACTAAAACAAATGCTGACGGCACCGTTGCCTATGAGATGACAGGTGATTATACAAAGCTTCCGGTTGATAATGACGGTATCGGCAGATACAGGGTCAGACCCGGATCAATCGGCGAAAAATCATGGGGCGGTATAATCAATATGAAGTCTCCCGATGGCACCATGCGTGCATATAACTTCAGCTCAAAATACTCGGTTGGCGTTCCTAACGTGGTTGTTTCACCTACGGCAATGAACGTGCTTTACCAGGGCATTCAGAACCCGCTTGATATTTCAGTACCGGGAGTGGGATCTGATAAGCTTACCGTGAGAATGACGAACGGTGAACTCAAGAAGGGAAAATATAAAAACTACCGCGGTGAATGGGTTGCACAACCCAGAACGGTTGGTGAGAACGCACAGATAATAGTATCTGCAAATATCAACGGCAAAGTACAGAGCTTCCCCCCTGTCGAATTCAGGGTAAGAAGACTGCCTGACCCCGAAGCAAGGTTTGCCAACATGAAAGAGGGTAACGTCCTCAGAAGCGTTGCCTCAGCACAACAGGTCGTGACCGCCGTGCTTGAAAACTTCGAATTTGACCTCACATATACAGTCACGGGTTTTACAGTCTCTGTTAATGACAAAGGCTTTGAGATTACCGCTGAATCCAACAACAACAGGATTACCGACAAGCAGAAAAGCCTGATTGGTAACCTGAGGGCCGGCCAGAAGCTGATCATTGAAAAGATCAAGGCAGTAGGCCCCGACGGAAGAACCAGGGATCTTAACCCGATAATTCTTAAGATTAACTAATATAGGAAGAGATAAAACCATGAACAGGAGAGTTCTTGCAGGCCTTTTTGGCATCCTGATATGCACAGGCGCAATGGCCCAGTCGTTCGGAGACATCTATGACAAATCGATGCCCGACAATCAGAAGATCAACTATACCTATCTGGGCGAATCGGATGTGGTATGGTCAAAAAGACTGTACCGGATTATCGATCTGAGAGAAAAGATGAACCTGAATCTTTATTATCCGACTCTGAGATATGATTCTGAAAATAACCGCTTCGCTTCGGAAATGTCTGACGGAAGGATGAACTTTTCAGGAATCCTCCTCAACGAGATAATGGCAGGCAAAGTTGTTTCATTTGACGGTGATGCCATGACGGTTCCCACAACCTATGATGACATCGCGATGAAAATGAACCGTGATACGATGACTATCACAATCATCAATGCTGAGGGATTGGAACAGGATTCTACCGTGACAAACATGGAGAACCCCGGCGATATCAAGCAGGTTATGCTGCTAGAGGAATGGTTCTTCGACAAGAAGCATTCACGCCTGGACGTACGTATAATAGGTATTTGCCCTATCTATATGGGATATGATCAGATCACTGCAAGACTGGTGAAAAGACGTCTCTTCTGGATAAGATACGAAGATGTAAGACAGGCACTGGCGAGCCATGAAGCATTCAATTCATACAATGATGCCCAACGCGTCTCGTTTGAGGACATCCTGCTTCAGCGTAAATTTGACGGATATATCATAGCCGAATCAAACGTCTTTGATGACAGGGCAATCAACCAGTATAAGATTGGCCCCGGACAAATCTATGAAGCTGAAAGGATCAAGAATGAGATATTCAATTTTGAACAGGATCTCTGGGAATACTAGGGAACATAATATTAAATAAGAAGAGGCTGGTCTGAGACCGGCCTCTTTTTATTTTACAGATATCCTTCACCCGCAGTCTTGCCCACATCGTCAAGATATTGTTTGATGTTCTGCTCCTGGTCCCTCGGAACGATAAGCAGTACATCTCCGCTGTCGATAACGATATAATCATCCAGCCCCTGTATCACGGCTATCTTTTCCCCGGGCAGACTGATGATGTTTCCCTCTGAATTGTACGCCAATACCTGCGAGTGCAGAACTGCATTATCGTTCCTGTCATGCACCGAATGCAGATAAAGTGAATTCCATGTGCCCAGGTCGGACCATCCCAGGTCGGTGCAGATAACATACACATTATCGGCTTTTTCCATTATGCCGTAGTCAACGGATATGCTGCTGCACTGGGAATATGCCTGTTGTATGAACTCATCCTCCGAAGCAGTGTTGAACAGCTTCCTGCCCTCATCAAAAACATGATACATATCGGGCAGATGCTTTTCGAAAGCAGATAATATTGCACCGGCCTTCCAGATAAAAATGCCGCTGTTCCAGTAAAAATCGCCGCTCTCCAGAAAAAGCCTCGCCATGGCCAGTTCAGGCTTCTCAGTGAAAGCCTTGACCTTGTGAAGATTATTGAACCCGGCGACCGGGTGCTCCTTGTGAGCCTGTATGTAGCCGTATCCTGTCTCCGGTCTGTCAGGCTTTATGCCCAGGGTAAGAAGGGCGTCGTTCTCTGATGCAAACCGGTAGGCTTCATTCATCACCTCAGTGAACTCCTCCTCCCTCTGAATAAGGTGATCAGAAGGTGCAACGGCTATAACCGCATCAGGATTCTCTGCCATTATTCTGAAAATACCATAGGCAATGCATGGGGCTGTGTTGCGCCGCAAGGGCTCTGCAAGAACGTGACTGCTGTCTATGGCCAGCTGCTCTGTCACGGTCTCCCTGCTGTCTTCACTGGTCACAACATAAATATGATCCTCAGGGCATATTCCTTTGAATCGCCTGTGGGTCACCTGTATCAATGTCTCGCCTGTACCCAGTATATCCAGGAACTGTTTAGGTTTCTCTTTCCGGCTAAGCGGCCAGAACCGGCTTCCGATACCGCCGGCCATGATCAGTACATAACGATTATTCATTGTTATTGAAATATGTGTGAGCTCTTACAAATATATAAATTCCTGCCCACTAAACCCGAACTGGTATTGAGGGCCTTGAATATTTGCTAAATTTGATGAAATTATTTGTCTTATGTTTCGGTTTCTGTCAGGGTTCGGATCTTACTGGATGTTGCTGGGGAAAGTGTTTTCCCGGCCGGAAAAAACACAGATCTACTATAAACAGACCATTAAGGAAGTTATGAGTCTGGGTATCAGGTCAATAGGAATAGTGACCATAATTTCCTTTTTCATGGGTGCTGTCATTACCCTTCAGACAGCTTATAATACTGAGAACCCTATCTATCCGACATATCTCATTGGTCTGGGATGCAGGGACTCAATTTTACTCGAGTTTTCATCAACAATCGTGGCGCTGATCCTTGCCGGCAAGGTCGGGTCAAACATAGCTTCAGAGATCGGAACAATGAGGGTAACCGAGCAGATTGACGCCCTGGAGCTGATGGGTGTAAATTCAGCAGCGTATCTCATCCTCCCGAAAATAGTTGCAACCCTGGTCTTTAATCCGCTTCTCACACTCATAAGCATTATTGTGGGGATCATGGGCGGATGGATCGCAGGAACTGCTTCAGGTGTGATCACTTCACAGGACTTTATCTACGGAATTCAGTACGCATTTATTCCTTACTATGTCACTTACGCAATTATCAAGACCCTTTTCTTTGCTTTCATAATAACTTCAATATCAGCATATCAGGGTTATTATGTGGAAGGCGGATCGCTTGAGGTGGGCCGTGCAAGCACCAAGGCCGTTGTGTACAGCAGTGTAACCCTGCTGCTTTTCAATGTGATCCTTACCCAACTCCTGCTGTCATGATCAGGGCAGAACATATAAGCAAGAGGTTCGGAGACCGCGAGGTGCTGAAGGACATATCTGCAACTTTTGAACCGGGTCAGACTAATCTGATCATTGGGAAAAGCGGTTCAGGTAAGACCGTCTTTATGAAATGTCTGGTTGGGTTGGTTGACATTGACGAGGGAGACATCTGGTACGGTGACATCCTCTTCTCAAAACTTGACTTCAAGGGGAAAAAAGAGATCAGGAAAAATATGGGGATGCTCTTCCAGGGAAGTGCACTCTATGACTCCATGACTGTCGAAGAAAATGTCATGTTCCCTCTTGACATGTTCACAACCATGACCTTTGGCGAAAAACTTGCCAGGGTAAACTTCTGCCTTGACAGGGTCAATATCATTAATTCCAACAGGCTTTTTCCGTCTGAACTGTCGGGAGGTATGAAGAAAAGGGTGGCCATAGCACGGGCAATAGCCCTCAAACCCCATTACCTCTTTTGTGATGAGCCCAATTCAGGCCTTGACCCCAAGACCTCAATAGTGATTGACGAGCTGATCAAGGAGATAACAAAGGAGCTGAACATGACCACTGTCGTAAACACCCATGATATGAACTCGGTCATGGAGAACGGAGAAAAAGTCATCTTCATTGAAGAGGGCGAGAAATGCTGGGAAGGAAGCAAGTATGAGATCCTCAAGTCGGACTGCAAAATTCTGAACGAATTTGTTTTCGCAAACGCCCTTGCCAAGCAGCTTAAGGATTCAACACGCTGACGGATTATTTGGATCCGGGATTGAGTATGTAATTATAAAGATAACCGTCATTTTGAGTGAGCAGAAGGCTCCATGTGCTTTTGTTTGCAACTCTGCCGGCCATATAGAACTGACCTGACTTCCGCGGAAAACCTGCTGCCGGACTGCCATTCCTGCCTGTGAGATGTAACAGCTGCTTGTCGGTTTCATATACAGCTATTTTTCTGTCTGATGAACTGAGAATCAACATTTCCGGACTGCTGAGGTTATTTGATTCAAAAGTTTTGGATAATATTTCATTTCCGCTTTTATCATAGACCCTCAGCATCCCGTGGTCGATGTACAGATAGTCGGTTATACCGTCTCCGTCAAGATCGTAGAAGTCAGACCTGTGAAGGGCTGAAAATGTGCTTATAGTCTGTTTTTTCACCGTACCGTCAAAATACAACCGTATCAGCATACCGTCAGGAGCTGTGAAGATCAGAGCCTGATCATCATTACCCGCAAATCTGACGGATGATCCGGGGGCTTTTTTAACTGGTTCCTGGGGATTAACCCTTATATTTCCTGCGCGGTCAAGCAGATATACGGACTGATCGTCCGCTGCAAAAAGATAATCCTTACCCTTCACCCTGAAGAATTTAACCGGGTCAGTGACCTTTCCGCGGGTCATAAACTGGTTCCACCCCCGGACCGGCGAACCGGACCGGTCATAGGCATATATTTTCCTGTCCTCGCCTGCTATGAAAAGCCGGTAATCCTTGTTACTCTCGTAATCAAAAACCGAAAGTGAGTTTGTTGACGGCGACCGCATCTTGACGGGAAACTTATCCACATAGTTGCCGTTCCGGTCAATAAGATGCAGATAGTCCCTGCCTGAGAAAAGGATCTGGTATTTACCGTTCTTATAATAATCGATCATGAAAATGTCACCGGAAATCCGTTCCCTGATGGCTGCTTTCCAGAGCACCTTTCCGGAAGCACTTATCAGGTAAATATTGTTCTTCTGATCCTGCACAAAGATCTCTGTTGCTCCGGTATTATGGTTAATGAAAAGAAATGGTCTGGAGGCCAGGTCTGCATCCAGCTTCACTTTCCAGGCAAGGTTGAGGTCTGCAGAAACCCCTGAAGCGGTGCCTGTAGTTCCGGGACCAGGTGTCACGGATGACAACCCGGGCCGCGGCTGATCCTTATCGCGGTACCTGACCGAAAAACTCAGATATATCATGTCATTGCTGGGCGTAAGGCTTAAGCCTACACCATCAATGCCTGCAAAGGAACGGTCACTGAGGCCGGCAGATGATGCAGGCGTAAGATATCTGTCAACGAGCGATTTAATCGCTCGTCCCGAACTGTAAAAAAGAAATGAGCTTTTTGTGGGAAGTGTCTTTTCCATTTCCCTGAACTCCGGATCATTGATCAGGGTGTTGTCACTTTCCGAATCTCTTCTTATGACCGCCAGCACTTCCGGAGACCTGGCAAAGACCATGTATGACCTTGAGAAGAGAACCCATCCATCCCCGTCAGGGGCAGCAGTCTCCCCGGAAAGTATGGATGCCACGCCTGTGAATGGCATTTTGTACATTACTACCTCGTCTTTTCCGTCGTTTTCTACAGAAGCCAGAAAATGGCTTTCCCGCAGTCCCATGGAGCGATATTTGGCGGTGAGCCTTTCCCGCAGCACATTTTCCGCCGACTGACGGTCAGTCATCCTGAAGAGAATGACTTTCTCCTCTCCTTCAGATGAGGGAAGCACTGCCGTGGTCACCTCATTTCCTGTGAAGGGGCTCACTGCAAGCGCCAGGTCAGTGGCATTTATCGATGCCGGATCAGAGGTCATATCACCGGTGAGCAAAGCCCTTCTCATCACAGTCCTGTAACTCAGGGTTATCTGTGGCAAAAGTTCGTGTACGCCGCATTCTGCAGGGGCTACATCCCTGAACTTATCGGCACCCAGCCCTGCTCCTGCAGTAGTAAGAAATCCGCTGATGAATAAACCGTCCTCACGGGAGGTAAGGTCACCTCCTGCTGCAATAGCTGCTGACGATACCCGGGTTATCTCATCGGCGGCAATGAAAGACTGCACGAACCTGGGGAGGTTTCTGAAGAGGATGAAAAGGTTGTCAGCCTCCTCTCCTGCCGCGTTGACAACAGAGGCAAATCCCTGCTGGTACCGTATGTCTGATCCCGTGCTCTTATTGTTTAACGCGTTGGCAACAAGCGCCTCTGACGACGAAACAATTATAATACCTGAGGTCAGCGCCATGTATACCGTGGCTTTGCCGGGCCCCTGACCATAGGAGACCGTGTACTTCCTGACACCGCCAAGATCCCTGGCATCTGTAACTGCAGCTCCCGATGACTCACAGAGATGAATGAGGCGGTGTGAATTGAAGGAAGGACCCGTATTCATCACCGCAAGTGCTGTGACGCGACCCTGACCCGTGACATGGAATGACAGCAGCACCTCCCGGTTACTGATCATTTCACGAACCTCACGGCCTCCGGTAATGCTGTCGATGACAGCCGCAGTCTTTATCAGGGAGTCGGCCCACTTCATTCCGGAAAGCCTCGCCGTGATGCCTGTCCTGTCAGTGGTTCTTGTTATAAGTTCCGGAAAATCAGGCGTCTCTATGATAAAAAATGCATCCGAAGGAATAGCCACCCATGGATCGACAATGACAACCTGTTTATCCTTCCTGATAAAATATGCAGCCACTGTCAGCCCTGCGGCAAGCAATCCGACAAGTATCAACCCGGTTCTTTTTCGCACAATTTTCCGCTTCAGATCTAAATTCAAAAATATAAAATATTAATTTGGTTTGGTAAAAACAAAAGCATAGCCGGTAAACAGGATATCAGGAAACATCGTCCTTCCTGACATTTGTGGAACGCTTTTTGTGCATTTGCAGGAGATTTTATCCCGTATTAATGAAGCGCCTGTTATTTATTCTGATACTGATATTACCGTGTATTCCGGCCATATCACAGACGGTCACGGTTATAGGGGTCGAAGACGGTAAGCCCATCGCTGATGTTGCCGTTTATAATGAAACTCGTACCGTATTCTGTTATACCAGCCAGAAAGGCAAAGCGAACCTTTCTGAATTCACGGGCGGGCAACCGGTATATTTTCAGCATTTTTCTTTCGAGAGGGTATCCTATACTCTTGACGAACTCAAAAAGGCAGGATGGGTGGTTAAGCTCGCGACAAAAACCTTCGAGGTTGAAGAGTTCATTGTATCGGCTAACCGCTGGGAACAGAAATCTGACGAGGTGCCCAATTATATAAGTACCGTCACCCTTCCTTCGGTAAGGATCCAGAACCCGCAGACAACAGCTGATCTCGTGTCGCTCAGCGGAGACGTCTTTGTGCAGAAAAGCCAGCTCGGCGGCGGCAGCCCGATGTTGAGAGGCTTTGCCACAAACAGGGTCCTGATAGTCATCGACGGTGTCAGGCTGAATAATGCCATTTACAGGGAAGGCAACATACAGAACATTATATCGCTTGACCCGGCGGTGATTGACCGCACTGAGATTATTTTCGGACCCGGCGCCACAATGTACGGCAGTGACGCCCTGGGCGGGATCATGGATTTTCATACCAAGAGAGCCCTTTATTCCACAGGCGACTCGGTATATTACAAAGCCGAAGCACTGGCCCGCTTTTCAACCGCAACCAGAGAGCAGACCTATCATGTCGATTTCAATGTGGGAGGACGCAGGGTTGCTTTTCTCACATCAGCCTCCTGGTCTGATTTCGGTAACCTGGTTATGGGTTCATGGAAGCACCCCGAATATCTCAGGAATGAATACCAGGCGCGCACAACAGATGGTGATACAATAATAATGAATGAAGATCCCCGGAAACAGATTGCTTCCGGTTACTCTCAGCTGAACACCACAAATAAGCTTCGTTTCAAGGCAGGAAAATTTGCCGATATTACCCTTGCCAACCATTACTCACACATCTCAGACGTTCCGCGCTATGACAGGCTGATACAGATGAAGAACGGAACGCTAAGGTACGGCGACTGGTACTACGGACCGCAGATTTGGATGATGACCAGCGGTACAGTCAATTACACGAGGCCCTCGGCAATGTTCGATGAAGCCAGGCTGACCGTGGCAAGACAGGACTACCAGGAGAGCCGGCATGACCGTAAGCTGGATGACGTCAGCCTCAATGAGCAGACCGAAAAGGTAGGCATATGGTCAGCCAATATTGATTTCGAAAAGTCTTCAGGCGAGAATAAAAATCTTATCTATTACGGAGCCGAATACGTCAGAAATAATATTAAAAGTACCGCTGATACAAAGGATATTCTGACCGGTGAAACCGTTCCGGCCGGGTCAAGATACCCCAACGGAAAAAATATTTACAACAGCTTTGCGCTTTATACCGGATATAAGTTTAATGTCAGCAGGAAATTCACCGTCAGCACAGGCGCCAGGTATAATTTTGTGTCACTCGAATCGGAAATCGCCGATAACTCATTCTACAATTTCCCATTCACTGCCATCGGGACAAAGAACAGCGCCCTGACCGGAGGTGCCGGTGCGGTGTACAGACCCGACGGCCACACTGAGCTGACACTGAATCTGTCAACAGGGTTCAGGGCACCGAACCTTGATGACATGGGAAAGGTGTTCGAATCTGCCCCGGGTGTACTGGTAGTGCCCAACCCTGATCTCAAACCTGAATATCTGTACAACATTGATATCGGGGCTTCAAGGGAATTTGGCGGTATGCTTCTTGCAGAAGCAACCGGTTTTTTCTCATATCTTGATAACGCCATGGTACGCCGGGCATATCTGTTTAACGGCGAGTCCACCATAGATTACCTGGGCGAAGAAAGTGCCGTGTTTGCCATGGTCAATGCCGGTTATGCAATTGTCTACGGCGCACAGGTGAAAGCAGAACTTAAACCCGTTTCTTTCCTCAGGATAAAATCTGCGCTGACACTGACCCGGGGATATGACAATGAGCAGGAGCCCTGGCGACATGTGCCCCCGCTGTTCGGTGCAACCCATGTCATATATGAAAAATCATCGCTTAAGGCTGATCTGTACTGTGTCTATAACGGAAGCATACCTTACGAAAGACTTGCCCCGAGCGAGAGAGAAAAACCGTACATGTACGCCGTTGACGATCAGGGCAATCCTTGGTCACCCGGATGGTTTACCCTGAACTTCAAATCGTCTTATAACATAAAAAACAGGCTTGAGCTGACAGCCGGATTGGAGAATATTCTTGACCTGAGGTACCGCCCCTACTCATCCGGTATTGTTGCTCCGGGCATGAATTTCATTATCTCAGCCAGGGTAAGGATCTGACGAGGATCATCACAGGCGGGGAAGCATTGTTTTTCCGAAATGATTAATTAAATTTCAACCCTGTAATTATATGCGGGTTAATGGGCAGGGAATTCCATCTTACTGAGGTAAAAACAAAAAAGGATATCAGGGAATTTCATGACCTTCCCTCACAAATCTACAGGGGTGACAGCAACTGGATCAAGCCTCTGACAAAGGAGATCGAGACTGTTTTCAACTCCTCGCTGAACACGCAGTTCCGCAACGGCGAAGCTATCAGATGGCTTCTTAAGGATAGCTCACGAAAAACAGTGGGCCGGGTGGCTGCTTTCTACAACAGGAAAATTGCAAACAAGGACCAGAAGCCTGTCGGCGGAATGGGCTTTTTTGAATGCATCAATGACGCTGAAGCCGCAGCCGTGCTCTTCGATGCATGTCGTGAGTGGCTGGAAGGCAACGGCATGACAGCCATGGAGGGTCCCGAGAACTTCGGCGAGCGTGACCGTTGGTGGGGTCTGCTTATTGACGGATTCCTGCCGCCAAACTTCTGCATGCCGTATAACCCTCCGTATTACAGGGAATTATTTGAAAACTACGGCTTCAAAAATTATTTCGAACAGTATACATACCATACCCCTGTAACCGGCAGGAACCTTGATGAAGTGATCAGGACCAAGGCAGAAAGGATATTTGCGAATCCTGACTATACTTTCAGATACATGAGAGCATGGGAGGCCCGTGACATAGCCCGTTACTTCATGATCGTATATAACAAGGGTTGGGCGCGCTTCCCCGGTGTAAAAACAATAAGCGAGAGACATGCACGACTGATCATTAAAAGCTTCCGGTCCATCCATGATGAAAAACTGGTCTGGTTCGGATTCTATAAAAATGAACCTGTCTGTTTTTTCATTATGCTGCCGGAGGTCAACCAGATAATAAGACACCTCAACGGCAGGCTGAATAACATCGGAAGATTAAAATTCCTCTGGTACAGGCACGTCAGGAAAGAGATTACCAAAGCTTTCGGCATGATCTTCGGAATAGTTCCGGAACATCAGCGCAAAGGTGTGGAAGGAGCACTTATAATCTCATTCGCTAAGCTGGCCCTGAAGAGTGATTTCCCTTATAAAGATTTGGAATTTAACTGGATAGGCGATTTCAATCCGTCAATGATGCACCTCCTTGATCAGATAGGCGCACGGATAATCAAAACGCATATAACGTACCGCTATCTGTTTGACAGGAATGCTCCTTTTGAGAGGGCTCCTGTCGTCAATGTATAAATAAACTGATGTTCTCAGAAAGGCCTGTAGCCTATTATCTCCCTCACCTCCCTGATGGTGGCCGAGGCGCTTGCCCTTGCTTTTTCAGCTCCCGCCGCCACAACCCTGCCCAGATAGACAGGGTCATTAATGATCTCATTGATGCGTGTCCTGATCGGCTCGGTAACCTTTACAATATCTTCGGCAAGCTGCTTTTTCATATCACCGTACCTGATCTCGCATGATGCATGCTTCTCACGGAAGAAAGCCGCTGTCGAAGGATCAGAGACGACATCCATGATAGTGAACAGGTTCCTGACCGGTTCCGAAGGCTCTGAGCCTGGTTTTTCAGGACCGGTATCGGTCACCGCCCGCATGACCTTCTTTCTGATCTCTGACGGTGTGTCTGCGAGGAAGATGCCATTGCCTTCGCTCTTTCCCATCTTGCCTGTTCCGTCAAGACCAGGGATTTTGATAAGCTGCTTCCCGAAATTGTAGGCATCGGGTTCAGGGAAATACTCCACGCCGTACATCGTGTTAAACCGGCGGGCAAAGCGCCGGGTCATTTCAAGATGCTGCTCCTGATCCTTGCCTACGGGCACCTTGTGCGCCTTGTGTATGATGATGTCAGCTGCCATTAATACCGGATAGGTCAGTAGATCCGGCATTTATATTGTCAGGATGCTTGCGGATCTTTTCCTTGAAAGACGTTGTCCGTTCCAACTCGCCGACATATGCATTCATGTTCAGCAGAAGATAAAGCTCAGAAACCTCCGGAACATCACTCTGAACATATACAGTGGCCTTCTCAGGGTCAATGCCGCATGCGAGATACTCTGCCAGTACCTGCTTAATGTTACTGTGAATGTCATCAGGATGAGGATGTGTAGTAAGTGAGTGATAATCAGCTATAAAAAAATAACATTTATTCTCATCCTGCATCCTGAGGAAATTTTTCAGGGCACCGAAGTAATTGCCGAGGTGAAGGTTGCCCGTTGAACGTATGCCGCTTACAACTGTATCCATAAGAATTTTTTGTCGCACAAAAATAAAGATAAATAACGAATTTAATCTCCGCGGGGTATCTTTCCGCCAAAGCCCCGGAAGACCTTCCGCTCTGACAATTTTTGTATTTTAGCGGTGAAAATCATTTATCATGGAATCAACGCGGCAAAAGAAGGTTGCAAGACTGATCCAAAAGGAACTTGCAGAGATCTTACTTCATCATTCCGGCGAGCTTGCTCCCGGGAAAATGATCTCGGTGACAACCGTGCGCGTCAGCCCGGATCTTTCACTGGCAAAAACATGGATCAGCATTTTTCCCTCAGACAAGTCTGAGGAGATCCTTGAAGGTTTAAGGGCCCGGGTACCGCGTATCAGGTATGAGCTCGGCCAGAAAGTGCGCAACCAGCTGCGCATTGTGCCGGAGATAGCATTCTTCGTCGATGACAGTAATGATTATATAGATAAAATCAGTAATCTGCTTAAGGAATAAGGCTGATGGATTATGACCCCATAAAAGAGCCTCTAGGACGGCTCTTCAACCGTCATCCGCTGCTGCGTAAGATTTTTTACCTGCTTCTCGATATTCTTTTGCTGCGTTCATGGCACGTACGGAAAGCCCTCAGAAAGTTAAGCCTGAAGCTCCCCTCATCATCAGAGGTGCTGGATGCAGGTATGGGCTTCGGCCAGTATACATGGCGGATGGCAGGAAAATTCCCGGGCTGGCATATCACCGCAGCGGACATTAAGAGTGAACAGGTGGCTGACTGCAGCGCCTTTTTCAGCGGAGAGGGCCTTGACGGCAGGGTGCAGGTCATCGAAGCCGATCTTGTGACATGGACCGGCACGGTGAAATATGACCTCGTGCTGTGCGTCGATGTGATGGAACATATTGAGGAGGACCGTAAAGTATTCAGCTCCTTTGCCGGCATGATGAAGCCTGACGGATATCTTGTTATCTCCACACCCTCCGATCTTGGCGGCTCTGACGTTCATTCGGAAAATGAAACATCATTCATCGGCGAGCATGTGCGTGACGGTTATAGCAAAGCCGGGATCACTGAGAAACTCCTCGATGCAGGATTTGGGAAAGTATCAGTGTCATATACATACGGCTGGCCGGGGAGCCTGGCATGGAGGCTTTCAATGAAATACCCCGTCATCTTGCTCACGGCTTCCAGGCTGTTCTACATTCTCCTCCCTTTCTATTATCTTGCCGTCATGCCCTTCGTCCTTCTGCTGAACTGTATTGACCTGAATATCACGCATAACAAAGGAACAGGGTTACTGGTTGTTGCCGGAAAAAGCAGATGAAGCTGTCACTCTACATAGCCAAAAGATATCTGTTCGCCAGGAAATCGCGAAACGCAATAAATGTTATCTCAGCTATCTCCGTGACCGGAGTGACCGTCGGGACACTGGCGCTGATAACCATACTCTCGGTATTCAACGGGCTGGAGGATATGGTAAAGGGTATCTTCAGTACCTCAGACCCGGAAATCAGGATAACCCCGGTCAAGGGTAAGGTCTTTACCCCCGACTCCCTGAATCTTCAGAGGCTGTCATCTGTCAACGGTGTGGAGGTATGGGCTGAGACGCTCGAGGAAAACGCACTTCTCAGATATGAGGAACAGCAATATATTGCCACCATCAAGGGAGTCTCACCGAACTACCGTGAGGTTACCGATCTCGATACCGCAATGTGGGACGGAGATTTTATACTTACCGCGGAGAACGGAAGACCGTACGCCATAGCCGGACTGGGTGTTGCCAACTACCTGGGAATGAGGCTTAATTTTGTGTCGCCGCTGGCAATATATATACCTGACCGAAAGGCACACCTCACCATGAACCCTGAAAAGGAGTTCACAAGAAGATATATTTTTATTTCCGGCATCTTCGCCGTCGAGCAGGAGTTTGACTCAAAGTATATATTCCTTCCTATTGACTTCGCCAGGGAACTGCTGGATTATACAACAGAGGTAAGCTCCATCGAAGTCAGGATGAAAACGGGCGCCGACCTTAAAAAGACACAGAAAGGCATTAAGGATGCAATGGGAGAAGGTTTCCTGGTCCAAAACAGGTTCGAACAGCAGGAGATGTTCTATAAGGTAATGAAGGCTGAACGACTGGCTATTTACGTCATCCTTACATTTATCCTGATTATAGCTTCCTTCAATATAATTGGTTCACTGACAATGCTGATAATCGAAAAGGAAAGAGACATAAAAATACTTAAGAGCCTGGGTGCCGATAATTCCCTGATCAAACGCATCTTCATCTATGAGGGATGGATGATCTCGTTCATAGGCACATGTCTGGGACTGGCAATCGGTTTCCTGATCTGCGCCGCACAGCAGCATTTTGGAATCGTAAAACTGGCCGGTGAGTCCCTGCTTATAGATGCATATCCCGTCAGGATGCACCTGATAGATTTCTTTCTGGTCGCCGCAACGGTCATGGCTATCGGTTACGGAGCTGCCTGGTACCCGGTTCACTACCTCTCCCGGAGGTTACTTAAGGAGAACAAAAAAGAACATAAATGAGCCGGAAAATTATCATACTGTTTTTTGCTACCGTTAGCATGCTGATGGCGTGCGGACCCTCAGACTCCAATAAACCTGACAGGAAGATGCTCATTCCGGAAGACAAGCTGGTGGCAATACTCACAGATACCTACCTCACGACAGGAATGATGGATGTCCAGGCTATGAGGGATACATGGGGCCAGAGAGATTCGATACTGAATTATATCGATGTAGTCAGGAGTCACGGTTACACGTACGAACAGCTGGAATGGACCTTGCGGTACTACTTTACCAACAAACCGAAAAAACTTGCAAAGATCTATGACAGGGTGACCGGTAACCTTCTTGCACTTGAGGTTAAGGTAGAAAATGAACGCATAGATGCAGATTCTATCCCTGATAACCTCTGGGTGGGAAAAGCAGAGTATATCCTGCCCGGCGAATCTCCGCACGATTCGATCTGGTTTGATATCCCTGCCGAAGTTCCCGGTGAGTACGTACTCAGGGCAGATATCCTGGTTTACGAAGACGATGGAAGCTTTGATCCCAGGGTTACAGTTTACTTCTTTACTTCTGACAGCCTGGGTGTGGAAGTGCGTAACGACTGGGCGGAAATCAGGCTTGAAAAAAACGGAAAGTTACAGAAGGTTGAAGCAAGAAAGACCCTGGAAACTGCCGGGAATACCCGTATCAGGGGATGGCTGCTGAATCACACCGCCCGGGAAGGCACATGGCAGAAGCATGCCACTGTAGGCAACATTAGCATTAAGCTTGAAAAGGAAAAAGCAAAGGTGAAGCAGCAGTGATGCGCACGATCTCGGCACAATATGTTTTCACCTCTGCCGGCAAGCCTCTCAAAAGGGGAGTCGTGACCGCCGCCGATGATGGTACTATTCTTTCTGTCGAAGATACCGGAGGAGACCTGCCGGAAAAACCCGGAACGGAATTTTATAACGGGATCATTATTCCCGGACTGGTAAACTGCCACTCACATCTTGAGCTTTCACACATGCGTAATACTCTCCCTGCAGGTGGGGGACTGACTGAATTCATTACCGGTGTCAGGCAGCGGCGCGATGCTGATACCACTGAAATAGTCAGGGCAGCCCGCGATGCTGATGACGAAATGTACAGGGAGGGTGTTGTAGCCTGCGGAGACATCAGCAATAACTCCCTGACATTTGATATCAAGCGCACAAGCTCCATCAGGTACCTTACCTTCATAGAGGTGTTTGGCCTTGATCCCCTGCTGGCAGCCGGGCGCATTGAAAATGCCCTCGAACTGGTATCTGCGGCTGACGCTGCAGGATTGACCTCTCACATAACCCCTCATGGAGTATACTCGGTCTCACAGCCGCTGTTCAGCCTTATAAAGGAAAAAATCAATTCATCGTCTGTCACATCCCTGCATTTCCTGGAGTCTTATGACGAGAGAAAAATGGCAGAGGGGCACCTTGAGATTGCAATTACCCTGTCAGGACTGACATCGCACCTGTTACTTGTTCATAACACAGTTATTACTGAATATGAGCTGGAAAAGCTTGCTTCAGTACCCAATATCTGGTTTTGCCTGTGTCCCTCTTCAAA
>CAWADB010000005.1:0-270999 GCA_963780735.1 uncultured Bacteroidales bacterium
TACCTCTGAAGGCATTGCATCAATAAACAGTTCATTATTCAGGGTGCCTGTAATAGACGTATTGACAACAGTAACCTCCGGGAGTTCCCCTGCGTCCTTGCCAATGAACATAACCGGTTCGGACCGGAAGCTGTACTCCCACCTGTTTGCCATGGTACAGTGGATGAAGTCATAAATACCTCCTTCAGTTAAGGAAACGGTGCTGAAGCCTGAATGGGCAAAGAGGCTGTTGACAGCCAGTATATGCGCATTTCTGGCCACGAGCGATGCTACAGAATTATGCATCAGGCTGACGTCGACTAAAAGGATATCGGGCTTTTTTGTTTCACTGCCTGATAACTTCACAGAAATCTCTGCATTCCTTATATCAGTGGACCCAAGAACATTGTTTCTGCTGTAATCGATGAAGGTGATGCCCTTCCAGTATCCCGGTACATCTTTATATCCCTGTTCAAGCCGGTCGGAAGCAAAGACCACAGGCTTATCCACATCTCCCATTGTTATAAGGGTCCCTGCAACTGTCATCTTTGCATTATGATGAAAGAACACCCTGGTCCCGGGGCCCATGACAAGTACTGCGGATGTGTCGACAAGGAATGAGCCGCTTATCACGTACGGCTTCCCCTCAGTCCATGTCGCTGTGCCGGTTACTTCATCCTCCAGCAGCCAGATATCCTGTCCCCACGCCTCGAGAATTACCCGGTCAGTAAAACTTCCCGATTCAAATATCACAGAGTCGAGGACAGCAACAGGGTTAGTTTCGTTGAGAGGGTCAATCGTCACATCCACGAAAACAAACAGGCTGTCTCCCTGTGCCAGGATGACCTCCTCGCTGCTCACTGAAGGAACACCGTCGATATTCAGCCTGAAAGGCGAACCCGCCCCGCCACCAAGGTATATCCTGTCAATCAGCAGTGGGTCATTGCCCCTGTTAATCGCCCTGAACTCCATTGTCACTGATCCGACAGTTGAAAAAACCGTGTCGAAGGAAACGGTGTCAGATGAAAAGGCAACAGGGCCGGGAACAGGATTGGCAAGGGGGTCACAGCCAATAAGGGCTGCGGCAATTAATAAAATCGCTATGAGTTGCCTCATCAGTATTTATTGATCCATCTGTACCTTCTCGGATTGTCACCGAAGCGTGCCAGTACTGTCAGTTCATGTGTCCCGTAGGTATAACTCCGGATGTCAGATAATGTAAAGTCAAAGGCATAACCGAGATAGAACCTGTCAACCTTGACTCCGCCAAGGAGCACGACAGCATCATTCGTTCTGTATGAGACCCCGAGCCAGTAATCCTCCTTATAGTAGACTCTTGCTGTAAGATCGAGCTGAATCGACTTTGCCAGCATATCAGATGCCTTCAGCATCATCGACGGCTCGATAATCCAGTCGGTGCTTCCGGGATAGAATTTGACTCCTCCCGTCAGGAAATAATGACCGAGCTGCGAGCTGCCGTTCTCTGCCCCGTTGCCGATCATCAGCGATCCCCTGAAAAGGTTGGTCATTGCAAAGCCGGCAAAAAACCTTCTTGTCGTGTAGCTGACACCGAAGTTGGCATCAGGAATATAGACAACCTGGTCATAGTTGGCCAGGAACTCATCATTTTCGTCTTCAATAACGGCTCCGTTGATGTCAACAAAATACTGGTAAGCGCTCAGTGAAAGTCCAAAAGAAAGCTGCTTCTCGTCCTCAATCGGCAGGTGATAGGCATAGGCAAACTGAAATCCTGTCCGGTGCATGATACCGTTGTGATCAGAAAATATATAGCCGCCCAATCCTACCCGTCCTCCCTTTGTGGGTCTGTCAATCTTTTTCCTGACTGTTGTAGACTTGGTAATGTAGCTGTCATTCAGTATCCTGGTCTGGAAAGATGCTGCGTAGGTGCTTGGTGCTTCAGGAATACCAAGCCATTGTTCACGGACGGTAAGTCCGAAGGTCGTATAGAAGTCACTGCCGGCATATGACGGGTTAAGCAGGAACCCGTTCATGACATACTGGCTGTACATTGGAAACTGCTGACCTGTTACAGAAGGCATTATTGCCAGAAGGCCGATCACTGTTATAATTCTCAGACGTTTCATATCTCGTTTCAGTAATCAGGTTATTTGCTAATAATTGAGATAACTCCTGTACGCGGCTCCGAACCATCGTTGAGGTGGAGTACATAGTGATATGAATCATTTGGCAGCAGTTTGCCGTCAGATGTGCCATCCCACTCATCGGTCACATTTCGCGAATGATATACGAGTCTGCCCCACCGGTTATAAACGAAGACTTCAGCATCAGGATAGAGCTCAGCGTTACGCAGCTTCCATGTGTCATTCCTGCCGTCGGCATTGGGAGTGATTATCTCATAAACCTCTAGGCAATCATGACCCGTCACACCTACGGTAACTGTCAGCTGGGCTGTGCATCCGTTACCGTCAGTCACCGTGACATTATAATCGTCAGGCAGCAGCTCCGTACGGTCAGGTGTTGTGGGGCCATCATCCCACTCATAAATAAGCGTTCCTGCACCGCCGGCAACGGTCAGGTCGATGCTGCCGTCAGGTGTATCAGGACATGAGCCATTCTCAGTTTCAGCTGTCAGCAGCATTGCTTCAGGTGCAGTCAGTATGTAATCATGTGTCAGAACGCAACCCTGGCTGTCAGTGATTTTCAGCGTGTAAGTACCTGAGGGTACTGACGCGATGTTAGCCTGCGTTGAGGTAAAGCCTCCCGGCCCTGTCCATAGGTACGCCAGCGGCGGGGTACCGCCTGCGACAGTCACAGTGATGGATCCGTCTGCAGATGCCGGGCACCGGACTCCGTATCCGCCGAAATCCGACAGCACAGCCCCGGTAATCACCAGCGCCGTGGGTTCGGTAAGGATCTCGTTAAAGCTGAAGGTTGCACATGAATTGGCGTCAGTGATTGTGAGACTGTATGCACCTGCTTTAAGACCCGTAATATCAGCCGTGGAGGCTGTATAACCTGACGGGCCGGTCCAGCTGATATTGTAAGGCTCAGTACCTCCTGACGGGGTGATATAAATTGCGCCGTCACTGCCTCCGTTGCACCTGATGTTGCGGGTGCTGTCGAGGGTCACATTGAAAGGAAGCGGTTCACTTATGTTAAGGGTAATGTCAGACATACAGCCGTTCGCATCCCTCACCTCAAAATCATATGGGCCGGCAGACAATCCGGTAAAGTCTCCGGATGCCTGGAAAGGTGATCCGTCGATACTGAAGGTGTAAGGCGACTGACCAGTGGTGGCGTCAAGATGTATTTCGCCATCTGTCAGACCGGTACAGGTTATATTTTTCTGCTGTGTGACCTGTATGACCGGAAGCGGAAGGATAGTAACAACTGCTGATGATGAAGCCGTTCCGCAGGATCCTCCGCCGGTGACCTCCATGCTCAGTGTCACTGTGCCGTTAGTGTAGTCCGTCGTTCCAAAAGTGTAATACGGATTATCAATGGTGGCGTTATTAAAAGTGCCATTGCCGCTTGAGGTCCAGATTACTGTTCCTCCGCTGTGCGAGGCGCCCGCAACCTGGAAGCCTGTCTCAGTGCGGCAGAGAGATGCATCAGGTCCTGCATCGGCGACAGGTGCGCTGGTGAAGGTAATAATGAAATTATCAGTAACAATGCCGCAGGCAGCACTGGTGACTGTCATGGTGAGGGTCACCGGACCTGTATCGGATGAACCGAAAGTATAAACGGGATTCGTTTGCGATGGGTTACTGAATGTGCCATTACCTGATGTGGTCCATAAAACTGTACCGTTGCCGGATGAAGCATCGCTGAGCGTAACAGCTACTGTGCCTTCGCACAGGCTTTTGTCTGCACCTGCATCAGCTGTGGGAACCCCTGCAAAAGTGAGAACCATATTATCAGAAAGGGTCACCGGGCAGCCGCTGATTTTGGTGCCTGTGAGTGTCAGGGTCACACTGGTGAGATCGGTCGGACCGCGTGTATAAACCGGGTTCGGAAGAGCAGGATTATTGAATGTGCCTGAGCCGGAAGTTGTCCAGAGCAGGGAGGCGTTCACACCTGTGGCACCGGTGATACTGTAGGTTGGTGCGGTGATGCACACCGTTCCGTCTGATCCGGCATTTACTGATGCCGGGAAGGGGTCCGTAACAGTAACGGAGGCATTGCAGTTTGAGCTGTTGCCGCTCGCATCTGTAACAGTGACAGTGACGGTTGAAACACCAAGGTCAGCGCAGGTGAAGGCGGACCGGCTGAGTGTAACCGAAGCCACCGAACAGTTGTCCGAAGGTGCGCCTGAAAGAATATTGGCCGGAACAATTGTGGCATTGCCAGATGCATTAAGTGTCACTGTTGCGCTGATGCATGTGACAACAGGAGGCTCGGTATCATTCACTGTGACGGTGAATGAGCAGGTGGAGACCATGCCGTCCGCATCCGTTGAGGTATAAGTGACAGTGGTCACCCCGACAGGGAACGTAGCGCCGGGGAGATGACTTGAGACCATGGGTGCAGTGGAGACGGGCGGCGTCCAGCTGACAACAGCCGAACAGGCTCCGGGAGTATTGCCAACGGAAATGTTAGGCGGGCATCCGGTGATCACCGGCGGATCATTATCGTGGATGTTGACTGTGACATTCTGTGCTGCCAGAGCGTCAAAACTGTTGTCGGAGAGACCCTGGTTCACAGTAACTGCAATTATATCCGTCCGGTTACCGTCAAGTGCATCCTCAACGGCAGTCACATTTACAATTATGGGGATATTCCAGTTGGCCGTTGTGAATGTGACCTGGGCAGGATGAACAGTGTTTACCGGGATTGCGTTGACCAGGTCGAAGACCACATCGGTCAGAGGTTGTGCTGTCAGTACAATGGTGAACTGGCCGGCAGGACCTCCTTCTGTAATGTTAACAGTCAGCGGATTAACAATAAATCCTGCAAGATCGTCATTGGTGACATTGACATTGACCGTACCTGTAACCCCGTCGAAAGTATCATCTGAAAGAGAATTGTTTACAGTAAGGCTGATCGTGGTGGATGTATTGGGAACTGTGTTGTTGTTTACGCCCGCGACGGTAATAGTCTGCGGCACTCCCCAGTTGAGGGTGGTGAATGTCAGCTGAGGGATGTTGATGGTGGCAACAGCAGTATTGTTGCTGATAAGATCTATAACCACATTACCTGACGCAGGTCTGGCAGATAACGAAACGGTGAATGTTGCTGTGCCGTTCTCAGCCACGGTAACTGCAGCAGGATTGATGACAAGCGAAGCCACATCATTGTTGGTGATGTTAACCGGGATATTAATGTCAGGCAACGGATCAAAAGGATTATCCGAAAGGGCATCATTAACCGAGATGATGACAGCATCGGTCTGATTGCCCATCGCATTGTTGTCGACAGACTGAATCGTGATAATCTGGTGCGTTGCGAAATTTGCAGTATTGAAAGTCAGAGTTACAGGACTGATATTCAGCACGCCTGCAAGTAATGTTGAGATGTTCAGGGTCACCGAACCTGCCGGTGCATTTGAGAGCCACACGTCTATTGTGGCAGTCGCTCCCTCCGCCATCGTGACCGATGCCGGGCTATACATGATTGTTGGAAGATCATCGTCGGTAATGGTAATAGTTGCTTGTGTGGCGTTGATCAGCAGTGCCGGGGTACCTGATATACCGGTGATAGTGATTGTCACCGTTTCATTACCCTCGACAATGAGATCTGCAACAGAAGTGAGATTAAGATTGAATGTCACAGCGTTTGCAGGCATTACGAAAGAGCCTGCCAGGGCATTAAAGTCCGTGCCGGATGTGGCTGTACCGGATACTGAATATGAGACGGTCCTAGCTGTAGCCACGGGGTTTGAAAAGGCAAATGTAAAAGTTCCTGTACCCACTGCACCAGGACCTCCTTCTGTTATGGCCGGAGTCGGTGTTGTTACACTGACAGTGGAATTATCGTCGTTGATGATCGTGTATACACTATTTAAGATCGGGCCGGCAAGAACGTTAACGAATGTGTTCATACTCAGGTTGATCGTTTCGTCATTCTCAACCAGAAGATCACCCAGAATGGTAAGATTCGCAGCAGAGAGAGGAATTGAAACAGGTGTGGTGTAGTCGCCTGCTGGTATCGTAATTGTGTTGGATGTCTGTGACCAGTCTGCCGAGGAGGCTGTTCCGTTGGTGACCATGAATATGACGCTTCCGGAGACAGTGGTGCTGCCGCCGCTAACGACTATCTGAGGCGCAGAAACAGTGCCTGGTGCATTTCCCTCCGGTCCCGAGGCAGTTGCAGAGGAAAATGAAACGTAAATATTGTCATCGTTGAGGATGGTATACGTATAGCTGTTCTGAGTGCCTATGGACAGACCCGCTGACGGGTTGGAAAGTCCGGTAATAATTGTCTCGCTGGGTTCAACAAGAGCGTCATTAATAATTGTAATAATATATGAGCCTGTCACTGATCCCGCAGGTATAGTAATAGTACCGGGTACAAGCGTGTAGTCAGTGCCGTTGGTGGCTGTTCCTCCGGTTACGGCAAAGTCAACCGAGACATCTGCCGTGTAGGGGTAATTGAGATACGCCTGCACGGTTACGCTGGTGACACTCTCCGGTCCTGAAGCTGATGCTATTGTGTAGTTCACCTCGGGACGGTAAACAACAATTGCCAGATACTGTCCGTCAGCAAGGTTCAGGCTGACAGCATAGGCACCGGCAGTGAGGGTGGTCTGATGCATCGTTGCACCAGAGGTGAAATCACCGTCAGCATCTGTAAGTATTCCTATCAGCGAATAACCTGCCGGGAATGCGGGCAGTGAAGCAGCCGGCACACTGATGGTTACGGTGCCGACATCGGAGGTCTCATCAACCCTCCATTCCCTCATCAGTTTGTATGTGCCCGGAGCCGGAACCCCAACGTTAGTCCATGTTTTGGCACTTGCCTTGTTGTGTCCGAAAAAAAGATATTCGTTATCGGAAAGATCTGTCGGATTACTTATTGACAGTTGCCCTGTCGACCATGCATTGGTGAAGATGGTGCCGTTGTACGCTGCTATGCCTGAGACATCATGTGAATGTGTCATTTCCCACGAATAGTGATCGTCAGCAATAGGAATAAGATACTTGGCACCGAGGTTATTGTCAAGGACGATACGCTCAGCATCGTTAAGCTGACCCGAGAACACAGCTATTTCGGTCATGTCGCCGTTGAAATAGCCGGCAGGGTTGTATATCCCGTTAAACTGTGTGGCACCGAGAAGTGCAAAATTTGAAACCAGAGAGGGTACTGTAGCAGATGCCGAACTTCCCGTCAGGAGGGTAGCGTTAAGGTATGCCTGGTAACCTGATACCGATGCTCCGGCAGGATTGGTATAATTGATTATCTTCCAGTCGCCTGATGTGTGTCCGTCGTTGAATACCTGGCTTTGCCCGTTGAATCTTACTGCATCGGCATATTCAATCCCGTAACTCCTGACAGCATTAGCTGCGCCAATATTTTTCTGGCCCATGTATAATCCGCCGTTTTGTTCATCAGCGGAGGTAGTGTTGCGTGCTACTATCACCACGGTGGCAGCATCGCTGCCTGAGATACCTATTGAACCGTTGTAACCGAGAAAATCACCTCCGACGCCTCCCTGGTCAGTGAATGTCACTGCAGGGTAACCGTTAACGACATTCAGCGTCAGCGAAGGGACGGTCTGCCCGGTGAGTACCGGGGCAAAATCGCGTGCATGCCCGGAGAGGTCCTGCCAGCTGGTTACAAAATACAGGGGCTGAATGGCTATCAGGCTGTCAGATCTGAGCCATAACTGGGTATTTGTAATATTGCCTACGCCTCCGGGGCCTACCTGAGCGTCAGTGAGCAGGGGCAGTAACAGAAGGGTAAGGAGAAGGCACAGAGGTAACAGGCGGGTTCGTTTCATGTCAGTCAGGGTCATGCTTCAGGAAACATATCATATTATTTATCAAACAGTTGAGTAACGATTTGAAAGTAATTGCAGATAAATCGTAACTCCTTTAAAGTCAAAAAGTACCGAAAGCTAATATATATAAATTTCGATTATTGGTATCATTCCCCCTCTTTGTATAATTAACAGAGTTAATAACATGACTCCGTGGGCAGTCAGAAGGTTGCGTCGCGGTTGAAAAGGGAAATTAATCCGGCCCAAACTGAGCCACTCATTTCAGTGTAAACAGGGGTCATGTTGATGAGACCCTTAAATTCACATTAACTTTTGCAGAATTAAAAATGTGGATTATATTTGCACTCGCTTTTCGGGCGATTAGCTCAGTTGGTTCAGAGCACCTGCCTTACAAGCAGGGGGTCGTAGGTTCGAAACCTACATCGCCCACCGAAAGAAAGAGCCCCAATTTCAAGGGGCTTTTTCTTTGTCTGATGGTCCGAATGTCCTACGATCGGATGTCTTGGGTCTTATATTGACGCAAGACCTATTTTTCCACTACTGTTATCAGGTCAAATCCCTTTGTGACATTTCAACCAATTTGGAAACATAACGAGGATCCTCGGCATAATGAACACAATTTAAAAATACCAGATAGAAAGCATCGTCATTAGTATCTTCAATTCTGTATCCCCGTGATAAATAGTATTTTTGCCATAGTGCATAATCTATAACAGAATCAGACCAATGAGAATACTGTGCATGCTCTTTATAGGTTCCTGTTGCAACAGTAGGTCTGCGTTTGGGAAACCTCATCCCAAAGCAATTGTGCCCGTTCAAAAAAACATCAGAGGTATAATGCCCTGTCTCAAGCTGGGATTGTAATAAAACTACATCCTGGTACTCTATCCGTTCATAATAAATGCATTTCTTTAATAAATCTTCGCTGAATGGCTGGTCCTTAATTTGAAAATAGAAGAAAGCTCTGTCAGCTTGAAATTTCATTTCCTCTGTCATTACGGGCCTCCCACCCGGAACTTTAAAAGAACTGAGTAGAAATATTATGCATATCAGCATAAACCTTGTGGCTGAATGAAATTTTACCAAGATGTAATTTAAATCCTGATTTATTTTCCTGAACAGGATCGTTCCGGTCAAACCTAAAGAAATCTGATGGAGTGTCTTCATGTCTTTTTGGTTTTAATTACGTATCAAAGGTAATGTACATGCATATTCAGCACAAGCAGGTAAAGCCCAATTAGTGGGAATATGGAGAAGCTATACAGACCCTTTGTCAAAAATATATGGAGGTTCCTTTCCAATCTAACCGAACTTACACCCGGATTAAGATTATTGGTCAAAAAGGAGTTAATTTTTACCGGTAATTATGGGAAAAATGGATTTTTAAGCCCCAGAGTGTCCTATAGTGTTAATAATCTGAATAATAGATAAGACTAATAATTGATACTTAAAAAGTTGCAATTTTGACCAAGACAAGGTTCCGGAAGATAAGATTTCATCCCCAGAGCATGATTCACCTAAAATTAAAAAGCCCCAGGAGCTTATTTCCGGGGCGACCTGTTACTGATGATTTTGTATCAAGCAATTTGACAAAACACATGAAGAAATTGAATATATTTAAAAATATACTTGACAATCTTTAAAAGGATACCGACTGGCTGCAGCAGTATAGCCGGAATAAATCGTGCAATATTATTTGGGTGAGACAGGCCGATCTGCTGAACAGATTCAAAACCTCACACGGATCTTGGATTCTTACTGAAGATCAATCCCAGCTTCAAATTAATGAAGGATGTTCTATGACTGGGCTGCATCTGCATCATCAATCCAGCGCCAAAGTTCCCTTCAATCCTGGGAGAAAATGACCATGACAGCCCCACTCCCGGGTTAATGAACATCTGGGATCCGTCAGCCACATTTCCAAAATCAATCAGGATTCCTGAGTCATAAAAAAGATACGGGTTAATATGTCTGAAGCAGGTGGTATATCTCAAATCTATAAAGACAGGATACAGATTGCTGCTGTCATAAGCCATAAACCCAAACCCGGCTCCAACCAAAAAGTGTTTATCTATCTGATATCCTAATATATCAGTGACGCCCAGGTAATATTCCTCATTTGGCGAACTGGTATGCCTGAGGCCAAAAGAAGAACCCGATATTTCAGCGATATTGACAAAACCGGAACCCGGAGTGCGTACGGTGGAAGAATCTTCTGCATATTTGTTATATTGTCCGGACAGTGGGAGAATAACAGCAGTTATTAATCCGGTCAACAAGAGGAATCTTTTCATGCCGCAAAGTTACGTTTCATAGGATTTATTCCATACTAAATACATTAAAAAAGTAACTTTCCGGAGCTGTTCATGATGTTAGCCGGGTTTATTCGAGATCAACCCAGAAATCCGGTTTATTCAGGCTGCCGCTTAATGTGCAGTCAGCACAGAATGGCCGTACAAAGACGAGTCTCAGAAGCTTTCTGTCATCAGTGACAGTTGGCTTGGTGAAGGTGAAACCTGAGTTTGTAAATCCATAATAAATATCATCCCATGACACTCCTTTATCCGGAGGCTTAGGAGGCGGATAATCAATAATTCCCTTTTCAAACATTTCACACTTGTACCGGTACAAAGGAAGACCCAGACCTATCACGTCAGTGACCGTGATATAAATTCTTTTCTGCCTGGCACCTGCCACCTGGAAATAACCTACCACCTGCTCAACAGGATTGGTAATACTTTTAATGTTGCTGAAAACCTGAAAGGGCGGATTGTCAAAAATATCCCCTCCGCTCTGATCCAGGTGTGTCATCAGATCCCAGAATGCATATTCTTCCTGCGATATGGACATCTGCCTCACCTCAATGCAATACTGGATGAGCAGATGATCGGTTTCTTCAGAGGCAACAAAACGGACCGGCTGACTTTCAATCGCATCCGTGGCTGCGGAGATTGTTGACCCGATAATGATCTCATCCGACTTATGATTCCCCCAGCATATCTTTTTTACTTCTGCTATTGGCAGGATCGTTGAATCATTTATATAGTCGTATTCTTTGACTTCAGGAACACTGAACTTCCACCATTCTTCATACGTCCATCGATAAAAATTACTGGCGCTCTCACCGTTGGAATCTATATAAATCCTGACGCCTTCAAGGTTCTCACCGGTCTTGTCTGACATGACCCTGTCGCGTGCAAAATAAAGACTGTCAATTTCCGGTACAGGATACATTTTGCAGGGATCCGATTCATACTCATTTCCATCCTTTGTAATAATGTGCAATGTATATGTCCTGCCCGTTACTCCCCTGAACGTAAGGCTGTCGGTCCTGTACTCCCCTGCGGATCCTTCATTCAGAACCGCAATGTTTCCAAGGTCATCCTTTATTGTCACCGTGGCACCGGAGATTCTTTCAGGTTCTTTGCCGAGGGTATCAAAGGTACGTGACACCCGGACATAATTCGATTTATTCTCGTCAGTAAGAAGTCCGTCCACAACAACCAGGGATTCGAATTTATCAAGACGCGGGACGTAAGGATCCACGCATGTAAAAAGAGTGAATGCAATAAAAAGAAGAAAGACAATATTATGCCAATTCCTTCTGATGCGCCAGCTCCCTTCCCTATTTAACAAATGCATCGAACGGAATAAAATCTAGATCAGAAGCAATAACATTCTCCAGCACCTGCTGCGCGGTTTTTCCTCCCGGAATCACGGTATGGCATGCCGGGTGGGAAATACAAAATCTCAGGCTCAGCTGGGCAGTACTGTATTCATGATATTTACTGAAGACAGGTCTGTATGCTTCAAACTCCTTAAGGTAGCCCGACAATTTCTCAGGAGAAAGATTGGACCTGCGGTGATCATTATCGCCGAAAGTGGTTTTTTCTCCGAATTTTCCGGAGAGCAGTCCAAACAGCAACGGGATACGGATAATAACACCCGTCCCGTATCTTAGCGCCATCGGCAGCAGAACTTCTTCTGCCCTCCTCTCAAGAAGATTGTATCGCACCTGGATTACATCAATGAGCTCATGATGTCTCTCGAGGATATGAGCCTGCGAAGTCTCCTCAAACGACTGAACGCTCCACCCGGCATGTTTTATCTTGCCGGATTTCTTCAACCGTTCAAGAGCCAGCCACGGTTCATCAGTTTCCAGGATAACCAATCCCGGACTGTGAAGCTGGAGTATGTCGAGGGCTTCCAGGTTAAGCCGTTTCAGGCTCTGTTCAACGGCAAATTCAAGGTGTTTAACGGAGTAATCATGCTTTATAGGAGTCACTTTATGCTCCTGTTCCAGGAACTGGTAAAAATTATTCCCGGCCTTGGAGGCGATAACTATCCTGTCCTTGTCAGGTCTCTGGTCGAGCACCTGTCTTATCAGTTCTTCGGAGTGTCCGAATCCGTAAACGTCAGCAGTATCTATAAATGTCACTCCGGCATCAAGGGCGGCATGAATAGCCTTCCGCGAGCTGTCATCATCAGTCTTTCCCCAGTCGCGTCCGCTGATGCCCCATGCACCGAAGCCAACCGTTGATACTTCCGGTCCGTTTACACCAAGTTTTCTGTATTTCATAACATAAAAATAGTGAAATTACTTGCCTAAGGTCAATATGCCCTGTATTTGGAAATGCTAAGATATGTAACTGCAGGCATCTTCCGACATTTTAGGGTAAGTTTTGAAAAACTGTGTAACTTCAAACCATAATCAGGCAGGTACACATTAAATAATAAAAAGATGATCCGGAAATTGATAGTAATTTTATCATGCGTTTTTATCCTTTTGTTTTCGATGTGCAGTCAGAATAACAAACCATTTTACAGGTCTGATGCTTTTGCTGTTTTTCCTGACCGGGTGGAACAGGGCGGGTTCAGGGCAACTGCATTGAGTCCGCAGCAACTGGTCTCCGATTATGCCAGCCCCCAGGCAAACATAGATCCCGTCATACAATTCAAATTCAGCATAAACGGCCGCGACAATGAACTGGCCTTCGGGGTGAACCACGAAGCCAATATCTTTCCGGAAGCTGACGAGGTGGTGGTTCTTGATATAACATTCGGACAGAAATCCTCACTGAGGACAGAAAAGGAATCTTCGCAGCCGCTGCCGCCAAATACAAAGGTCAGGTTCAGGGTTGATTTCACCCGGGTACTGAAGGCGTTTGAAGAAAACGGATATTATGACGATGTGTCCGGAAACCGGATCTACAAGGCCGATTTTAAAGGTCTCTTCATCGCCGGTGACACCTACCCCCTGAGCTGGGATTTTGAAAACCTGGCAGGAAACGGGCAGCTGAAAATGCTGGATCCTGACGGAGACGGGATCTTTGAGAATGAAATGGTATTCAACGTGTATGATCCCTCAGCGCATACGTCATCAGAATGGAATCTTAAAAATGATATTTCCGGATACCCCGGGTTCAACAGCGAATCGGTACTGCTGAATGCATTGTACAACATGTCGCTCGACGAGATGATCATGCTGCAGGAACCCGACGGAACATTCCGCACCGGAAAAGAGTGGGCAGGCGTCTGGACCCGCGACGTCAGCTACGCCACCATGCTTGCCTTTGCCTGCATCGATCCGGAACGGTGCAAGGTCAGCCTGATGCGTAAAGTGGAAAATAACAGGATAATACAGGACACAGGTACCGGCGGCGCCTGGCCGGTATCATCAGACAGGGTTGTATGGGGACTGGCTGCATGGGAAATATATAAATATACAGGTGAGAGGGAATGGCTGGAACAGGCTTTCTGGATTTTAAAGAACAGCATTGAAGACGACCGGAAAACAATATTTGATCATATGACAGGCCTCGTAAGGGGTGAGTCTTCGTTCCTCGACTGGCGCAAGCAGACATACCCGTTATGGATGGAACCTGCCGATATATATGCTTCGATGAACCTGGGAACAAATGCAGCCTATTCCCAGGCACTTAAAACACTGGGGCAGATGGCAGATGTACTGGGCAGGGACGATGAATGGTCAGGTGAGGCAGAGCAGATTCGCAAAAGCATCAACCGGTACCTCTGGCAACCTGAAAAAGGTTACTACGGACAATACCTGTACGGCCAGCTTTACCCTTCGCTTTCACCGCGCTCTGAAGCATTAGGAGAAGCATTCACCGTGCTTTTTGACATCGCGGATGAAACACAAAAAACAGCAGTGCTGCAAAACACTCCGGTGATCGAGTACGGTATACCGTGTATTTATCCGCAGATCCCCGGTATCCCGCCATACCACAATAACGGGATCTGGCCCTTTGTCCAGGCTTTCTGGACCATAGCCAACGCTTCCCATGGCCAGGTCAGTGCAGTAGAATTCGGTCTCGCATCAATAATGCGTCCGGCTGCTCTTTTCCTGACAAACAAGGAAAACTTCGTTGCCGAAACCGGTGACTTCGCCGGAACGGAAATAAATTCCGACAGGCAGCTATGGAGCGTAGCTGCCATGCTGGCAATGCAGTACCGTGTTATCTTCGGAATGGAATTCGAAGCTGATAAGCTCATATTCAATCCTGTTATTCCGGAAAGTTTCAAAGGCACTTATACACTAAAAAACTTCAGATACCGCGAGGGAACCTACCAGATAACTGTCGAAGGTTATGGTGATGCCATCAGCTCATTCAGATTAGATGGAAAAGAAGTTATTGACAATTTCATTTCCGCATCGACAACGGGCACCCACGCCATTGAGATTAAAATGAACGGGCGTAAGGATAGCCGCCATTTCACGAAGGTCGCCAATTATACCGCTCCTGAAACGCCGGTGTTGTCTTTTGAAAACGACAGCCTTACCTGGAAACCAGTCAGGGGAGCTGCCGATTATCATGTTTTCATGAATGGCCTCAAATGGAAATCCACACCCGGAGCTTTCATTGTAAACATTGATCAGAGCCAACCGGCAGAATATCAGGTCATGGCTGTTGACAGCACCGGTGCCGGATCTTTCCTGAGCAATCCTGTAAACATTGTACCTGAACCCCTGAAAACAGTTTTAGAGGCGGAGGATTTCAACCTGAGGGCGGAAACTACCGTCGAAGGATTTTCGGGGAAAGGGTATGTCTCGTTCTCAATGAAAAATAATAACGAACTCGCAGTAAAATTTAATGCAAAAAAAGGCCAGTATGTCCTCAGGGCCAGATATGCAAACGGTACGGGGCCGGTAAACACGGACAACAACTGCGGAATACGTTCGCTCTATGTTAATGAAGTTTTTGCCGGATCGCTGATCTTTCCACAGCGCGGAAAGGATGAGTGGTCAAACTGGGGATTAACCAACAATGAGCATATTACCCTCATGGACGGAGAGAACTCTCTAACAATCAGGTTTGACGATTTTAACCGAAATATGGACGGAAAGATTAATGATTTCCTCCTGGATTGTATCTATCTGCAACGATTGGAAATAGAATAGAAATTCACCTCTGTGGGGCTGCAAAATGCCTGCAAAAAATTCGCCCGGTGGGACTGATATGTCTTCCCTTCCGGGTCATTGCAGGGGCAGGGATTGTTAAATAATGTATAATTTACTGAAAATAAATACAATATCCCGATAATAAACCGTATCTTGAGCGAGAGTGACAATAATAGCAGTAAATAACTTATGATCGAGAAGAAACCAATTGTTTACAAATCACCCGATCTTTCCAAATTGAAGGAAGTCGTTATTGACCACAGAACAAGGATATATATAGCCCCCGACGCAGATGTTGAAGAGGCCAAGAGCCGCTATTTATCGCTTGTTCAGATGAGAAAATTAAAGTAGTGTTTCCCGGAGGGAGATATCCCCCCTCCCGCATCCGTTTTATCTTTTCTTGCAGCCTATCCCGGGAAGATCTTCCGGCAATGTATAATAAGGTGCCTTATATACCGGTCCGCCTGTGAACGGTTCCCTTGCAGGGTCAATATGCGGGTCAAGGTCTATAAAATCAAAACAACCCTGTCCTGCAGCAAAGTGAACTGCGCATCCAAGCGCGAGTTTTGTTTCCAGCATACATCCTATCATAAGCTTGATATTGGCGCTGCGTGCAATGGCGGCAATATCCATCGCTTCTATTATGCCCGACTTCATAAGCTTGATATTTATGACATCGGCGCATCCGGTGCGAACAATATTGATGGCATCAGCGCTGGTAAAGACTGATTCATCGGCACCTATCAGCACTGAGGTGTGATCTTTTACAAACTTCATTCCCATCAGATCACTTTTTACTACAGGCTGCTCAAACATAACAGGGCGGATGTTGTTCTTTTCCAGCTCATTGAGAAAATGAACGGCTTCTGTCGGCGAGTATCCCTGGTTGGCATCAAGGGTGATCCCGCAACCGGGGGCTCCGTCTTTAATAGCCAGCAGACGGTCGATGTCATCCACCAGGTTCTTGCCCACCTTTGTTTTTATAACACGGTAGCCCGTCTTTGCCAGCTTTATGGCGTTGGCTTTTGCCACCTTCGGCGGAACAATATCAATTGTATAGTCTGTTTCTGCCTTGTTCCCTGCGCCTCCGAAGAACTCATACATGGGGATATTCAGAACCTTGGTATAAGCATCGAGCAGCGCCATCTCAACGGCACAGCGGGCAGTGACCTGTGCCCAGAAAACTCCCCTGAGGGTTTTGGATATGGCACGGTAATCAGTGATCTCCTTCCCTTTAATAAAGTCGACGCAGCTGTTGAGGGTAGCCAGCACAGTTGCCTGGTTCTCACCGTTTATAGGTTCCAGGGGAGCTGCTTCGCCATAGCCTTCGATACCGTTATCGAGCACAACCGTCACTACAGCATTTTCTATATTGTACTTTGTCCCGATGGCAATCTTGAACGGCTCATCCAGATCGACATTGACCGGGTCAATAAATACCTTCTTAATTTTAATTTTTTTCATTTTTCTTTCCATTTTTTTAGCAGTTCAATTAAAACCCCGATCTGATCATCAGTGTGACTGAAGGAGACAGCAATTCTTACCATATGCAATTCCTGCCTGACAGGATAATTCATAAAGGGAGCGATAACACAATTCTCCTCAAGATAAGAGGAAAGGCCTTTTGCGCGTTCCGGCCCATCGAGAATTATTGGTATAATGGGAGTGTCAAAGTGAGTTGTATGAAAACCCAGCCTTGTAATTTCTTCCCTGAGCTTTCCTGCTTTATCAAGCAACTGGGTGCGCAACTCAGGATGCTCACGGATGATTTTCAGGGAGGCAATGCCTGCAGCCGCAATAGGTGGCGGCAGAGCTGTGGAAGCCTGGTATGTCGCGGATCTTTCCCTGATCATTTCCGTAAGATCCTTTGATCCCGAGATAAAACCGCCGTACCCTCCCAGTGCCTTGCTCATCGTCTCAGTCTGGAAGATTTTTTCCTCACTGTGGAGGTTGAAATGCTCGGGAGTCCCCTTTCCTGTTGCGCCAAGAACGCCCGTTGAATGAGCATCATCAACGACCAGGATGCCATTGTGTTTCTTCACCACTTCATATATCCGGTCAAGGGGTGCGATTTCACCCGTGAGTGCAAAGATGCCATCAGTGACGATCAGCGGGCCGGATCCTTTGTTATAATCCAGTAATTTTTCAAGGTGGCCGGCATCACAATGGTCATAATACATCACTTTGACTACATCTGCAGGAATTGCGGCGATGATGCTGGCATGGGCAGACTGGTCAATGAAGATTGTTGAATAACTGCCCTTCAGCAGTTCCAGCAGTATGCTGTTCCCCTGGTATCCTGAAGCAAATACCACCGCATCCTCTTTACCCTTAAAAACAGCCAGCGCCTTTTCAAGTTCAAGATGGATGTCTGCTGTTCCTGTCGTATGCCTTGAGGCGGAGAAATTGACGCCGTACTTTTCAACGGCTTTTATGGCTGCCTCTCTTACCAATGGATGGTTAGCCAGACCGAGGTAATTATTACCCCCGAAGTATGAATATTTTTTACCGTTGCTGAAAACGTAATTTCCGATACCGCTGTTTAACAAAATCATTGAAAATCCCTTCGCGGGTAATTAGTACTGTTATCAAAAATACAGTATTAAAATGGTAATAACAGCAGCATTAATTTAAAAACTGCATGAAAAAAGAAAGCAGGGACGCACTTTCGCATGTCCCTGCCTGCAGTATGATGATGGATTACTTCGTTACTTTCAGTGGTGTTTTACCATCCAGTTTGAATTGCACAGGAACCGTGAATTCAACATCAACGGCTTTGCCATTCTGCTTCCCCGGCTTCCAGTCGGGCATGCTCTTTATAACCCTGACTGCTTCTGCGTCAAGAGCAGGATATACCGATCTGACAGCTCTAACATCCTGTACCTTGCCGGTGCTGGTTATAGTAAAACTGACAAGGACAAGTCCGGAGACCTTTTCTTTTACTGCCTCTGCAGGATATTTGGTATTGCTGAGGATCCACGTCATCATTGCCTCCTCCCCGCCGGGGAATAAAGGCATCTCCTCAACCATGACATACTTCTCTTCACCGGCTTTACTTTCTGTGGCAGCATTGGCTTCAGGTACTGGTGGTGGAGGAGGTGGAGGCGGTGGCGGAACTGCCATTTGCTTCGATCCGGGTGGCGGCGGTGGCGGCGGAGGCGGCACCTGTACCGTATCAATTAAAACCGTCTTCCTGACCATCTTAACTGTCATGTCTGTTCCTTCAACGGTTTTCATGACCTTTGACTCAAATCCGACATAAGTGATCACCAGTACTCCGTCGTCCGGTACGTTCACAAGTTTGAACTTTCCCTTCTCATCTGACATTGTACCCATGGTTGTGCCCATGACGATAATCGCTGCACCTGAAAGCGGTTTTCCGTCTTCCTGAACAACAGTGCCCCTGACCTCTTTTGTCAGAGTTGATATAGCAGCATCAGGAGGAGCCTGTCCCTTGCCGGTGTCTGCCGGTCTGTACTCGGGCTCTGCAAACGCATACAGCACCAATGCGAACACTGGCAGTATCGTCAGGAGTCTGAGTTTTCTGTAAGGTGAACTGATAATATTCTTCATCATTTTAAATCGTTTTTTGTTGAGTGAATAATTGAATGAATTACCCAGGTCAATGACAGGTGAGCCAGCGATCTGGTTCAAAAGGGCTGCCCTGTACACCGCCGGATCAGATGTGCGCTGCAGCGCCGTCTCATCGGCAAGATACTCATGGTTCTGCCTGATGAACCTGGAGTAGATCCAGGCTACCGGGTTAAACCACTGAACCGTACAAAGCAATCCTGACAGCAAAAGGTCGAGCCAGTGCATCTGTCTGACGTGCACAATTTCATGATTCACTATCTCCCTTGCTTCAATGTCTTTAATGGAAGGATTGACAACCACGCAGGAGAAAAATGAAAAAGGAGTGTCATAATCAGACGATCTGACAAGTTTGACCGGATAAGATGAAATCTTTTCGGACTTGTTAATGGTTTTTGCGACAGCGAGTGTGCGGATTAATTGCCGCACACCTATAAATAGCGCACCTGCCATCCATAACGCCACCAAAATCAGACTCCCGATGCCGGCACCGGTACCTGCTTCGTGCAGGGCACCACCGGTTACAGCTCCCCCCATCAGATCAGCCTGCACTGTCGGCACTGAAATTACATAACGGATTGTCACAAAAGGAAATACCAGGGAACTTATAATTCCCGTCACAAGGAAGATCCTGTTAAGTAAGAAGAACCTTTCATTCTGCAGGAAAAGCAGATAAACCAATCCAAATCCGGTAACCCAGATCACAGACTTTAACAGATAGATTGCGAGTCCTTCCATCGTTCTTAACCTTTAGCAGTTGACAACTCCTTTCTTGTTTCGGATAACAGTTCCTCCAGGTCAGCGACGGTCAGATCCTTCTCACGTGCGAAGAATGAGGCCATAGCCGGGAACGAGTTATCGAAATAACCCTCCAGCAGTCCGAAAAGCTGGCTGCGGGAGTATTCGCTCTTGGGTACCAGGGGAAAATAGAGATGGACATTACCGTACGATTTATGTCCGACAAATCCCTTTTTCTCAAGTATTCTCACCACTGTAGAAACAGTGTTTCTTGCTGGTTTCGGGTCATTGAACCGGTCACGGATATCCTTGACCAGACCCTCTTCCATATCCCACAGGATTTGCATCACCTGTTCCTCCGCCTTTGTCAGTTGCATGTTCTTCATTGTTGTTTTGTGTCAATCCTTCAATGCAAATATATGACTATATTTATAGTTATGCAACTATTTTTGCAAAAAAATGACTATATTTTTAGTTTATTTTTGAAAGCATTGATTTATAATTAATTACAAGGCTATGTTTTGCATAGATAATCCGGTGGTCTACAATAATTTGATGGTCTACGACCATTTATTTGTTTAATGAACCTCGGAGAGGGTCGAATAATTACAGGCCATGATGGTCTTACATTTTCTTCTTAATTGATTTCAGACGCTCTGCATTTTCCCGGACCCTGAACTTAACAATCCTTGTTATCAGCTCAAGCGGAAGCGGCCGGTCATAAGGAAACTGAATTGCCCCTTTGGAACTTTTATAATCTCCAAGCTCTTCCTTAAAAGCCGTAACCCCGGAGGATGTCGGGATAAAAGCCTATATGTCTGGTCTGCGCCGCAAAATAAACCAGAATACCATTAAGATCAAAAGCCGGCATACGGTAGCTGATTTTTTCCTCAACTCCCGGAGCGGCTTTTCTGATCGTGGCCCGGAGCTCCATCAGCTTTCCCCGGAATTGTTCAGGACAGCCAGCGATGTATTCATCAATATTTCGTGGAATTTCAGTCTTTTTCACCGGTGTTCGGATCAATTAATATTTCAATAATGAAGATTAAAAGTTATACGTCACCTCATACGAATAACATTGAACTTCAGGCATTTAGTTACTCCCAGCTTCATTTACAAGCCTGATCATAAGCAAATACATGCACTGCAACATCGTCCCACTTGATCTTGCCACTCTGAAAAGCTGTGACCATCTCAGGACAGTCTGAGAAGAGCTCCTGAAAATTATCTGAGTATGAGCCTTTCTTAACCTTAAAAGCCTTCTCTCCTCCCTTGACAAAAAGGTAGGCTTTGTCCTCGCCGCCGGTAACCTGAATTCCGCCAACACTAAGTCCGCCAGTCTTTGAACTTGGTTCCGCAAAGACTTTGATCTTACTGTCAAATCCCGGATTTAGCAGCTGCAGCAGCCTGTATGTATCATTTTTCTTAGGCGTCATAGCCGTTTCAAACACTACCCAATCACGGTTCACAATATCATTGAAGTTCGTATTAGCGAGTTCTTTTATCGAGCTGCCTGCTTCAGAAATCATGGAGAGCTTCAGCAAATCTGAAGATTTTATTTGCATCGAAACGACCTGTTCGGGGACCAGCTTTACCTTTTCACCGTTCTCAAGCTTAACTGTGATTTTAGTAAGTCCGTTAGTGACATAAGTGCCACTGGTAAACTTTCCAACGATTTCTTCTCCTGATACAAGATTCACAACACACTCATTACCGAACAGAGCCTCCAGAGCGAAACCTTCAACCGTTTCAACAAAACCCTGACCGGATGCATTGCCTGTCGTCAGTAATGCAAAGGTCACCAGACTGATACTTAATAGTTTCTTCATGATAGCGTTTGTTTTATTCGAACTTCAGATAATTAACAATACCACACTCCTAATGTTTAAATACTGTTCTGTTTCTTCTTCAAAAAGTGACTCACAATAAATAATATCCCCACAATGATAAAAGGTACGGTTACGATGAGAAGAACCCCCAGGCTCTTTCCAACCGAATGGTTCATATGAAAATTATGATTGTAAATAAATGGGCTCATAGCCAAACCGATAGCTGCAAAAGCAATTCCCCCCGGCAGTTCCCATTTCCATGCGAATAAAAGCAGGGCTATCAAAGCAAATGACGGGATCAGGTGTATCAGAAAGGCTCCGAGGTTTTGCCAGAATGTGCGCTCCGGCGAAAAGGAATCAAGCGCAAACATACTGATTAAGAGGATCGCCACTATACAAAGTATCCGTGGCACCCAATGGAAGATCTTTACTGAAGTACCCATCGCCTATATATTTGTTTATATCAAAGGTACGTTACTAAATATTGTAAGTCAATTTTATCTCACAGCATTTCAGTATTTAGCCAGAATAACTTCCGGGATAATTAACTCCATCTCGTTAATAAATAATAATTCTTAGCCTCTTGCTTTTCTCCAACGAACAAATCACAAAACAGGTTGTTTCTACTGAAAATCAGCAACCCTGATTTTCCTCCTGTGGAGCCGTACAACCACTCAAAATAACCGGGGCAGAACTGAAAAGCCAGACGAGTAAGGATCAATTAAATTTAGTATTATGAAAAAAACTTACAAAAGTTTCGGTGTGTTGCTTGTTGTAGGAATGATTACATTTCTTCAGGCATGTCAGAAAGAAGAGCAGTCAGTCACATCGCAGGACGATGTCACTCTCAAGAAAGCCGGTTACCTGAATAATCCGGTCAGAACATTTTACAGCTCTACACTGCCAATTGGCAATGGTGTTGCCAGGGCGTGGGTAAAGGAAAATATCGATGGAGAACCTGTCGCGGTGGGCATCAACCTGTCGGAAAAGGCGCTTGAGAACCTTCCCGCTGAACCCGCAATGTACACCCTGGAGTTCCCCAAAAACAAGGGTAAGAATTTTTACACCGAGGTCGGACTTGATTGGAATCCCCAAGGACATGAACCGGAGATGTTTTACGGGTTACCTCATTTTGATTTTCATTTTTACATAATACCTGATGAAGAACGCCAGGCGATACCACTTCTCATGCCTCCCGCTATGGATTTAGCACCAGCCCCGCAGTACATCCCTGATTTATATATGCTGACACCTGGAATTGTTCCGCAAATGGGTGCTCACTGGGTGGATGTGACATCCCCCGAGTTTCAACAGGGTGGTACTTTTACAAAAACATTTATATGGGGTTCATTTAACGGTGAATTCATTTTCTGGGAACCAATGATAACTCTTGATTACCTGCTTTCGAAACCGGACGATCTGATCGAGTTGCGGCAACCAGATTCCTTCCAGAGGGACGGCTTTTACGCCACGCATTACGGCGTGTCTTATTCAGCCTCTCCAAAGCAGTATACAATTGCATTGCTGAATCTCGTCTACCGCAAGGGTGAATGAAAGTATTCCTTGAAAATAAAAGGGCATTCCTTCAGGGTGCCCTTTTTTTTATCAACCAGCCCGGCCAAAGGAAAGAATGTTACTTTCCGGATTTAAATTTCGGAATTAAAGTATACCCGAACATCAGCATCGAGCTGCTGCCAATCCTTAATCCGGCATCGAGGCTGCCGGGGCCCACGTACCAGCTTACACCTGCAAGGAAATACGGGGTAAATGCAATTTCACCTTCCGACGGGATTGTCACTGCCAGCTCCGCTCCCAGGTTAGGGCTTATATTATGCTTCTGTATCGGGAAGTAGAATTTGCTTGCCAGGCCTACACTGGTCGACAACGAAGAGCTTTCATCCTCGATGTTGCCCGACAGCTGTTCCGTGACAGATGCTGCCAGATCCAGCTTGTTGAGAAGGAGGAAGAAGCCAAGACGTGCGCTCAGTGCGCCGTTAATATTCTGAAAAGAATCCATCTGTGACGCACCGCCGATATAAAAGAACCACGGGTGCTTCGCGATGTCTGACTGCATCGCCTGAGGTTCCGCAGAGCGTGGTTGAGGATTTAAGTTCCAGACTTCAATAAGCTGCCCCTCATTTGCCTCACCGTTCCATCCCCACAGTTCCCGATTGGACTCAAACTGCAGAATCACAAGAGATTCCTGCCATGACCTTAGTATGATGTTCATGATATCCTTTTTATCGGATGATGCCAGCTTGCTGTAACTTTCCCCGGCTGTTAACCTGAGCTGTCCTGATTCATCCAGGGTTGCAGCGGTAAAATATGCCTGGTATTTCGTCAGAACATCTGATCTGAACGAATCAAGCTTCGCGTTCTTATCCTGCCCGAAGATCATTTGTGAGCCGATCAGCAGAACAATTATTACAGTATATAATTTCTTCATCTGTTTCATCATCTTGAACCGAAATAAACGCTTCGTCCTATTGACATACCCACAACAGTCGCAGCTCCTTCAGGGGCAAGAGGTTGCTGACCATCAAAAAAGATATCCCAGCTTGAATTCTTGTCTTTATTCATTATACTGAATCCCACTGAAATCTTTATGTTGAATGTCGTTGATCCGCCTCCAAATCCGACGCCCAGACCGTATCCGCCGGCAAAGATTTTCTGACGGAAAAAATTCATTACCCCCAGGTTCAGTGATGCGCCGCCTCCGCTTGAAGAGACTCCAAGGTCTGCAGAGAGACTTCCGGCGCCTGATATGAACGTTCCAATTCTTCCTGTCAGGCTCAGATAGGACGGTGAGAACATACCTCCGGCATAAGCCAGCATACGCCTCCCCTTTGCATTTGGCTTTGCCGCCGCGAGAAGATCGGTGCTGCTGTTCTTTCCCCCCGTAGCGGATTTGCCTTTGATGTCCGCAAGCCTTGTCTCCAGCATCTGTCTGGCCTCCTGCTGTTCTGTGCTATCACCCAGAATGGCAAGAGCCAATTCTATTGCCTGTGCCGACTTGTCATACATCCCCGCTTTCTCCAGGGCAATACTTGAACCGACATAAGGCAGGTACTCACCCGGATATGCGGTGATTATACCTTCAAACATAGCTATTGACATCAGGTTAAAATTCTGAGCCGTCAGCCTGTTTGCGCACTTGAAATCCGCCACAACATCGCCATCTGCCGACATATTGTCTCCGGGCATCCGGTCGCTGTAATTCTTCAGGAACCCGGGTGCGGCCGATGATATCCATACCGGAGTGCTTCCCGCTGCAATCTTATTACTGAACTCAACGGCCAGCATGTCATATCCCATAAGCGCAAAAACCTGCGAAGTGAAGAAATTCACATCCGTGCTGCCGGAATTTGGGGTCCATACACGGTCAAGGCGCGCAAGGGCTGCATCATAAATTCCATTCAGGGCCAGGGCATAGGCGTACTCAGCATTCAAAGAGGTGCTGGCTGAATCTTTCTGGAGAAGTAATGCATATGTGGAAACAGCTTTATTGAAATCCTCAGAGATAACATATGCCCTTGCAGCATCAAGTGAAGGGCCGTTTTTTTCAGGCTTTTCAGATGTTCTGTCACCAATATCATGGCCGTAGGTTGTCACAGCAGGCCACAACAGAGCCAGCATGAACAGGCAGATGCAGGATTTATTCAGCATTCCCGGAATTTTTAATATCCTTATCTTGTTTATCATACGAAGCTTACAGACTAAGTTTTTCCTGGAAGGAATATGTTATGTTCTCAATGATATCCGTGAACCTTTCTTCCACAGCATCCTGATTTTTCTGGCTCATTTGTTTCAGATAGGAAGCCAGAACCTTTGCATCGTCATTCATCTGATCTGCAAGCTGCTTTCTGGATTTTTCAATTTCTGAAGCCTTCTTTTTAAGGGTGGAGATTTCAGCCTTATTGAGCTTTGCGTTTGAGCTTAACTCCTTGATCTTTTGTTCGACAGGATCAAGCTGTGCCTTCAGCAGTGCATCATCCTGGATTATTTTTGTGACCCGCGGGTTCCAGTCGTTGATTACAGTGTTCAGTTCCCTGATTTCATTCTGATGCCAGGCAAGCATTTCAGTCAAAAAGACGATATATCCGGCAGCATTATTATTAATCTCTCTTACAGTGTAATTCACTGCAACGGCATTCTCACCCGCAGCAGGATCTGTATCCGCTGAACCAACCTGCTGACCTGCATCAGAGTAGGCCTTGCTGATATCACGGACAACATCGCTCTTGAGTGTCTCAAGCTTTTTTACAATGTTGTCTCCGTCCTTTAACATAATGTCTTTTGACTGCCCGTAATTTTTCCGGTATGCTTCCAGTTTTCCTTTCAGGGAAATGATATCAGAACTGTAAGCTTTTGTATCAGCATTTTTCTTTTGCCGCAGCTCATTCTCAACCTGGAGCATCTGACCCTTGACCTTATTAATGTCAGCTACATTGTCTCTCACCTGCTTATCCCATTCAATGATTGTGGTTTCGAGAGCTTTAAACTTAGTCTCATTGAACTTGATCAGTTCAGTCAGAGGTGCCGCATAATTGAGGGCTTCGACAGACACAGTCTTTTTTACCGCAGAAGGTGTATATGCAGTTTCGGATACTACGGCATCCGGTTCCTTTGATCCGGAGGCCGGGGTTGCCTTTTCTCCGGATGCAGTGACGGGTTTCTCTGCTGATGATTTAGAGGCTCCTCCTGCGCTTTTCATAGACTGAATTACGGATGCTGAAACGCCTTCTCCGGCCAGTTTTTTAAGCGCACTTTCGGTTAAATCGAACTTAACCGGAGAGTTCTGTATCATATCGGTTATCAGTTCATCTGACAGGTTTGCCTTTGACATTTTTATCACAGAACTGTTTGTCAGTGTCTCAGGTGTCTGTGCATTAACCATGACTGCAATAAACAATCCGGTCAAAATCAGAGAAATATGCTTTTTCATTGATATAATTGATTTCATGTTATTACTTCTGCTGTTCAAGTGCCTGTCGTTTCATGGCCTGCCTCATCGCCATTATCACTTCGGAAGACACTCCCTTCACCGACAGATCAATCATGGAGTCGATACTCAAATTGAAGTCCGTCCTTGACCGGCTGATGATTGAAATAATGAGAGCATCTGACATTTCAGATTTCGCAAGTGCGATGATATTGGAGTTCCGCAGAACTCCGTCATCCGGTTTTTGTGCTTCTTCGGGTTTATATGGTTGCGCATTTCCCAATTCCTCTTCTATACCGGCAATTCTCAGCAGGAATTTCTTAGCAGGGTCAAAAACAACAAGCCCGTCATCGAAGAATTTCAGAATGCCTCCCAGGCCCTCTGAAACGGTTATGGCACTGGTATCATTGACAGCATAAATAGCATTTTCGGTTGAAAAATAGATCCTTCCGCTTGACGGATCAGAAGTCACCGAGATAATTGTTTTTTCTTTCGAGAGGGATGAAAGCACCTTATAGTTCTTTGTCTTCAGATCAAACTTATAAACCTTATTCCCGCTCGCAAGAATGAGGGAGCTGTCCAGTTCTTCCACAGCGTTTACCGGCAATGATACTTCAAGCAGCACTGCATACTTCCCTCCGGGTGTGATAACATAAACAATATTGCCTGATGAATTAGAGCTCTGATCATATACATACATAACATCTTTGCCTGCACTTATAGCCATTTGTTTACCAGGCAGTTTGTACAGCTTTTTGAGCTCTTTGTTGGAATCGAAGTAACAGATCTCATCATTTTTAACAACCATCAGGAGGCTGTCCGGGGAAAAAGCGAAAGACCTGATTGATCCGGATGATACAGACTTGCCAAGTGGAGTAATTCCTCCCCACCCCAGCAGATAAAACTGGTCTTTTGTGGAAAGCAGGACATGACGTTCGGGAGTTATATCCATTGAGTGAACGAATTCCGGAGCGAGATTAATCGTTTTCAGCATCTGGCTGTTCATCAGCACTTCAAATCGTAATGAATCCTTGCCCGGACTTCCTGCCAACAGTAGAGAGAAGAATAGCAGTGCAGCTGAACACAGTATTTGCTTTATAGTTTGCATACTTTAAATTGTTATGTCAGTTATATTTAAAGTCCGTTGCTGGAAGGAGTCTGACCTAACCACAAAGCAGCCTTTGTGATATTTCCAAATATCCCGTCACCTTCACCACCGGCAACCTCTCCGCCCAGATCCTGCCACTTATCGTTAATATCAGTAGCGCCTGAGACCAGTTCTGCAAATCCCTTGACCGGACTGATAATTTCCAGGGCTTTGTCAAATGCCTTTCCCTGAACATCTCCGAGAGCCTGATCTGCTATGTCAGTCAACGAGTTCTGATATGCGTTTGATATACTTGTCCATGCATCCTGGGGAGCATTACCGTCTCTTATATCCTGTATGGCTTTGGCATTCTCAGACCAGATATTTACCGCAAGGATTCCGGGATACGCTGCGCCATCAGGCAGCCAGCCGGCCAGCGTTATACCAGCCTCCCTTGCCGCTTCAATCCTTGGATGCTCATAACGGGCATTAGGGTCATTATTACTTACCGGCACCGGAGGTATGCCTCCGTTTGACAGTGGCTCCAGATGGTAGTACTGATTGGCGGAAGAAAGCGCCACAACAGTTCCCAGACCGGCAGTTGTATTTTGTGGAACTGTATTTTGTTTCCCGGTACCTTTCAGGTCATTTGGATCAATTGTTTCCTGGCCTTCCTTAAGGTAAACTGTTCCTCCCTGATCCGGTTTCTGAAACTGCAGCATCTGCTCGGAATAAAATTTATCAAATCCGGCATTACCAGTCAGTGGAACATCGCCGGAAGTAATCAGGTTCATCCCAGCATCCGTTATGCCCATTGATTTCATCCTCTGCATGTAATCGTTGACCCAATTCTCGATGTCCTTTATGTCGTGCGGTGAAAACAAGGCATTACCTGTCAGCAGACCTGTAATACTGACAGCTCCCGGATCACCCAGAATGGTACTGCCCCCTGTTCCTGATGTACCGGGACCCCCCATATCAGAACCGACGCACGGGGTGCAGGTAATAATCAGAATACAGCTGCCGTCAGCATAAGCTGACCAGTCTTCACCGTTGTTGCTCAGCTCCGCAGACCGGTCGTACTCGCAGAATTCTTTGTTGTAATAAACCACAGACGGAAGTTGCGGATAAGGGATGCATGGGCCTGGTCCTGAATGAGATACTGTTTCTGTAAATGTCCAGCCCTGTGCAATCGCTATTTTTCCGGATCCGGAAAGCAAGACAGCAGAAAGCACAAAAAGAAAAAAAGCTCGTCGAAGCATAGGAATAGTATATAGGTTGTCCCTTTTTATAAAATAATGAAGTAAGCCGTGAAAATTTATACTGCGATTTGGGTTATACAGATTGGTAGTTATAACGGATAAATGGCACGTACAATTGCATGAACCGATGGTGCAGGTGACAAAAAAATATTTCTGCCGGATGCGACTGGCGTGTCACTCAAATAAAGATCAGCTGCATTTTCCAGGTAGCAGCCGGTACGATGCCCAGATTTGGCTTCGCTACAGACGCTTTCTTATCACTGACCAGGTGTCGGTGATAAGGAAACTCTCTTCCATATATCCGATCATCTTTTCAAACCTCTTCATGGGAACGGCAAAGGTGAGCGTATTTTCGGGGACGCATTTACGGGCGGAAGGGTCAAACATCCCCATTACAGCCCTCTGTCTCTCAGCAAGGCTTTCAAGATAAGGATAATGTATTACTGAACTGCACCCTGACCCGAAGGGAGTGAAAGTACCGTTTGGTTCAGACTGGTCAAAATTGGCAAGTGTGAAAAGACCTGAGAGCACATCAGGTGTTGCAAAGAAAACTACAACATCCGGTTCATCCTTCTCTTCAAGCTTATCCCATCTTTTGAATACCAGGTTCATCCCTGAAACTGGCATTATTTTCTGGTGTTTCATGAACTCTTTCACCAATTCAGGTGAACGCAGGTATCTTTCTCCTTCCGTCTTTTCATTTCCGCAGGATAGAAAATACTCAAATCCCGGCCTCATTTTATCAGTATAGCCCAGGTACCTTTTACCGCCGCCGCAGGTGACCCTTTCGGCATTGTAAACAAGTGATTTCCCGTTACGGACTTTTGCCAGTTCGCATATTATGCAGCTCCATCCTTTGGGCTTTTCTGCCCAGTCTGTACCGCCGTCAGCATAGGTATACCAGAATACGATGGGAAGTTCAGCATTACCAAAGTATTTCCTCCAATTAGTGAGGAAGTCCTCTTTCAGTTCAAGATTCATCTGTAATTAAAAGTAAGGCTTTATAGCTCATGAAAATTCTCATAACCACAAAGCTTCAAAAAAGAACTTGAAAAACAAACAGGGTGTGCCACATTGGTTTAATTTTACTTTTTGAGCAGATTTATTAAAATGCAATGAATAATGGACAGCCAGGACTACAGACTTGAGCTTAAAGAAACAGATGCCAGCAGCCTTGTAGATCAGGTTGAGAAGCGTCTGATTGAGGTTTTTCTCCGAAAAGAGCTGAGACCCGGTGACACTATACCCAAAGAGACAGAGCTGGCAACATTCATGGGTGTCAGCCGGACTGTGATAAGAGAATCGCTCAACAGGCTCAAGACTATGGGTCTCATCGAGTCAAGGAAGCATAGGGGAACGATTATCAGAAGTCCCGACCTGTCAGTTATTATGGGCAAATCATTGATCCCCGGGATTCTCGGCAATAAGACCCTGATGGATATATTTGAAATACGCCTCGCTCTGGAAATCGGAATGGCCGATTTTATATTTTCAAGAAAAACGGAGTCTGATATTCAAGAGCTTGAAGAAATAGTTAAAATTGAGCCTGACCACTCTGACAATATACTTTTCGATGTTGATCATGAAATCAAATTCCATGGAAAGCTTTACAGGATGACCGGTAATAATACGCTGGAAGATCTTCAGAATTTGTTACTACCGGCCTTCCATCAAGTTTATAATACAGGTCTTCTGAGGAGAAAAGGAAAACGGATTCAGTACAAATCACACAAGGAGCTTGTAACACTTCTCAGAGGCGGTACTCCTGATGAGTTCCGGGAAGGCATGAGAAGACACCTTGAAAATCACTTTTCACGTATACTTGCGCGTAACCATTCTTTCGATCAGGCGAAGACCATTTAACGAGATTAAAAGCAGCCAGGAAAAGAAGCTGCATAGAAAATCTTCCTACTTCAGTTTCCCTTCTACTGCCGGCAGCAGCTCATCGCTAACCCGCCGGAAACCTGGCTCCCTTCCAAGGGCTTTCAGATAAACCTGACGGGCTCCTGAGTAGTCATCCAGATTTTCAAGTGTCTGCCCCAGCAGGACAATCGTATTCAGGTATCTCCAGTTGGTCGCTGACAGTGCCTGGTCAGCCTCAAATAAACGTATGGCCTCCCTGTATGATTCTGCAGCTTTTTCCTTCGATCCGCCTGCAAATGCAGGCATATTGGCCTCAGAATTAGCCTTTTCTATCCATACTGCAGGACTGGTGCTGTCTTCTGCGACTGCCTTTTCAAGCTGTTTAAGTGCCTTAGGTCCCAGTGTCATAGCTTTTACCGGGTTCATTCCCATGTGGAAGCCGAGCAGGGCGACTCTGAATGACTCTGTCTCAGCCCTGTACTCCGGGAAAACTTCAAGGCGAACGATATCCGTTTCAAAAAATTCAATCTGCGGCTTAGCCTCGTCCTTGTTATTCATTCCGAGCAGGTAACCAATATAACCGTACCTCGCTTCCGTGAGCGTTAATAGCACGCATGGCTCAGCCGTTTTATCATAAGCCTCCTGCAGTTCGGCCATGCCCTTTTTCCATATCTCTATGTCGCCACTGATATAACCACGGTATATGGTCTTGCTGCCGCAGTCACCTCCCGCGGCTGGCAGCAGAAATGACATCAGGGAAAGACTAAGCGTTATAAATACAATGCGAAAATGTCTCTTCAGGCCGGATTTCGAACAGCGGTTGAAGAATCGGATACAGAAAGGAGTGTGCATTGCTCTGATCACTTTTTCCTGGTGACTTCTACAAGTGACCTTTCCGGAGCCTCATAATAAGGTGGTATAACAGGCAGCCCTCCTTCTTCAGCAGGAGCAAACTGCTGAATATATTTCACCAGCGCCAGCCATTCCTTACCCTCCTGCAAGCCTGCCTGACTGGTATTGCAGTCAATCACAGCGAGATCCATTTCCGTGACCGGCACTCCCCGGGCATCCTTTGGAACAACTTTAATCAGTCCGAAAGTTTTCTTCTTTATCAAGCTGATATTATCAAGCATATACGAATTGGCCACGATAGAATAGAGCTTAGTGTCATCCTTCGAAGTATTAACTTCCGTGACTTTACCGTTATGGTCAGTGAGCTCGATCCTTTGTACTTTTTTGAACAATCCGGCATCCGGGTCATACTCAATGCGGAGATGCGAGTAATAGCAGAAATTGGAAGATGTTGATGCTGATAAAAAGATAAGTATCTCCGCTATATTCTTAAGCTCTTTCCCGGTGCACCATAACTTTGAAAGTGCATAACCGGGCACCTTATCGTTACCGGAGCCAAGTGACATCACCCTGAAGAGGTCAGCAATGCTCTGCACGCCCGGTTGGATCGGATCGCGGAGGACTCCTGCAGCTACCATTGCAATGTCAGTGCCGGGACCTTCACTGTTTACATAATAGTATATTGCATCGGCCACCAGTGCACCCAGGTTGCTTCCGGCCGCATCTCCGAATTCATCATAGATAATCGTATAGGGAGCGATAGCCACAGGCATATTATATGTCATCCCCAGAGGGCTTAATATTTCTTCGTTTATCTTTTCCTGCTGTACAACTATTGCTGTTTGTATATCACTCCGGGATTGAATCTTATCGTCCACAGGGATGGCTTCGTATCTGTCAAGTTTCACACTGCCGCTGCCGGCCAGAAGCTCAATCCGGCCGACAAATCTTCCGTTATCACCAACCCCTACGATCGGTACCCCATTCACAACCAGGGGCTCCTTAAGGAGGGTATGTGTGTGCCCGGAGATGATCAGGTCAAGACCCTTTACTTTCTTTGCAAGCTTCACATCTTCTCCGGCCCAGCCCCCTTTTTTATCCTTTTCAATACCACTGTGTGACAGGCAGATAATTACATCGCAGCCCTCATTCTTCAACTCTTTAACAAGTTTTTTTGCTGCCGGGATGATCTCATCAAATGTCACCGGCGTGGCATATGGAGCTGATTCATCCGCATCCTTTCCGAGCAGAGAGAAAATCCCGATTTTAAGACCTTCCTTCTCTGTTATGATATACTTTTTTATCAGGCCGTCATTAATCAAAGCCTCGAATTCATTGTCTGACTGATTCTCAGGATCGGTCACGGTATTGCCTGCCAGCAGAACGGGTATTTCTCCCTTCTTAACTGCATTTCTGACTATAGCTGCGTATTTTTCGGGACCGAAGTCAAAGTCATGGTTACCCAGGGCCACGACATCATAGCCCGCCTGTTTCATGAGGTGCAGCTGGAATCCTGTTTCCGGTTCAATAGCCTGAAAAAGAGTTCCCATCAGGCAGTCGCCTGCATCAAGCACCAGGGTCGAATTCGGATTTTCGGTTTTTGTTTCTGAAATTATACCCGCGATCCTTGCAAACCCACCCACAGTAGGGTCACCGTCGATAGCCAGTGGTGTATAGGCCGATTCCGGGGCATAGCCCTGGAGGTGTGAGTGGAAGTCATTGGTATGGAGGATTATAAGCCTCTTGCTATCCTGAGCATTAACTGCCAATAGCACGACAGAGAGACATAGCGAAAGCAAAATCCTTAATTTCATACTGGTCGAATTTGGGGATTAAGGTAGAGAAAAAGTCTGAAAGTCGAAAAGTCTGAGTGTCAGAAAGTCTGTAAAGCTGAAAGACTGAAGGTTGGTTACAGCTAATCTGTCATCATAAAAAGGTTCCGGACCTAAGATAAAAATCCGGAACCAGGTTAATTGCGCAAACAACAGAAGTTGTAAGCCGTTTTGCAGGAATAGATTCTACAGGTAAATTGAGAATCCTATTTTTAAACCAAATCCGCCTATTACATCAGTTCCGCCATCGCCCTCTCCTTCGTAATCATATTTATAGGAAGCACGCATGTAACCGGCAGAGGCATCAATTGTTATCTTGTCCCCAAGTGGCAGAGCAGCACCAAGATAAAGACCCAGCTCGGTCAAGGTGTCTTTATAATCCTCTTCACCATTATACGTTTCCTTGCATACTCCAAATATCGCTTCAGCCTCTGCAAAGGGATAAAACTTTTTCAAAGGGTAATAATATCTGACAAACGGTCCGATACCCATTGTAGAGCTTTTCCATGTGTCCCCATCATCGACAGCCTTTTCCGAATAACCGGATAATACAACTTCCAGGCCAGCAACAAGATTGTCAATTATAAAGTACCCGCCTCTTGGAAGGAAATTGTAGGATGTAAATTTGTACTCAGCCTCAGGACTGTCAGATCCGTACCCCCAACTTTCTGTCCCGAAAGCGAGGCCAAAAACCTGGGAGTCCTGTGAACCTCCCACTGATAAAGTCGATGTTACACCTACCATAATGTTGCCTTTACCCAGCTGTGGCGCCTGAGCTATTGCTCCGGAGACAATGAGGCAGAAGGCTGCAATCAAAAGCAAAGTTTTTTTCATAGTCCGTTTTATTTAGGTGCCTACTCTTAAGTTTTTCAGCTTACACTCCCTATTCTTTTGAGGATTTTCGGGTTTTTCCTAAGGGTAAAACAAGTGAATTGATATTTTGATCAAAACAAATTTACGTTTCACCCGAATACGAGTCAAGTTTTTTTTGGCAGGGACGCCCGGTCTACACAACTTCCGCCACGACGAAGGTTGATCCGCCGATGAATATCATATCATCAGCACCGGCAGAGCATTTGGCAGCCTCAAGCGCACCGGCCACTGATGAGTAGCTGGCACCGTAAAGCCCATACTTTTCAGCCTCGGCCATCAGTACTTTCTCGTCAAGTGCCCTGGGCACAGAAGCCCTTGTAAAATAATATGTGGCGTCACGCGGCAAAAGAGGCAGAACCAGCGACAGGTCCTTATCATTCACAAATCCGATAACCATGTGAAGCTTTTTTTTGCGTGTTGTACTTATCTGTCTGACTACATATTCGAGCCCCTCACGGTTATGGCCTGTGTCGCATACAGTGAGAGGAGAATACGAGAGAACCTGCCATCGCCCCATCAGTCCGGTGTTGTTGATTACATTAGCTATCCCATTTACAAAATGATCACGGGTCAGACCAAAAGGCGCTGAAATAACGTTAACGGCAGCAGCCACAGTCTGAATGTTCTTCTGCTGAGCAAGACCGCCCAGCGGAGTTGTTCCCGAGGTCGTTATGCGGGTCTGAAGATCCTGCAGTTTATATTCCCTGACACCGTTTTTATCATTCATTTTGCCAAGGCTGCAGAGGAACTCCCGGTCTGCATATGACACCGGAGCATTCATCTGAGCTGCCTTTGCAGAGAATACATCCACGGTTTCAGATTGTGTCTCACCTATGACCACCGGCACACCCTCCTTGATGATACCGGCTTTCTCTCCGGCAACTGCCGCCAGCGTATCGCCCAGAAACTCCATGTGATCATGCCCGATATTCGTTATCACGGAAAGCTCAGGCGTGATGATGTTGGTGGAATCAAGCCTTCCTCCCATACCCACTTCAACTACGACGACATCAGCCTCCATCCTGGCAAAGAAGTCAAAAGCCATTGCCACAGTCAGCTCAAAGAAGGAAGGTTCGATCTTTCTGATGATCATATCATGCTTTTCAACAAAAGTAATAACCTCCTCCTCACTGATCATATGCCCGTCCAGCCTTATCCGTTCCCTGAAATCCCTGAGATGTGGCGAGGTATACAGACCTGTCCGGTATCCTGCTTCCTGCAATATTGATGCAAGCATGTGAGAGACTGAACCCTTGCCGTTTGTGCCAGCCACATGGATGGTACGGAACTTCTTATGCGGATGGCCGAAATAGGCATCGAGCTCTGTCGTATTGTTCAGGTCTCCCTTGTAGGCTGCTTTTCCTATTCTGTGAAAGGCAGGCAGGAGACTGTACAGATAATCCGTGGTTTCCTTGTATGTCATGTTAATAACCTTATGTCCGTTGTTTGCAAATTTACTAAAACTGCCTTTTGACAGCAGGGTGAGCGGCTATCTTTGTGCACATGATGACAGTTGCGCCGGAATTGTTGTCGACTTAAACCTATTCTGTTATGGCGAAAAAGAAAAAGCAAAAAAAGATTTTTATCCTGGACACCAACGTGTTACTGCATGATTACACATGCATCTACAACTTCGAGGAGAATGATGTAATCATCCCTATTGTTGTTCTTGAGGAGCTCGATAAGTTCAAGCGCGGTAATGACATGATCAATTTTCATGCACGCGAGTTCACCCGTGAGCTTGACAAGATATCGGGCGACATGTTGCTTACCGGCAACATCCCACTGGGTGAAGGCCTGGGCACCCTTCATATTGAGACAGGTAAACAGTTCTCCGAACGTGTATCGGAGTCTTTTCCCGAGAGGACACCGGATCACCGTATCCTGGCAATTGCCGATTTTGTCACCCAGCAGAACAAAGACAAAGTGGTGGTGCTGATCACCAAGGATATCAACCTGAGAATGAAGGCCAAGTCGCTGGGCGTACTGGCAGAGGATTATCAAAACGACAAGGTGGCCAACCTTGACGATCTGTATAAGGGCATAAAGACAATCGAAAATATTGACCACGGTCTGATAAACAAGCTTTATGAGCAGCCTGAGGGTGTACCGGCAACGGAGCTTAAAGTGAAGGATCAGGAGCCCGGTCATCATTTTTTCATTCTGCGCAACAGCAATTCGAGTGCACTCGCTCACTATAATCCTGTCACCAAGATGCTTGTCAGGGTGCTGAAGCAAACGACTTACGGCATCGACCCGCGGAATGCAGAGCAGACCTTTGCCCTTGATGCCCTGTGTAATCCCGACGTGCAGCTCGTCTCGCTCACCGGCAAGGCAGGTACCGGCAAGACACTGCTTGCCCTGGCCGCCGCCCTCCATCAGTACAAAAGGTATAAGCAGATCTTTCTGGCAAGGCCAATTGTGCCGCTGGCAAACCGTGACATGGGATTCCTTCCAGGTGATGTGAAGGAAAAGATGGATCCGTATATGCAGCCTCTCTTTGACAACCTGACAGTCATCAAGCACCGTTTCAGTTCACAGAGCCCGGAGTTCATCCGCATAAATGACATGATCAAGGATGAAAAGCTCGTCATCACGCCCCTGGCATACATAAGGGGACGCAGCCTCTCAAACATCTTCTTCATCGTTGACGAGGCACAGAACCTTACTCCTCACGAAGTCAAAACCATTATCACCAGGGCAGGCGAAGGCACAAAGATGATATTCACCGGCGACATTGAACAGATAGACTCCCCATATCTTGACTCGGGCTCCAACGGGCTGAGCTACCTCTCTGACAAGATGAAAGGACTTGATCTGTTTACTCATGTTCATCTGGTCAAGGGTGAGAGAAGCTTTCTGGCAGAACTGGCCAGCAGACTGCTATAGACCGGCTTTTTTGCTAATTTAGCAGCCGGAACAGTAACAGTCTAAATTTGAAGAAGAAAGTAGCGTTTCAGACGCTGGGATGCAAGCTTAATTTTGCGGAGACCTCCACCATTGCACGGTCATTTGACCGATGAGCGGTATGAAAGAGTTTCTCCTGACAGTGATGCCGATGTTTTCATCATAAACACATGCAGCGTTACGGATACGGCTGACCGGAAATGCCGCCAGGCAGTCCGGAAGATAATCCACAGAAATCCTGATGCGTTTGTTGCCGTTGTCGGTTGTTATGCACAGCTGAAGCCTGAGGCGGTGGCTTCTATTGAAGGAGTCGACCTCGTGCTGGGAACCTATGAGAAATTTGACATTGCAGCCTACATAGACAAACTCGGCAAAGGAACAGCGCCCGAGATTCATTCATGTGAGAGTATTGACACTGAAGGATTTATTTCCTCATGGTCTGCGGGTGACCGTACACGTTCATTCCTGAAGGTGCAGGACGGGTGTGATTACCGTTGTTCGTACTGTACCGTGCCTCTGGCAAGAGGAAAGAGCCGTAACCCGTTTATCAGTGAGATAGTTGAGGAGGCAACACAGATTGTCGCCACAGGTGTTAAAGAGATAGTTCTTACCGGAGTCAATGTCGGTGACTTCGGAAAAAGCACCGGCGAATCACTTGACAACCTGCTTGCGTCGCTCGTGCACATCGGGGGTTTGGAGCGACTGAGGCTCTCTTCCATTGAGCCCGACCTTCTGACTGACAATATAATTGATCTGATAAACTCTGAGGCTGTGATGATGCCTCACATACACATGCCCTTGCAGAGCGGCAATGACAAGATCCTCGGGCTCATGCGCCGGCGTTACCGCAGGGATACATTCCGTGACCGTGTCATGAAGGTCAGAAATCTTATTCCAGATGCATCCATAGGAGCCGATGTGATTGTGGGATTTCCCGGAGAGACCAGTGAGGATTTTGAAGAGACTTACAGTTTCCTGGAAAGCCTTCCTCTCTCATATCTTCATGTGTTTGCCTTTTCACCACGGCCGGGCACCCCTGCCTCAACCATGCCAGGAGAAGTAAAAACTTCTGAGAAAGAAAACCGGAGCAGGCAGCTGATAAAGCTTTCAGGCAGGAAACGCATTCAGTTTATGCAGTCTGTCACTGCCAATATTTATGACGTTCTTTTTGAAAAACGAAGCGCCGACGGCATGCTGTCAGGACTGACAGGCAACTATATAAGGACACTGGTACCTTACAGGAAGGACCTTCCGGGAACAGTCAGGCGGGTGAAACTGATATCCCTGCGCGACGATGCTTCGATGACCGGGGAGCTGATTGAAACAGGAATCTCATGAAAGCGATAGGTTACTATATCTTTTTCGGGATAAATTATCTCATTACACTGCTTCCACTGCGGGTACTTTATCTCTTTTCGGACCTGTTCTACCTTGTTTTGTATTACCTGGCAGGTTATCGCAGGAAGGTGGTAGCTGCCAATCTCAGAAATGCATTTCCGGAAAAGAGCGAAGCTGAACGGAAAAAGATCGAACGCGGATTCTACAAACACCTTTGCGATCTGATAGTCGAGACACTGAAGGCCACGCATATGAGCCCAAAACAGATTTCACGAAGGTTAGTCGTCAGAGATCTGTCAGGCGTTGACCGGCTGTACAGAGAAGGTAAGAGCTTAATTGCACTCTGCAGTCACTATAATAACTGGGAGTGGTTTTCAGCAGTGCCCCTGGCAATTCCATATAAAATACTTACGGTGTATAAGCCACTGACAAACAAGTATTTCGATCATTTTATCCTGAACCTCAGAACAAAATTCGGTGTATGGGGGTCACCAATGCAAAACATTCTCAGGGATATGTTAAAATTCAGGAATGAAAAGATCCTTACTATTTCCGGATTCATTGCAGACCAGACACCTCCGCCGGATGAGCATGCCTACTGGACCACCTTTCTCAGCCAGGAAACAGGCTTCTTCAGAGGCGCAGAGAAACTGGCCGTAAAATATAACATGCCGGTGATCTTTGTGAATATTACCAAAATGAAAAGAGGGTATTACGAGATTGCATTTGAGCTTATAACAGAGCAACCCGGGAAAGAGGCACCCGGTTTCATCACTTCCCGGTATGCAGAAAAGCTTGAGGCAGTGATAAGGGAAAAACCGGATTACTGGCTGTGGTCTCACCGGCGGTGGAAATATAAAAAACCTTTTTTAAATGATTAAGACAGCTGTTGTCATCCTGAACTGGAACGGCCGGCAGTTCCTCGAAAAATTCCTGCCCGGAGTCATTAACAATACCGTATCAAATGATACTGAGGTAATTGTAGCTGATAACGGGTCGGACGACGATTTCGATCGATTGGCTGTCAGCCAACCATCCGGGGCTAAGGGTCATCAAACTGGAACGGAACTGGGGCTATGCCGGTGGTTACAACAGAGCCCTCAGGGAGGTCGAGGCAGAGTACTATATTCTCCTCAACTCGGATGTGAGCGTCGAAAAGGGATGGTCTGACACGCTGACGACCTTTATGGACATGCATCCGCGTGTAGGAGCATGTCAGCCAAAGATCAGGGCATTTGACAAGCCCTCGTTTTTTGAATATGCCGGTGCCGCCGGAGGGTTTATCGACAGGTACGGCTACCCCTTCTGCCGGGGGCGTCTCTTCGACAGTGTTGAAGAAGACCGGGGGCAGTATAACGATAACCGTGAGATCTTCTGGGCATCAGGGTCGTGCATGGCTGTGAGGTCTTCCGCCTTTGACCAGTGCGACGGCTTTGACGATGCCTTCTTTCTTCATATGGAGGAGATCGATCTGTGCTGGAGGATGCAGAATGCCGGTTTCATCATCTGTTATGTACCCGAGGCGGTAATATGGCATGTTGGCGGCGGAACTCTGAGCTATGATTCACCAGTCAAAATATACTATAATTTCCGTAACAGCCTCATGATGCTTGCAAAGAACCTTCCCTCAAGGCATCTGCACCGGACCATATTCATGAGGCAGGTGCTCGACGGGCTTGCTGCCATTATGCTTCTCTTCCGGTCCGGCCGCGCAGCCTTCGGTGCTGTGGTGCGGGCTCACAGGGATTTTCACAAGGCACGGACATCGATAAAAACATTCAGGGCACTTGCTCCTCACCCTGACATGTATAATTCTCCTCATACCCTGATGAACAAATCAGTCGTTTTTGAGTATTATATACGTGGTAAACGAAATTTCACGGATCTGAAGTGGCATTAAAGAGAGGGCAGCAAATGGCAATTTTCTTCATAATAGTCTTAACAGTCTATTTCCTGGTTAACCTGTACCTGTACATCAAGGGTCAGCGTGCACTTGCGGGAGCCGGATACCATATCACAACCTATACTGTAATATTTGTGATCCTCGCCACAGCCTTTATTGCCGGTAAAATTCTTGAATACAGATTCACGAGTGTTTTTACCGACATCCTTAATGTAATTGGCGGATTCTGGATGGCCTTTATGCTTTACGGCTTCCTAATCTGGCTGACAGCGGATATACTCCTTCTGGTTCAGAAACCCTTTCATCTCGTACCCGACGCCAGCATGCCAAAACTAAGATTTTGGATCTTTACCGGTATTACTGTAACTACTGTAATCCTGATAGTGGTTGGATTTATCATAGCGGTAAGTCCTGTAAAAAAGAGGTATGATCTCACGGTTGACAAGAGCCTCATTGGCGGTGACGGACCATTACGGATAGTTGCCGTGTCAGACATTCATCTCGGCAGTGTAATCAGGAAGAGGAGCATGAGACATCTGTCAGAGATGATAAGGGATGAGAAGCCCGACCTGGTTCTTTTCCTGGGTGATTTGATTGACGGAAGCATAGGGCCGGTCCTGCGCGGTGACCTTCTCTCCTACCTCACTCTGCCTTACCTTCCATACGGCAAGTACGCCATAACAGGAAACCATGAGTATATCGGTGATATTAAAAAGACGGTCCCATATATAGAGAGCAAAGGCATCCGGGTTCTTAAAGGATGAGGTAGTGACACTCCCTGACGGCGTACAGATAATCGGCAGGCTTGACAGATCAGCCAACCAGGGCTCCGCCAGCGGCCGTGTACCGCTTGACAGCCTGCTGGCTAAGACGGATCCAACCAGGCCGGTGATCCTGCTTGATCACCAGCCATACGGACTGTCGGATCTTGCAGGTACAGCAGTCGATCTTCAGCTTTCAGGCCACACACATCACGGTCAGATCTGGCCCTTGACTTTTGTCACCTCAAAAATGTTCGAACTGAGTCACGGTTATGCCATGTTCGGCAAAACTCATGCAATAGTTTCGTCGGGATTCGGGATATGGGGCCCGCGAATGCGGATAGGTACACGACCCGAGATTGTGGTGATCAGTCTTACCGGCAGATCAGAGTAACGGATAGATCTTTTCCAGCGTCATACCCCTCGAACCCTTTACGAGTATTGTATAACCCTCCGGGCGGTTTGAGCTGAGCCATTCACGTATCTCATCGGATGACCCGAACAGGCGGGCCCTGATATCACCTGCAACCTCACGGAAGCGCGGACCGATAAGAACTATTTCAACATCCCCGAGATTTTTCAGCTGACCTATGACAGCAGCATGACCTGGTTGACTTTCAGATCCGAGTTCAAGCATATCGCCGAGGATCACCATCTTTCTGTCAGCCTTCATTGAAGCGAATGAGGACACCGCCATTTCCATGCTTGACGGATTGGCATTGTAAGAATCACAGATAAGTACATTCCTTCCGGTATCGACCACCTGCGACCTGTTATTGACAGGCTTGTATGATGATATGGCATCTGTGATGTCATTTACAGGTACACCGAAGCAGAGACCGGTGGCAATGGCAGCCGTCACGTTATCAATATTGTAAGACCCGAAAAGATTCGTGTTGAAAACATAATCATGCTTTTCGTATGAAGCTTTTACGGCAAGGAATATACTGTCTGTTTCTGCAATTTCAACTTTCAGCCTGCTGCCTGCCGGGCGCGAATAGGGAACAGAGTTTTGCACCGTTTTGGAAACAAGCTCCTTCAGCATGGGGTTATTATCATTATAGACAGCTGTGCCGCCGCTTCCGCTGAGCCATTGATACAGCTCCGATTTGGCCGCCTTGACATCCTCAAATGATCCGAAACCCTCAATATGTGCCCTGCCTATATTGGTTATAATGCCGTGTGTAGGCATGGCTATCTGGCAGAGGCCGGCTATTTCTCCCTTATGGTTGGCTCCCATTTCGACAACCATATAGCCCATGTCATGAGGTGAGCTGAGGAGTGTAAGGGGAACTCCGATATGATTATTAAAGTTGCCCGTAGTGCTGTGGACTCTTTTTTTCTTCGACAGCACGGCGGTTATCAGCTCCTTTGTGGTTGTCTTTCCGTTTGATCCGGTGATAGCAATTACAGGGACTGTAATTCCCCTTCGGTGTCTCATTGCCAGCAGGGAGAGCGTCACAAGAACATCATCCACCAGAATTAATTTCTCTCCCTTGAGGGCAGGATCATCAACAACTGCTGCTTTTGCACCGGCGACGGACAGCTGCTTCAGCGTGAGTGTTACCGTCATGGGCAGGCCCTTTGAGGGCAAAGAAGACCTGACCCTCGCGGACTGTTCTTGAATCTGTTGCAATACCTTCAGAATTGCGGACCAGGGAATATAGTTCGTTCAGTTCCATAGTTATCTAAAAACAAGCCTCATTATTATCCATAATGAGGCCCGCTATCATTTTGAAATCAGATTATTATAATCCGGCAGGACTTCCCACCCTGATCATTGCGCATCTGAATCCGAGGTCGTCGCGTGATGCTTCCTGATCAAGATAACGGCGTGTCGAAGGATTGAGCCAGTAAGCCCTGTCTTTCCATGAACCGCCTTTTATTACCCTTGCCTTATCATTAATAAGGGTAACATAGTCGTTGTCAGTTTCATTCTGCGAATACATTCTTTCTGTCTGGGGCAGTTCAGCGTTACCTGACCATTCCAGGCTTGATGATATGCTTGAGACAACATCACCGTCGAGGTAGTTCCTGTAATCTGACTTCTGATAGTTATACCTGTTAGCTACATCATCAGGCTTGACAGTATCAATCTGCAGTCTGCCGAGTCTGTCTTTCTCAACTACCTGGCCGTTTGCATCACGGCGAAGATCAGTGAATACGTTACCTCTGAACGGGTTGAACATATCGACATCCTCTGAAGAGAGCGGACGATATACATCCTGTGTCCATTCATTGACGTTGCCTGCCATGCAATATAAGCCATAGTCATTGGGCCAGTATGATCTCACGTCAACGGTGATACTACCGGCATCGTTCAGATTACCTGCCACGCCCATCATGTCACCGCGACCGCGGACGAAGTTGGCCATGAATTCACCTCTGTATTTTGGTGCCGAGTTACGAACATTATGTCCGTCCCACGGATAAATAGCTCTTTCATAAATTCTTTCCTCGAAGGTGTTGCCCCTCAGACCGTAGGCTGCAAACTCCCACTCTGCTTCGGTCGGCAGCCGGTAACGCGGCAAAAGGATACCATCCTCCTGGCGTACACGTGCGTGAAGTTCATCAACCCTTTCTCCGGGTACTCCTTCATATTGGGCAGCATAATAAGATTCAGTGTTGAAGTTATTGGCTCCGGATTGTTCAACGTTGGGTTCCTGCCATTTGCTGTCAAGAAGAATTTGCTCATTAACCCTGTCAGTACGCCATACGCAATAGTCATTGGCCTGCAGCCAGCTTACACCTACTACCGGGTAGGTATTGTATGAAGGGTGTCTGAAATAATACTGTACATACGGTTCGTTGAAAGCAAGCGGGCTTCTCCAGACAAGTGTGTCAGGGAGAGCGCGGCGATGTACTTCCGGATAATCACTGTAAACACGTCTCAGCCAGAAGAGGTATTCACGGTAATCGAGGTTGGTAACCTCGGTCTCATCCATGTAGAATGAGGATACTGTGACCCTGCGGGGTGTATTGTTCCATTCGAACATCACATCCTGATCAACCCGGCCCATTGTGAATGTTCCGCCTTCAATGAGTACAAGGTTGGGACCGGTGACCTGTTCTGACGCTTCCCCTATGGGATAGCCAAGGTCATTCACATCACTCGATTTAGGATCCCGGTAACTCCAGCCTGTCGTTGGAGACACATTGTCCTGCTGTGCTCCCTTGCAAGAAAACATAAAGAGCGCAACAACTATAAATACCGGTAAAGCTCTAAGTTTATACATGGTCAAATTATGTTAACTAGTTTAAATTTCAATTCAATAAATTACTCAAAAACAAAACGCTGCAACAAAATAACTACAAATCAGGTAACTTTATTATGTGAATGGCTCTACTTTTTTCAACATTATTGAAACAAATAGAAAGTCCCGCCTTAACAATCGCTGTACCTTTAATTACGGCATCACCTCCTGCCAGTACGTAACTATATGATAATATGATTTTTGCCGATCCCGTATCCCATCCCAGCGAAGGCTCTGCGGCAGCAAAACCGGAGGCGGCATACCAGAAGGCTACTCCGCCCATCAGGCTTCGGTAAAGAGCCTCTGTTCCTAAATAAATGATCACATTGTCTGCCTGGACAAGGAGTGTCGCTGACGGGTTGAGGCTGAATTCTTCCTTCCGGTTACTGAAAGCGGCTCCTGCGCTGACGGTGTAAAGCCGTCTGATCCTGTCATTATCAGTATGATTATCGCTGAGCCACGGTTGTGTCAGGTGCATGACGGAGACCCCTCCGTACCAGGGCCCTTTTGCAAAGGTAACGCCGGTGCCGATATCAAAAGCCGTGACGGTGCCGTCGGTAATATTCTCTGAATGCGTTCCCTGAAATCCGTTGAACGGATCAATGTCACCCGGAAGAATGACCGCTCCGGTGTTTATTCCACGGTGCACAAAAGAGGCTGTCAGTCCAGCATTGAAAAAGAGGTCTCTCCCTGCCTGCAGATGATATGCATAGGTTGCTCCTGCCCTGAATTCATTCATTATCTCGCCAAGCATGTCGTCAGAAAGCCACAGGCCTGCCCCGCCATGCAGTCCCGGCAGGTATGTGTCAAATGATGCATAGCCTGACCTGAGGGCAAAATTGTTTCCCGGAAGGAAAGAGTAGCAGGATATATTCATAACCGGGAGACCTGATGAACCGGTATATGCCGGGTTATACATAAAATGCATTCCCGACATGGTGCCGTACCAGGTGTCCTGACCGCTCAGGGTCAGGGAGCAAAAAACAAGCATCAGTATGGTGGTTCTGTTTCTGAGGCTCATGGTTCGTTTTCAGCAATATCAACGGGTCAGCGACGTTAATATTTTATCTGAGTACCCGTCTTTCAGGGAGTAAAGATAATCCTCTTAACTATCTTTGCGCTGATGATATTAAAAAGGCTCCTGATCACAGTGTTCGCCCTGCTTACGGTATTGTATGCCGCGGGACAGGATTACGCGCACTCATCCCTGCTGAAACAAGGCAGATGGATCAGGCTTGCCGTGACTGAGGCGGGCATCTACCGGCTCGATTTCTCGCAGATCAGGGACATGGGAATCACCGACCCTTCATCAGCAGTGCTGTACGGTAACAACACAGGCCAGCTTTCCTTTTATAATGACGGCAGCGCCCCTGACGACCTTAAAAAGATTGCTTATAAGACTGAGACCGGAAGCGACGGGATTTTCAATGACGGCGACTACCTGCTCTTTTATGCCGAGGGCACTCACAGATGGATTTACGACAGGAGCTCTGACAATTACAAATACAGAAGACATTTTTATTCAGACACTGCCTGGTATTTCATCACATCCATGCCGGGCGGGGCTGCACATGTCGCCAATGAACCGGCACCTTCACAACCACACAATATGGTTTCATCTTCAGGCGATGTCATGTGGAGGCACGAAAAGGAAACGGTGAACCTTATCAGGTCAGGCAGGGAATGGTACCAGCAGGTCATCCCAGGGACTGAAAACGCTGTAAACCCGCCGTTTGAAGACCTCATCACTGCTGAAAAGATAAAGTACAGTTTGAGGGTATTGGGCCGTTCTGACACTGAAAGCTCATTCATATTTAAACAGGGATCTGCTGTGTTGGAAACGGTCTCTGTTCCGCCGGTCAGCATGACTGATCTTAACGGTGTTTACGCCAACATTGCCTTCGAGCAGGATTCGTGCCTTCCGGCTTCTGCCGCACCGTCATTCACCGTCACTTTCCGGAATAACGGCAACCTTGCAGCAACAGGTTATATAGATTATATTGATTTCTTTGCCAGGTCACTGCTAAAATACACTGATAAACAGCTGTTTATAAGCGACAGCCGGAGTGTTGCGCCAGCGGGGGTGACCCGCTTCACTGTCTCAGGATCTTCAGGACTGCAGGTATGGGATGTTACCGACCCATTTGCTCCAAAAATTCTGGAGACAACCTCACTTGCCGGCAGCACAATATTCATCGCCGCCACTGACAGTCTCCGCAAGTTTGTTGCCTTCGCCACAGCACAGGCTTTGCGTCCTTCAATAAACAAGGAGCCGGTTCCAAACCAGGATCTCCATGCACTCGGTCCGGCTGACATGATTATTGTGACGCACCCGCTCTTTAAAGAATATGCACAACGCATTGCCGATATCCATCTGGCTGATGACGGTACAAGGTCAATAATAGTGACACCGGGGCAGGTCTACAATGAATTTTCGGGAGGGATACCAGATGCAGCGGCAATAAGGAATTTCATCAGGATGATCTACATCAGGGGAACTGAAGGTGGCTCCCCGTTAAAGTACCTCCTCCTGTTCGGTGACGGATCATATGAAAATAAAACTCCTCCCCCTGGGAACACCTCATATATCCCGACATGGCAATCGGTCAACTCTCACGTCGGGGTTCTCTCCTTCACATCCGACGACTTCTACGGTCTTCTTGGCGACAGTGAGGGGGAGGCAGACGGTTTTCTCGATATCGGCATCGGGCGGTTGCCTGCGTCTGACACCGCTTCCGCAGGGATCATGGTGCGCAAAATCACCTCATATATGGATAACTCAGCGATGGGTTCCTGGCGGAATGTGTTGTGCATGGTTGCCGATGATGAAGATGCCAACCTTCACATGATGGATGCCGAGAACCTCACTGCAGCTGCAAAGGAGGCTGCTCCGCCTCTCACAGCGGAAAAGATTTATCTCGACGCCTTCCGGCAGGTTACGACAGCGACAGGTAACTCATATCCTGATGCGGAGAAAGCCATCAATAACAGGATAGCGGCAGGGTGCCTGGTGCTTAACTATGTGGGCCACGGAAATGAATCAGGACTTGCACATGAGAGGGTGGTAAGGACCGATGACATAAATTCGTGGAAGAATAAAAACATGTTACCCCTGTTCATCACAGCCACATGCGAATTCTCGAGGTTTGATGATGTGGAGATAAACCAGGCGACGGGCCTCATCTCATCAAGGACCTCTGCCGGAGAGATGGTCCTGCTTAATCCTGAAGGCGGAGGCATCGGGCTGATGAGCACCACAAGAGTCGTTTACTCGGCACCGAACTATATGCTTAACCGCAGGATCTACGACTATATTTTCTCAACGGCGCCGGACGGCAGATCGATGAAACTGGGTGATATCATCAGGCTGGCCAAGATCAATTCGGGGACCGGGATGAACAAGCGTAATTTCCTTTTGCTGGGTGATCCGGCTCTGAGGATTGCATGGCCGGTGCAGGGACGGGTGGTCACTGACAGTATTAACAGCATGTCCGTGGAATTTGTTACGGATACACTTAAAGCTCTGTCGCTGATGACCATAAGCGGTCATATTGAAGATGGGGATGGGAATAATATGGATGCGTTCAACGGAGTGGTGGAGCCTGTTGTTTACGATAAAGTCAGCACTGTCAGCACTCTTGCCAATGACGGCGGGTCGCCCATGAGCTTCCCGGTGACAGGTAATGTGATCTTCAGAGGTACCACAACTGTCAATGAGGGAAAATTCAGCTTTTCCTTCATTGTGCCCCTGGACATAAATTATTCCTTCGGGAATGGTTTTATAACCTATTATGCTCACGATGACAACCGGGATGTTAACGGCAGTTTTTCTGAGATCGTTGTAGGAGGATTTTCAGACATAAATATTAATGACACTGAGGGTCCGGTTATTAAACTTTATATGAATGACACCCTCTTCAATGAAGGAGGAATCACAGACACCGCACCATCGCTTCTGGCGCTTATCAGTGATGAGTCAGGTGTCAATGCCACAGGAACCGGTATCGGACATGATATCATTGCCTGGATTGATGACGATATGCCGAACGCAGTGGTATTGAACGGGCTGTACAGTTCAGATATCGGGGTGCACACTTCAGGGAGCCTCTCCTACCCGTTTGTAATCAGTGAAAAGGGTGAACATACCGTCTCACTCAGGGCCTGGGACAATGTCAATAACCCTTCGGTTGCCACTCTCAGATTTGTTGTTGAAACAAGCGGCGTTTTCAGGCTGACAGATCTGCTTTGTTTCCCCAATCCTGTCACCGAAACTGCAACATTTACGGCCGGGCACAACAGGCCTGACACAGAGATTGATGTCACGATAACAATCCTGAATACCGGAGGCAGCACAGTGCGGATCATCAGGGAACAGTTTTACAGCACCGGATATTCGCTTCCGGATATACCCTGGGACGGTTGCAATGAAAACGGCAGCAGGCTGGCACGGGGAATGTATCTGTGGCATGCCGAAGCTGTCACGGCAGAGGGAGAAAGAGCATCTGCGACAGGAAGGATTATCATTTTGTAATACGACACAATATTCCGGCCTTTTTTTTGTTATATATTTGCACAAATTTTGACTCTGACTGAACATGAAAAACAAGGCGCTGATATTCAGTACTATATTTCTTTTAACGGCACTGCTGATGCCACTTACAGCACAGGATAAGCATCCTCTGAATGTCATTCAGACGGTGGTACCGTTTCTTACCATAGCGCCGGACTCCCGCGCAGGAGCCATGGGTGATGTTGGTGTGGCAACAACACCAGATCTTTACAGCATGCACTGGAACCCTGCCAAATATGCTTTTATTGACGGTAACGGTGGTTTCGCAATGTCATATTCACCCTGGCTCAGGGCTCTGGTGCCGGATATCAACCTGGCTTTACTTACAGGTTATTACAGGATCGACAGCAAGCAGGTACTTGGCCGGCAGTCTGATGTATTCATCACTTGGTGAGATACAGTTCACTGACGACTACGGCAACTACCAGAGCACACATAATCCCAACGAATTTTCCATTGACGCAGCCTACTCCCGCCTTTTTTCCCAGCACTGGTCAGGAGGCGTGGCTCTTCGGTTCATCTATTCAAATATCACGGGAGGGCAATATGTAGGAAGCACGGAGACCAAGGCCGGTATAGCTTTTGCAGCTGATGCTTCCGCTTATTACACAACCGCCCTGAAGCTGGGTTCCAAGACAGGGAACATTTCTGCCGGAATGAATTTTTCAAACATCGGTTCGAAGATGAGCTACACATCCGATGAAGATCCTGATTTCATTCCGATGAATATGCGACTTGGGACCACATTCACTGTTGATCTTGACAGGTATAACTCAATAGGAATCTCCTTTGACATTAACAAGCTGCTGGTACCCACGCCTCCTGTTTATGACCCTGAAACCGAAGAGATTATTGCAGGCAAGGATCCAAACGTCTCCGTACCGGTGGCTATATTCCAGTCGTTCTATGATGCCCCCAACGGTTTCGGTGAGGAAATGCATGAAATATCAGAATCAATCGGCATCGAGTACTGGTATAACCAGCAGTTTGCCCTGAGGACAGGTTATTATAACCAGGCAGACTGCAAAGGCAACATGAAATACTTCACTGCAGGAGCAGGATTCAGGCTGAGTGTCTTCTCACTTGACTTTTCATACCTTATTCCGATTACACAGAACAATCCGCTTGCCCGCACACTCAGATTCTCACTCGGCTTTGAGTTTGACTCACTGCGGAACGTAAGTAAAAAATAACCGATGACGCTTCATCAGAGGATCGGACAGGGTATTGATTTTCATCGCCTTGAGGATGGTCGTGAACTTTGGTTAGGCGGTGTGCACATTGCTTCACCCAAAGGATGCGTCGCGCACTCCGACGGTGATGTACTGATTCATGCCATCTGCGATGCTCTTCTGGGAGCTGCGGGGATGAATGACATCGGAACACAGTTCCCCGACACATCTGATGAATATAAAGGTATCGACAGCAAGATATTACTGAAGCGGACTGCTGACATGATAAGCGCCAAGGGCTACAGGATAGTGAATATCGACAGCACAGTTTGTCTTGAGGCGCCAAAGCTGGCTCCCTATATTAATGCCATGCGAAAGGCTATGGCAGAAGTTGCCGGAATTTTACCGGATGCCATCTCAGTCAAGGCAACCACTACGGAGAAGATGGGTTTTACGGGCCGGGGCGAAGGGGTTGTAGCGATGGCTGTCTGCCTTATCGCTGACCGTATTCCTGATAATTTTTAACCTATTACCGAATCAATAAGGCTGTCATCAGCCAATGACGGCATTGTCACCACCAATCCCGGCGTGCGTTCCATCTCCCTTGTTATTGACGAGACTGCGCCGGCGTTTCTTGCCCAGCTGCGGCGTGCAATGCCGTTATTGACATCCCAGAAGAGCATCGTTTTGATTCTTCTTGCCGCTGCGGGAGTACCGTCGAGTACCATCCCGAAGCCCCCGTTGATCACCTCTCCCCAACCAACACCGCCGCCGTTATGCAGTGAGACCCATGTGGCTCCGCGGAATGCATCGCCGATAACATTCTGAACGGCCATGTCGGCTGTGAAACGTGAGCCGTCATAGATATTGGATGTCTCTCTGAAAGGTGAATCGGTGCCGGAGACGTCGTGATGATCGCGGCCGATAACTACCGGTCCGCTTATTTTACCGGAGGCGATGGCATCGTTGAAGGCAAGGGCTATCATTGTCCGGCCGCGGGCATCAGCATAAAGAATGCGGGCCTGCGAGCCTACAACCAGCTTGTTGCGTGCAGCTTCACGTATCCAGTGAATATTATCCGACATCTGGACGTGAATATCCTCAGGGGAATCTTTTATCAGCAGTTCGAGTGTTTCGGCCGCCAGGGTGTCAGTAGTTGCAAGATCGGCAGGGTCACCCGAGCAGCATACCCACCTGAAGGGACCGAAGCCATAGTCAAAGCACATGGGCCCCATGATATCTTCTACGTATGACGGGTAGCGGAAGCCGCCCCTGCCGTCGGAGATATCTGCTCCCGCGCGTGACGCCTCGAGAAGGAAAGCGTTGCCGTAATCAAAGAAATAGGTGCCGTGCGCCGTATGCCTGTTGATGGCCTCAACCTGGCGGCACAGCGAAGCCTGTACCAGGCTCCTGAACCTGTCAGGGTCGGCCGCCATGATCTCATTGGCTTCTTCAAATGTGATACCGGCTGGATAATAACCGCCCGCCCAGGGGTTATGGAGTGAGGTCTGGTCAGAACCGAGATCTGCCCACAGTTCCTCATCGGCAAAGCGCTCCCACAGATCAACGATATTTCCGTGATAAGCCAGGGAGACCACTTCACCCGACCCGCATGCCTTTCTTACACGCCGCACCAGGCTGGTGAGGTCATCGAAGACCTCATCAACCCATCCCTGTGAATGGCGTGTTGTGATAGCCTTGGGGTTTACCTCGGCAATAACCGAGACCATTCCGGCAATGTTGCCTGCTTTTGGCTGAGCGCCTGACATGCCACCGAGACCTGATGAAATGAAAAGCCTGGTGCGCCTGTCCTTGTCACCCGCCGGCTTAAGTCTGCGACCTGCATTGAGAAGGGTGATGGAGGTTCCGTGGACAATGCCCTGAGGGCCGATATACATGTATGACCCGGCGGTCATCTGCCCGTACTGGGAGACACCCAGGGCGTTGAATTTCTCCCAGTGATCCTGGGACGAGTAATTGGGTATTACCATTCCGTTGGTCACCACAGCCCTCGGGGCTTCGGAATGCGATGGAAAAATGCCGAGAGGATGCCCTGAGTACATCACAAGGGTCTGCTCGTCAGTCATCTCCGACAGGTATTTCATGGTGAGCCTGTACTGTGCCCAGTTCTGGAAGACAGCGCCGTTGCCGCCGTAGGTTATCAGCTCATGCGGGTGCTGGGCAACTGCAGGATCCAGGTTATTTGTAATCATCAGCATAATGGCAGCTGCCTGCAGTGACTTATGCGGATATTCGTTCACCGGTCTTGCCTTCATCTCGTAAGAAGGCCTGTAACGGTACATGTAAATGCGTCCGTAATCACGCAGCTCGGCAGCAAACTCCGGAGCAAGGACACCGTGCAGTTTTGCAGGAAAATATCTCAGGGCATTCCGCAGGGCGAGCTTCTTCTCATCGGTTGTGAGAATGTCGCGGCGACGCGGAGCATGATTGACCGAAGGGTCATACATTCTGGGTTCAGGAAGGTGTTGAGGAATACCCTCGCGTATTTGAATCTGGAAATCGTTCATATCTGAGGAAATCTACCGGATACAAATATATAAAACATGTACGTAGAGACAGGTCTGAGACCTGTCTCTACGTACGTATAAATTCTAATCCAATTATGCTTTTTCGTTGACGATTTCGTCGTCGACGAGGATACGTCCGCAATATTCGCAGACGATGATCTTTTTCCTCGATCTGATGTCAAGCTGCCTCTGAGGTGGTATCTGGTTGAAACAACCTCCGCATGCATCTCTCTGTACCGAAACGACAGCCAGGCCGTTACGGGCATTGGTGCGTATACGCTTGTAGGCGGTCAGCAGCCTCTCCTCAATTTTTGTCTGAAGTACTTTTGATCTTTCATCCAGCTGCTCCTCTTCCTTCTGGGTGTCACGTGTGATATCATCGAGCTCACCTTTCTTACCGTCCAGGTCGCGCTTTCTCTCATCGAGAGCTGCCTGAGCCTCGGCCATAACCTCTTTTTTCTCTCCCACCTGTACTGTGAACTCACGGATCTTTTTGTTGCACAGCTCTATCTCAAGTGTCTGAAACTCGACTTCCTTGGAAAGAGAATCATATTCGCGGTTATTACGGACATTATTCTGCTGCTCCTCGTATTTTTTGATGAGGCCCTGCGAGGTCGTGATCTCGTTGGTCTTGCTTACGATGGATTTTTCAAGTTCTGCAACCTCACTTTTAAGGTTGTTTATTCTCGTCTCCAGTCCCTCCACTTCATCCTCGAGGTCCTGCACCTCAAGAGGAAGTTCGCCCCTGAGCGTGCGTATTTTGTCGATCTCCGAATCAACCAGTTGCAATGAAAAGAGTGCTCTGAGTTTTTCTTCTATAGTAAGTTCAGGTTCAGCGGTTTTGGTCTGTTTCATCAGTTTATTTAATTTTCAATGGTAATTAATCGGATTGGTTTTTATCCCGGAAAACCGGAGTGCAAATTTAGGAAATTTTTTGTTAATCAGGTCGTGGAGCAGCTCTAAAGAAAATTTTTCACTCTCATAATGTCCGATATCGGCCACGATCATGTCACCGGGTGCCTGCATAAAGGAGTGGTATTTGATATCGCCGGTGACAAATGCATCGGCGCCGGCGCGGGAGGCAGTATTGATAAGATCGGAGCCTGAACCTCCGCACACGGCAACTGTTTTGACAGTGCGGGCGGTGTCGCCGCTGTAACGTATTACAGGTATGCCGGTAACCTCCTTCAGTCTCTCAAGCAGAGCGTTGACGGTGAGCGCGGCGGGCAGGGTACCGATGGCTCCCGCGCCGGCGCCGTGATATTCATTTTCAAGGGCGATGATATCATAAGCCGCCTCCTCATAAGGATGTGCCTCGAGAAGAGCCCTGACGCATGCGGCGGAAAGATGTGAGGGCATGACAGCTTCTATCCTGATCTCCGGCTCGGAATGATCCTCTCCCAACTTTCCTGCAAAAGGATTGGCCCCCTCTCCTGCCCTGTAAGTACCATCGCCCGGAACGCTGAAGCTGCAGCGGTCATAATTGCCAATATGACCTGCACCGGCAGCGAAGAGCGCTTCCCTGACCCTGCCTGCATGGGAAACGGGAACAAAGGTTATGATCTTCGAAAGCTTTCCCTTCAGCGGAGCGAGCACCCTGATATTCGTCAGTCCGACCTTTTCGGCGAGGATATGACTTACACCCCATGATACGTTATCAAAATTTGTATGAGCTGAATAGATGGCAATGCCCGCTCTGACTGCTGAAGCAACGCAGCGCTCGGTCTCACTGCCGCCGGCAATACGTTTCAGCGGGGTAAAGATGAGGGGATGATGAGAGACGATAAGGTTGCAACCGTATTGCCTGGCTTCAGCAATCACTTCCTCGGTGACATCCACCGTGAGCAGGACAGAATCGGTCAAAGCTTCCGGGTCTCCGACCTGCAGCCCGCTGTTGTCATAATGTTCCTGAAAGGCAGGAGGAATAAGTTCTTCAAGCCAGTGAGTGAATTCTCCCAGCGTAGCCGCCATAATGTCAGTTTATTTCGTCTTTGATATCGGTAAGGATATCCCTTATGTTGCGAAGGGTGTCAGCGATCTCGAGGCGATAATCGGTATCTTCACGGTTGTTCTTCAGATATTTCCTGGCACCTTCAATAGTCATGCCCCTTTCCCTCAGCAGGTGGTGAATCAGTCTCAGGTTTTTTAAATCCTCTTCCAGGAACAGCCTGTTCCCCTTATTGTTCTTTTTTGGCTTAAGGACGTCAAACTCTTTCTCCCAGAAACGGATTGTAGAGACAGGCTCGGAGAACATTTCGGCCACTTCTCCGATCTGATAAAACAGTTTGTCAACTTTTTTTTCCCTGTATGGCATAGACTCCTGTGCTTAATCAGTCGAACGACTGTCCGCTCTTGCTTGAGATCTCCAGCATGCGGTCATATTCACCAGGGGTGAGATCATTGAAGAAATAGAGCGCCGGGTCCACGTTGTTGCCGTTGACCTTAACCTCATAATGCAGGTGTGGTGCAGTTGAGAGGCCTGTACTGCCAACATAACCGATGATATCGCCACGCTTGACTTTCTGTCCTTCCTTTACATTGAAGTGGTCAAGGTGGGCATAAACGGTCTCGTACCCGAAACCGTGGTTAATGATGATATGATTCCCGAGTTCCCGGCGGGCCGATTTAACAGTGCTGACAACGCCATTGCCGGTGGCGTAAACCTCCGTGCCCGTTGGCGAAGTGAAGTCCATTCCGGCATGAAACTTCAAAATCTTGTATATGGGATGTATCCTGTAACCGTAACCTCCGGCAGTACGCTTCAGGTCTTCATTTGATATAGGCTGGATAGCCGGTATGCTGCTAAGCATTTCTTCCTTTTCCCTTGCATAGGTAATCAGCTCATCGAATGACTGTGACTGGACATAAATCTGCTTCCTTATCTTGTCAAGCCTGGTTGCCGTTTCAATAATCAGTTCGGAATTTGAGAATCCCTGAAGCTCCTCGTAACGGTTTACTCCTCCGATACCACCCACGCGGTATGATGATGGTACTGGTTCAGCCTCGAAGATGGTCCGGTAAAGGTTGTCATCGGTCTCCTGGAGATGGCCGAGCACTTTCTCGACGTTATCCATCTCCCTGTTCATCAGTTCATACTGAAGGGTAAGCTGTTCGATCTCACGCTTGAGGGTCTTCTCCTTGGGTGAATCAAATACAAATGCAAAGATGAAACCGTAGAGGCCTGCCAGGAAAAGTGAGCCGATGAAATACCCGAAGAGACGGAGGAGAAGCTGCTTGATACCCAGCCTCATTTTATCGAAGCTGAGTGTCTCGTGGTTAAACTTATACTTTGTCTTTGGCATCCGCTGTGCAGGCAAACTAAGTGCCATGCAAACATAAGAAATAATAGACAAAATACAAAAATACTTTCAGCTAAGAAATACAGGAATTTTTACCGGTTCTTACCTTTTTGTAAGGTAATCAAGCATTTCGAAATACTCGTTTTCCGAGAGATTATCTTCAAAATACCAGAGCGGGTTCACATGCGAGCCGTACAGGTCGATCTGATAATGCAAGGTGCGGCCCCGTGGAAGTTCCGGTGGTACCGGAAAGGCCGATGAAGTCACCGCGTTTGACCTTCTGTCCCCGTTTGACAGTCAACTTGCTCAGGTGACCGTAGATGGATCTGTAACCGTAGCCATGGTCAATAACAACCTTTATTCCGAAGCCGTCATTCTGGTTGCCGGCATAATATACGGTTCCGGCACCGGTTGCATATACTTCCGTTCCGATGGGGCAGCAGAAATCCTGGCCAAAATGCCACCGTGGCGATCCCAGCACCGGATGATGCTCCCTGAATTTCATCCCGTCTCCCAGTCTCATTGTCACGTTGACAGGCCTGATATATGGCAAATGAGCCCACATGTCCTTCCATTCATCAGCAGCAGCCGTGAGGCTGGTTAGTGAGTTGTACTGGATATTGGTCTCGGTCCTGAGATTTTCAAACTTAGAACGTACGGCTATCATCATATCTGAATTGATGTAGCCCGTCAGATCACTGAACCTGGAAGTACCTCCGGCACCTCCTTCAGATATATCAGAAGGGATCTCCTGAAGGTCAAGAATGGAACGGTAAGTGTAATTATCCGAGGAGCGGATGTCTGCAATAACTGCCGAAGAATAATCAATTTTCCGTTCAAGGAGGGAGTAATCCAGTTTTATCTCCTCTACTTTCTGTTTCAGTTTCTCCTGGTTCGGATAACCAACGAGTCGATGGAAAATAAAACTGTAACAAACTGTTAATAAGATTGATGTCCCAAAAAATACGGAAAATCGAATAAGCTTCTCACCCCATTTGCGTTTATGCTGAAGAAAACGAAGGTCAGATGTATCGAAAACGTATTTATTTCTCTTGAACATCAGTATAACAGAAAGTTCAGACTATTTACATTGACATTAGACAAACGTAGAATATTTGAATTAATTTTACAAACCCGGAATTAATTGAAATTAACACTGTGTGAGGAGTTATGATGAAGGCCACCGAAATCAGAGAGGAATTTCTGAATTTTTTCAGTTCAAAACAGCATAAAATCGTACCCTCAGCGCCGATGGTGATTAAGAATGACCCGACGCTAATGTTTACCAATGCAGGCATGAACCAGTTCAAGGATATCTTCCTTGGAAATCAGCCGGCGCAGTACAAAAGGGTGGCCAATTCACAGAAGTGCCTGCGTGTGTCCGGCAAGCATAATGATCTTGAGGAGGTGGGCCTTGATACATATCACCATACCATGTTCGAGATGCTGGGCAACTGGTCATTCGGTGATTACTTCAAGAAGGAAGCGATAAACTGGGCCTGGGAGTTTCTCACGGGCCGTCTGCATATCCCCGAGGACAGGATTTACACTACAATCTTCGAAGGCAGTCCTGAAGAAAAGGTGCCCCGTGATGATGAGGCTGCCGGACAGTGGATGAAATGCTTCTCTAATCCTGAAAACCGCATTATTGAAGGTTCAAAGAAGGACAACTTCTGGGAGATGGGTGAGACAGGCCCGTGCGGCCCCTGTTCCGAGATACATGTCGACTTAAGGTCTGACAGCGAGCGTTCCGCAAAGCCCGGTCACCTGCTGGTCAATACAGGACATCCTCATGTAATAGAGATATGGAACCTGGTGTTCATACAGTATAACCGCAAGGCGGGCGGTGAACTTGAGTTGCTGCCTGAACGGCACGTCGACACCGGTATGGGGTTCGAACGGCTTTGCATGGTTATACAGGGCAGGAAATCGAACTACGACACTGATATCTTCCAGCCGCTGATAGCAAGCACAGCGGCCGTAACTGATAAACCTTACGGCGAAAAGGAAGCATGGGACATAGCTCACCGCGTCATAGCCGATCATCTGCGAACGGTAGCCTTTTCGATCGCCGACGGTCAGCTGCCGTCAAATAACAAGGCCGGATATGTTATCAGGAGAATACTGCGCCGGGCCGTAAGATACGGGTATACCTCCCTGGGAATGACCGAACCGTTCATCTACAAGCTTATCCCGGCCCTCATCACCTCAATGGGCAAACATTACCCGGAACTGTCATCCCAGAAGGAGATTATTACAAAGGTCATCTTCGAAGAGGAACAGGCATTCCTGAAAACGCTTGGTAAAGGACTGAAGATGATCGAGCGCAGGGTGGAAGCACTCAAAAAGGAAGGTCAGAGTGTTTTTCCCGGAAAGGAGGCATTCGAACTCTTTGACACCTACGGCTTTCCTGTCGACCTGACACAGCTTATACTGAAGGAGAATAAAATGACCCTGGATGAGGAGGCGTTCGCTCATGAACTGGATGCCCAGAAAGGCAGGTCAAGAGATGATGCCGCAGTCACGGCAGGCGACTGGATTGTGATTACCGATGTGGATAAAACAGTATTTACGGGTTATGACCGCACCGAAGACACAGTGCACATCGCCCGGTACCGGAAAGTCAATGCCAGGGGAAAGGAACTGGTTCAACTTGTTTTTGACAGGACACCTTTTTATGCCGAGTCCGGCGGTCAGGCAGGCGATAAGGGATTTATCTCCTCAGGAAATGAAAAGATCATAATAAGTGATACAATAAAGGAAAACAACCTTGTCATTCACCTGGCGGCAAGAGTCCCATCAGACCCATCGCAGCCATTTACAGCCATAGTCGACAGAAAAGCCAGGCAACAGACAGCTAATAACCATACGGCCACACACCTCATGCATCATGCACTGCGAGAGGTACTTGGAAAGCATGTTGAGCAGAAAGGATCTCTTGTCACACCAGAGAAGCTAAGGTTTGACTTCAGCCATTTCAGGCAGGTGACTCCTGAGGAGATCGCAGCCGCGGAGCAGAAAGTCAACGAAATGATCATGAAAAACATTGTCTCTGAAGTGCACGATGACACGCCTATGGAGGAGGCTCTGGCCATGGGCGCAATGGCCCTCTTCGGAGAAAAATACGGTGAAAGAGTCAGGGTAGTGTCTTTCGGTGATTCAGTGGAGCTCTGCGGTGGCACCCATGTTAGCAATACCTCCGTAATAGGCCTCTTCAAGATCATTTCCGAGGGTGCCGTGGCCGCCGGGGTAAGACGGATTGAAGCTGTGACAGGACGTCAGGCACTGTCATATGTAAATGAGAAACTGAAAACCCTCGACGAGATAACACTGATGCTGCGGAGCACGGGGAACCCCGCCTCCAATGTCTCGAAACTGATGACAGAAAACAGCTCACTGAGACACACAATTGAAAGGATGCAGAATAATGCAGCCACTGCTGCACGCATTGAGCTTGAAAACAAAGCAGTTGCGGCGGGCAGCTGTAAGATATATTCAGGTGTTCTGGAAGAGATGCCTGCAGAGACACTTAAAAATATTGCCCACCAGATCAGGCAGGCCGACAGCAGCAGTGCCGTGATTATCGGATCTTCGAACGAAGGCAAGGCATCTCTGCTGGTCAGTCTTGGAGAAGAGATCATCAGGATTTCGGACCTGAGTGCTGTGGAGATAATCAAGTCCGTGTCAGTCTTTATCAACGGCGGCGGCGGCGGACAACCCTTCCTTGCGACAGCCGGGGGTAAAAGACCGGAGGGACTGGGCGAAGCAGTCGAAAAGGCCGTTTCACTGGTAAAGAGAGCTTTCTGAAGCAGCTGTATGAAAGTAGCACGGTCCATATCTGTTGTCAGCGCCATTATAGCGCTGGTTCTGCTTCTTGAATCTTGCGGGGAGCAGGCCTGTTATGATAATACGGACCCGATGATGAACTCCCTGCTGCTTGAAAGCGGCACAGGTGTGTCAGTCAAGGCCACCAGTATAGTTATAACCGGTATCACTGATACTGACACAATTGAATTTGTCAACGGAAAGACAGTTTCATCCTTTTCCCTGCCTCTGGACCCCGGCAATGACGTCTCGACTTTTTATATCGTTCTTGACGGGATCACAGACACTGCGGTAATAAATTACACCCGTCATCCACACCTTGTCTCTGCCGAATGCGGATACACATTCGTAAGCGAGCTGACAGAACTGAGAACCACACACAATATCATTGACACACTCATAATTGAGAACAAAAGCGTGAACCTGAATGGCAAAACGAACCTGCATCTGTTTTATTAGCCTCTTTCTCCTTTTTGGCAGCAGGGCGGTGTCACAGGATACCGTAACGGTTCCGTTGCATATCCGGGCAGGATTTGACATCTCAGGACCAATATTGCATTTATTGAACAATGACATCAGCAGTTACGGAGTGCTTGCTTCGCTGGATCTAAATCAGGCCCTCTCCCTGGACGCGGGATTAAGATACACCTCATTTTCATCGGTAGAATACAACTACGATTACAGCAGCAAGGGTACCAGCCTTGTCATTGGCGCAGGCTACAACTTCATGAAGCCTAAAACAGCACAGGGCAAATTCTACGCCGGCATCGGTCTCAGGTACGGGCTCAGCTTTTACAGCCAGGAAGCTTCGGGCATCAAATACACCAATGCATGGGGAGAAGGCGAATCATCGATGCCTCTTTCCAGCTATACAGGACATTTTCTTGAGATCACACCCGGAGTGCGTACCGAGCTGTTTAAAGGTGTCACCATGGGATGGAATGTCTATATGAGGCTGCTGATAAGCGCAGGCGCAGGCGAGGACCTCAAACCAATGTGGATGCCGGGTTACGGCGATGCCACCAAGGGCATGAGAACGGGAGCCGAATACTATATATCTGTTTCAATCCCCTACAAGAAAATAAAGGTGATCATCAAGCCTAAACGTGAGGAAGAAGAGGATGAAGAGGGAGTTACAGGTACAGAGGGCTCAGAAACAACGAACAGTACAACCGGCACCGGATCAACTTCCGGCGGACGGCGGTAGATCATTTTTCCTGCTGAAGAGCAGCAGCCCCATGAATGTCAGAAATCCGTTTACAAGCAGCATCTCAAATCCGAATTTATAACCGTTTAACAGCTCCTCTGAGTAGAGATTCAGGACATAACAGATAACCGGTGATAAGACAGCAATCCACGGTGTCAGCCTGTCATTCACTTTCCTGCTGGTAAACAGGCCAAACGTAAACAGCCCCAGAAGCGGTCCGTATGTATAACCCGCAATTGTAAACAGTTTATCAATTATAGCCCTGTCATTCATCTGTCTGAAAACGAGTATGCAGATGAAGAATATTACTGCAAATGACAGATGCACAATGTACCTTATCCTGGTTTTCTTATTATCGTCGATGTCTTTCCTTTTCTCCAGTCCGAGGAAATCTATGCTGAAGGAAGTTGTGAGCGACGTAAGTGCACCGTCGGCACTGGGAAAAGCCGCCGAGATGAGTCCGACAAGAAAGATAACGCCTGCAGCAGGACCAAGGTAGTTGAGGGCAATTGTCGGAAAGAGATCATCGGACATTGCAACGGACACACCTTTCTGCCGTGCAAAGAGCAGGAGGAAAGCTCCGAGTGTCAGGAAGAGAAATACAACAAATACGTTTATGGTGCTGAACGTAAACATGTTCTTCTGAGCGTCCTTCAGGTTGCGGATGCTGAGGTTCTTCTGCATCATCTCCTGATCGAGCCCGGTCATGGTTATTGTAATGAACATGCCGCTGAAGAACTGTTTGATAAAGAACCGCGGATGGTGCCAGTCAGTTATGATCATTCTTGAAATGTCACTGTCAGAAACCTCCCGTGCCAGTTTTAAGATCGGCGCTCCCAGTTCCCTGCTGATATAGACCACTGAAAGAATTACGGCCAGGAGCATGAATGTTGTCTGAAGAGTGTCAGTCCATATTATGGTCCTGATGCCTCCCTTCAGTGTATACAGAATTATGAGGATAATGAAAATCATCACATTGACCCAGAATGGGACATTCCATGCGTCAAAGACGAATATCTGCAGCACGTATATTACCAGGAACATTCTCAGGGAAGCTCCGAGCACCCTTGACAGAATAAAGAAGCCCGCACCGGTCTTGTATGACCAGAAACCGAAGCGCTGTTCGAGGTAGCTGTATATGGAGGTAAGTTTAAGCCTGTAGTAGAGCGGCAGGAGAACAAGGGCGATCACCGCATACCCGAAGAAATATCCGAAGACAACCATCATATAACTGAACTGTGTCTCCCCCACCCAACCCGGGACAGACATGAAGGTTACGCCGGACAGCGAAGCGCCTATCATTCCGTAAGCTACCACATACCATGGCGAGACCTTGTTTCCGATATAGAACGACTGGTTGTTTGCCTTCCGTGAGGTAACCCATGTCACTGCGAAAAGCACAGCGGTATAAACGAGAAAAATAGATAGGATCAGTGCTGGTGTCATTTCCCGGAGAACATGACTGCAAGGATAATAAAAAGATTGCAGATAAAAATTATACCCCTGTCAGGATTCCGGGAAATAATTGAACTATTTTTGCCCCAAAGCATTTGTATGCCGACAAGATTTACCTCAAAACTCCTTGAGGAAGCAGTGGATGAGTTTTCTTCCCTTCCTGGCATTGGCCGCAAGACTGCCTTCAGGCTGGTCATGCACCTGCTCAGGCGTGACAGGGCAGAGGTGAGACGGTTTGGAGAGACCATTACACGCCTGCGGGAAGATGTATGTTACTGCAGCATCTGCCATGGCATAAGTGATACCCCAATCTGTGATATATGCAGTGACCCTGAGAGAGACAGGTCACTGATCTGCGTAGTGGAGAACGTGCAGGATGTGATGGCAGTAGAGAATACAAGACAATTCAAGGGGTTGTATCATGTCCTCGGCGGCATCATATCACCCATAGACGGTATCGGGCCTTCCGACCTCACAATTAACAGGCTGGAGGAGAAAGTGCGTGAAGGATATGCATCGGAGATAATTCTTGCCCTCAGCACCACCATGGAAGGCGACACCACCAACTTCTACATTTTTAAGCGACTCTCGCAATACAATATCCGTATCTCCACTCTGGCCAGGGGTGTGGCGATAGGCGATGTGCTCGAATACACCGATGAGATCACCCTTGGTCAGTCGATCGTCAACCGCAGGCTTTTCTCACTCCCGTCCCAGGGATGAGGAACGACAGCCCGGGTTATCTTTTTTATCATTTTTTAATTAGGAAAATATTGCTTATTTTGATAAAAATAAGGAGCTCATGGCAGAGACATTTGACAGGTTCTTTTCGGTCTCATCGCAACAGATGAAGAAATCGGCAATACGGGAAATCCTCAAGCTGACACAGAGGCCTGAGATGATTTCCTTTGCCGGCGGGCTGCCCTCGCCGGATTCATTTCCGATAGACGACATAAAAAAAATCACTTCCGAAGTCCTTGAACAGGATGGACCTGCAGCGCTGCAATACGGTACCACAGACGGTGACAACAAGCTCAGATCATTGCTGGCGGAGCGTCATAAAAAGGATGGCCTCAACCTGGCTCTCAGCAATATCGTTATCACAACAGGATCACAGCAGGCACTCGATCTCGCCGGAAAGATCTTTATCAATCCCGGTGACGTTGTTTTATGCGGCTTACCATCTTACCTGGGAGGGTTGAATGCATTTACCGTTTACGGCGCGCGGCTGAAAGGTATTCCTCTTGACGATCATGGCATGCGTCCTGATCTTCTTGAGAAGGCTGTTATAAAGCTGAAGGCAGAAGGGAGCATAATAAAATTCCTTTATGTCATCCCTGACTTTCAGAATCCTACAGGTGTGACAATGCCCCGTTCACGACGTCTTGAGATAATACGGATGGCAGAGAGGTACGACTTTCTCATTGTCGAAGACAGCCCCTACCGTGATGTACGGTTTGAGGGAACCCCCCAGCCACTGATGGCATCACTTGACACCTCAGGCAGGGTCATTACCCTGAGTACCTTCTCCAAGATCCTTGCTCCCGGATTTCGTCTTGCATGGGTGATAGGCCATCCCGTCCTGATTGATAAAATTATCACTGCCAAGCAGTCCGCTGACCTGTGTTCACCTGCCTTTGTGCAGAAGATCACCGCCAGGTACATGGAAAAGGGACTGCTTGACCTAAACCTGAAGAAAACTGTTGAGCTGTACCGTGAGCGGCGTGATCATATGCTCAGGTGCTTCCGTGAGTTCATGCCTGAGGGCGTCAAATGGACCGAGCCTGAAGGAGGGCTCTTCCTGTTTGTCACCCTGCCTCCGTCGATGGATGCTGCGAAGCTGCTCGAGAGAGCAATTAAAAAGAATGTGGCTTTTGTCTGCGGATCTGTCTTTTACTGTAACAACGAAGGACAGAACACCATGCGCCTCAATTTTTCATTCACCGGTCCTGAAGATACCTGCAAGGGTGTGAGCAGACTTGCCGATGCGATCAGGGAGGAGATGGCAACCTCCTGATACAGATGGAGCTCTCGGTCATAATCGTATCATTTAATGTCTCCGCCTATCTGCGACAGTCACTGGTCTCACTGGTTTCAGCAACTGAAGGGACTTCCCGCGAAATAATAGTTGTAGACAACAGCTCCTCTGACGGTTCGGCAGAGATGGTGCGGAATGAGTTTAAAGGCATCAAACTCATTGTCTCAGAGAAGAATGAAGGTTACGCGGCAGCATGCAATAAGGGCATAATGGCCTCTGCGGGCAGTTACATCCTGATCCTGAATCCTGACACTGTTGTTGAACCCGATGCCATCACCACAGCGCTGGTGTTCATGCGCAGGCATCCTGAAGCAGGCGCCGCAGGTGCAAGGATGGTCAACGGCAACGGCCTCTTCCTGCCTGAATCAAAACGGGGTTTCCCCTCTCCTCTTACCTCGCTGTTCAGGTTCACTGGCATTGGTAAACTTTTCCCCCGCTCAGGCTTTTTCAATTCCTATTATTTAGGACATCTGCCTGAAAGTCAGAGGTGCAAAGCTGACGTACTTACAGGCGCATTCATGCTGATACGGCGCGATGCACTGGACAGGGCCGGCCTGTTTGACACCGCTTTTTTCATGTACGGGGAGGACATTGACCTCAGCTGGCGGATCAGAAAAGCAGGTTACTTCAACTACTATCTCCCTGATGTCCAGATAACTCATTTTAAGGGTAAAAGTGCCATGCAGGACGAAGCAAGCTCGATCAGGCACTTTTACGGTGCAATGAATATATTTGCATTGAAGCACCTCCACCCCGGATGGCACCTGCCGGTAAAGGCAGCCGTAAAACTCATTGAATCAGGCGCATTGATCTCATTTCGGATCAGGCGGTTAATTAAAAAGTAAGCCCTGTTGTTAAAAAGGGATGTGTTGTTTATCATCTTTTTACAATATTTCGCTTATATTAGTCTCTTTATGAAAACGTACCACCTGAATGAGAAGAGCTAAATATCTCCTGTATGCGCTGGCTTTTACGTGCGTAGTGCCTCTTCAGGGTCAGACAAAGAGCGAATTCCGGGAGATGTTCGTCTCTGCTGAAGGTGATATACTGTTCGAAGATTACGCTGAAGCCCTTCCCAAATACCTTAACCTGCTGCAGTTTTACCCTGAAAATTATAATTACTATTTCCGGATAGGCCAATGTTATCTGAATACACCGGGCGAAAAGGACAAATCAATTTCATTCCTTGAGACTGCAGCAGCAAACATCAATCCCGAATACCGTCCGGGCAAATTCCGTGAGACCGGTGCTCCGTATGACGCACTCTATTTCCTGGCAAATGCATACCGTATCGGGAATGAACTTGACAAGGCCCTTGAAACCTACACCCTGTTCATGCAAAATGTAGATCCGGAAGTCTACGATACAAATCTTGTCAGGTTCCAGATTAAAGAGTGCTACAATGCACGTGAGATGATGAAGAAGCCAGTTTATGTCATCGAGAAGAACCTCGGTGACCGCTTAAACCAGCGTTTCTCCGAATTCAATCCGGTGATCTCATCAGATGAAAAGTCGATACTCTTCACCCGTGAACTGCAGTTTTATGATGCCGTCTTCTGGTCTACAAAAGTAAACGGTCAATGGTCCAATCCTGTTAACCTTACGCCTGAGCTGGGCATTGACCAGGATTATTATACATCCTCCCTGACAGGTGACGGAAAAACATTGCTTCTTTACAGGATTGACAGGTTCGACGGGAATATCTATCAGAGCAGACTGTCGGGCGACAAGTGGAGTGATGTTGAAAAGCTGAACAGTAACATCAACACAAAATACTGGGAGTCTCATGCAACTATGACACAGGACGGCAGGAGACTCTTTTTCACAAGCAACAGGAAGGAAAGCCTTGGCGGTCTTGACATATTTATCTCTGAACGTGACAGCACAGGAGATTGGGGACCGGCAAAGAACATAGGACCCGTCATCAATACAGAATATAACGAGGAAACGCCATTCCTGGCCAACAACGACCGGACTCTCTTTTTCAGCTCCCGCGGTCATCATAACATAGGTGGCTACGATATATTCAGGTCTGACCTTGATGAGAAAGGTGAATGGGGTGCCCCTGTCAATATCGGATATCCTGTCAGCACTACCGATGATGATCTCTTTTTCATGCCGGTGGGAAAAGGCAACCGGGGATATCTCTCCAGGTTTACCCCTGATGGGCAGGGAAAGATGGATATTCTCACCTATGACATCTATTCAGACCTTAATCCGCGTAGCTTTTTCATAACCGGAAGAGCAGTTATCAGCAACCTGCTGAGCGACTATCTGCAGACAATCGAGGTCACCGCCATAAACAATGCCGACACGAAGAGAGTGATATCTGCCATCACCAATCCGCTCACGGGACAGTACTCCTTCTGGCTGCCACAGGGATCATACCGGTTCACATTCACATCGGACGATGCTCTGACCATATCTCAGATCTATGAGATGCCTGTCACCCACAAAAGTGACACTGTGACCATTGATCCGGTAACCCTTTATAATACAGATGTGACAGCTTACCTGAAACTGGCCGGAGACTCTGTCGTTAACGTCACTTCCGCTGATCCTGTACCTATCGGGCTGATTGTTGAGGCCATGTCGACACTGGATATAGCAGTCCTGATGCCTGACTCAAACCTGATTGCAGAGCAGCACCGCATGAATGACACTACATTCACTTACAGTTTTGTTCCGGCCCCTGGCGACAGCAGGATTACCTTCGATCTTACTGACCGTTTCGGCAACACAGCATCCGCGGCTGTCCTTGTGACCCGCACCGGCCGTGCCCGTGCTCAAAAGCCTCTTTATAAGGAACTGCCGGTGCGGCCTCCTTCAGAGGCAGCTGTTGTAACCACTGTGGCAGACAAGGGTACAGTCAAGGCTGATACAACGGCCGCGCCACCTGCAATGACCGGTGATGAGGTGACGTCTGAGAGCGGCCGGGGAGAAGGATGCTGCTGCCTCTGGTGGTTGTTGCTCCTGGTGCCGGTGACTATTTTCCTTATCCTGAGGAGAAGGAGAAAAAAGAAAAAAGAAGAAACTGATAAAGCATAATACCGATATGAAAATCAAGAGATTTACAGTTTTGTTGTTCCTGCTGGGTCTTGGCCTCACGGCAAAACCACAGGACAACTCCAGGCTGCAGGAAGCTTTTTATGATGCGGAGTATTTCCTCATGAGAGGAGACTATGCCGATGCTCTGCCGTATTACCAGGGGATCTACACCTCCATGCCGGATAATGCAAGCATTGCCTTCCGCATTGGATTATGCTATCTCAACATTGAAGACAGCAAGAATCTGTCAATTGAGTACCTTGAGAAAGCTTCACAGAAAATCTCGGCCAAATACCGCGAGGGTTCACTGAGACAGGTTGAAGCACCATACGAAGCACTTTTCTTCCTTGGCGATGCATACAGAATCAATTACATGTTTGAAAAGGCCAAGGAGGCTTACGGCAGGTACAGGGCAACCCTGATGTCTGCCGACATAGAAAATATACTGTATGTCGATCAGCAGATCGCCGCCTGCAACAACGCACCGGCGATTATGTCCGAGCCTGTAAAATTCTCTGTTGAATCACTGGGTGAAATGATCAATGACAGCAATGATAACTTTTCGCCTGTTATTTGCGCTGACGGCAAGTCGCTTGCATATATGACATCAATGAAGTTCTATGATGCCATTATGGTCTCGCGACTGGTAAAAAATGAATGGTCACAGCCTGTAAATGTCACACCTGAACTGCAGTCCGACGGTGATCATTATGTCTCCTGGCTCTCTGCTGCCGGTGACCGTATGCTTCTGTCAAAGGATGACAACATAAACAGTGATATCTGGATCAGCACATACAACGGAGAACGCTGGGATGTTGCACGTAAGCTTAAGAAAGAGATAAATACAAAATACTGGGAAGCGCACGGTTTCATTACCGATGACGGCTCCACCATGATTTTCTCGAGCGACAGGCCCGGTGGATTCGGAGGCCTTGACCTTTATCTGTCCAAGCTGATGCCCGACGGCGAATGGGGAACACCTGTGAACATGGGACCTGAGATAAATACTCCGTTCAACGATGACCGGCCTTTCCTAATCAACAAGGGAACCATGCTCTTCTTCGCCTCACAGGGTCATTATAACATGGGCGGTTATGACATCTTCAGAAGCGAATTGCAGAGCAACGGTCTCTGGAGCAAACCGAAGAACCTTGGCTATCCTGTCAACACCCCTGACGATAACATCTTCTTCTGCCCAACTGATGGCGGCAAGGGAGGTTTTATCTCCATGGCGCACAGGGAAAACGGAGCAGGGAAACTTGACATTTACCGCATCAGGTTCAAATGATGCCTGCAAGGCAAAGCCACAGTGCGATGATGACCGGGAAGAATTAATGTTGTAGTAAGAAAGACAAATGGGAATAAGGGGAATAGTTTTTTGTGCAGGACTGCTTGCAATTGTGCCGCTCAGCGCCCAGAAGAAAAGTCAGGTAAAAGCGATCTGGCTGGAGGCTGAATCACATTATCTCTACGGAGAATTTGAACTTGCCAATCCGCTCTACCTGATACTTAATGATATTAAGCCGGGCAATGCAAACGTCAAGTACAAGATCGGCAACTGTTACCTGAATATCTTCGACGAGAAGCCCAAAGCCATTCCTTTCCTTGAAGAGGCTGTAAAAAATACCAGTTACGACTCCAAAACCGGCCTTCTCAAAGAGAAGAGGGCTCCGCTTGATGCATATTTTTCGCTTGCCAATGCCTACAGGATAACAAACCATCTTGACAGCGCCCTGAACACCTACCGGTTTTTTAAAAATCGTGTTTCCGAAACCGGGGAGATGAGGAACCAGGATTTCATCAACCAGCAGATTCAGGCATGCAATCTCGCATCGGTGCAGATGAAGACACCTGTTGATGTGCTGATCACGCCCCTGAAAGAGTACATTAACCAGGGCTCTGTCAATGACAGGCCAGTAGTTAGTTATGACGGCAGCACAATGGCCTACACCGAACGCCGCGGACTGGAGTCCGTCGTTTACGTCACCAGGAAGGAGGGCGACAGCTGGGGCACACCCGTCGATATCACTGCCCAGGCTGCAATGGGACCTGATTGTTATACAACCTCTCTCAACAGCGACGGAACAGAGCTGTACCTGTTCAAGAAGGATAATTACGATGGTAATATCTACGTGACTACCTTCAGGAACGGGAGTTGGTCAGACATCGTCAGCCTCAATAAAAACATTAATACCAAATACTACGAATCACACGCTGCCATATCCTACGACGGGAAGAAGCTGTATTTCACCTCCAACCGCGAAGGCGGACTTGGTGAGCTTGATCTCTGGGTATCAGAAAGAGACCAGACAGGCGACTGGGGCGTGCCGGCAAACCTAGGGAACGTAGTCAACACCCCTTATAATGAGGAGACTCCGTTTATTTCACAGGACGGACTTACACTCACTTTCAGCTCGGAAGGTCACGGATCAATCGGAGGCTATGACATTTTCAAATCCGCATCTGCAGCAGGCGTATGGGGTACACCTGTAAACATAGGATATCCAATCAGCACCACCGATGACGATCTCGGGTTTGAGCCTTTTGACAACGGCAAATTCGGCTATTATTCAATCCTTACTGCCTATAAAAAGAAGGAAATAACGCTTGTTGCCTTCAATCCTCCTTCTGAGGAGCCGAGAGACACAGTGACTATCAGTTTTGACCCTAAAGACCTTCCATATATAACCCTGACAGATTCATCCTCGCTCATTATGAACCTGGTTGTAAAAGATGTGCATGATACCGATGAGGAGGTTGACCCGGAAGTTCTCTATTATACAGTCCAGGTAATGGCCCTCTATAACCCTGTCGATCCGGCATACTTTCAATATGCGGATATTGCCGTGTTCTATAACCGCCAGGACAAGTTCTACCGTTACGTCACGGGGCGTTTTGACACGAAGCCCAAAGCATATGAGGAAGTTGCGAGGTTGCTCAGACTGGGATATCCGAATGATATCTTCGTCAAGAAAGTATACAGAAATGATTCTCGAAAGTGACAGTGTCAGGCTGAGAGCGGTTGAACCTGAGGATCTGGAGCTCCTTTACACCTGGGAGAATGAGGAAGCAAACTGGAAACAGAGCAATACGCTTGTTCCCTATTCCAGGTATACACTGAAGCGGTATATTGCCAATTCACACAAGAGTTTGTTCGAAACAGGCCAGCTGAGGCTGATGATCGATGTCACTTCAGGGAAGAGAACTGTGGGGACGATCGACCTCTTTGATTTTGATCATTATCACATGAGGGCCGGCGTCGGCATACTCATAGCTGACCCCGGTGACAGGAGAAAAGGTTACGGTTCGGCAGCCCTGGAATGCATCATCAGATATGCCTTTGAGACACTCAACCTGCATCAGTTGTGGTGTAACATCCTTGAAGGTAATGAGGAAAGCATGAACCTCTTCCTGCGCCACGGTTTTGTCCGCAGCGCCGAGAAAAAAGAATGGGTACGGACTGACGGCAGGTTCGTCACCGAATATATGCTTCAGTTGCTGAACCCCGCAAAATAAATTCCCGGCTATTCTGTCCTTCCCCGGATATTCCGGTATTCGCCTCTGAAGTAGTTTACGTTCATCAGGTCATACCTCTCTTTCTGGGCCGTGAACCTTGCAAGGAAATCTTCAAAGTCCTTCTTCATGGCGGGTGTCCACCCTGTCTCGGCAATGGCAAAGGCTCTCGGGAATGCCATATATTCAAGATGCTCCGGGGTGGAGATGTATTCGGTCCAGATGTTACCCTGCAGGCCAAGCACATATTTTTGTTCCTCAGATGTTAATTCTTCAGAAAGGGGCTCATATGAGTAGACCCATTCAAGCGGTAAGTAGCCTCCTATTCCCAGAGGCTCGCCATCAGGTTCGCTCTGATAATAATCCAGATACAGGTGTGTGCTGGGAGTCATAATCACATCATGCCCCATCCTGGCTGCCTCGACCCCTCCTTTTATTCCACGCCATGACATCACTGTTGCTTCCGGCGCCAGCCCTCCTTCAAGTATCTCATCCCAGCCTATAATCTTTCTCCCTTTTGAATTGATATATTTTTCCATTCTGGTTACAAAATAGCTCTGCAGCTCATGTTCATCCTTCAGGCCCTCATCCTTCATTCTCTTCTGGCATGCGGGACATTTTTCCCAGCGCACCTTCGGGCATTCATCACCTCCTATATGAATGTACTCTGACGGGAACAATTCCACAACCTCATCAATTACATCCTCAAGAAAAGCAAAGGTGGTGTCCTTGCCCGCGCAGAAGACATCATCAAATACGCCCCATCTGGTCATGACATCAACAGGCTTTCCGGTGCAGCCCAGGACAGGGTATGATGCCAGTGCGGCCATTGCATGACCGGGCATTTCAATCTCGGGAATGACTGTGATGAAGCGGTCTGATGCGTATTTCACTATCTCCCTGATCTCTTCCTGGGTGAAAAAACCTCCGTAAGGAATGCCGTCATATACAAACGGGGGTCTGCTACCGTGACCAACAAGGGTTTCCTTGCGCTGCGAGCCAATGGTCATCAGATTGGGATATTTCTTTATTTCGATCCTCCAGCCCTGGTCATCGGTCAGATGCCAGTGGAAAGTGTTGAACTTGTGCAGGGCGAGTACGTCAATATATTTCTTTATTTCTTCCACCGGGAAGATATGGCGGCACACATCGAGATGCATGCCCCGGTAGCTGAACCTGGGTTCATCGGTGATCACGCAGGCCGGCACCATGGGTCTGATCTCTCCGGCAAGTCCGCCTGCCACCTCGACCTGCGGAGGAAGAAGCTGCCTGATGGTCTGTACTCCGTAGAACAGCCCTGCAGCAGTAGCCGACCTGAGTTCTATTTTTTTCTTCGTGACCTCAAGAACATAACCCTCCGGGCCGGTTGTAAGGGTTGTGTCTATAATCAATAATATACTGTTGTTTCCTGCTTTCGGCCTTTCGCTGACGGGAAGAGTGACCGTTGTGCTCTTACTTAACATATCAGTGAGGAATCGGGCTGCAAGGGCTGTCTCACCTGTCAATGGGGAAACCACAATAGCGGTTTTATCGTCAACCGTGAACGCACCCTTAAGCATTATCAGCTCAGCAGGTGCAGGAATAATGTTGTAACTGTTTTTCATTTCCGGATTCTTTCCTGAGCAACTGCAAATAAGTATCATTGCAGCAAGGGGTAATAATGACGGTTTTCTCATAGCTGGTCGTTAATCTGTTTATTCATTATTGTTTTTTCTGTATTCTGTTCCTGCCTGCCCGCTGCCAGCATGCCGCAGGCAGCATCAATATCCAGGCCTCTGGATTTACGCACTGAAGCGCCGACCCCGGAGGTTACCAGCAGATGTTTAAATCTCATCATTGTCGCGCTGTCAGCGCTCCGGTCATCGTCTGTTCCCGTGTTGTGATAAGGAAGAAGATTGACTCTGATGCCTGTTCCCGAAAGTAACCTTATTAGTTCCTCAAGATGCTTATTCGTGTCATTTTCCCCTTTTATCATGACGTACGCGACAGTAAAACGCCTGTCGCTGTCTGTCATGCTTGTCTTCAACAGGTCCAGCGTTTCTTTGAAAGGCCAGACGTTCTCCGCCGGTATTGCCTCCAGCCTCTCTTCAGGGAAGGGAGAATAAAGGCTGAGGGTGACGTTACATTCAGTTTCATCCAGAAGTCGTTTTACCGCAGGTGTGATACCAACAGTTGAAACGGTTACCCTCCTCTTTCCTGTTGCCATTCCCCACTCGGCAGTGAGCACTCTCAGGGCTTTTATTACTTCGTCAATATTATCTCCAGGTTCACCCATTCCCATCAGCACTACATGAGTCACTTTATGCGGCAGGCTGACAACCTGGTTGACAATTTCACCGGCTGTAAGGTTACCTCTCCATCCGTTCTGTCCTGTCGCACAGAAGCGGCAGCCCATACGGCATCCTGACTGAACTGAAATGCACACTGTTTCACGCCTGCCATCAGGAATGTAAACTGATTCATGGAAAAGGCCTTTGTCTGTTGTGAAAAGGTATCTGACTGTTCCGTCTGCGGAAACAACTTCTGATACAGGCTCACTGAGACCAGTGCTGAAGCTTTCTGAAAGAGCTGACAGCACCACTCTGGGAATGTCGTTTATTTCACTGAATGCTGTGATGCCCTTCCTGTATATCCAGTAGAGGATACGGCGGGCGTAACGGCGTTCAATGCCGGCATGTTCCAGCAGAGCCTCCGTTTCCGCGAGGCTCATGCCTGCCAGTGGCACAACGTTGACTGATTCTTTCACAGCCGCAAAGATATTAATTTACGACCATGAACATTTTTCCTTAATTCAGTCCCCTGTTTCTCAGCATCGGCTCTATCTGCGGTTCGCGGCCGCGGAAATTGAGGTACTGCTGTTCAGCGTCCATGATGCCCATCTTTTCAAGAATGTTGGTCCTGAACGATTGAGCTGTGGCCTGATCAAATATTCCCTTTTCCCTGAAGGCTTCGAAGGCATCATTGTCGAGCACTGCAGCCCATGTATAGACATAGTAACCTGCATCATATCCGTCAATGATGTGAAGGAAGTATGTGCTGCGGTATCTTGGTTCAATTTCCGGTATCAGGCCTAATTTGTCCATCGTTTCCTTTTCAAACTTCTGCACGTCAACGACTGCCGGAGCTTCGAGGGAATAATAAGCCATATCGAGCAGTGATGCGGCCATGATCTCCACATTGTCAAATCCCACGTTAAAGTAGCTGCTGTTTTTTATTTTCTCAACGAGCTCGTCGGGAATGACTTCGCCGGTTTTATAATGTTTGGCGTACATTTTAAGGACCTCCGGTTGGGTGGCCCAATGCTCCATAATCTGTGAAGGCAGTTCGACAATGTCTTGCGCGGTGTATGTGCTTCCATAGGTATTGGCAGAGAACAGACCCTGAAGCCCATGACCGAACTCGTGGAAGAGTGTGCTCACGTCATCCATGCTTAGCAGTGCGGGCTCATCCGGTGCCGGCGGGGTAAAGTTACCCACTATGGTCACTACCGGAGTTATCTCTTTGCCGTCGAGCACCCTGTGATCACGGTAACCGCCACACCATGCACCCTGGCTTTTGCTCTCCCTCGGGAAGAAGTCCATGTAGAGGACACCGAGGTGACTGCCGTCGGCTTCCTTCACCTCGAAAGCCTGTGCATCAGGATGAGGGAGAGGCATGTTTTCGAGACGGGTGAAGGTAATTCCGTAAAGTTTGTTTGCAACGGTGAAGGCGCCGTCGCGCACGTTGTCGAGGCTGAAATATGGTCTCAGTTCATTTTCATCAAGATCATATTTTGCCTTGCGCAGTTTCTCGGCGTAATACCACCAGTCCTGAGGCTCGAGTTTGAATTTGCCGCCTTCGCTGTCGATGATCTTCTGCATTTCGTCACGCTCACGAATGGCGACCTTCTGCGACCTGCTGAACAACCCGTTCAGAAGGGCAAAGACATTCTCAGGTGTCTTGGCCATCCTGTTCTCAAGATTTATATGGGCATGAGTCTTATATCCCAGAAGTTTTGCCCTGTCAGCCCTCAGTCTGACCAGGTCAGCAAGCACCTGGTTGTTGTCATACTGGTTTCCGTTATTGCCGCGGTTAAGGTAAGCGTCGTACAGTTTTTTGCGGAGATCGCGGTTGTCAGCATACTGCAGGAAGGGTATCATACTGGGTTTCTGGGTGGTGAAGACCCACTTGTCCTCGAGGCTGTCAGCGCTGGCCATTTCTGCGGCATTGGCAATTACACTCTCAGGCAGTCCGGCCAGATCGGCTTCATTATCTATGACTAGCTTGAAATCATTTGTCTCCGAAAGTACATTCTGATTGAATTTTACTGCAAGCACTGAAATATCCTGGTTGAATTTCTTCAGCGTCTCCTGGTCGGCAGGGTTAAGAAGAGCGCCGTTGCGGACGAAGCTCTTGTAAAGGTTCTCAAGAAGGTAGAGCTCTTCGTCGTTAAGCTTTTCGTTCGCCCTGTTCTCATAAACTGTCCTGATCCTCTTAAAGAGTTCTGCATTGAGCAGTACCTCATCGCTGTAGGCTGACATTTTCGGAGCGAGCTCCCTCTCGGTTTCTTTAATGCTGTCGTTGGTGTTGGCGCCGGCCTGGGCGTAAAAAACGTATGCCACTTTATTCAGCAACTGACCACTGCGATCGAATGCTGCGATTGTATTTGCGAATGTCGGAGCCTCAGTGGAGGCGGTAATGGCTGCTATCTCAGTCTTGGCCAGGGTGATGGCTGAGTCAACTGCAGGCATGTAATCCTTATTATGTATCTGGTCAAAAGGAGGCACTCCGAAGGGTGTCTGCCACTCGGTGAAGAATGGATTTTCCGTTCCTTTTTTCTCTGAAGTACATGAAACAACCGCTGCAAATGCAGCAATCAGGATGATAATGATTTTTTTCACGCTATTGTTTTTTAATTGTTTATGAATCACTTTAAAGTGGCCGCTAAGATAATTTTTTTGTCAGATCTTACCTGTGACAAAATGCATGTTTTAGGCAGATTCAAAAATTATAATGATTCAGAACCTGACAGGCTCACATACTGACCCTACAGTGTATATAGACCGGCAGATGCTTTGCTTAATATGTAATGCATGATTGGCTAAATGAATCAGCTGATGTGAATAACTCAATTAAAAATGAAACTTTTGAACAAAGATTTGAGTTTAACATAAGCTTTGTAATATTAAATTTACCCCCTGTAGTGATTTTGGAAACAGTAAATATGAAAAACAGATGCTTATGAAGAGATCTCTACCCCTGTATGATTTTGTTATTCTCATCACCGCAATAATTCTTGCCACTGGCGTTGCCTCAGGCCAGACACTTTTAACAGAGATATCAAAAGACGTTAAGACTGTTAATCCTGACTCAATTACAGTAAGCTTTGCTCAAAAGATTAAACTGTATCCTGTTCCTGTAATTTCTGACCTTTATATAGACAATGTTGTAAATGTAACCCGGATAGAGATTTTTGATGTGATGGGTAACAAGCATATTTCCGAAACCTGTGACAACCAGGATCATTTAAGTATACCTGTCAGTCAGCTCCCGCGCGGTATTTACTTCATAAGGTTTTTTACCCCCGGGTCATCATCCATCAAGCGGTTTACCAAAGAATAAAGCAGATCATTCTGACAGAGAAGTCATCTTCCTCACCCTGATTGTGGAAGGAAGATGACATCGGTTTACACCAAAAAGTAATTATATTTGCTGCCGCAATGCTTTTATGGCGTTGTGCTACCGGAGAGATGCCAGAGTGGTCGAATGGGGCGGTCTCGAAAACCGTTGTCCGGGTAACTGGACCGGGGGTTCGAATCCCTTTCTCTCCGCAAAGCACGACTGAGCCCCGCCAACGGCGGGGTTTTTTATTTTGCCGACGATGCGTTGAAGGCTTGCCTTCAGAAGCAGAGGAGGTGAAATAAAAAAGACCCGCAGGGTCAGTCATGCTTTGCAGGCTCTCCCTCCGGGGATCATGAGCGAAGCGAATAACCCCATCTCCTCCGGCCAAGGAGTGGTCAGAAGATTTTCATATATTTACCTGCTCTAAAACCAGTGGTCGCCGGAGGGAAGAGCCTCATGGTAACCTGAATCCAGGTCACATAACAAACGTAACTAATTGATTGAATGAGTTCTATTCATGTCAACATTGCCGATGATGCTGATAATAACAGTATCCTCGATCTCGCTGAAAAATGCCCGCAGGAAGGCATGATCACCTATTTCATCAACCGCACTCCCCGGTTCAACACTCTTCAACGGCTGCTTGACCCCGGTGCATTGCACTTTGTGGCCCGCAAGGAAGACTCAGTCATCGGGCTGGTAGGTGTCGTTCACTTCCCGGCCAGAGTGCTTGATAAAACATGCAAGGTAGGTTATGCGCTTGACCTCAGAGTAGATAAAGCATACAGAAGCGGGACCACAGCCTTCAAACTCATCAGGGCTGCAGTGGATCATATCCGGAAATCAGACGCTGACATGGTGATCGCAAACTTCCTGAAAGACAACAAGCGTCCTCTGGTTTTTACAAGTGGCAGGGGAGGGCTGCCAGCAGCCCATTATCTTGGCACCAACAGGATCTTCAATATCATACCCATCGTAAGAATGAGGTTGGATAGACGCTATGAAATTGACAAACCCACGGAGAAAGACATCCCCGGGATACTCGACCTTTACAGGAAGTATGCTGCAGGCTTCGGCATCGCCCCCATGATGACGGAGGATCGTTTCAGAAAATATCTGGATTCCATCAATGACCTCTCCCTCGATAACTTCCTGGTCGCAAAGGAAAATGGCAGGATCAGGGCGGTTACGGCACTATGGGATGAGCATGCCTATAAGAATTATCAGGTGCTTAAACTGAATTTCAGTATCAGGGTGGCAACAAGCATATTGAATTTTCTTTCACACTTCATGAGGGTACCGCATCCGATCAGGCTAAATGAGCCGCTCCGGCAGCTCTCCCTTGTGTTGTTTGCACATGATGATTGTCCTGAAGCCCTCGACACCCTGTTCCGGCATGCAAACAACATCAGCCTGGGCTCTGAGTATACACTTATTATGCTCTATGCACAGGAGAACGATCCAATATTCAGTTTCATGAAGAAATACATTGGGATTTCGGTCAGGAGCGAGATGTATCTCTTTGCCAAAGAGACGGCAATATTTGAAAAATTGAAAGAGAGTTCCTCCGGAGTTCTATTCGACATCAGTATGACTATCTGATTCTCAGCAATTCCGGAGTAATTCAGATCCGTTCCAGAAACCACGACATAAAGATCCCCAGGTAGTTTCCGACAGCTAAACCGAATATGGCTGTCACAAGGCCGGAAAATACTATTTCACGGTTTTTAAGGGCACCAGCAACAACCAGTACAACGGCCGGATTGGTTATCAAAGCAGTTGAAGTTATGATATAGGTGTCGGCATCAATTTTAAATATCCATGACAAAAAAGCCTGTATAAGCATTGAACCGAATACTACAAGAGCCACATAGGCAGCAATCATAAAAGCAACAAAGTCAATATTTCTCAGGTCCGCCCTTGAGGAAATAACCATCGAGAATATCAGGATCAGGTACATACCAAGCTCGAACGATTTGTCTATCTTCCTGATAGCCGGGAACAATGAAGCAATAATCCCCAGCGTTGTGATGATAAGTATAACCACTGTCATTTGTGATGACTGCGGAACCAGGAGGGTTGCAGCCCCTGCAATGCCAAAGATCACAGCAGCAACACCAAAGGCTTTCAGGAGCGGAAGCGCCATATTTTTTTTGAGTAATCCCCAGTAGGGATCATCCCCTTCAGGCTGATTGGTATTACCAGAAGCCGGATCAATGTAGGAGTAGGGTGGTAAAAAACTAAGAAAAAGACGCTGGGCAATTGTCATGACAAACAGAAGATGAAAGGCTCCGATCAGGAGGTCATAGGTAACAACGATCATGTAGTTTGTCTCATCAGCTCCCAGTGCAATCTGTATAGCTGCAAGGTTGGGCGTGCTGCCCGTATATATACCAACCAACATCCCCGAAACATCCCAAAGGCTTTCGATACCCTGGTTACGGAAAATGAAAAAACCGGCTATGACCGATAAAATGACGGCAAACAGAGCTAACACCAAGGAAAGAATTGTTTTACCAGCAATTTGAGTCCACTTCTTTATATCCATGGAGAAAAGCAGCAGAGGGATGGCAAGGGGTATTGTCAGCATCGTCAGTAGTTCCTGTACCCTTGCATGACCATCGATCATTGTCAACAGGCCAGTATTTCCAATCGCAAAACCAACCACGTAAGCAATAACAACAGCACCAATCTTATTGATAAAGCGATATCTGTGACAGAGACGCAATATCAGCAACGGTGAAAGAAGAAAGAACAGTACGAGTAGTATGGTGGTCATATTCTATTTCCGGGGAGCCAAAATAGGAATTAGTTTTAATTACAGGGTCTTCTGCTGATTAATATAATTGATTTAGGGCGATTTGATGCCAGTAATGTAAGACGCCCGGATTGGGCGTCGTTAAAATGTATTATATAATCTGCATCAACTTATCACTTGCCTGGATGTTATATTTATTGAAGTAAATTTGCATAATGAAAGACAAGACACTGACCATAGAGGGGATGAATTGCGCGTCATGCGCAGTCAACGTGGAGAAAGCTGCAAAGAAGGTTGACGGTATATCATTTGCCGGGGTGAACCTGGCAACAGGCCGGTTGACAGTCAAGTATGACGAGAGACAAGCCTCTCTCAATCAGATCATGGAGGCTGTCGACAAGGCAGGTTACAAGGCCATTGACGATGAAAAAGAACGTAAGGCTACCCGCCCGGCCCAGGAAAAGCTGAAAGACAGACTGATCTGGTCAGTCATATTCACAGTACCACTTTTAATACTTACAATGTCACACATGGTGGGGGTTTCTCTGCCCCGTGCCATTTCCCCCGATAACAGTCCGGTAGTATTCTCACTTATTCAATTGTTGCTGACGATGCCGGTTGTCGCCACCGGATGGAGCTTTTACCATACTGGCACCAAAACCCTCTCCAGGGGTAACCCCGGGATGGATACCCTTGTCGCAATGGGTACAGGTGCTGCGTTTCTTTACAGTCTGTACGCAACCGTTCGTATTATAGGAGGTGATACACACTATGTGCATAGTCTCTATTTCGAATCCGCCGCTTCTATCCTGACCCTGATAACAACGGGCCGGTACCTCGAGGCACGTTCAAAAGGTAAGGCAGGCAGCGCGATTCAGAAACTGCTCTCACTGGCACCTCAGCTCGCCACTGTCCGTCGCGACGGGAAAGAGAAGACGGTACCAGCTTCTAAGGTTGTGCCAGACGATCTGGTCATCGTCCGGCCGGGCGAGCGCTTCCCTGTTGACGGAACAGTTACTGAAGGAGAAACGACAGTCGATGAATCCATGCTCACAGGCGAGAGCACACCAGTTGAAAAGACTATAGGTTCTGAAGTCACAGGGGCAAGCATTAACATGCATGGATCCGTAGTCTTCAGGGCAACCAGGGTTGGCAGCGAGACCACACTTGCCCGGATCATAAAACTCGTTGAAGATGCGCAGGGATCGAAAGCCCCGATAGCCAGGATGGCTGACAGGATTTCCGGCATCTTTGTTCCGGTGGTGATGACACTTGCAGTATTGTCAGCCGGGGGATGGCTTATTGCCACCGGCGATTTTCGCCTGGCGTTCACCATTCTGATTTCAGTGCTTATAATCGCCTGTCCCTGTGCACTGGGACTGGCAACACCAGTGGCAGTCATGGTCGGCACCGGCAGGGGTGCAGAGCAGGGCATACTGATCAAGACCGGCGAGGCTCTCGAGACAGTGCGGAAAGCAACGATGATAGTATTGGACAAGACCGGAACCCTTACAACCGGCAGACCGGTTGTAACTGATATAATCGTGACCGGCACCTATGACGAGAAAAGCCTTCTTGCCCTGACGGCATCCGCTGAGAGACGGTCAGAACACCCCGCAGGCAAGGCCGTAACGGCATACGCGGAACAGACAGGGGTAGCCGGAAATGATCCTGAGAGGTTCACAGCCATGCCGGGCTATGGTGTTGAGGCATTCACCAAAAGTCTTCATTTACTTGTCGGAAGCAGAAGGCTGATGGAAGAGAGAAAAATTGACCTGCAAGCAACTTTCAAGACTGCTGTAAGACTTGCCTCAGAAGGGAAGACATTACTTTATGTTGCTGTTGACGGAAAATGCGAAGGTTTGATTGCCGTGGCCGACACGCTTCGCCAGGGATCACGCGAAGCGGTACAGGAGCTGATCGCGATGGGACACGAAGTGATGATGATAACCGGCGACAGCAATGGCACTGCCAGGCATATAGCAGGCGAGGCAGGAATTACCGGAGTTATCGCCGGACTTCTGCCCGGTGACAAGGCAGAGGAAATAAGGAAGCTCGGGCTGGAGGGCAAAACAGTGGTGATGGTCGGGGACGGAATAAATGATGCTCCTGCTCTTGCAGCAGCAGACGTGGGCATAGCCATAGGTTCAGGAACTGATGTCGCGATGGAGGCTGCTGATATAGTTCTGATAAAAAGTGACCTGCGTGACGTGGTTAAGACACTTAAACTCAGCAGGGCTACAATACGCAATATAAGGCAAAACCTTTTCTGGGCATTTTTCTACAATATACTGGGCATCCCTGTTGCCATGGGTGCACTGTACCTTTTCGGGGGACCACTGCTTAACCCGATGATCGCCGCAGCGGCGATGAGCTTCAGCTCCCTCTCTGTTGTTTGGAATGCACTGAGGATCAGACACGTGAAGCTCTAGATAAGATCCTCACTTATTCTTTCTGCCCAAGCCAACATTCTTCGTGCCACAGGCAGATCATGAAACCGAATTCTCCACGGTCAGGAGAAGAGATTCTTTTCAATTATCCCCTGAAGCCACGGTACAAAGCAGCGGTTATCAGGGCAGCTTTTTATCTCCTCAAAGGCGATCAGGAATGATTCCTGCATTATCTCCTCCGCCTTTGCGGGGTCACTGACTACATAGAGACAGATATTGTACATCACCTTGTAATAAAGCTTGTAAATCTGCAACTGAGCCTTCTGGTCACCCTTTTTGCAGGCTTCGAAAAGGTCATAAACCGGGATGGCAGATGTCTGGACTAAATCAGTGTTAAATGGTTTCATTGCTTTGTAGTTTTGGTTTGATGGATCAAAACTACAGTCCGGATAACCGGATAAAGAACGTGCCGGTAAGGATGATGTACATCCCTATCGGCATGATCCGGCAACACCCATTATATAACTTAATATCAGAATGTTACTGATTTACGAAATTCCGAAGGAGTTTTTCCTGTAAGCTTTTTAAACGAGTTGTTAAAAGCTGTTTTGGAGTTATATCCAACCATTTCCGAGATCTCCTCAATGGTCAGCCTGCCCTTTTTGTCTTCCAGAAGAAGCTTTTTTGCTTTCTCGATCCTGTATAATGCCAGTAGCTCGAAAAAGTTCTTTCCAAGCTTCTCATTAATGACCTGAGAGACATGATGAGGGCTTTCGCCAGTTCTCCTGGCCAGGTCCGAAAGCGAAGCCAGGTTATCGGAAAAATATTCCTGCTTCTCAAATTCGCTAAGGATACTGTTAAGTATTCTCTGCTTAACCTGTTCATTCAGTGACGACTTCCGGTATTTCTCCATTGAGAGATCCATAAATGAACGAGTTCGGTCGAAGTAAGTCGAATCATTCATGACCCTCAGTGTGGTCAGAAGTGTAAACACAGAAACATACAGACCAATAAAATAATCACCAAGGTCAGCTTGAAATTTTATCTTAACGATAATGAAAATTGTCATGATTGCTGCAACATGAAAAACCATGTTCCTGAGCGACCGAAGCATCTCATCATCAGTCCTTAATATTGATTTGTCCTCCTGTGCCGATTTCCTCCATAGAGCTGAAAAAGAGATCAGTACATAGAATAATATCTGGCCTGCCGTAACAACATTCAGGTATTTTTTAATGTTCAGAGGATCATTTGAGATGATTGGCTTTACGTCAAGAAGGGGCCAGTCAGGATGATAACTGTTAACAAAAGAATTGTATTTGAATTCATTAGTCTGTACTAGATCAAAACATATATACACCAGGTAAAAAAAGAAAAGAACAAAATGTTTCCATTCTCCCTTTTTGTCTGAGGGATCCAAACTCCTTCTGATGAACAGATACAGGAACGGTCCGATTACAAGATTCAACGGCTCTGTTGTATTTGTAACAGGCAGCAACCTGACAATATAGCCTGTAATGTTCAGGAATTGTTCGAAAATGCATAATGACAGTGCCAGGAGCATTAATCCCTGGTACCTGTTAGCCTTTACGTTTGCAGAAGGTTTGAAAATAAAGAAAAATGAAAGAAGCAATCCCAGGAAAACGCCCAGGAAAATAAAAACAGATAACAGGTCAATATTGACTTCAGTGTTCATGAATCAAAACTAATGAACTTTTTAATACAATCTGACGGGGGGTGGGTTGCATATAATTTCCATAATCTGTGCTAACTTTCACCTGCATTTGATTTTTAACATCAGACCTGCACCTTGCCACCTGAACCCTGAACCTTGAACCTTGAACCTCAGCATAATCATACCAGTATATAACGAGGCCGACGTCATCACCAAAACACTCGACAGGCTAAGCGACATGCCCGTGCCTGAGTTTGTGGAGAGTATGGAGGTTATCATCGTAGATGACTACTCAACCGACGGATCGGCTGAACTGGCCGCAGACTACAAGGCAGGGAATCTTAAGACAAAATTAATCAGGCTCAATAGCAATAGCGGGAAAGGTGCGGCAGTGGCAGCAGGTGTCAGGGTTTCAACAGGCGATACCATAGTAATTCAGGATGCTGATCTTGAGCTTAATCCTGCAGATATTCCCGCATTGCTGGAGATGATGCGCCGTAAAGATCTCGATATCGTCAGCGGGACACGCTTCAGGTCAGGGAAGAAGTACCCCCGCCATGCCTTCGCGGCAGTAACTGCGAACAGGACCTTTTCATTTGTAGCGTCGCTGATCACCGGGAGGAAAATAACAGACCTCACATGCGGATATAAAGCTGTGAGGAAAAACCTTTTCGACCGGCTAAAAATCCGGGAGAGACGTTTCGGGTTTGAAACGGAGCTGATGATGGCATCTCTTCGTGACAGTGCCACGACTTACGGTGAATGCGATGTCGGATACATCCCGAGAAGAAAAACCGAGGGTAAGAAATTCAGGATAAGTGACGGAATAGGAATACTTGGTAAAACCGTCAGGTACGGGCTCGACGGAAAAAGCTGGTTGTCAGCTCTCACTGTGGCATTCATAATCACATTCATGACTCTCAACATGCTGAATGTAAAACACTGGAAGGAAGAGCAGAGGGTCATTGAGTGGGATGCTATTTCGTACTACGCTTACCTGCCTGCGACCTTTATATATAACGATCTTTCGCTGAGTTTTACGGACGGATATGACGGCCCTCACAAGTTTGTCTTCTGGCCGGAAAATGGTCCTGACGGAAAGTATCTCATAAAAACAACCATGGGCCTCTCTGTCATGTGGATGCCCTTTTTCATTGCGGGGCATATCACCGCCCTGATAACCGGAGCCGATGCCGGGGGTTACTCTGAACCTTACAAATTCTTCCTTCTTGTAAGTGCGCTTTTCTATCTGCTTACCGGCTTAATCTACCTCCGGAGAATCCTGCTCACTCATTATTCAGATACAGTGGCATCACTGGTACTGGCAGGCTTTGCCATTGGCACAAACCTCTACTGGTATGCCCTCTTTCAGGGAACGATGTCACATGTTTATTCGTTTGCGCTCATAAGTGTATTTGTATGGTATTCAATGCAATGGCACGGAGAAAGGAGCACAGAGCAGGGAGCAGGGAGCGCGTGGCCCAGGGCATGGAACGGAGTACGTTTAGGGTTGCTCCTGGGATTGATATCCCTGATCAGACCGACCAATCTTATCATCATTATTTTCTTTCTTTTTTACGGAGTGGTATCTGCGAAAGATCTGAGAAACAGGATCAGAGAACTGGCAGCAGACTACCGGTACATCATACTGATACTGCTGATGGTCATACTGGTGTGGGTGCCGCAGATGATATACTGGAAGGAGATGACCGGCCACTGGCTTTATTTCTCTTACGGCAGTGATGAAAGGTTCTTCTTCGGCGACCCTGCAATTATAAAAGGCCTCTTCAGCTACCGCAAGGGCCTGTTCATTTATACCCCCCTCCTGCTGTTCGCTTTCGCCGGGATTATATCACTGTGGCTGAAGCGTTCACCGCATGCCTTGCCTGTCACTGTATTCGTACCTCTGAACATCTACATAATCCTTTCATGGTGGTGCTGGTGGTACGGAGGAGGCTTTGGCCAGAGAGCCTTCATCGACAGCTATGCCCTGATGGCTGTCTCTGCCGCGGCTCTGCTCTCCGGCGCATTTTCTTCCGGCAGAAGATGGCTCAGAAATGGAATTATCACCATGTACCTGCTGCTGATGTCGCTTGGAATATTTTACAATATCCAATATTACAACGGAGCCATTCATTGGGAATCAATGACAAAAGCAGCATACTGGGATTCTTTCGGCCGTACCAGGCCATCCGCGAATTTCAATAGCCTCCTCGAGGCCCCGGATTACGAGGCAGCCAGAGCAGGCAAGGACAGATAATTCCTTTGACCTTAAAGGATCCTCACCTCATGTGTGATCTGAATATCCGCCTTTTTGTAAACGGCCGAGACACCGCAATACCGATCCATTGACAGGCTGATTGCCTTTTCAATCTTTTCCGGGTCGAGGTCCTTGCCACGGAATTCATAGATGATATGCATCTTCACAAAGGCATTTGGATGCTCTTCTTCTGTATCTCCCTCAACAATCAGGTTGAAATATTCAACCTCCTGTCTCATTTTTTTCATTAATGATACTACATCAAGCCCGGTGCATCCTGCCATTGCAACAAGCATGAGTGGCTTCGGACGTGGCCCGGCATCTTCACCGCCACCTTCAACTGAGAGGTCCATAGTCAGGTGATGTCCATTCACCACAGCGTCGAACTTATTTCTGCCCTGCCAGGTCGATTCTATTTTATGCTTCATGAGTTTCTGTTTTGCTGCAAAGAAATAAAAAATAAATCAATCCTCTGTTACCTGCAAACCACCCTGCGGCTCCCGGTGCCGCCATTCCCCCCAACCGCACCCTGATTGCATGACTCTATGACTGCATGTACTGCAAGGCCGCAAGACCGCATGACTGCATGACCGCATGACCTCATGACCTCTTATAATCTGATCATCAGCGCCGGAAGGTTCATACCCTCAAGGTGAAGAAGCAGCGGTGTATGTTTATTCTCTTCTGTCAGCATCGAGGTGTCGACGATAATGCTCTTCCTTTCACCGGGCAACAGAACAATATAGTTATCGTCAAAGAATACAGGAGTGACAATCTCCTTGTCCGCATCCCTGATAACCTTCATCCGGACAAAGAAAGCCGCCACTCCGCCGCTGTTTGCCAGATCGATGGTGAACTTGCCGTTATTGCTCTTCATCATCTGACCAACAACCCTGGCTTCCGGCAATTTCGTAAGAGCTGTTCTGTCATCGTTATATGGTAACCAGTAAGTATTGTCATCCATGGGTAGCCCGGTGGAAACATAGGTGATTCTCAGTCTCAGTATATGCATCAATGCAGGAGTACCCCGCAGGTCAACATCCCATAACTTAACAACACTGTTAGCCGGAACACTGCCGTCCTGAGCCTTTTTCCATATCTGCCTGCCATTCTCATCTGCAAGGAGAGCCTCCAGCCTGACACCCTTGCGTTCCTTGGGTGTGGCATTGACCACATAAACTGCTGAATCGACCGGATTAAACTGAAGATGAATTGGTGAAGCACCATGTTTATACCCGTAAAATCCTGCGTTCTGGTCAAGAAACCAGTCGTAGAACTGCCCTTTCAGAGCCGGCCACGGGTTCTGGCTCTTCCACACCAGCACACCTGTGTACCAGTCCCACATATGGGAGTTATGACCTTCAACCAGTGAACGGTATTGATCATAACCTGCTATCTGCGCCCGGGTGACAAAATCCTTCAGGTCACTCACCTCCCCCATACTGCTGATCATGTCGCCGTAGCCCAGGTACTTGTGATATTTCCAGACCTCATTGACAGTATCCCCATTGGGGGGGACAAGATCCTTTTCCTCCATGATCTTTTTCAGTGTCTCAATGTTGGGCATGCCCACCGATCCTATCTCAGGATTGAATGGAAATCCTTTTTCCGTGAAGAACCATAGCGGCTCCTGGATTATATAAGGACCGTCAGCAGTGCCGCCTTTGGTGTTCTTAATCAGGTCAGGCGATGTTGATTCGTCAAGGTAGACCCATAATCCGCCGAGGTTGTCAACAGCTTTTTTAACCACCGTATCCAGCCCCGGTGGCGGGGGAAATTCATTGCCACCGCAGATGAGGTACAGTGACGGGTGATTGCGGGTCATCCTCATCTGATCTTCCAGCGATCTTAAAAAGAGAGAATCGTTATCCGGATACTCTCGCCGGCGTTCCTGACTCTCATTTTTTGACGGATCAGGCCATCTTCCGTTGCAGTCGCCGGTGATCCACAGATCCTGCCATACAAGTATGCCATTTCTGTCGCAGGCATCGTAAAACTCAGGTCTCTCAAATATCGATCCGCCCCAAACCCTGATCATATTCATATTCATCTCAGCGTGCATCTTCACCTCGGCATCATACCTTTCTGCGCTCAGGCGGAGCAAAGCATCCGATGCTATCCAGTTTGCACCCCTGATGAACAGCTTCTGCCCGTTGATGGTAAACACCCGCGATCCTGTTTTGTCGTCGAAATAGCTCCCCGCTTCCCTGAATCCAAACATAAAGTCTTCCCTGTCAAGCTCGACTTTATCCCGGGTCTCGAAGGTGATTACTGCCGGGTAGAGCGATGGCTGTCCGATTCCGTTTGGCCACCATATGCGGGGATCAGTCACCTTAATCTCATTGAATGTCACGGTAACGGTTGAGAAAGGTTCCAGTTTTAACTTCTTCTTTTCTTTCCTGCCTAAGAATGAAATTAAAGCATCACCCTCAATTATCTTATCGGTCGGGTTTTCAATCTCTGCCGAGAACGTGACAAAGGCAGGATCCTGCAGTTCACCCGGAAGCCGGGCTCCGGGCACGCGTGTCCTGGCAAAGGAATTTCGTATATCCGCATCGCCGGTGACCTCAATCGACACCTTATCCCAGATACCTGTATTGCGGTCCCTGACTGGCTGAACCCAATCCCAGCCTGCCGTGAACTGCATCGTCGCATCACGTCCTATCATGCCGTCACCCCCCTGGCCTCCGTTAGGGTTGCCCGGGTTGGCCGGCGGTTCGACAAGGACGGCCAGTCGGTTCGAGCCGACCCTGTTAAGATAAGGCGTGATATTGTATTTTTCACGGAGGAACATGCCCTCATGCCTGTTCACGTTTACATGTCTGCCGTTAAGCCAGATCTCAGCGAAATAATTTATACCCCTGAAATTAAGCCATACCTGTTTTGTGGAATCGAGGCTCTCGGTGGAAAATCTGGTGAAGAACCAGTAGGTGTAATAGTCCCTGCCCTCAGTATAAACATCCGGTATTGTTGCATTATTCAGACCAAAATAAGGGTCAGGCATCACTTTGTTATTGATCAGCGTCGTCAGCACGGTACCCGGCACGGTGGCAATCAGCCAGCCTGCCATGTCAGGCTCGCTCAATGTCAGCTGTGAACCGTCTGCGGCAACCTCGGAGGCCATCTTCATTCTCCACCCTCCCGTGAGAGGTATCTCCTGCGCGGTAATGATAAGACAACTCCAGGCTAATGCGCTGAATACTAATAACTTTTTCATTTTATTCAGTGATTACAAACAAGTACGGCAAGTTATTAAAATATTCTTTACATTGCAGATTCTATCTTTTTGCAGATGCTGCCCGCCGGGGAGAGAGAATATGAAAGGCTTTTTGTGCTGGTGCTGACACAGCACCGGCGCTGGGGTTCCGTTTTGCTGCCCTGTATTATTGAACGGATGCCCGGTGTTGCCTATTACCGTATGACCGAACCGCTCTCACCCCATCCCGACAGGGTGACCCTGTCACATCTTGACAATGAAGAGAGCGAGCTGGTGCGACTGATAAATGAATACTCTGACCGCAACCTCTTCAAGCTTTTCTCAAAACACCGGGATGCAAGGGAATTCATTGAGAAGGTTACCGACAGTGATTTTGAACAGCTCATCAAGCCTTTTATTGAGGCACGTATCCATCACAGCCTGCATATAGCACAGAATGAGGAGATACCTGTCTATCTTCAAAAAACAAAAATCACGAGCCTTCACCCTGAAGACAGGCTGGCAATTGCCCATGAACCCGCCTTGCCGGTATTCAGTTTCAACCGGTATTCGGAAGGAAGCAGCTACTGTCTGTTCATTGAAACGGATGGCAAGCCTTTAGACCTCCGCAAATCGACTGTTGAAATTCTCTCGAATAAACCTTGTGTCATCAGGGTTGACCACTCCATTTATTTCGTCTCTGACATTGAAGGCACGAAACTGAAGCCTTTTCTCACCCGCAGCAGTATCACCATCAACCCTTCAACGGAAGAAAAGTACTTCGGCACGTTTGTTCTTTCGGTCATTAATGATCATAAAGTTACCGGCAAGGGGTTCGTTATTGAGCAGGGAGAAGCTGTCAGGCAGGCTTACCTGACCATTGAGAAGGGCATCAGGGGTCTTCCTGTCGCCATCCTGAAGTTCAGGTATGATGAACATGATGTCTTTTCCTCTGAAGACATGACACACTTCACATCATTCAGCAACGAGGGCGGGAAGTTTATCTTCCGAAGGAAAGAGCGCGACCGCGAATGGGAAAAAAATTGCATGAGAGCCCTTGATGATGCAGGACTTTTCTCGGAAGACGGCGTTAACTTTATGACTCCGGGCACGAAGGAAGGCAACGGTGATGCCATCTACGATCTTATTGAGACTGTTGCCGTCAACAGGAAAAGGCTTACTGATGCCGGTTTAATTCTCCGTACAGGCAGTCTTGGCAGCCCGTACAGCCTTGAGCCGGTTGAGATAAGGCTGAGCCATCAGCTTGTCAATGACTGGTTTGACCTGAAGGCCGTCGTACAGATAGGCCAGTACAGTATCCCGTTCACACGGCTGAGAAAAAACATCCTGGGGGGTATACGCGAATACCTTTTACCTGACGGCACGGTGGCAGTGCTTCCGGAAGAGTGGTTCACGCGCTACCGGAGTCTTTTTGAGATGGGAAAAGACAACGAGGAGAGCCTGATGGTGCATAAGCAGCATTTCGGGATCATCAGCGAAGTAATGTCAGGAGCCGATTGTGATATATGCCTTAAACTAGAAAAGCTCAATGTGCCTGAAGAACTGCCCGTCCTCTCCCCTCCTGAAAGATTAATGACCGAAATGCGTCCCTATCAGATCGAAGGGCTGAGCTGGCTTCATTTTCTGCAGACCAACAACCTCGGAGGATGTCTTGCCGATGACATGGGCCTCGGCAAGACTGTTCAGACGCTCGCTCTCCTGCAATGGAACAAGGAGAACCGGGAGTTGATGGAAGGGGAAACAGACAGCCAGGTGGCTCTTTCCGGCAGCAATGGTAACAGCACCACTTCGCTCATAATTGTTCCTGCCTCACTTAGCCATAACTGGTATAACGAGATTGTAAAATTCTGCCCGTCGCTGAAAGCCCTTATCCATCACGGTACCGGCAGGCTCAAGTCAGCATCGCACTTTTCAAAATACGATATCATTATTTCAAGCTACCATACTGTACGACAGGACATACAATTTTTTACCGCGATGACCTTTTTCTATGTCGTCCTGGATGAGAGTCAGCATATAAAAAATCCGTCATCAAATATTTACAGGGCAGTGATGCAGCTGAAGGCCGAACACAGGCTGGTTCTCACCGGCACGCCTGTCGAGAATTCACTCACCGACCTGTGGACCCAGTTAAGTTTCGTCAATCCGGGTCTGCTTGGCTCGCTTGCCTTCTTTAAAAGGGAATTCGCCAGCCCAATTGAAAAAAATAACGAAGAGGATAAGGAAAAGAGACTGCGGAAAATCATACAGCCTTTCATCATGAGAAGGACCAAGGAGATGGTGGTCAGGGAGCTTCCTCCGGTCACGGAACAGGTGGTTCACTGCGATATGTCAGAGGAGCAATCGGCGATTTATGAAAGAGAAAAGTCAGCAGTGCGCAACAGCATCCTCGAAAATATTGAAAGTGTAGGGGCAGAAAAGTCAGCCATAATTGTTCTGCAGGGACTGATGCGGCTCAGGCAGATTGCGAACCATCCGCTCCTTACCGATGAAACCTATGACGGTGGATCAGGCAAGTTTGACACTGTGACGCGTAATATTGAGAGTGTCATTTCAGAGGGACATAAGATCCTCATCTTCTCATCGTTCGTCAAGCATCTTGAACTGTTTCCCGGGTGGCTGGCCAGGAACGGGATCGGATATTCCATGCTGACAGGCTCCACCCAGAACCGTGAGAAAGTCATTAACCGATTCAGAAAGGATGATTCGATCAAGGTCTTTCTCATCTCCCTGAAGGCAGGAGGTGTGGGCCTCAACCTCACCGAAGCCGATTATGTTTTTATCCTTGACCCGTGGTGGAATCCGGCATCGGAAATACAAGCCCTCAGCCGGGCCCACAGGATAGGCCAGGAGAAAAGAGTGTTCGTTTACCGTTATATTTCAGGTGACACGATCGAAGAAAAGATACAGCATCTCCAGGAGAAAAAATCGAAGCTTGCCGAGACCTTTATAGAATCGACCAACCCGTTTGGTGAGCTTGACATCAAAGGAATGCTTGAGATACTGAACTGATTTTTTTTATCTTTACTAATACATTAAACCCAAGTACAATGAATGATTACAGTAACCATCCGCTGGCAGGAGCTGACGACCTCGACAGCGCCATGTCAAAATTATGGGCCTTCTACAAAAAATATTTCGTTGGAATGTATATTATATCTGTGGCAATGGGGCTCCTGTCCGGGATAATCAGCGCAGGATTTGATCTGTCATCGTTGTACTCAGGTTATACAGGTGACCCACAGCAGGTCATGGACATGATGAAGGGCATGGTAGTACCTTACTCGGTGCTGCTTATCATCTCTCTTGTGTTCGGGGTTCTGCTTCATGCCTGGATTCTTGAAAGGCCCATGGGACGGGAAAATACGATCCTGCAAGTTTTGAGAAGCAGTCTGACTACCCTGATTCCTGTTCTTATTGTCTTAATCGTAATCGGGATTGCCGGAGCCATCATGGCTTCAATCGGGCTTGTCTTACTCGTGCTGCCCGGACTCTTCGCCGTTGTTTATATAATGACGGTTGCCCTGTTTGCCCTCCCGGTGACCCTTATCGAGACCCGCAATCCGGGGACAATATTATCCAGGTCGTTAAGTCTTGCCCACAATAAATTCTGGCCGAATATAGCATGGGTTATTGTTCTGGCACTTATTATCTTAGTTATTGCCATCGTGATAAGCGGCCTTATCATGTTGCCATTTTCCGGTACCTTTTTCAAGGCACTTGCCGATCCGGGAGATGCCACGGCCATGATCGAAATGGCAAAGAACCCGCTGTATATCGGTCTCAGTGCTTTAGCAACCGGACTGGTAACGCCGGTGTTCCCAATTCTGGCCTTCATCCTTTATTTCAGAAACAATGATGATGACCCTGGTGTCATTGTAATACCGGAAGAGGAAAATAGAGTAAGGGTGGAGGATCTCTATCCTAAAATGCCGGATAATCAGTAGGCAACAACATTAGTGACACATAAAAAAGAACCCCCGCCTGAGCGAGGGTTCTTCGTTTTACGTATTAATAAGATTCTCTCTGTACGTAATGGGTATGAAGCAGCTCGTGCGACTTATGTCCGTTGGGCTCTATCAGGAACTCCTTATATATTGCCACTATTTCAGGGTTCTCATGGGACTTTCTGATGGGCATGCCGGTGTCTTCCATATAGATGGCTTCCATGCGCTTTTTCCTGATATCCATGTTTGTGGGGATAGGCTGACCGCCTCCGCCGATGCATCCGCCCGGGCAGGCCATGATCTCAATGAAATGGTATGAAGCCTTGCCGGTACTTACCGCCTTGGTCAGTTTGTTTGCATTCACCAGTCCGTGTGCGATAGCCACTTTCAGCTCAGCGCCTTCCAGGAATTTCCATTCTTCCTTAGTGCCCTCTATCTTAATAGTAGCCTCCTTTACACCCTCCATGCCGCGTACAGGCATAATATCCAGATTCTTAAACGGAACGCTTCTTCCGGTGACGATCTCGTATGCAGTGCGGAGAGCAGCTTCCATCACGCCGCCTGTGGCTCCAAAGATGACCGCAGCACCTGTGGAAGCACCCATGAATGAATCATATGTGCTCTCCTCCAGGGTACGGAAATCAATCCCTGCCTGCCTGATCATAACTGCCAGCTCACGTGTTGTAAGAACGAAGTCAATGTCTTTGAAGCCGCTCGATCTCATCTCCGGCCTGTCAGCTTCATATTTCTTTGCTGTGCAGGGCATTATGGAAACAGAAACCACTTTTGAGGGGTCAATATTGCGCTTCTGTGCGTAGAATGTTTTTGCCAGGGCGCCGAACATCTGCTGCGGTGATTTACATGTTGAGAGGTTTGACAGCATGTGCGGATACTTATGTTCTATGAACTTTATCCATCCCGGAGAGCATGAGGTGAACATGGGAAGTGAAACACTCTTGTCGCCATCAACAAGCACCTTTTTCAGACGGGTAAGCAGCTCAGTTCCCTCCTCAATGATTGTCAGGTCGGCGGTGAAATCGGTGTCGAGCACCGAGTCAAAACCAAGCTGGCGCAGTGCGCTGACCATCTTGCCAGTCACTCTCTGCCCTGGATCATAGCCCAGGTCTTCACCCAAAGCCACTCTTACAGCAGGGGCTGTCTGAACAACCACATGCTTTTCGGGATCATAAATGGCATCCCACACCTGATCAATATATGTCTTCTCAGTAAGTGCACCCGTCGGACAGCGGTTTACACACTGTCCGCAGTTGGTGCATACGACATGGCTCATAGGCCTGTCATGAAACGAGGATATTTTCTGTTTTGAGCCTTTATTGGCAACTGCAATGGCTGAAACATGCTGCAGCTGAGAACAGGTTCTGACGCATCGCTGGCACCTGATGCATTTGCTGTCATCCTTGGTGAATGACGGTGACGATCTGTCAATGATATATGTATGACCTTCAACCAGATCGAGGAAAATATGCTCACCGAACGAATATTCATTTGCCAGTGTCTGCAGCTCGCAGTTCTGGTTCTTGTAGCACTTGGTGCAGTCTGCACGGTGTTCTGACAGGAGCAGTTCAACGATATGCTTGCGTGCGTTTCTCACTTTGAGTGAGTTTGTAAAGATCTCCATCCCCTCCGAAGCGGGCGTGGCACACGAGGCAATCAGTGTTCGGGCACCTTTCTGTTCCACCACACAGACACGGCAGTTGCCTGCAACACACAAATCCTGATGATTGCAGAGTGTGGGAATATTGAGACCCAAACCCTTGGCAGCATCCAGCACTGTTGTTCCTTCTTTTACCTTAACCTGATGGTCGTTTATCTTAAGTGTTATCATAAGTCTTCCGTTCTTTTTTAATAAATAACCTCTTCCCTGAAATTCTCAACTATCGATTTGAAGGCATTGCCTACCGACTGACCAAGGCCGCATTTTGATGCCACCTTCATTGTGTCGGCGAGTTTGACCAACTCATTCAGGTATGTTGATTTTGCTTCGCCTTTTTTAACTTTCTCAATACCCAGCAGCAGTTGCTGGCAACCGACGCGGCACGGAGTACACTGGCCGCATGACTCTTCAGTAAAGAACTCAAGGTAATTGTGAAGTACGTTGTACATTGAGCGTGAGCTGTTGAAGAGTTTCATGGATCCGCCGGTCGGTACGCCTTCAAAACCTATTATTGTCTCTCCGAATTTCTTCCTGGGGACACAGAACCCTGAGGCACCTCCAACCTGGACAGCCTTGGTATCGCCGTCACCAAACTCATTCACGAACTCCTGAACGCCCATACCCAGTTCCAGCTCGAAGATACCGGGGATAGGTGTATCTCCGGATATAGAGAACACCTTTGATCCGCGTGAGTCTTTCGTTCCGAGCTTGACATATTCGGCACCGCCCATCTTCATGATCATCATGGCCGTGACAAGTGTCTCCACGTTGTTGATTGAGGTCGGTTTGTAGAATAGCCCGCTTGTGGTGGGGTAAGGTGGTTTGTTGCGTGGCTCACCGCGAAAGCCTTCTATCGATTCAAACAGAGCGCTTTCCTCACCGCAGATGTAAGCTCCGCTACCCATCCGATATTCAATATTAAAATCGTATCCTATTTCTTTGATCAGCTTATGAAACTTATGAAGCTCCACAAAAAGCTGCGGCAAAAGGAATCTGTACTCACCACGGAGATAGATAAATCCATTTTTTGCACCCATAGCTTTACCTGCAATGGCCATGCCACCATATACCTTGTAGGAAACCTTGTCAAGTATCTCACGGTCCTTGAATGTGCCGGGTTCACCCTCGTCAGCGTTGCATACGATATATTTTTCAGGTTCTTTTTCAGCAGCAGTATATTTCCACTTCAATCCTGTTGGAAAACCTGCGCCTCCGCGGCCTTTTAGTCCGGAATCAAGAATTTGCTGTATTATTTCCTCGCTTGTCATGGCGAAGGCTTTTGTCAGCACCTCCCTGGCATCTATATTCTCAAATATGAGGTCTACCTTGCTAAGTCCTTTGTCTTTCATGTCTTTCTCTCTGAGTTATTTACGCATATAACCTTTTATTACATCAATAACCGTCTCAGGGGTCAGGTCAGTGTACGGCATGTCATTGACGAGTATTGCAGGAGCTTTATGACACCACCCGATGCAGTTTGTCTCGAGCAGGGTGAACATCTTGTCAGGTGTGGTCTCACCAACCTTGATCTTAAGTATATCCTCAAGGGTGTTTACTATATCATTCTTCCCTTTCATTGAGCACGTTATTGTTTTGCAGACCCTGATTACATTTTTTCCCCTTGCCTGAGTGTCAAGGAATGTGTAAAACGAAGCCGTCCCGTATACTTCAGCTGCTGAGATATCAAGCTCGGTAGCAACTTCTACCATTGCTTCGTCAGACAGGTAGTTATATTTCCTGACAATATCCTGAAGGATCGGCATCAGGCTCTCTCTCTGCCGGCCGTGCTTCTCGGCCAGATCTTTCACAAGATTACCGGTATGATACATTTTTGTTTGGTTTTTAAGTAATTAAGTTATTAATGAAATTTCTGATTTTTATTTGGCTGTGAAAATAATAACAATACCCATTGGAAAACCTTACTTATATCATGTTTATTGTTAAGAAATAAACAAAAAAAGTAGTTTCTCAGGGGAAAGGAAATATTCAGCCGTCAGCTGTTTTATATAGAATTCAGCTGTTTTTCCATCCAGTCGAGCCACGCCTGCAATCCATCGCCCCGGGTGGCTGAGATATTGAAAAGGGGCACATCGGGGTTAATAACAGCAAGGTCTGCCTTAAAAGCCTCGGTATTAAAATTTGTATAAGGGAGAAGGTCAGTCTTGTTCAATATTACCGCCCCCGCCTCGCTGAAAAGCCTTGGGTACTTGGCCGGCTTATCATCTCCCTCGGCAGTGCTTACAACAGCCAGTTTGAAGGCTTCGCCGAGATCAAACTCTGAAGGACAAATTAAATTCCCTACATTTTCCACAAACAGAAGATCAAGCTTGTCAAGATCAAACATCCCGATCACTTTCGATATACTGTGCGAATCGAGGTGGCATCCACCTTCTGTATTTATCACCACGATCGGGATGTTGTATTTCTTTAGTCTTTGCGCATCGCGGTCAGTGGTAACGTCACCCTCAATTATACCAATCCTGATCTTCCCTCCCAGGGCTTCGCATGTCCGTTCCAGCAGGGTGGTTTTCCCTGCGCCCGGTGAACTTATTATGTTTACCATTTTCACGTTCTTTTCTGCGAGCAGGCTCCTGACTTCATCAGCTTTATTCTGATTCCTGTCAAGGATATTTTTCATGATCCTGATTTCCATAGTCATTCTCCTTCTATACTTTTTATAAATAATTCTTTACCGTGTACAACAGTAATGTCAAGGGCGCCGCATGTGCGGCATGAAGGGTAATTTTCCGCCGGGTTATATTCCGCACCGCATGAGAGACATCTCATTTCCATAGGGATGATCTCAATGTTCAGTGCCGCTTCTGCGGCAACAGTATCTCTCACGGCTTCCCTGAAAGCAAACTCAAATATATCAGGTACTATCTGCACAAGCTGCCCGAAGCTGACATTAACTCTCTCAACAACCGACAGACTGGCTTCCCTTGCCTTATCAATCACAATAACAGACAACTCTTCTGCTATTTTTATCTCGTGCATTTCATTCGTTTCAGCATATTCTTGGCAGGAGAAGTCCTGATGGCATATCCAGAAATCGTCTTCCTCCCGTAAAACTTTGTACGATTACCCTGCCCGGTCTTTCGAGGGTTATCTCACCGATTATTGTTGCGTCTCTCCCGGCAGGGTCGGAACGCATCACATTCACTATCTTTTGTGCCTCTTCTGCTGCTGCTGCGATGACCACCCTGCCCTCGCTGGCAAGCGTGAGCGGATCAAATCCAAGAATCTCACACAGGCCTCTGACCGGCTCCTCAACCGGTACCATGGCCTCATCAATCATAATACCGCATAATGTCATGCCTGCAAGTTCATTGAGCACTGCTGCAAGGCCTCCCCGTGTCAGGTCCCTCATAAAATGGACACCCTGGGATTGATCAAGTACTTTTCTGATCATACGGTTCAGCGAGGCACAGTCGGAGGTCAGCGGAACATCAAAGGTAAGTTGCTTGCGTGATGCAACTATTGTCACCTCATGATTTCCGGGCGGACCGTTTATGATCAGCCTGTCACCGGCCTTTATGTGGGATCCGCTGCTTATATGTGAACGATCGTTTCTGAGTATTCCCACCCCGGTGGTAGTGATGAAGATCCTGTCACAATGGCCCTTCTCAACCACCTTTGTATCACCGGTCACTATTTTCACTCCGGCAGTCTCAGCCTCCTCAGCCATTGAAGCAACTATCTTATCAAGGTCACTTATTTCAAATCCTTCTTCAATAATAAAAGATGCGGCAATATATGCCGGGTCAGCACCTGATACTGCCAGGTCATTGACAGTGCCGCATATGGCAAGCTTTCCTATATTCCCTCCGGGAAAGAAGATCGGATTTACCACGTAAGAATCTGTTGTGAATGCGATCATCTCAGAGGGAACGGCCAGGAGTGCCGAATCTGTCATCGGCTCTTTCATACCGAAGTGTTTTGCAAAAACACTGTATATGAGGTCATGTGTCTGCCTGCCCCCGCTACCATGACTTAAGGCTATCTTTTCACTCATGCAAGCGATATTTATAATAAGTGTTACATGCTCCCTCATCCGATACCATACATGCTCCCGACGGATGGTCAGGCGTGCAGAATGATGCAAACAATGTGCATTCGTCAGGCGTCCTGATTCCTCTGAGGATGTCTCCGCAAATGCACTCTGTATCGGGCTCATTATGAGCCACCTCTGTATTGAATGAAGCACCTGCATCAAAACCGTTATACTTATCCCGCAGCCTTAATCCGCCTGAGTAATAACTCCCAGTCCTCTCCACACGGCATCACAGGGCTCAAACACCTCATTCATATATTCCTGTGCCTTTGTGTTCCCTGTGCGGGTCACTGCCCTGTTGTACTGTATCTCCACCCCGGGATTGTGACTGTTGACCTGCCTGATGAGCATTAGTATTGACGAAAGGATATCAGTTGGTTCAAAGCCGGTTATCACACTTGCAAGTCTGTATTTTCGAGGGATGAAATCGAAGGCTGATGATCCTGTTATCACCGAGACATGACCGGGGCAGATGAAACCGTCAATCTGTGACCCTCCCTTTATTATCTCCTCCATAGCAGGCGGCATGACCTTATGTGCGTTCAGTACGAAGAAGTTTTTCCTGCCCTCCGCGTCAGCTTTCAGCACTGTTACGGCTGTGCCCGGTGCGGTAGTCTCAAATCCTATCGCCGGAAAGACAACCTTCAGGTCATGATTTGACCGTGCAATCTCAAGCGCCTCATAAGCTGAAAGCACTACCCTTATGTCAGCCCCTTCAGCGCGCGCTTGCGAGAGTGATCCTGCTGTGCCCGGTACCCGCATCAGGTCGCCAAAGGTGGCAACAGTAACCCCGCTTATGAAAGAGAGCGCAATGAGCTGATCAATATATGTTGCTGCAGTAACACACACCGGGCATCCCGGGCCCGAGATGAGCCTGATACCCGGAGGCAGAAGCGAAGGTATGCCAAAACGGTGTATAGCTGCCGTATGCCCTCCGCAAACCTCCATAAACGAGTACTCACCTGTTGCCGACCGTTTGACCTGATCAGCCAGGTTCATTATCAGCTTAGTTTCCCTGAACTCGTCAACATATTTCATCGCCGGATCATTCAGCCATAGTATCATCTATCTCCTTCAGCAGGCGCAATGTCTCAAGAGCATCCTCCTCATTCAGCTTTTCAATGGCAAAGCCTGCATGAAGAAGTACATAATCACCCACTCCGACATTTTCTACCATTTGAAGGCCTGCGCTGAAAATTGCACCTCCAACAGAGACATCAGCCATATCTCCGCTGACAGAGACAACTCTTGCCGGAATGCTCAGGCACATGACCCTCTCCTTTCTGCAGCAATCATAAGCTGCCCTAGTGATACCCCACCGTCATTTGAGGGAACCTGATTATTAGTATACGCTTTGAACCTGTTCACGGTTAAAAGATACAAAGATTTCTCAAGCAGGTACTTATTCTGAAATACACCTCCGGACATCACAACCGAATTAAGCCCTGTCTCTTTTCTTATCTCAAGGCAGACATGAAGGATTATCCTTGCGATAGTATTGTGAAACTTGGCTGCGATCCGCGAAGTATCCGTATATCTGAGCTCCCTCACAATTTCACGGAACATATCACCCAATGAGACAGTTTCTGCAATAGCAAACGGATAAAAGTCATCCCTCCCGGGACTGATTGCAGATTCGAGACGCATTGGTGCTTCTGAAATCAAATGTAGCCTCCGGGCATAGGAGCAGGAGTGCCGAGACAGCGTCAAAGATACGACCGGCACCTGAAGTAAGCGGAGTATTTATACCGTTGCCAAGCATATCCATGACGACAGACATTTTATTTTCATCAATCTTCTGAAAGAGTTTCAATTTCTGAAAGTCATAACCGCTGCCCATATATTTGTAAAGGCATGACATCGCCATGCGCCATGGCTCTTCAACTGCAGCATCACCACCAGGCATCATGAAGTAGTCAAAGTGCGTATATCTCTCAAAGTCCCCGGGTGTTACGATCATGAATTCACTTCCCCATATATTTCCGTCAGTACCGTAACCGGTGCCGTCCATGCTTACGCCAATGACTTTCTCGGTGATGCCATGCTCAGCCATCACGGAGACAGCATGAGCATGATGATGCTGAACCCTGATCAGGGGAAGTCCCATCTCCTTTGCCAGTGATTCGGTAAACCTTCCCGACAGGTAATCCGGGTGCATATCGCATACCAGAGTTGAGGGGGTGAACCTGAAGAGAGAGGAGAACAGCTTGTGGGTTTCCTGGTAGAAATCATATGTTGCCACATTCTTTACGTCACCGATATATTGGCTCATGAGAGCCTGGGAGCCCTTCCCGATACAGAAGCTGTTCTTCTGTTCTGCTCCCGCTGCAAATATCCCCTCCGCATCAATTATTACTTCTACAGGCTGGGGTACAAACCCTCTTGATCTGCGTATAATGCTTATATTGTGATTGATGATCCGGATGACAGAGTCATCGACCCTGTTATTTATTTCCCGGTTATAACTGACAACAAACCCTGTCACAGGCATGAGATCATTTTCAGCCTGGCGGTCATCGGTGATTATAGGTTCATCAGACAGGTTTCCGCTGGTCAGTACTACAGCAGGTGAGTCAATTATTCTGAACAGCATATAATGCAGAGGCATGTACGGGAGCATTGCCCCAATGGTGTCCAACCCGCTGTTCGCTGAAGGTGCGAGTGCCTTCAGCTGTTTCAGGATAAGAATCGGCCTGCGCCACGAGGTAAGGGCAGCCTCCTCCTCTTCCCCGACGACGCAGTACTCTTTTACTGCTGAGATATCCCTGAACATTACAGCAAAAGGTTTCCGGTCACGCTGCTTCCTTTGCCGCAGGATTTTGACTGCCTCATCATTCCGGGCGTCACACATCAGGTTATATCCGCCAAGTGATTTGATAGCAACACTTCTTCCGGTGTTTAGCCTGTCAGCTATTGTCTGCAGTGATTTGGCTGATACCTGACCTCTTATGCCCGTTTTCATTCATGAAGTACTCAGGACCGCAGCTGTTGCATGCCACAGGCTGGGCGTGGAACCGCCGGTCGAGGATGTCATGATACTCTGATGCACACCGGAGACACATATCGAATGGTTCCATAGTAGTATTGTCCCGGTCGTATGGCAGAGCTTTAATTATAGTGAAACGGGGGCCACAGTTCGTACAGTTGACAAATGGATAATCAATACGTTCCGGATCAGAATCAAGGTCAGTAAGGCATTCTGTACAAACCGCAATGTCTGGACTCACCTCGGTGATGCTGGCATCTGTGTCCTTGCTGGCAGTAATGCTGAAAGTACTATAGCCGGCAATCATTTTCCTTTTTATCTCTATGGACTTAATGTTGGAGGCAGGAGGAGCCTGGGTGCGTATATCGCTGACAAAGCGTTCTGCTGACTTGCGGTCGCAGTTAATAATTACAGTAACGCCATCGGTCCTGTTTATTACCTCACCGAACAGATTGTAATTGAAAGCGAGCCTGCAGATGAACGGGCGAAATCCCACACCCTGCACCAGGCCCCTGACCGATATCTCATACCCTGTTTTGATGGCAGCCCTTATAATTTTGATTCTTCCTTCGCCTGTTTGTGTACAGACCAGATAACGCTTTCTATTTCATCGCTAAGGTTGACATTATTTATAACAATGTTGCCAGGTGCTTTCAGCAATACAGGTGAAAAATTGACTATGCCTCTGATGCCTGTTTTCAGAAGGTCATTGCACGCCTCCTGGGCTGATATCTCCGGAACGGCAATGATTGCAACACTGACCCTGAACCTGTTCACTATCTCCTGAAGACGTTCAATAGGATAGACCTGTGTATCAGACCTCATCTTCTGTTTAAAAGGATCAATGTCGAATGTGGCAACGATGTTTATACCGCGCTGAGCGAAGCGTCCGTACCTGGAAAGTGCCAGTCCCAGATTTCCCATGCCGACCAGAACCACATTGCTGATCTTGTCCCTGTTAAAGAGAGCCTCCATATCATGCAGCAATGTTTCTGTTGTGTAACCTCCCCTCCTGTTGCCCCTTATGCAATATTCCGAGAAGTCTTTCCTCACCTGTTCGGGAGTGACCCCTGTCTCATGTGCAATGGTATGTGAAAAGACCCTGGTGACACCCATCGTGTTGAGCCTGACCAGCAATCCGTGATAAAGAAATATCCTCCTCAGACTGTTCCTGATATTGTATTTTGTGAATTCTTTCACATTAAAACATTATCATCCGGTTCTCCATGCAAGTTAAACCAACTTTCTTAAATCACATAAATTATTTTTATGTAATTGATCTAATGAAAATTACGGTCTACTTAATAATTTTTTTCCGGATCGTTAAAAATAAAATTTGACTTGCATTAGGTATGGGTGTAAATTTATCTGTGAATCTTCTCACATAAAATGTACTATATAAACATTAAGAAAGAAGATTGGCATAGTTCACTGGAAAGGTTGCTTTCGTCATATGACATTTTTGTTCCGGTGAAGAATGAATTTAGCCTTGATTATGAGCCATTCAGGCTTAATGAGGCTGATCATATTTCATATAATACACCCAAACCTGCAACTCCGTTAAAGAATTTCTTCCTTCCCGTCAGGGAAAATGTCACTTCAGACAGGGCGAGTGAGAAGCCCAGGATCATTGTCGGTGCCCCGAACTGTGACATAGAAGCCCTCAGGCTGCTCGATGAAATATACCTTGACAAGACATTTACTGATCCCTTCTACAGGACCCGCCGTACCAGCACCGTCCTGATTTCATCTGATTGCTTCTCAATAAATGATCATTGTCATTGTCTCTCCTATGGTGTGAAACCCTATTCCTATGATAATGCTGATATTGCAATAACTGTTGAAAATGATGACATCTTCCTGCGTGTAATCAGTGAAAGGGGCAAGGAGCTTGCTGCACAGTTTACACCTCAGCAACCAGTTGAGAACAACGACCGCATTTCATTTATAGACCAGAAACATCAGTCGGTCGAGGCATCGCTGGCCGCCAGGAACAAAGGTCTGCCTGATTACCAGGCTACCGGACAGATCGTACAGAAGGCCGGAAATGATATATGGGTCAAATATGCTTCAAAGTGCGTTTCCTGCGGCGCCTGCACAACCATCTGTCCCACCTGCAGTTGCTTCCTGCTGATAGACAAGCCCGACTTCGAAAAGGTGAAACAGATGGATGCATGTCAGTATCCGGGTTTTGAGCGTGTGGCAGGGGGTGAGGATGCACTCTTTGAGCTTCCGCATCGCTTCAAAAACAGATATATGTGCAAGTATGTGTGGAAACCACAGGTATTCAAGGCTATAGCCTGCACCGGTTGCGGACGGTGTATTGAGGCATGCATTGGAAAGATAAACAAGAATGAACTGTTCATGGAACTCACCTGACAGGCTTTATGGCTGATACAACTAATATATATAAGCCTTTAAGGGCAGAGCTGGTAGAAGTTATTGAAGAATCTCCCCTGATCAAGACCTTTGTGCTTATCCCGGAGAGGGAGTTCGTTTTCAGTACCGGCCAGTTCATAGAGTTATCCGTTGACGGCGTTGGTGAGGCACCTTTCACTCCCTCATCATCTCCCCTGATCACAGACAAGCTTGAGGTTACAGTGATGAAGACAGGGTATGTCACAAACATTATGCATCAGCTTAAACCGGGAGCTATGATGGGCATCAGAGGCCCTTACGGCAGAGGCTACCCTGTCAGGAATTTTGAAGGCAGGGAGGTCCTGATACTTGGCGGCGGATGCGGTCTGGCACCAATTCGGTCACTGCTCTTCGCGCTTGAGCATATGAAAGACGACCTTGAAAAAGTGATCCTCTGCTATGGCTCCAAAACCCCTACCGACTGCATATATAAACCTCTCTTCAGCAGGCTCAACAGCATTGACAAATTCGAAGCCTACCGTACAGTTGACATGACAGAAGAAGGCTGGGACGGCCCTGTTGGTGTGGCAACCACATTGCTCGGCAAGGTAAAAGTGAAGATCGAGAACTCTGTAGCAGTGGTCTGCGGCCCTCCGATCATGATGAAATTCGGAACAATCAGGCTCCTGGAAATGGGCTACCGTGATGACCAGATATACCTCTCAATGGAAAAGAACATGTCGTGCGGACTTGGTAAATGCGGTCACTGCATGATGGGTGAATTCTTCGTTTGCAAAGACGGCCCCGTCTTCACCTACAAGGAAATCAAGCATAATCCTGAAATCTGGAAGTGATTTAATTACCAAAATCATGAAAATGGAAGAGACAGATTTTAAACAGATAAAGTTCTTTGAAAAATACACCGGAGAACAGTTACGGAAGATAGCCGCGGTCTCTTCTGTCAAAGAGTTCAAGGTTAAGGAGATAATCTTTGAGCAGTATGATGAACTGTCGGAGATTTATGTGCTGCTCCAGGGATCACTGTCGCTTGGCATCAGCCTGCCTAAGGATAAAAGGATCCATCTCGGAACCATTGAGGAAGGTCAGCTTTTCTCATGGTCTGCCATATTCCCTCCCTACATCTCAACCGCATGGGTAATGGCCGTCACACCTGCGAAGGTGATCGCTATTGATGCCAGGAAGCTGAACGCTGAGATAGAGAAGGACTGCGACTTTGGATTTAAGACGATGTCAAAAATCGCCCAGACGATCTCTCACAGGCTCAGTGACACCCGGTTCCAGCTTATGAACCAGCTTAACGTATAAGAACAGATTATTTATGAAGGTGTTGATAGATATGATAAAACTGAGGGCCGCCATGACGGAAAACCCGTCTCTGGAGCTTCCCGAGGCTCTCTGTTACAACACCGCGAACACTAACGGCCTCAAGACCATACGTGAGCTGGCTACCTTCAGGTATACCTGCCGCAGGTGCGAAGATGCCCCATGCATCAGCGTCTGCCCCACGGAAGCCCTTGAGAAAGATAAAGATGGCGTGATAATGCGTCACACCAACCTGTGTGTTTCATGCAAATCATGTGTCACCATCTGCCCCTTCGGTACGATAATGACTGACTTTTTTAAACATCACCGCAACAGGGACCTGTTCTATAATCTGTGTGACGATGAACAGGTTAAAAAATTTGTTGCTGCCTGTCCCCCGGGAACAGCAATGCTCACTGACGGAAATGAGAAACCCGGGGAGCATATTTATAAGCTGAATGATAAGGTGCTAATCAGGGAGTACATATATACCACTGAAAAAGAGTAAAGAGAAAGAATATGGCGGTTAATCTCTTCTATTTTTTCATATTTCCCGGACTGCTTTTCCTGGCAGTTGCAGGAGCTTTCCTTTCATGGTTTGACAGGAAGATATCCGCCAGGGTACAGTTTCGCAAGGGGCCTCCCCTGCTTCAGCCTTTATATGATTTCTTTAAACTGCTTCTTGTAAAGGAAACCATACTCCCGAAGTATGGTTCACGATTTATCTTCCTTCTCGCCCCTGTGCTGGCTGTGTTTGGCGCTACAATGGCTGGGGTGTTTATCCTGCTTCCCCTTTTCAATATTGATACTGGCTTTCGTGGTGACATGCTGGTCATCTTTTATCTTCTGACACTCCCCTCCTTCTCCTATATTCTTGGCTCACTTGCCTCCGGCAACCCGCTTGCAGCTGTCGGCGGATCACGTGAGATGAAACTGATCATCAGCTATGAACTTACTTTTCTTCTTCTGATAGCCGCCATCATAATGAAGAGCGGGCAACACTTTGACCTGAAGACGGTTATAGAAACACAGCAGTCAGGCCATCCGTTCATAGGCAGTATTTCGGGAGTCCTGCTCTTTGTTGCCGGCATCTTTTGCATCCAGGCCAAGCTGGCCATGGTGCCTTTTGACATGCCGGAAGCAGAAGCAGAACTTGCTTCAGGCATATTCATTGAATATTCGGGGCCTCCCTATGCGATGATCAAACTGGCAAAATACATTATGCTTTTCATTCTGCCGGCTTTCCTGGTCGCTCTCCTGATGAACGGCATGAAACAGGGAATTGGAATTCTCTGGGTCATACTTAAAACCCTCGGCGTGGTACTGCTACTTGTACTTATAAAGAACACTAACCCGAGGGTGAAAATAAAACAGGCATCCAGCTTCTTTTTCATCTGGATGAACCTGATTGTAGTGGTTGCTATAGTGCTGATTGCATTTGGATTATAAAAACAGAAACTGTGGGGTTCAAGGATTATTGTTTCAGGAAATCTCTCTGGGTCTTTCACTTCGGTGGAGCCTCCTGCAATAACTGTGATATAGAGATCCTTGACTGTCTTACTCCGAGGCATGACCTGGAACGGTTTGGCATCCTACTGGTTGGCAGCATAAGGCATGCTGATGTTCTGCTTGTTAACGGTTCAATAAACAAGCGCGATAAAGACAGGCTTCTTGAGCTGTATCACCAGGCTCCGAAACCGCTTCTTGTGGTAGCTGTTGGCGCCTGTGGCTGCACCGGTGGCATCTTTGCTGAAGGCATTACGTTCGCCGGCCCGGTTGATGCCATCATCCCGGTAGATGCATATATTCCGGGTTGTCCGCCAAAACCCGAGGCAATAATTTCAGCAATAGTAAAACTGGCAGGGAAGAAATAATGAAATTACCATGAAGGCAGAGGTAACCATAAAAAATATTTCGGAAAAGTTCTACGATGACATTGTTGATATAAGTCAGGATAAACCCAACCGCGGCGTTGTTACAATAAAGCGGGGTGTCATTACCGATGTGGCTGAATTTCTTTACAGGAGTGAAGGCTACAGGTTCATTATTGCCACCGCGATACACACCAGGAAAGGCTTTGAAATTTATTATCACTTCAGTTTTGACGCCGAGGGACTGATACTCAGCCTGCATGTAATACTGGACAAGGAGAACCCCCGCATCGAATCTCTCTCCAACATGTTCAGCGCTTCAAACTGGATTGAGAGAGAGATGCATGAACTCTTCGGGATCGATTTTCTCCACCATCCGAACCAGGAGAAGCTGCTCTCGGAAGGTAACTGGGCTGAGGGCGTTTACCCTTACAGAAAGGAGTTCAAATAGATGAGCAGAAAAACACTCATACCGATAGGCCCCTATCACCCCCTGCAGGAAGAACCTGAACTCTTCAAGCTCTACTGCGACGGAGAGATAGTCAAAGATATCAAGTGGGAAACAGGTTACAACCACCGTGGTATAGAGAAGCTCAGTGAGTCAAAGACATACGACCAGGTATTCTTCCTCGTTGAACGAATATGCGGTATCTGCTCAACCTCCCACCCCTTTGCTTTCGCCAATGCGGTGGAGGAGATTGCCGGCATTGAGGTCACGGACAGGGCCAAATACATCAGGTCAATCATCGGCGAGCTGGAACGTATCCACAGCCACCTGCTCTGGGTTGGTCTCGCAGGACATTTTCTGGGTTACAACACGGTTTTTATGTGGGCGTGGAAATACAGGGAACCTGTGCTTGACCTCTTTGAGATGATAACAGGCAACCGGAACAGCTATGCCATGTTTAAAGTCGGAGGAGTAAGGCGTGATATTGAGAACAGCAAGATCGCCGCGATAAGAAAGGTGATGGCCGACGTCCGGAAAAAGACAGATCTCCTTGCCGGAGCCGTGATGGACGATCCGGTTATACACGCCAGGACCAAAGGCGTGGGAATACTTACCCGCCAGGATGTCATTGATTATGCCGCTGTAGGTCCTACTGCCAGAGCATCAGGCGTGGCTATCGATGTAAGGAAGGATGATCCTTATGCCGCCTATCCGCTTGTGAACTGGAAAGTGATAACTGCCGAGGGGGGCGATGTCTTTGCCAAGGCCGAAGTAAGATTGCTTGAGATGTACGAGTCAGCTTCGATCATTGAACAATGCCTTGACGGCCTGGAGAAAACAAAAGAGGGAGATATTAATATTAAGGTGAACGAAATACCTGAAGGTATAGGAACAGGCCGGGCAGAAGCCCCCAGAGGTGAGGTATTTCACTTTGTTGCCTCCGATGGTTCCAACTCACCTGCCAGGCACAAGATACGTGCCCCGAGCTATGTGAATATTGCTACATTCAAAAAGTCCTGCATCGGGCAGACCATTGCCGATGCAACAATTACCCTCGCGGCGGTTGACCCATGCTACTGCTGCACCGAGAGAATGGCAGCAGCCTATGACATCTCTTCAGGCAGAAAAATACTCAATGCCAATGAACTGATCGACCTTTCACTGAGGAGAACTGCAGAAATCAGGAAATCAGGTGCCGGTCATGAATGAGCCTCTTTCAATATTCGCCCAACCGTCAGCATGCATGATTCTGCAGCTGTTGATGACGCTGCCTCTGGCGACAGGAGTACTTTTGTTTCTTATACCTGACAGATTCCTCACTGTTAAGGGGATACTTGCACTGGCTGTCAGCCTTGTGACCGGATACCTTTCCGTATCACTCTTTTCAGCAGGCTCACAAATGACGATGCAGGGAGAAATAATCAGAAAAGGTTGCATGACCCTCTTTAACCTTGACCTGTTACAGGATGCCGGCAATTATCTGACTTTTACCGTTGACGGACTAAGCAAACTGATCATAGTGTGCATTAGTATTATCTCAGTGCTTATTCTGCTCTACTCACTCGTCTATAACAGATCAGTGAAGGTCAGCAACTATTATACATGGTTCTTGATCACCCTTGGATGCTCATTCGGTGCCGTACTCTCTGACAACCTGCTGCTCTTCCTTATTTTCTGGGGTATGCTTGGCATCACCCTTTACAAACTCATTCCGGGGAAGGATGAAAAGAGTTCGGCTGCCGCGAAGAAAACCCTTATACTCATCGGCGCCTCAGACACAATTATGATTGTTGGAATAGCTCTCATATGGAGGCTGACAGACTCGCTGAGCATAAACAGCATATCGCTGGGGACCGATAATATTCTTACCGTAACAGCTTTCCTGGCGCTGCTGATCGGGGCCTTTACCAAGGCCGGCGCCTTCCCGTTCCACTCGTGGGTGCCTGATTACTCTGAGACTGCCCCGGCCTCGTCGTCGGCCCTTCTGCCAGCTTCCCTGGACAAACTGTTGGGTATCTATTTTCTTGCCAGGCTGACAACAAATCTCTTTGTCATGAGCCAGGGGATAAAACTCCTTCTGCTTATCATAGGAGTTGTAAGCATCATCACAGCAGTAATGATGGCTCTTATGCAGCACGACTCTAAGCGACTGCTGGGCTATCATGCTGTATCACAGGTAGGTTATATGATCCTGGGCTTTGGCCTGGGTTCAGTGATTGGCGTTGCTGCGGGTCTCTTTCACATGATCAATAACGCAATCTATAAAAGCGGCCTGTTCCTTAGTACTGGAGCAGTAGAGCGCCAGACAGGAAAGAGCGATATCAGTGAGCTGGGAGGCCTTTCGAAAGCCATGCCCATCACATTCTTTGCCTCACTGATCTTCGCCATGTCGATATCGGGTGTGCCTCCCTTAAACGGTTTCGCATCAAAATGGATGATCTACCAGGGAATCATCGACTTCGGTGCAGGTGAAGGCATCGCCAGCAGCCTGTGGATAGTGTGGCTCGGACTAGCCGTCCTTGGCTCGGCCCTGACCCTCGCCAGCTTTATCAAATTCATAGGCGGCATCTTTCTGGGGAGGGAAGAACCTGCATTTAGCAAAATTAAGGAAGTTCCTATTCTGATGTGGCTCCCTATGGCAGTCCTGGCACTTTTTTGTATCGTATTCGGAGTTTTCGCCACAGGTTGGATCGTTCCGAAACTGCTTATGCCGGTGACAGGTGCCTTCACCTTCAGTGGCCTCTGGAACTCCTCATTTGTCTCCCTCCTGGTGCTTATATCTATCATACTTGGATTGCTTGTTTATCTCGCAACAGGGAAAAAGAAATTCAGGATTGAAGACAGCTTCATCGGAGGCGAGAAGATGCAGGACAGGGCAGCATATCCTGCTACTGAGTTTTATAAGACCTTCACCGAATTCAGCTTTGTCTCACGCATTTATAAAAGAGCTGAAGAAAAGGCATTTGATATCTACGACATTTCCAAACACGCTGTTTTCTGGTTCAGCGGAAAGCTGAGCAATGCTCATACCGGTTTACTTCCCGCTTATGTCATCTGGGTTTGTGCCGGGTTGATAATCATGTTGCTGATAATGATGTGATACAATAGATAATAATGGAACTGGCAATATCGATTATAGTAGGATTTATGATAGTGGGTGCCATCTACGCCATTCATGCCAAAGATATTCTTTCAGCTGTGATAACCGGAGGCATAGTAGGGTATAGCCTCGTCATCTGTTTCCTGCTCCTGAAGGCACCTGATCTGGCTATTGTGCAGATTGTTGTCGAGACAATCACGCTCATCCTGATGGTGGCGGTGGTTCTTGACAGCTCCCGCACAGAGGCTTATAGCAAACTTGACACACAGGGGTGGGTAACAGCGGGGACTGCCGTTCTGATACTGCTAATCCTGTTCTGGTTCATGAAAACAGCATCGGCACCTCTTGATCATTTCGGTCAGGGTTCAATGAGGATGGCTGATGCATATGTGAACGGCGCAGTCGAAAAGACAGGCAGCACCAATCTCGTCACCGGTGTTGTCTTTGACTTCAGGGGATACGATACTCTCGGAGAGGCAACGGTGCTGGTTACGGCTGTACTGGGCGTACTGACTATACTCAGGATTAAAGGAAAGAAATAAAGAATTAAGAATTGAGCCGGATGAAGGGAATGACAATCATAGTAAAAAAGACGACGCAGCTGATTGCCGGGATAATTTTTCTGTACGGCATTTATATAATCATCCACGGTCATCTGACACCCGGGGGAGGATTTGCGGGAGGTGTGATCCTTGCCGGTTCATTCATCCTTCTTATCCTGGCCAACGGCAGCGATTTTCTGTATCTGGTCAGGGAGGAATCCGGTTCAACCCTGTACGAAAATCTCTCCATTCTCGTCTTTCTTTTCCTGGCTCTGACAGGGCTTCTTGCCGGGGTACATGTCTTCTTTGCAAACTGGCTCCCTCATGGCACACCCGGTACACTGGTAAGTGCCGGCTTTCTTCCTCTCTATAACATATTTGTCGGAATTGAGGTCGCCGCGTCCATCCTTACAATATTTCTTGCACTGATAATATTCAAAGAGGAGGTACTGAGATGATTGTATACCTGCTGTGCTTTGTACTGTTCCTTACAGGCCTCTATGGAGTGATAACCAGGAGAAACCTGATCAAGATAGCTATCTCCCTGTCGATAATGGAGTTCAGCAGCTTTCTCTTCCTGGCTTTAATCGGGTATGTCGACGGAGGTGTCGTTCCTATCGTCGACCCGGCTGACCCTGTTAAAACATATGTCGATCCGCTGCCGCAGGCATTAGTGCTGACAGCTATCGTGATCGGACTTGCCACAACCGCGATGCTGATGGCGGTGATCATCAGGATCTACAGAAAATACGGAACCTTCGACATAAGGGAGATAAAGAACTTAAAAGGGTAAATGATGAATCCGCTGATACCGTTTTTCGTGGCCGTACCGTTAGCCGGAGCATTTCTGACAATGATCCTGGGCAGGTTCACCACCCACATCAGCAAGTATCTGGCCACTGTCGTTCTGCTCTTTACTCGCTTTCATAAGCTTCTGGGCACTTTTTACGACAGGTGAAACAGTATCGGTTTACAAGGTGGGCGGATGGGAGGCGGTAAACAGCGTCCCGATAGGCATCTATCTTGTTCTCGATGGTTTCTCAGCACTGCTTTTATGCGTCATAAGTTGTATCGGCCTCATGTCTGTCATTTATTCGATCTCATATATGGCCAGATATACCTCCGGGAACTATTTCTATGCCCTCTTCTGCCTTATGATCGCAGGCATGAATGGTGTGGTACTCAGCGGTGACATCTTCAATATCTTCGTTTTCCTTGAGATCTCTACGATATCATCTTATGCACTTGTTGCTTTCGGGGTGGAAAAGAATGAGCTTGAGGCAACACTTAAATACCAGGTACTTGGAGCTATTGCCTCTTTCCTGATACTTTTTGCAATTGGTTTCATTTACTGGAAAGCCAAAACACTGAACATCGCCGACATAAGAACGGCATTCAGTGAAGGTCATGATGCACGTTACTATCTTCTCGTTCAGATACTTCTGCTTAGCGGTTTTGGTCTCAAGGCTGCCATGATACCTTTCCATGCCTGGCTTCCTGATGCGCATTCGTCAGCCCCGTCTCCAATCTCGGCAATGCTCTCGGGTGTGCTCATCAAGGCTATTGGCATTTATGTTATCATACGCCTCTTCTTCAACATGTTTGAGATAAGTGAAGGAATGGCCATAATGATAACTACTCTTGGCACCCTCTCAATGGTCGTCGGTGTATTTCTGGCAATCGGACAGTGGGACATAAAACGGCTGCTGGCATATCACAGCATCAGCCAGATGGGCTATGTGGTAATGTCAGTAGGCATAGGTATGTTACTAATTGCGAGAGGATTAAGGAGCGAAGTTGCTGCCCTTGCAATTTCCGGCGGCATCTTCCATCTGCTTAACCATGCTGCTTTTAAGGGATTGCTCTTTCTCAATGCGGGTGCCATCGAATATTCCGTCGGTACACGTGATCTGAGGGAGATGGGAGGACTGGCAAAGAGCATGCCTGTCACCTCTGCTACATCGTTTGCAGCATCCCTGGCAATATCAGGGATACCTCCGTTTAACGGTTTCTTCAGTAAGCTGATCATAATAGTTGCAGCTGTGATGGGTCACTTTTATTTCCTCGCTGCAATGGCTGCGATCGTGAGCATCATTACGCTGGCATCCTTTATGAAATTCCAGCGTTATGCCTTTTATAACAAGGAGCCTGGAGAACTGAAATCAGACATAAAGGAGGTGCCTTTACCAATGCTGGCGAGTATGATAATCCTGGCTGTCATCTGTCTGCTCCTGAGCGTTCTTGCCATTCCGGGTGTGCGTGAAACGATTCTGTCGCCGGCGACAGACATTCTGATGGACCAAATGAAATATTCCTCACAGATAATGGGTATGTGATATGAGATATGTTACAGTATTTATATTATCCCTGATCTTCTGGCTTCTTGTAACCTTCAAATTCACCGTGGCGAATTTTGCAGCAGGAGCCGTTGCCTCACTGATCACTTCAGCTATTTTCGGCAGGTACTACTTCCATAATGTCTATAAGTTCCTTCAGCCGCGCCGCTATTTTTGGTTCGTTGTCTATCTGATTACGTTCATCTGGGCTTGTATCAAAGCCAACTTCGATGTTGCCTACCGGGTATTGCACCCCGCTATGCCTATAAGACCAGGTATAGTAAAGATTAAAACATCACTCAGATCTGAGTTTGCGAAGACGTTGCTGGCAAATTCAATAACCATGACACCGGGAACAATAACCGTGGACATAATTGACGATGACATTTATATTCACTGGATCTATATCCGGTCTGAGGATCCGGCAGTATACACAAAAATGATCACCGGGCAGTTTGAAGAATACATTAAAAAATTTGCAGAATGAACGATTTCCTGAGCATACTGCTTTACATACAGATAGCCCTCGCTGCTCCCTGTCTCTACCGGATCATCAGGGGCCCGACTATCCCCGACAGGATGGTAGGCATCGATATCTTCGGGATACTTGTTGTGGGCATCTGCGCAATTATCTCAATTGAGACTGGAAAGGATTTTATTCTGGATGTCGGGATTGCATGGATCATACTGAGTTTCATCGGAACGCTTACTCTGGCAAAATACCTCAGCGGCAAAAAACTGAATGAATGATATGGCTACCATAATCTTAATATCGATAGGAGTGCTCTTTAACATCTTCGGGTGCATAGGTCTTTTAAGGCTTCCCGATATGTACAACAGGCTGCAGGCAGCTACCAAATGTGTAACACTGGGCTGCTGCAGTATCCTTTTAGGTGTTTTCGTCCACTTCGGTTTCGCGGGTGGAGGATTTAAAGCCCTGGTGGCTATTCCTATTCTCTTCTTCACATCCACCGTGGCAGCGCATGCCCTTATGAGAGGAGCGTATCACTTCGGAACCAAAATGGGCGATAAGACTGTCAGAGATGACTACAGGGGGGCTGTGAAATGAGGTATCCAAAACTGAGAGAGCTGAAAGAGGCAGTGATATCACTGGTCACTCCGGCATATACATCGAAATTCCCCGCTGTAGAGCATGTTCCTTACAAAGACTTCAGAGGGAAGCCTGTTGTTGATGATGCAAACTGCGTCGGGTGCGAGACTTGTGCAAATGTCTGTCCGCCTCTGGCTATAACATTCACTGACGATAAAGAGAAAAGGTTACGCACCATCAGAAGAGACTACGGCAAATGCATCTTCTGCGGCCAGTGCCAGGAACACTGTATAACCGGCAAGGGTGTCAAACTCTCTGATACCATCTATGATATGGCAGCATTCGACAGAAAAACCATTGTCGAGTACCAGGAAAAAGAACTGCTTGTATGCGAGAGCTGTGGCGCAATCATTACAACCGTCGAACATCTTCATTTCATGCACCGTAAGCTTGGTCCCAAAGCATTTGCCTCAATATTGAACCTTAGTATTCTCAACCGTAAACTGAAGCTTGCTGAAGGGCAGGATCTTACGGCGGAGATAAAGGAAACCCTTCAGCGAAAGGATATGTTTAATATCATCTGTCCCAACTGTCTGCGGCAGATAACAGTCAAGTATCTCTTCAAAGGTGTCTGACAAGCTTGCTGAACTGCTTACAGGCAAAGGCCGGAAGATCCTCTTCGTCGGTATAGGTAACCTTCTCAGGCAGGATGACGGAATAGGTGTTTATATAAGTACCCGCATTAAGGAAGGTGAAAATAAAAAGGTAATCACGGCTGAAGTCAGTATCGAGAATTATATCGGTAAGATCAACTCTATAGATCATGACACCCTTGTTCTGATCGATTGTGTGGATATGAAGAAACAACCGGGTACATATGAACTAATCCATCCTGACCGGGTGCATGATATGACATTCAATACACATAACATTTCCCTTAAAAGATTATCGGAATTTTTCAGGAATGAGACATTAATTCTGGCAATTCAGCCTGAAAAAGTTGGATTTGGTGAAAATTTGTCCTACATTGTACGTGATGCCGGTAACAGAATTATTGAACTAATAAATAAAAAGGAGGTATAAAATGGCAGTAGACTTTTTATGCAAGGCATGCAGAGGAATTCTGAACGTCAAGACTTCGATAATTATCTCTGCCACGAAGATCAACAGTACCAAAAGAGGATTGGTCTATCTCAATCCCGAGCTGGGCAACTACACTAATACCACACATCCTTCCTTCGCGATGGAAGATGGTGCGGAGTACATATACAACTGCCCTATCTGTCACTCGCAGCTCAACAGTGCGAAATATCCACACCTGGTGAGAATCATTCTGAGGGACGAAAAGGGGAAAGAGTCAGACATCTATTTTTCGAACATTGCAGGTGAAAAGTGCACTTACAAGCTAAGTGAGACCGGTGTCGAAAAGAAAGGCCCCGATGCTGGCAAATACGATAAGTATTTTGATATCCCGGATGAGGACAGGAAGTATCTCTAGGCGAAGCGTTGAAAAGTTGAGGGGTTGAAGGGTTTTCAGTCCTGTGGACACTTCATAAATCCTAAATCATTATTTCTTGTTCGAAATTCCAATCGACATCCCGCTTCGTGGGCCTGTCTCACTTCGTTCGCCAGCATGCCCCCTTCCCCATGCAATCACTACTGCCTACTGCCCATTGCCTACTGCCTCAATATGGCTGATCTGGTGAATGTCTGCCGGATTGGAGTAGTCATATTGGTAGAGGCCGTCATCACCTATCATCATCAGAACCGAACCCATGGGGATAACATCATATGCCTTCAGGGAAGGGTAGCGATACAGCAGGTGCTGCGTTATGGTCATGTAATCCGATGCGTCATATATCTTCAATCCTTCAGTACCGTCACATACAAATAACAGATTACCGTCCTTGCCAAGTCCATAAGGGTTGGCCAGCGCATATGTCTGCAGCAGTGTCGGGGATGTTATCGGATTTATGTCAATCACATCCAGGCTGTTGGCTGCTCCTCCGCACACCGTTCCCGAGCGAAGTGTCACGTAGGCAATATCACCGTCAACAATGACCGGATCGCAACTCCGCATATGGCTGTAAAATGATGTATACACTGGATTGAGGGGTATGGTAATATCAAAAATCGCCATCCCGGTTGTAGTTCCAAGGAACATATAATTATCCTCAAGGAACATAGTCTCTATACCCCACCAGGCACTCACGCCCGAGAATTTCTTCGGCTTTACCCTGTCTGATATGTCAAATATATTTATTGTATTGTCGCCGACTGCGTACAGGACGTTTCCGCTGATGGCAAAGCGTGCCATCGATCCTCCCATGCCAACACCCGAACCACTGACCCCTGATGCTGTTTTACCTGCGTTAGACAGCTCCATGTAACCGTCATACATAACCGGATACATGGGATAGCTGATCTGAACCTTCTCCCTTATCATCCTGACATCATAGCCTGTCACCACTCCCTTATCCTGGTCAATCTTTCCGACCGGCAGATCATTTTCTGTTTCAGGTATCAGGTAAGGAAAGGCATCCTTTACCCTCGACACCTCATGAATATTGTTTATGTCTTCCGCATCCAGAACAACAAGGTCAACAAAACTGTCAACATATATTATATAGCCGGCAATTGAAATATCCACAGCTCCCGGCACTTTGACAAAAGTCTTGTGGACAGGTGCCGAAGGATTACTGTTATCGTAAACATGAATACCCTCAAGGTTCTCGATAATAAAAATATAATCGTCCTTGAAATATATTTTCCCAGGGTTTTTCAGGTCCCGGCCGCCCTCTGTAGTCACTGAATTTCTGAGCGTTTCATAAGACATATAAACTGGAGCATTTCCTTTGAATTCACGGTAGACAGACTCCTCGCATGATGAAAGAAGCACAAAAATTGCCAAAATTGGAACGATTTTTGTTTTCATAGTTTAGGTTTTGGTTCTGTTAACCGGAACAAAAATCATGCTAAACCCTGAGACCTGAAACACCTTAACCATGAAAAAACCATTCATTATTACGGTCATACTGCTGATTATCAGCATAAATGCCTTCTCACAGAAAAATAAAGACGCTCTTTTCCTGAAAAACGGAAGTCAGATCTTCGGGAAGATGGAACAGGCCTCCGGCGACAAGATTTCACTCCGCACCTCCGACGGAAGCCTCTTTGTATTTGACAGCACCGAAGTCGATCATTTCGTAATTCACGATAACAGCTCAATAACCCGGAAGAAAGAGGGTTTTGGGATAGGAACAGAGATCGGCTTTCTTGCAGGTCCACAGAACAGCCAGTATCCCGCTCCCTTCTCATTCGGATTCAGCGGAAGCTATACCTTTGGAACACGCTACATGGCAGAAGCAGGGTCGGGACTGGAATTCATCGGTCACTCCTACATGCCATTTTACGGAGGCTTCAGGTACTATTTCCGTGAGAACCGCACGGCACCGTTTATTTTCGGACGGGCAGGATATATGGTTATGATATCAGAGAATGAAGCAGAAACCGTTTACTACCCTCTCTGGTCAAGTTATTATCCGCCGGACTACTGGTATACTGACGAAAGGGAATACAAGGGCGGACCAACATTTACAGTGGGTATGGGAGCCTCTTTCGCCATAAGCGACATGGAGACCTACATGAGCTTCGCCTACAGGCATTTCAGTACCCAGGAGATCGTTACAACCTCTACCTCCCAGACCGAAAACTTCTACTACTACTATAACAGGCTGGAAATAAAATTAGGATTCAGGTTCTGATCCCGGGTCTATAGTCTAAGGTCTGAAGGCTGAGGTCTGAAGGCTGAGGGTCAAAGGAATTTGCGATTCGCAATTTGCAATTTGCGATTTGTGATTTTGCGAACTAACTTATTGTCAAATTCTTAATTCTTAATTCCCCACTACTGCCTACTGCCTATTGCCTATTGGCTGCTTTAGCTGCCCAATTTCTCCATCCTTTTGCCCAAATCCTCCACTTTTTTTGCTTATTTTAAACGACTTTTGTTATAACCAACATTTTATTTATGAAAACCAATATCGAAGTCAGGTATGCTGCTCATCCTGATGATGTAAAGCACTGGGATACAGGTCGTTTAAGGAAAGAACATCTCGTGCAGTCCCTGTTTGTCGATGACACGGTAACGATGGTCTACTCACTTTATGACCGTATGATTGCCGGGGGTGCAAAACCCGTCAGCGAAGCCCCTTAAGCTTGAACCGGTTGAAGAGGTCAAAGCATCGTTCTTCCTGCACCGGCGGGAGCTGGGTATTTTTAATGTCGGTGGAAAAGGAAGGGTCAGAGCAGGAGATAAATCCTTCAGCCTTGATTTCAAGGAAGCCCTTTATATTGGCAGCGGCGACAGGGATGTGATCTTTGAAAGCGAAGATAAAAACAATCCTGCCCTGTTCTATTTCAATTCCACGCCTGCACACCGCAACTACCCGGATAAAAAGGTCACAAAAAAAGAGGCTGTCATCGCGGAGATGGGAACGATGGAAGCGGCAAACCACAGGGTGATCAACAAGATGATCGTAAGCCAGGTACTGGAGAGTTGCCAGCTCCAGATGGGAATGACCGAGCTGAAGCCCGGCAGCGTTTGGAACACGATGCCTCCTCACACTCACGGACGCAGGATGGAGGTCTATTTCTATTTCGAGGTCCCCGATGGCAACGCAATATGCCATTTCATGGGAGAACCCACCGAGACACGGCATATCTGGATGAAGAACAATGAGGCAGTAATCTCACCCCAATGGTCGATACATGCTGCCACTGCAACATCAAATTATACCTTCATATGGGGCATGGGCGGAGAGAACCTCGATTACGGTGACCAGGACTTCTTCAAACAGACTGATCTAAGGTGACCAGGGCAGGAATTCACAAGTAAAGCATCATGAATAAAGATCTTTTTAATCTTAACGGAAAAATTGCACTTGTCACGGGCGCCTCATACGGTATCGGGATGGCAATGGCAAAGGCTCTGGCACATGCCGGGGCATTAATCGTCTTCAACGACCGCGTTCCCGAGAAAATTCAGACTGCTCTCGAAGAGTATGCCATAGACGGAATCACAGCTCACGGCTATCTTTTTGATGTCACTGATGAGAAGGAAGTAAAAGCACACATCGAAAAGATCACAGATGAAGTCGGTGTCATTGATATCCTTGTCAACAATGCCGGTATCATCAAAAGGATACCCGCCCTTGAGATGGATGTGGAGGAGTACCGCCAGGTGATTGACATCGATCTCACAGGACCATTCATTATGTCCAAGGCAGTCGCTCCCGGTATGATTAAAAAAGGCGGAGGCAAGATCATCAATATATGTTCGATGATGAGCGAGCTGGGCCGTGAGACGGTATCTGCGTACGCCTCCGCCAAAGGCGGTCTCAAGATGCTGACAAAAAACCTGGCCTGTGAATGGGCCGGGTACAATATCCAGGTCAACGGCATCGGACCGGGCTATATAGCAACGCCTCAGACGGAACCTCTGCGCACTGAAGGACATCCTTTCAACTCATTCATCATCGGACGCACCCCGGCCGGAAGGTGGGGAACACCGGAAGACCTGCGCGGACCGGTTGTATTCCTGGCTTCGAAGGCATCGGACTTTGTGAACGGACACATACTATACGTTGACGGAGGTATACTGGCATACATCGGTAAGCAACCCAAGTAATCAAAAAGAACCTGCTATGAAGAAAACATCATTTTTTCTGGCACTCGCGCTGCTTCTTTGCGGGTGCGGTAAAGACAGCCTGAAAATCACGGTCACCAATCCCCTGGCATTCGACAGATCAGGTGAGACCATTGAAATTCCGTTTCAGTTTGTACAAGCACAGACCGGTGATCTTGCTCCTGACGGAATAATAGTGACAGATGCAAAAGGTAATGAAGTACCCTCGCAGGTTATCTATAACGGGCTCAAAGAACCGCAGTCAATTATTTTCCAGCCGGAGGTAAAAGCAAATTCTGACGCTGTTTATCAGATCGGTAAAGGTGTCAGGAGTGCCTATGATACAAGGGCTTTCGGCAGGTTTGTGCCTGAACGCATGGATGACTATGCCTGGGAGAATGACCGTATTGCATTCCGTATCTACGGTCCTGCGCTCATTGCAAAGGACGGACCAAGCAACGGTATCGATGTATGGATCAAGAGAACGGACAAGATGGTAATTGACAGGTGGTACGCCGACTATCTCGCCGGCAGGAACACTTATCATGATGACAACGGCGAAGGCTGTGACTGCTATAAGGTAGGCCGCACGCTGGGTGCAGGTGCCATGGCTCCTTATGTCGATGATTCCCTCTGGCTTGCAATCAACTTTGAAAGCTGGGAGACCCTTGACAACGGACCGCTGCGCATTTCATTCAGGCTGAAATATCCACCCTTCCCGGTGAACGGGGTGATGGTCTCGGAGACCCGTACTATTTCCCTCGATGCCGGCAGCCAGCTGACAAAAGTTACCGAGGAGTATGCCGGATTAAACGAGGAGTTCACTGTTGCCGCAGGAATAGTTAAAAGGGCGGAAGGCGCTCCCCTGTCTCCTGCCCCGGAAAGCGGAGCTATCGCCTATCGCCTTGACGGCGGCGAGGGCGGTATTACCTATGTCGGCACTTTACTGACAACCCCGGTGGTGTCGCGTCAGGAAAAGAACGATCATCTTCTCATTGTTACGAAATATACTCCGGGCACTCCTCTCACCTACTATACAGGAGCAGGCTGGAGTAAATGGGGATTTGAATCAGATGAGGCCTGGACGGACTATCTCAACACCTTCTCACAAAAAATCAGCTCCCCGCTGCAGTGGAAATAGAATAACCCTCTATGCGACCGTCAGTCAGGGCAGCAGCACTGGTTGTTCTCATGTTTGGAGCAACACTTCACGAGGGCTACACGACAGCCCAAGTGCGCTTTCACACACTATTCGGTCAGTGACGGACTGTCGGAAGGCGTGGTTCTGACGATGCACCAGGACCGCGACGGGCTCATGTGGTTTGGCACATTTGACGGTCTCAACCGTTTCGACGGTTACGGGTTCAAGGTGTACAAATCCGGATTTAATTCCACCTATGCTTTAAAAAATAACCGCGTTGACCGCATAACCGAAGATGACCTCGGGTATCTCTGGATGATGAACAATGACGGTGAGGTCCATCGTATGAATACGCACACCGAGGAGTTCGTCAGCTTCAACGAGATCAGTTCCCGCGGATCTGAAAACTACTCACCCGTCAACCATATCTTTCACTTCGGCGACGGGGAGACCTGGATGTCCACCGAAGCAGGCAGCTGCATAAGAGTCATCTCATATCCCTCATCGCCCGATTATAAGATTGACCGGTTTGCCTTCAGCAATGATTCATCATCCGCCGGCAGGGTTAACTTCATCTATCGCGACAGCCTTAAAAGTGTCTGGATACTTGCCGGCAGCGGACTTTATCTGGCTTCCGGAGGATAAGGAACAGCCTGAAAAGGTCTCCCTCGATAACGAAATACAGAAGCCGACCTCCTTTTTTTGTGTTCATGAGTTTGACGACCGGATCTGGTTTGGTGCATCGGGAGGCACACTTAGAATAATCAGTAAAAAAACCGGGGTGACTGAACTGCTCAATTTTGGCGTAAGATCTGATATCATCGCAATCAAGCCGTTGAACCCCAAGGAGCTGATAATACTCACATCCGGTGACGGTTTCTTTGTTTACAGCCCGCTTACCGGCGAGAAGAAGCATTATGAAACCGGCAGCAACCCTGTCATGCCCTCGAACAGGATGGTTTCTGTTTACATCGACAGGTACGGTGAGGTGTGGCTCGAGACATCGGCAGACGGAGTGCTGCATTTCGATCCTCTGAGCGGCAACATGAAACACTTCAGGATGAAGGTCGATCCCACTAACCCTTTTGTTCTGCTGCCCAGCTTCGCGATCTTTGAAGATATAAATAACAACCTGTGGGTTTATCCGCGCGGAGGCGGCTTTGCCCTGTATAACCGTCCGGAGCAGAGGCTTGAGTACTTCTTCAATGAACCCGGCAGTGCCGGCCGGCGCTTTCCCAACCTTATTCATTCTGCCATCGCAGATCACCAGGGCAATCTATGGATGTGTACCATCCAAAGGGGTATTGAGAAGGTTTCCTTTTTCCCCAAACAGTTCAGTGTGCTGAGCCCCAGACAGGCCCCTTCGACTCATTCGGAGAATGAGGTAAGGGCTGTCTTTGAGGACAGGTACCGTTATCTCTGGGCAGCTACCAGGGATGGAACCGTTTACCTGTATGACCATGAAAAAAACCTCGCAGGCTACCTGAGAGAGAACGGCACCTTTGTGTCAGGCCCGCCTTTCAAAGCACTGATTTATTCAATCACCCAGGACAGCAGGGGGATCATCTGGATGGGATCAAAAGGCAACGGACTTTTCAGGCTTGAACCGCTCGGGCAGGGCCCTCCTGACCGCTACCGTATAACAAATTACAGGCATGATCCTGCTGATCCTTTCAGCCTGAGCCATGACAATGTATATTCAGTGTTTGAAGACACCTCAGGAAGGATCTGGGTGGGCACATTTCAACGGCGGACTGAACTTCATGGAGGAAGACAAAGATGGTATCAGGTTTATTAACGCCCTCAACCTCCTTAAAGATTACCCTTATGCCAATCACAAGCGCGTAAGATACATCACCGCAGATCTCAGTAACCACATATGGGTAGGAACAACGAGCGGACTTGTAATATTTGACCAGGATTTCACTGATCCTTCAGACATCAGGTTCACATCCTGCTTTTTTGACCCTGAAGATGAAACAAGCCTGGCCAACAATGACGTGTATTATATTTATTGTGCGCCTGACAGTGAGGTTTATGTAGCTACTTTCGGCGGGGGGCTGAACAGGGTGATAACCCCGGTCTCCGAAGGCAAAAAACCGACATTCAGATCATACACGGTAAGCAGGGGAGCCCCGGACGATGTGATACTCAGCATTGTCGATGACCTTAACGGCAATCTCTGGCTCAGCAGCGAAAGAGGTATACTGAAATTCCATAAAGAGGACGAATCTTTTGAGATCTACAGTGACCAGAGCGGTGTGGAAAAGAGTTACTTCTCCGAAGCCACAGGGTTACGTACATCGGACAATGAAATATTGTTTGGCTTCGATAACGGTATTTATCTTTTCAATCCATTACAGGTCAGGAAGACAGACTATGTTCCACCGCTGGTCTTTACACGCATCACCGTATCAGGCAACGAGATTCATTCCTCTGAAATGTCTCCCGGCAAAGCCGGCACAGATGTTAATGAATGGCATATTGAACTAACTCCAAAGCAAAAGAGTCTCGATATAGAATACTCAGCCCTCGATTACCGTAACCCGAAAAATATACAGTATGCTCATATGCTCGAAGGAGTTGACCCGGACTGGTCGATTGAGCGCGGGCAGAGGACAGCCTCCTATACCAACCTTGAACCAGGTGAGTATCTCTTCAGGGTCAGGTCGACAAATTCAGACGGTATCTGGGTTGACAATCAGCGCAACATCAGAATCACTGTAAACCCGTCATTCGTTGAAACCGTTCTGGCTAAAATCCTGCTGGCAGCATTTGCCATCGGGCTGATAGCGCTTGCCATCTATATAACCCTTACTTTTTACAAGCTGCGACATAAGGTCGAAGTCGAAAAACTGATAACAAATCTCAAGCTTAAGTTTTTCACTGACATCTCGCATGAGCTCAGGACACCTCTGACCCTCATCTCGTCACCGGTAACTAATATACTAAAGAACAACAGGCTTGAGCCCGAAGTAAAAGACCAGCTGACACTGGTTCAGAGTAACACTGAAAGGATGCTCAGGCTGGTTAACCAGATACTCGACTTCAGGAAAGCCCAGAATAAAAAAATGCGCCTTAAGATCGAGGAATTTCCGCTCGGCGGATACATTTCCGCTATCTGCTCAGACTTCCGGAAGCTCGCCGAGGACAGGGGTATAAAATTTGAGGTCCTGGATCAGACTGAAGGACAGACAGTCTGGGCGGACAAGGATAAGGTTGAGAAGATTGCGTTTAACCTGATAACCAATGCCCTTAAATTCACTCCAAGGGGTAGAAAAGTAACTGTCACAACCAGAAAGGTCAATGACACTCTTGAGCTTACGGTAGCTGATGAAGGCACAGGACTGTCGAAGGAGAAGATGAAGAATCTCTTCATGCGGTTCGACAGCGATGAAAAGGAAACGATGTCTGTTCAGCCCGGAACGGGCATTGGCCTCTCACTCAGCAAGGAACTGGCTGAACTGCACCAGGCTGTGATGACGGTAGAAAGCGAGGAGGGTAAGGGCGCCACCTTCCGCATAGCTTTCAAGCTTGGGTTCTCGCACTTTGATAATAGCATGGAGTTCGTTGTCACCGACGGACAGAGCCCATTCCCTGTAAGGTCTCAACTTGCTCAAACACAAGCTGACGAAGAGGAGGATGACGAGGACTCAATGAAAGATGACGAACCGGTATTGCTTTTCGTGGAAGACAATGAGGAGCTGAGGAGCTTTCTCAAAATTATACTGTCTGACGGCTTCCACGTGATTGAAGCCGGCAACGGCAGCGAAGGCCTTGAAATAGCCCGCAGCCAGCTGCCTGACATTATCATCACCGATCTTATGATGCCGGGGATGGACGGTCTTGAGATGGCACGCAGGATCAGGGAGGAGGTCACCACATCCCACATACCCATTGTGGTGCTTACGGCCAAAACTGATCTTGACACACAGGTGGAAGCGCTCAAAACCGGTGTTGATGATTTCATTACCAAGCCCTTCAGCTCAACATACCTGAGAGCAAAAATTGAAAGCATACTGAGCCAGCGGAAGAAACTGCAGGAGGCGTTCATGTCGAACCTGGCGGATTCCCGCCCGGAAATACAGGCGAAACCTTTCGAGGTAAATCCACCTGCTCCGGCAATAGAACCTTACGATGACAAGCTCATGAAAAAGGTCATGGAGGTCATGGAAAAGAATATCAGCAACTCTGCCCTTACCGTCGAGGAGTTCGTGGCAGGTATCGGCATTGGCAGGTCGGTCTTCTTCAAGAAACTCAAGAGCCTGACGGGCCTCTCCCCCATCGAATTCATAAGGGAAGTGAGGGTGAAAAGGGCGGCACAGCTGATTGAGACAGGTGAGTACACCATCTCACAGGTGACATATATGGTAGGCTGCAATGACCCCCACTATTTCTCCCGCATCTTTAAGCAGCGCTTTGGACTGACCCCGACGGAATACAGGGACAGGCATGCAAAATAGAGCGATCCTGAATGTATACAACAAAAAGAGAGCATTCATGAAAAAAGTAACAGCAGCAACAGTCATATGCCTCATGGCAGTGAATTTCATGACTTCATGTGGAAGCACCTCAGGACGCAAGGCTAAAGGGCTGAGTTCCCCCCTGTGGTCAGTACGGATGGCTGAGTCCGAGATGGTCAGAAATCCATCGCTGTGGACGGTTGATTTTGTCACTGAGAAGAAGTGGAACTACACCCAGGGACTAATGGGACTTGCATTCCTGAGGCTCAATGAAGTTACAGGCGACGAGCGGTACTACAACTATGCCAAAGGTTATGCCGACTCCCTGATTGATGAGAACGGCAACATCTATAAATATAAAAAGGAGAATTACAATCTCGACCAGATTAATCCCGGGAGGATGTTTTTTACATTGTATGACCGCACAAAAGATCCGCGATATGAGAAGGTCATACAGACCCTTAGGGAGCAGCTCAATTCACAGCCAAGGATACCAGAGGGAGGGTTCTGGCATAAAAAGGTTTATCCTGACCAGATGTGGCTCGACGGCCTGTACATGAGTGCACCGTTCTACGCCGATTATGCTTCCAGGTATAACCGGCCGGAAGATTTCCGGGATGTGATCAGCCAGTTTCTCATCGTGGCAAAGCATACCTATGACCCTGCCACAGGACTGTACAGGCATGCCTTTGACGCATCGAAGAAAATGCCGTGGGCTGACAGCATCACCGGTCAGGCGCCGCATGCATGGGGCCGCGCCATGGGTTGGTTCTCCATGGCAATTGTCGATGTCCTGGATTATATTCCGGAAGACCAGCCGCGGCGTGGTGACCTGATCATTATACTGCAGGAAATGGTTGAGAAACTGTCAGAGATACAGGATCAGCAGACGGGCGGATGGTACCAGGTACTAGACCGGTCAGGCGACCCGGGAAATTATATTGAGACCTCCTGCACTGCCATGTTCACATATTCAATATTGAAGGGAGTGAGAAAAGGCTACCTTGATGCACGCTACCTTGACACTGCAAAGAAAGCCTATAACGGACTTATTGATAACTTCATAACAGTCGGCAGCGACAGCCTGGTAACTATGTCAGGGATATGCGGCGTGGCCGGCCTCGGAGGCGATCCCTACCGCGACGGATCATACGAATATTATATCGGTGAGGTGATTCGCGACAATGATCCAAAAGGTGTCGGTCCTTTTATAATGGCGAGCATCGAATTCGAAAAACTTTCAGAATAAGCTGAATAAATCTTTCCCTCCTCTTCCCTGAAAGCCAAAATATACACCCATTTGGCAAAAAAGTCTACCTGTCAGGATATTGATGCTATTAACTTTGGTATCATGAAGAAAAATATACTATCCCTGTTCGTCCTTTTGATCACCGTAACGCTGGCAAGCTGCACCAGTGACAATTGGAAGATGGCTGCAGAAATTGAGAATGCGATTGTCAAGACATCATTCCCGGCTGATACTTTTAATATTGCAGACTTCGGGGCAGTTGCCGGGGATACATCATTCCTCAATACGGGTGCCATCGAAGCAGCAATTTTAAAATGCAGTAATGAAGGCGGCGGTGTTGTTCTCGTTCCTGAAGGAACCTGGACTACCGGGCCAGTGACACTGCTGAGCAATGTTAACCTCCATATTTCAGAAAATGGCACCCTCCTCTTTTCGACGGACTATCAGAATTATATGCCTGCCGTACTTACACGCTGGGAGGGGATGGACTGTTATAATACACATCCTCTGGTATATGCCATCGATGCGTCCAATATCGCACTGACTGGCAAAGGCACTATTGACGGACAGGCCTCGAATGAGATCTGGTGGTGGATGAACGGTAATCCCGAGTACGGCTGGAAGGAAGGGATGAACTCCCAGAAGCTGGCCGGGAGGCCCAGATTGCTGGCGTACGAACAGAGCCAGACACCGGTGGAGGAACGACGTTTTGATATCGAAGGGGCCCTCAGACCTCAGCTGGTTAACTTCATGAACTGCACCAGCGTACTGATTGAAGATCTGACCCTGAAAAACGCTCCCTTCTGGGTCATACACCCTGTAAGAACAGAAAGTCTTGTTGTGCGAGGTGTGACAATCAAAAGCGCGGGACCGAACTCCGACGGATGCGACCCGGAGTCTTGCAATAATGTTCTGATAGAGAACTGCTTCTTCGACACCGGCGATGACTGCATAGCAATCAAGTCGGGGCGAAACAATGACGGCAGGAGATGGAACATTCCGTCACGCAACATTATTGTCCGCGACTGCCGCATGGCTGCAGGACATGGTGGGGTTGTCATCGGCAGCGAGATTTCCGGAGGCTACTCAAACCTCTTCGTTGAGAATTGCGAGATGGACAGTCCTGATTTGCTGAGAGTCATCAGGATAAAGACTTCTGAGTGCCGTGGAGGAATAATAGAGAATATTAACGTAAGGAATGTCAAAGTGGGAATATGCTCTGAGGCAGTGCTGCATATCACTCTGAACTATGAGCCCGGTGAACCCTGCGTAAGGAATTTTCCGCCCGTCGTAAGAAATGTCACCCTCGAGAATGTAACTTCGAACAAGAGTAAATACGGTATTTATATTGAAGGACTTGACAAATCGGTAAACGTCTCTGATATAACCCTGAAGAACTGCGCATTCAACGGTGTGGAACAGGGCACATCGATCACAGGTGCGGAACGTGTGAAGCTGAAGAAAGTATATATCAACGGAAAGAAGATCAGGCTTTAAGGTATTATTGAACTGGATTCCATCCGTCATGCCGGGCAAAGACTTTCTCAACAGTTACGGCCTTTGCCTCCCTGCGGCTGAGCTGGCGGCTCCAGCTGACACGGGCGGCAGGATTGGCTCCCGGACCTGTGTTGTGATACTCTGCGTACCGGGCAGTCTGTTCATTGGAAGGTTTGTCCCAGTTATGCCACCCCTTCGGAACTATATGGCTGCCCAGTTCGCAGTTGAGAAAGAGCGTTGCGGCAAAAGGGCGCCACGGCCTTCCGAGCCAGACCTTCGTGACGCTATCTGCTGCCGTGAGCCTGCAACGGTTAAAAATGTATCCGTATTGCTGTCCTTCAACTGTAGAGGCTGCAGTGACATAAGAATTCTTTTTGCTGTGAATCTGGCACTTCTCAAACCAGGCTGTGGCGGGACCGAAGATAAAGTCAGTGGTGCCTTCGATATAACACTCCTCATAGTACTGTCTGCTCTCCTGGTTCGCAGTCAGAAGCGTATCCTGGTTACCCAGCAACCGGCATCTGCGAAACACAGCCCTGTCGCCGTCGACATGCACCGCCACGGCCTGTCCGAGCATCTCGGCATTATTCTCGAAGGTGATATCCTCAGCGGTGAAACCGGCTCCCAGTACCCATACCGTATATGTCCTGAAAGTCCCCATATTGCGAATGTTGGCATGGTCATTCCAGGTAATAATTGTATTCTCAACGCTCTCTCCTTTCATGAAAAGATTGGTCACCCACGACGGGATAACCACCTTTTCACGGTACGTTCCGTTTTTGATGAACATGAAGGTCGTATCAGACATATAAGCCCTGATGGAGTTGACAGCTTCCTGCACCGAGGTGAATTCACCGGTGCCGTCTGCAGCCACCACGATATGTCTCTCCTGACAGAGGACAAGAAGCGATGGAAACATAAGTATAATGACGAAAAGAAACTTCTTCATGACTGCTCAATTAATAAGGAATTAAAACTCTAATTTAGTTTTTTATTGCTATTTTTCGAAACAGCTGAAAATCATATGCAGGAATACAATGAAAGAGACTGGCAAATATTCATTCGGAATTGGTGACAGGTTCCTTCACCAGGGCAAGGCTCAGCTTGAAGCCCTTATGAAAGCATCTGAAACTCTGGGAATAAAGATCACACCCGTCTGGAACAAGTCGAACAGGGAACATAATATTGTGCATTCAGAACCATCCGACACCCGTACCGAGGCTGATGCCGCAGTCAGGGCACTTAATTATACAGGTCCCTATTTTGTTGATGCTGACCATATTAATCTTACTACAGTAGGACGCTTCATCGAAGACTCCGACTTTTTTACTCTTGACGTTGCAGATTATATCGGGAAAAAGGCAACCGGCACTGACATCGAGGGCTTTGTTGAGAGCCACAAATATCTCTGCGGATCACTGGCAATACCCGGCATCGGAGAACATTTCACCGTTACTGAAAATTATCTGAGAAGCTTCGCTGAGAAATTCCTTTTTGCAATAAATGAGGCAGCGGCAATTTATGATCATATTGCCTCCGTTAAGGGCGCAGGGACTTTTATCACTGAAGTATCAATGGACGAGGTTGATGAACCGCAGAAGCCGCTCGACATGCTTTTCATTCTTAAAGGACTGGCTGATCTGAAGGTGCCGGTGCAAACCATTGCCCCGAAGTTCACCGGAAGGTTCAACAAGGGTGTTGACTACGAGGGTGACCCTGTCCGTTTCGGGAAAGAGTTCGAAGAGGATATTCTGGTTATCAGCTATGCAGTCGCGAAATTCGGGCTGCCGGCTTCTCTCAAACTGAGTGTGCACTCAGGCAGTGACAAATTTTCAATCTATCCAATAATAGGTTCTGTCATCAGGAAACATAACTGCGGACTTCATCTTAAAACTGCAGGCACAACCTGGCTGGAGGAGGTCATCGGCCTGGCCGTCTCCGGCGGAAAAGGACTTGAGATAGCAAAGCTGATTTACAGGAATGCGTTCGAGAGAATGGAAGAGCTCTGCGCTCCCTATGCCACTGTCATCGACATCAAACCTGAACTGCTGCCCCTTCCCTCTGATGTAGATACATGGAGCAGTGAAAAATACGCTGACACCCTCAGACATATCCCGGAAAATCCTTCTTACAATCCCGGATTCCGCCAGCTGATTCATGTCGGATACAAGGTGGCCTCAGAACTCGGAACAGCTTATACCGGAGCACTTGAAGCAAATGCTGAGGTGATCGCAGGTTGTGTGAGAGAGAATATTTATGATCGTCATATCATTCCTCTCTTTACTGTTTAAAATACTAAAATACAGCTGCTTATGAAAGAATTTATACATGATGATTTCCTGCTGCAGACTGATACTGCAAAAAGACTGTATCATGATCATTCAAAGGCTCTTCCGATAATAGACTACCACTGTCATATCAGTCCTGAGTCCATTGCCGCTGACAGGCAGTTTAACGACCTCGGCCAACTGTGGCTCGAGGGTGATCATTACAAGTGGAGGGCAATGAGGGCCAACGGTATAGATGAAAAGTTCATCACGGGCAAAGAGACCACTTTCCGTGAGAAATATGACCGCTGGGCGGAGACAGTGCCGTATACAATGCGTAATCCACTCTATGCATGGACTCATCTCGAACTCAGCAGGGTCTTCGCAGTCAATAAAATACTTAACCCTGCCACCGCCGCCGAAATCTGGGAGGAGTGCACGGCACTTCTTCAGCAACCCGGTTTTTCCGCCCGGGGGCTGATGAAGAAATTCAATGTTGAGGTGATATGCACCACTGATGACCCTGCAGACTCCCTTGAGCATCACATTGCACTGAAGAATGAAGGGTTTGAGATCAAGGTACTGCCGGCCTGGAGGCCTGACAAGGCAATGGCTGTGGAGGACCCTGAGCCTTACAGAAATTACATAACGAGGCTCTCAGAGGTCTCAGACGTTGACATTAAAAACTTCGATAACCTTATTGAGGCCCTGAGGATCAGGCATCAGTTCTTCGCAGATGCGGGATGCAAGCTCAGTGACCACGGCATTGAACAGTTTTATGCTGATGACTATACCGATAAGGAAATAGATCTCATCTTCCGTAAAGTGATATCAGGGCGCAATCTTTCCCCGGATGAGGTGACAAAGTTCAAGTCGGCAATGCTCTATGAGATGGCTCTCATGGACTGGGAGAAGGGATGGACACAGCAATTCCACTACGGGGCCATCCGGAATAATAACAGCCGGTTGCTCAACACGCTGGGCCCGGATACCGGGTTTGACTCAATGGGCGATTTCACAGTGGCGAGAAGCCTTTCACGGTTCCTTGACAGTCTTGATATCGAGGGCAAGCTGGCTAAGACTATCCTGTATAACCTTAATCCGCGCGATAACGAACTTATTGCCACGATGATCGGCAACTTCCAGGATGGCAGTGTCGCCGGCAAGATGCAGTTCGGTTCCGGATGGTGGTTCCTCGATCAGGAGACAGGCATCATCAATCAGCTGAACAGCCTCTCACTGATGGGGCTGCTGAGCAGGTTCGTGGGCATGCTCACTGACTCCAGGAGCTTTGTTTCCTACCCGCGCCACGAATATTTCCGCCGTGTGTTATGCAATATGATCGGTGATGATATCGAGAAAGGCAAGATGCCTGCCTCGGAATTCAGCACTATCAGCATGATGGTTGAGAATATCTCGTACAACAACGCAAAGAACTATTTCGGTTTCTGAAATCATAAAAGACAATTTGTATAAAATGGCAAAGTTCACACGTATTGAAGTGGCGCTCACGATGGCTGAGACAGGCCTGGTACCTCTCTTTTACCACAGTGATGCCGGTATCTGCAAGGAGGTTATCGCAGCCTGTTACAAGGGCGGAGCAAAGGTCTTCGAATTTGCCAACAGGGGAGATTTTGCCCATGAGGTCTTCGCCGAATTGAAGAAGTGGGCCAATGACAAATATCCCGAACTTATGATTGGTATCGGGTCAGTGCCTGATGCCCCTACGGCAGCTATTTTTATTCAGATGGGGGCTGACTTCATTGTATCACCCTTCTTTAATCCAGAAATAGCCAGGGTATGCAACAGGCGAAAGGTGCTATGGATACCCGGGTGCGGAACAGTGACGGAAATATCGGAGGCTGAGGAGCTTGGCGCTGAGATAGTGAAAATATTCCCCGGTCCTGCAGTCGGCGGCCCGGCATTTGTCAAGGCGGTCAAAGGCCCGTGTCCGTGGACCAGCATCATGCCCACCGGGGGCGTCGAGCCCTCCGAAGAAAGCCTGAAGCAGTGGTTCAGTGCCGGTGTGACTTGCGTCGGGATGGGAACCACACTGATAACCGATAAGTATGTCAAAGCCGGCGATTGGGCCGCAATAGAATTGAATGTGAAGAACACCCTGGATTTAATAAAGAAACTGAAATAGACTATGCAGGCACAAACCACTGAGGGAAAAATGACAAACTACAGGTGGGCTATCTGTGGATTGCTGTTTTTTACCGTTGCAATCAACTACATGGACCGCCAGGTCCTGTCACTTACATGGAAGGACTTTATTGCTCCGGAGTTTCACTGGACAAACAACGATTACGGAACCATTACCGGCCTTTTTTCAATTTTCTATGCTGTCTGCCTGCTTTTTGCAGGCCGGTTCGTCGACTGGATTGATACAAAAAAGGGCTTTCTCTGGGCGATAGGTATCTGGTCGACTGGTGCTGTCCTCCATGCCTTTTGCGGAATAGCTACCTCAGGCATCATAGCCGGTAAGTGGTTTGTAGGATTTGAAGAAGCCAGAAACATCATCGGTAAAGTTGATGATGTTGGCATGATAACAATCGTGAGCGTGACACTTATTTATTTTCGCACGCTTCGTTCTGGCTCTCGGTGAAGCAGGAAACTTCCCGGCAGCCATTAAAACCACCGCCGAGTTTTTCCCCAAGAAAGACCGCGCTTTCTCAACCAGTATCTTCAATTCGGGAGCGCAGGTCGGAGCTCTCATTGCCCCAATCTCCATCCCTGTGATCGCTGCGAAATACGGATGGGAAATGGCGTTTATAGTTATCGGCGTGCTTGGTTTTATCTGGATGGGCTTCTGGATATTCATGTATAAGAAACCCCATATCCATCCCCGGGTTAATAAAGCTGAACTGGATTATATCAACCAGGATACGATTGCTGAGACAAAGGCAAACAACGGCGTAGAAAAGACAGAAAAGAAAATGTCATTTAAGGAATGCTTCAGGCACAAACAGACCTGGGCTTTTGCTTTCGGCAAATTCATGACAGACGGTGTCTGGTGGTTTTACCTGTTCTGGACCCCAGCCTATCTGAGTGATGTATACGGACTTACGTCCGATACTACCATGGCCAAGTTGCTGATATTTGTGCTTTATGCGATTGTCATGCTCTCAATTATCGGAGGGTGGCTTCCAAGGTACTTCGTCGACAAACTGGGAATGAATCCGTATGCAGGCCGCATGCGTGCAATGCTGATCTTTGCATTCTTCCCGCTTCTGGCCCTGCTGGCCCAGCCAATGGGGCACTATTCTTACTGGTTCCCGATTATCATTATTGGCATTGCCGGCGCCGCGCATCAGGCCTGGTCCGCTAACCTTTTCTCCACTATTGGTGACATGTTCCCTAAATCAGCCGTTGCTTCCATTACAGGTATCGGTGGAATGGCCGGGGGTCTGGGCGCGTTCCTTATCAATAAGGGCTCCGGCGTTTTGTTTGACTTCTCATCAGGTTCAACAACCGTAGATGGTACCGTTTCTGTAATGACCAAGGAATTACTTGCAAAAGGCGCTCAGTATGTTGTGGAACCAATGAAGTTTTTTGGATTTGAAGGAATAAGGGCAGGTTACTTTATCATCTTCTGCATCTGCGCAGTAGCTTATCTTATCGGGTGGCTGGTGATGAAAGCACTTGTGCCGAAATATAAACCCATAGTTATTGAATAGAAACATATATAAGCATGACTGATTTCAGCGATCTGAAAGGAAAAGTTGCCGTTATCACCGGCGGCGGAGGGATTATTGGCCTGGCTCTTGCCAGTGGCATGGGCAGGGCGGGCATTACGGTCGTCATCCTCGATATCAGTGCCGAAAGGGCCGTTGCAGCTGCTGACGCTGTGTCTGCCGCCACCGGCTGCCGCGCCGCCGGACTGAGTGCCGATGTGACCGACAAAGTGTCACTTGTAAAAGCCAGGGATGAGATAATAAAAACGTTCGGCGCCATAGACATACTTATCAACTGCGCCGGAGGCAACAAACCGACAGCCACCACCGGAAAGGAATTCATCATGACCGGGGACAATGAACTTGAATCCACCTTTTTCGGACTCGACATTGCAGGCTTCGACGGTGTCTTTAACCTTAACTTCAAAGGCACGGTGCTGCCAACAATGGTCTTCACAGAGGAGATGGTCAGGAGAGGCAAAGGAAATGTTCTGAACATATCATCAATGAATGCATTCAGACCCCTGACAAAGATCCCGGCATACTCGGCTGCCAAGGCAGCGATAAATAACTTCACGCAGTGGCTGGCCGTGCACTTTGCCCCGTCAGGGGTACGGGTTAATGCAATTGCACCGGGCTTCCTTCTGACAAACCAGAACAGGTTTCTTCTGACTGATGAAAAAACAGGTGAGATGACGGCACGCGGCAAAAAGATAATTGCCGCAACACCAATGGGCCGCTATGCAGAGCCTGACGAACTCGTGGGAACGATGCTCTACCTGCTCTCTGATATTTCAGGCTTTGTAACAGGGATAGTGATCCCGGTCGACGGAGGATTCAGCGCTTACAGCGGCGTATAATTGAACAGAATTAATTGAACATTGTTAAATTACTGACTACTTTATTATATGAAGCGGAATGTCATCATAGCACAGTCGGGAGGCCCCTCCCCTGTCATTAACAATACTCTCAGGGGCATAATTGATTCATGCCTGTGTTACCCTGAAAACTTCGGTAAAATATACGGTGGCTGGCATGGAATAGAGGGCGTGCTGAAGGAAGAACTGCTTGACCTCTCGGCACAGGATAAGTATGAGATCGGCCTTCTGAGGACGACACCGGCAGCAGGCAGCATAGGCACCTGCAGGTATAAGCTCAAAGATCACCAAAACCTTGACTTTGACCGTATTGCAGAAGTTTTCAAAGCTCATGACATAGGTTATTTCTTCTATATCGGAGGCAATGACTCCCAGCATACCGCGCTGAAGGTGAGCACGCTTTGCACCCAGAAAGGTCTCGATGTCATTGCCGTGGGTGTGCCCAAAACCATCGACAACGACGTTGGTGACAGTGAATTCAAACTCATTGACCACACTCCCGGGCTACGGTTCGGTGGCCCGTTACTGGGCATATATGATACAGAATGCCAATGAGGAGAACGCAGGCTCATCGCCCGCCGACCCGGTGCTTGTAATGCAGGCTATGGGAAGAAAGATAGGCTATATCCCGGCAGCAGCACGACTGGGTGATCCGGAGAGGCAGATGCCCCTGCAGATCTATATGACCGAATCAGGCGTGACACTTGAGGAGATAGCCGATAACGTCAACGCCCAGCTCGTAAAAGACGGCAGATGCATGGTTGTCGTCAGCGAAGGACTCAGCGTGGGAGACATTGGTGAGAAGAAGGATTCTTTCGGACACACACAGTTCGGATCAAGCCAGCTTACAGTGCAACAGGCAGTGGTCAACTATCTTAATTCAAAAGGAATAAAGGCGGCAGGGTCAGCACGCGGACAGGTGCCCGGCACTGACCAGCGCCATAATATGATTTACGCTTCGGTGACCGATCTCGATGAGGCTTACAACGTCGGAAGCAAGGCAGTGGAGATAGCTTTGCATGACGGTAACGGGTGGATGGCAACAATCCTGCGGAACGAAGGACCGATTTACAATGTCAGATATGACAAGGTGCCCCTCGACAAAGTGGCTTTGTCGGAGAGAACCTTCCCTGCAGGCTGGATTGCACCCTCACGTTATGATGTAACGGACGACTTTATAAGCTATGCAAGACCCCTGATCGGCGACGACTGGGTGAGCATTCCTGTCATAAACGGCATACAGAGATTTGCCAGGCTGAAGCTTGTCTTTGCAGACAAAAAACTGCCCGGCTATAATTTGCAGGGAAAATAATCCAGGTTTACAATTGGGGGCATCACAGACTCTTAACTTTTAGACTTTAAACTTTCAGACATTAGACATTAGACTTTCATCTTTAACCTTTATATTATGAATGTTTTGCAGGAACTGAAACCGGAGAAGGAATTCTTTATAGGCATTGACTCTGACGGATGCGTGTTTGACACAATGGAGGTGAAGCAGAAGGAGTTTTTTATTCCCAATGCAATAAAGCTGTTCGGCCTCTTTGCAATCTCTAAATACGTGCGGGAGACATGGGAATTTGTCAATCTTTACTCCGTCACCAGGGGTATCAACCGTTTTCCCGCTCTTGTAAAAGTCATGGATCTTCTCGCAGAGCGTCCCGAGATAAAGGAAATAGGTGTGCCTCTTCCCGATATGAATCCGCTCAGGGAGTGGATCAGCAAAGAGACAAAACTCGGCAATCCTGCCTTCAGGGAGTACGTGCAGAACAATCCTCACCCGGCCCTTGATCCGGTATTGAAATGGACCCTGTCAGTCAACGATGACATAGCTTACTGGCTTCGGAATACCCCTCCTTTTCCCTATGCAAGGAAATCGATTGAGCAGCTTAGCACCCTGGCTGATGCCATCGTTGTATCACAGACGCCCTACGAGGCGCTGGCAAGGGAGTGGGAAGAACATGGTATCAACGGTTACGTAAGGGCTATTGCCGGGCAGGAGCTCGGGACGAAGACCGAGCATATTACCATGGCTGCCAAAGGAAAATACCCTGATGAAAAGATACTCATGATCGGTGATGCTCCCGGCGACCTAAAGGCTGCCAGTGAGAACGGGGCACTCTTTTTCCCTGTAAATCCCGGCCATGAAAACAGCTCATGGAAGGTCTTCTACGAGGAAGCGCTCGGCAGGTTCATCGCCGGAACATATAAGGGCGATTACCAGGATAACCTTATCAGGGAGTTCCGGAAGCTGCTTCCCGAAAAACCTTCATGGTAAAAAAGAACGAAGATGATCTATTTTGCAACAGGAAGTCCCGGCACCGATCTGAAGAAAGATGATATCAGGGCAGCTCTCAAAACCGCACTGGAGTTCTTCAGTGGCAGAAAGAGCGTACTGATCATCCCCCCGGATATAACCCGCGCTCACTCGGGGGCAGGACTGATCACCGAACTGCTGTGGCAGCAACTTGACCTGAAGATAAAGGATATTCTCCCTGCCCTTGGCACACATGTGCCGATGGAGAAGGATGAAATCTCGAAAATGTACGGCACTGTTCCGGCATCACTCTTCAGGGAACACCGGTGGAGGACTGATATTGAGGAGCTGGGAAGGGTGCCTTCATCATTTGTCTCCGAAGTCACCGGAGGAAAACTCACCTATGACTACCCGGTGCAGGTAAACAGGCTGCTGGCTTCAGGAAAGCATGATCTGATAATTTCTGTTGGCCAGGTTGTGCCACATGAGGTGACCGGCATGGCCAACTATAACAAGAATGTGTTCGTCGGCTGCGGCGGCAGCGAGGCCATCAACAAGAGCCACTTCATCGGCGCCGTCCACGGCATTGAGAATATCCTGGGGACAGTCGACAATCCGGTCAGGGCAGTGCTCAACAAGGCATCGGAGATAGCATCCGGCAGGCTGCCGCTGCTTTATATGCTTACGGTGGTATCGCCTGACGACAACGGTATTCTGAAAATGCGCGGACTGTTTATCGGTGATGATATTGAGTGTTTCAGACAGGCAGCTGCATTGTCACGGGAAGTCAATTTTACCACTCTGCCGGAGAGGCTGAAAAAGGTGGTTGTACTATCTTGACCCGGAAGAGTTTAAAAGCACCTGGCTGGGCAACAAGAGTATCTACCGCACGCGTATGGCAATAGCCGATCAGGGAGATCTCATTGTGCTGGCTCCGGGTGTGAGAACCTTCGGAGAAGATCCTGCCATTGACGCGCTGATAAGAAAATACGGTTACCGGACCACACCTGAAATTCTCTCCTTCGTTGATGAAAACAATGACCTGAGGGAGAACCTTAGTGCTGCCGCCCATCTTATTCACGGATCGCCGGAGAACAGGTTCAGGGTCACCTATGCCGCCGGACATCTCACCCGCCAGGAGGTGGAATCCGTCGGTTACAGCTTTGGAAATTTAAAAGAGCTGATAGCCAGGTACAACCCCGGAAAACTAATGACTGGCCTCCATAGAACTGCCGACGGTGAAGAGTTTTATTTCATATCCAACCCGGCCACAGGCCTCTGGAAAGCCAACAGGTGAAAGAATGAAGATTGTCATTGACGAAAAGATACCGTTCATAAAGGGTGTGTTCGAGCCCTGGGCAGATGTTGTGTACAGTCCCGGACGAGCCATTGACAGTGCCATGGTGGCTGATGCTGACGCTCTGATAGTGCGCACCCGGACAAAATGCAACAGCCAGCTCCTTAAGGGAAGCCGGGTAAAGATCATCGCCTCGGCAACAATAGGATTTGATCATCTCGATACCGGGTGGCTCGAGGCAGAAGGCATTAAGTGGGTGAACGCACCCGGATGCAATTCAGGGTCAGTGATGCAGTACATCGTGACCTCCCTGTTTTATCTTGCATCAAAGAATTCTTTTAACCTTAGTTCGCTTACACTCGGCGTGGTGGGTGTCGGCAATGTCGGATCCAAGGTTGTCAAGGCCGCAAGGGCTATCGGCATGAAGGTGCTGCAGAATGACCCTCCGAGGAAAAGACGCGAGGGGCTTAAGGATTTTGTGCCGCTTGAAAAAATCATGGCCGAATCCGATATTCTGACCCTTGCACGTTCCGCTGACAATGCATGGACATGACAGAACGCACTATCTCATCAACAGTGGATAATCTTTCACAGCTGAAGCGAGACTGCATTTTGATCAATTCATCGCGCGGTGAAGTGGTTGACAACACTGCCCTGCGAAAGGCACTTGAAAAAGATGAATTGGCGGAGCACAGTACTTGATGTCTGGGAGGGCGAGCCGGAGGCCGACAGGAAGCTGATAGACCTTGCTGACCTCGCCACACCGCACATCGCAGGTTATTCAGTCGACGGCAAGGCCAACGCAACCGTAACCGCGGTCAGACAGGTTCTGCGGCAGCGTTGAATATTCCGCTGAACGACTGGCTGCCCGGAGCGCTGCCGCAACCAGCCGAGCCTGTCATCGACCTCCGCCAGCATGAAGCAGGAAACACCTCGCTGGGTCTGGTGGCTTTAGCGGTCAAACATACCTACCCCATCGGTGAGGATGATCATCTCTTCCGAAGTAATCCTGAAAAATTCGAGTTTCTGCGCGATAACTACCGCCAGAGAAGGGAATTCGGGTCATTCAGCGTCAGGGTAAATGATGAGGAAGCAACACGAATACTTACTGATTTAGGTTTCCATATAATTCAATAAAACAATAATTGTAAAGATGAAAGCTGACATAGGATTGATAGGTCTCGCCGTAATGGGAGAAAACCTCGTACTGAACATTGAGAGCAGGGGATTTACCGTTGCTGTTTTTAACCGTACAACGGAGAAGGTGACGGATTTCGTGAACGGACGGGGCAAAGGCAAGAAGTTTATTCCGGCCTACTCTCTTGAGGAACTTGTCGCTAATCTGAGCCGTCCGAGAAAGGTGATGCTCATGGTCAAGGCCGGCCAGCCCGTCGATGATTTCATCGAAAAACTCATCCCGCTGCTCGACAAAGGCGATATTATCATTGAAGGGGGCAACTCACATTTCCCCGACACCATCCGGCGTACAAAATATGTCGAGAGCAAGGGATTGCTTTATATCGGCACAGGTGTGTCAGGCGGCGAGGAAGGCGCATTGCTGGGACCGTCGCTCATGCCCGGCGGATCGAAGGAGGCATGGCCTCATGTGAAGGATATATTTCATGCCATCTCAGCAAAGACAGCTGACGGCGCCTCCTGCTGCGCATGGATAGGTGACAACGGTGCGGGACACTTCGTAAAGATGGCGCACAACGGCATCGAGTACGGTGACATGCAGCTTATTTGTGAGGCTTACCACCTGCTGGTCAATGCAGGGTTCAGCTACGATGAGATGGCTGACATATTTGATGAGTGGAACAAGGCCGAACTGGATTCCTATCTGATACAGATAACCGGCGAGATACTCAGGTACAAAGATACTGACGGTAAACCCATAGTCACAAAGATCCTTGATTCCGCAGGCCAGAAGGGAACGGGCAAATGGACGGTCACCAGCGCACTCGATCACGGTGTGCCGCTAAGCCTTATCGGCGAATCAGTGTTTGCCCGGTTCGTATCTTCGATGAAGAAAGAAAGGGTAAAGGCATCTCCTCTCTTCAGCAACCCTCCGAAAAATGCAGTTCCTGATAAAAAGAAGTTCACCGATGACATTCGCAAGGCTTTGTATGCATCAAAGATCGTTTCTTATGCCCAGGGCTTCAACCTGCTGAGAAACGCCGCAGGTGAGTACAAATGGGACCTCAACTACGGTGAGATAGCCATGATCTGGAGGGGTGGATGTATCATCAGGTCAGCATTCCTGAACAAAATCTATGAGGCCTTCACCCGTGATCCGCAGCTGCCTAACCTCATTTTGGACGGTTATTTCTCATCTATCCTTGGGGAGAACAGCGACAGCTGGAGAAAAGTTGTTGCGGGTGCTATTACTGACGGCGTGCCCGTGCCTGCCATGAGCGCTGCACTGTCATGGTTTGACAGTTACAGGTCAGCATGGCTTCCCGCCAACCTGCTGCAGGCCCAGCGCGACTACTTCGGTGCACACACCTACAGGCGCATCGACAAACCCGAAGATGAGATTTTCCACACTAACTGGACGGGCCGCGGAGGAGATACTGCCTCCTCGACCTATAATGCATAGGCAGCCACCCTCTCAATATTTTTTCACTATTTTTACTTTAAATCAAAAGTGTCTATTATCATGATCAAGAATGTAAACGAACGTGCAGCTGACAATATCAGGATACTGTCCATGGCGATGGTCGAAAAGGCCAATTCAGGTCACCCGGGTGGTGCGATGGGCGGAGCGGATTTCATCCATATACTCTTTTCCGAGTTCCTCCGGTTTGACCCATCCGATCCGTACTGGGTAAACAGGGACCGCTTTTTCCTTGATCCCGGACACATGTCGCCGATGCTCTATTCCGTGCTGACACTCACCGGCCATTTCACTGTTGAAGATATCATGCAGTTCAGGCAATGGGGAAGTGTGACTCCGGGTCATCCGGAGCTTGATCTGAAGCGTGGCATAGAAAATACCTCAGGCCCGCTTGGCCAGGGGCACACAAGCGCCGTAGGAGCAGCAATAGCGGAACGCTTTCTCACCACCCGCTTCGGCAGGCTGTTCGAACATAAGATCTACACTTTCATTTCGGATGGCGGAGTCCAGGAAGAGATCTCACAAGGTGCAGGACGCCTTGCAGGGCACCTCGGACTGAGTAATCTCATTATGTTTTACGATTCTAACAGCATTCAGCTTTCCACGGAGACCTCTGCTGTGACATCGGAAGACACCGCCGCCAAATACAAGGCATGGGGATGGCGTGTGATGACCATCGACGGTAATGACCACGACCAGATACGGGGCGCCCTGCGTATGGCAGACGATGAAAACGAGAGGCCCGTCCTGATAATCGGAAAAACGGTGATGGGGAAAGGCCTTGTCGACGATGCCGGCAACAGCTTCGAGGGTAAGACATCAACACACGGCCAGCCTGTGACACATGCAGGTGCTTCATTCAAGAAGTCTGTGGCAAACCTTGGAGGTAATCCCGACAAGCCCTTCGAGATCTTCAGCGATGTGAAACAGCTTTACTCGGAGGTTGTTGCTGCTAAGGCGACTGCCGCTGAAGAATGGAAAAAGAAAAAGACTGTATGGGCCACTGCAAACCCCGAGGCAGACAGGATGCTGACCGGCTTTTATTCGGGCGTCATACCGGAAATAGACTTTAAGGCTATTGCGCAGAAGGAGAATGATGCCACACGAAACGCCTCCGGTGTACTGCTGGCACACTTCGCCACTGCTATACCGAACATGATCGTGGCCTCTGCTGATCTGGCCAACTCTGATAAGACCGATGGCTTCCTGAAGAAGAGCAAACCCTTTACAAAGGGTGATTTTTCCGGAGCATTTCTTCATGCCGGCGTCTCGGAGCTTACAATGGGTGCCGTCATGAACGGCATGGCTCTCCACGGTGGCGTCATCCCTGTGTGCGGAACCTTCTTTGTCTTTTCCGATTATATGAAGCCCGCAGTGCGCCTGGCAGCGCTCATGGGCTTGCCGGTAAAATATGTCTGGACACATGATGCCTTCCGTGTCGGTGAAGACGGACCTACGCACCAGCCTGTTGAACAGGAGGCACAGATAAGGCTTATGGAGCACCTGAAGAACCATCACGGCGACAGCATGCTGGTTCTGCGCCCGGCAGATGCCCCGGAGACGAACATTGCATGGAAGCTGGCGCTTGAAAATACAAAGTCACCCACAGCATTGATACTCTCGCGTCAGAACATTAAAACCCTTCCTTCTTATGGGGTGGAGAGGATTGATGCTGCAGCCAGGGCTGCCAGGGGAGCTTACGTCGTTACCGACACACCGGGTAAGCCTGATGTGATATTGGTTGCGAGCGGTTCGGAGGTTGCTACGCTGGTGGAAGCGGCCAACCTTCTGGGAAACAGGGGAATCAGAGCCAGAATTGTGTCTGCTCCTTCAGAGGGGTTGTTCCGCAGACAGGATATCGAGTACCGCCACAGTGTCATCACCCCGGGCATACGGGTATTCTGCCTTACAGCAGGGCTGCCGGTCACGATGCTTGGCTTTGCCGGGTCAGAGGGGAAGGTATTCGGGCTTGAGACTTTTGGCTACTCGGCTGCCTACGGCGTTCTTGACCAGAAATTCGGCTTCACCGGAGAAAACATCGCTAAAGAGGTGATCGATTTCCTGAAGCCATGAACCTTTTGGCTTAATCCGGGTTTATACTAAAAACTCCAAAATCAAAGACTATGAAAGCATTGAAATGGATCCTGATTGTGGTACTCGTGTTGCTGGTACTGATCGTTGGGATAGGTTATATTATGCCAAAGCAGGTAACTGTGACAACCTCGGAAGAGATAAATGTTCCTCCTGCCAGGGTGTTTCATTTTGTTGCGGGATTTGTTGACCGCACAGCCTGGGACCCATGGATCAAGGATGATACCGCCGCACAGACCACTTTCGACCTCAAAGCGGGATACGTTGGTTCAAAATATAGCTGGGAAGGACCCAAAGTCGGTACAGGAATGATGGTTGTTGACTCTATCGTGCCCGGATCGTACCTGCTTAACAGTGTGTCATTTGCAAAGGGAATGACTATTCCTGAGGAGTGGACCTTCACCCCTACTGAACAGGGAACCAACCTTACATGGACAATAACAATGAGCTCCGGCTCACCTGTCGGGAGGATTATGAACTCAATGTTCAGGGGAATGATACAAAAGACCATCGACGGTGGCAAGGTGGTACTGAAAAACTACCTGGAAACACATGAGGTCGTCATGCCTGGGGAGGAATGATTATTTCACTACATTTGCCCAACAATTTTTGGACAAATGACCTTTGACATCACCCCCGGGGTAAAAGGACTGATCTTTGACCTCGACGGCACACTGGCCGACACCATGCCGTGGCACTACCAGGCCTGGCAGAAAGCATGCCTGAAATTCGGCATAAGCATGGACACTGCGTTCCTGCAGGATCGTACCGGCGCACCTGGCTGGCAGATTGCAGAAGATATCATTGAACACAGCGGGATGAAAGGGAAGATATCCCCTGATGATATCATGAAGGTCAAGCTGGACGAGTTCTATCTTATACAGCACAATGTGACCCCGATTGAACCGGTCATAGCGCTTGTGCAGAAGTATTATGGCAAGATACCTATGTCAGTCGGCACCGGGGGACACCGCGAAGCCGTCGAAAAGACACTTGAGATAATAGGTCTTCGCAAGTATTTTGACATACTTGTCACCGCCAATGATGTGACTAAATATAAACCGCATCCCGAGACGTTTCTCAGATGCGCTGAGCTGATGAATGTAGCTCCGGCTGAATGTGAGGTTTTCGAAGACGGCGACCTGGGCATCGAGGCTGCAAAAAGGGCGGGCATGATTGCCACAGATGTACGCAGCTGGTATGACTCTAACTGGCAGTAAAGCCGAAAGTCTGGAATTAAGAATAACCGCCGACGGTTCCCATACCTTGTATGTGCCGGCCCTTGACGAGCATTATCACTCACACTTCGGGGCGCTGACAGAGTCGAAACACATATTTATCGACGCAGGTCTTGCGAGCCTGACCGGCAAAAAGGTCAGCATCCTGGAAGTTGGCTTCGGCACAGGACTCAACGCATTGCTGACAGCAATGCATGCCAGCGACAATCAGGTGTCCATACTCTATGCCACGCTTGAGAAATACCCCCTTGACCCTTCCCTCCTTTTCCGCCTTAATTACCCGGCAATGACCGGTACCGGGGGTAGGGAGCTGTTCGAAGCTATCCATAATGCACCGTGGGAGAAACCAGTAAACCTGACACAGTGGTTCACCCTGGAAAAGAGACTGATGGACCTTACCACCGGGAGTGTTGAAGGTCTTTTCGACCTGGTCTATTTCGATGCTTTCGGGCCCGGCAAACAGCCGGAGATGTGGAGCAGGGAAGTGATGCAAAAGATAACAGCCGTCACCCATACGGGGACAGTGTTCGTCACCTACTCGGCAAAGGGAGAGCTGAAGCGAACACTCAGGTCTCTTGGCTTTGAGGTGGCCCTGTTACCGGGACCTCCGGGAAAAAGGGTGATAACAAGAGCTGTGAAGAAATGAATTATGGTATATTTGCGGGATTAAAAATTAAATGTAAAGAAGTTGCATGCAGGGTAATTGCTGCAAATTTTAAAAAAGAATATTATGAAAAAAACTAAAGTGATTATTATCATGGCTCTTTTGGCCATGACCTTTCTTCCGGCAACGGCGCAGAAATCGAAGCTCGTTACACCTGAAGACTCGCTCTCCTATGCTCTGGGAGTAGCCAATTACAAGTATTACATCGCAGACAGTATAAATATCAGTACAAAAATGTTCACAAAGGGAATGACTGATGCCTCAAAGGACAAAGCCCTGATGAATGATACAGCTGCCAGCGCCTTTATTGTCAAATACATGCAGAAGCGCGAAAGAGAAAAACTGATGGTCGAGTACAAACCTCAGATCGAAGCAGGTCAGAAGTTCATGACTGAGAACGGCAAGGCAGAGGGCGTTGTGACCCTGCCCAGCGGACTGCAGTATAAAGTCCTTACCCAGGGCACCGGAGCAACACCCGGCCCGGAAGATGTTGTTAAGGTGCAGTATACCGGTACAACCATCAGCGGCACTAAATTTGACTCTTCATACGACCGCGGCGAGCCAGCCACCTTCAGGGTAAGCAATGTCATCCGCGGATGGGTAGAGGGGCTTCAGCTGATGCAGGAAGGATCAAAATACATGCTGTATATTCCGGCTGACCTTGCTTACGGAGAGAGAGGCGCAGGCAGCATAATCAAACCCTTTGAGACCCTCATCTTTGAAGTCGAACTTCTTGAGATAATAAAAGAGTGAAATCAGGCTTGCGGTTGAATACCAAAATATTATCTTTGCCAAAATTTAAATTAAAACAGATACAATGAAAATCAAAGGTTTAGTAATCTTCGCTGTGATAACAGCCCTTATCGCAACATCATGTAATACGAAATCAGGTATTACCAGCACCAAAGTTAAGACTTCAGAGGACTCACTCGCTTATTCACTTGGAATAGCCAGTTATTTCTACTACCAGGGCGACAGTCTTAATATTGATCCGGTGCTTTTCGCCAAGGGTATGTTAGATTCCCAGAACGGTAAGAACGCTCTTGATGAGACAGCTGCACAGGGATACGTGATGACTTTTATGCAAAAGAGGCAGGCTGAGAAGATGAAAGCTCAGTTCGGAAAAAACATTGACGAAGGTGAAAAATTCCTTGCTGAAAATAAAAAGCGTGACGGCGTTCAGGAAACCGCAAGCGGACTCCAGTACGAAGTGATCACAATGGGTACAGGCCCAAAACCGGCAGCTGAAGAAGTTGTAAAGGTTCATTACACCGGGACACTCGCTGACGGCACAAAATTTGACTCATCAGTCGACCGCGGCGAACCTGCAGTGTTTGGTGTCAACCAGGTCATCAAAGGATGGCAGGAAGGCATACAGCTCATGCCTGTAGGGTCAAAATTCAAATTCTATATCCCTTACGAACTTGGATACGGTGAGCAGGGCACAGGTCCGATACCTCCTTATTCAACACTTATTTTCGAGGTTGAGCTTCTTGAGATAGTAAAACAATGAGATTTGCCGAGATACATACCCCGAAAGGGGTGATGAAGGCAACCCTTTACGATGATGACGCCCCCGGCACAGTTGAAAACTTTGTGACACTGGCCGGAAAGGGCTTTTATGACGGGCTTGCATTTCACAGAGTCATTCCTGATTTCGTCATCCAGGGCGGTTGTCCTTTTTCAAAAGACATGAGCGATCCGCGCATAGGTACCGGAGGACCGGGTTACAAGATCAAATGCGAGCTCACCGGAACAAAACAGTATCATGACCGTGGAGTACTCTCCATGGCTCATGCCGGGAAAGACACCGGCGGCTCACAGTTTTTCATCTGCCACAGCAGGTCAAACACAAAGCACCTTGACAGAAAACATACCTGTTTCGGGAAAGTAATCGAAGGCCTTGAAGTGATTGATCTGATAAGGGCAGGTGATAAGATTGACAGAATCATCATAACGGAGTCAGAATAGTGGAATACCAGATCACCGGCAAGGTTGCGGAAGTTTACCAGATCACCAGGGTAAATGAACGCTTCCGCAAGAGGGAGTTCGTTATTGAACATAAGGAAAGCGGAAGCGGTCAGCCTTATGTTGACTTCATCAAGTTCCAGCTTACACAGGACAAATGTGAGATCATTGATGAATCATGGCTGAGGCAGGATGTCACTGTCACCTTCAGCATCAAAGGCAACAGGTGGGAGAAGAACGGTATGGTGAATTACATCACCAACCTTAATGCCCTGTCGGTTACAAGGGGCATCGTTGCTGCAGAGGATGGCCAGCAGACACCCAGACACAATGTCAAGCTCGAGGATTCCCCCTCCCCCAGCCCGGAGCTGGACGACCTGCCATTCTGATTTGGATGTAAAATAAAAGAGGCTGTCGTGCAAGTGCATGGCAGCCTTTTGCTTTTATATTTGCATATAATCTTCCCCGTAATGAGCATTCAGGAAAATCCCCTTCTGACCACATGGTCAACACCTTTTGGAATTGCACCCTTTGAACTGATCAAAGCTGAACACTTCAAACCTGCGATAGAAGCTGCAATAGAAGTTGCACGGGGTGAAATCGATGCCATAGTCGCCAACACTGCCGAGCCTGATTTTCATAATACAATTGAAGCTCTTGAGAAAGCCGGCGAGCAGCTGGGCCGCATCACTCCCGTGCTCTTCAACCTCAACAGCGCCGACACCACCCCGGAGTTACAGGCAGCTGCACAGGAAGTCTCTCCCCTGCTCACCAATTTTGCAAATGATATTTCGCTGAATTCTGCTCTCTTTAAAAAAGTAAAAGCTGTCTTTGACAGAAAGGATTCGCTGGGACTGAACCCTGAGCAACTAATTCTTCTGGACCGCAAGTACAAGGGGTTTGTGCGGGGCGGTGCAGCGCTCTCAGATGAAGACAAGGAAAAGTTCAGGGCCATCACGGTGGAGATGTCGACCCTCTCACTGAAGTTTGAAGAGAACGTTCTGGCGGAGACCAACGACTATGAAATGGTTCTGAATTCGGAGGAAGAGCTTGCAGGACTGCCCGAAGGTGCACGCGAAGCCGCTGCTACCACGGCGCGTGAGAAAGGTAAGGAAGGTTGGCTCTTCACCCTTCACTCTCCCAGTTATGTTCCCTTCATGCAATATGCTGACCGGCGCTACCTCAGGGAAAAGATATTCAGGGCATACGCTGTGCGCGCTTACCGCGGTAATGAACATGACAACAGGGCACTGACAGTTCGATTGGCCGATCTGCGCCTGCAGCTTGCCAGTTTGCTTGGTTTTCGTGACTACGCTTCCTATGCACTTGAGGAGCGCATGGCTTCAACACCGGAAGAGGTGAATGCTTTCCTCGGAGATCTGCTTAAAGCCTCCACCCCGGCAGGCAGGCGAGATCTGAATGATATCGAAGAATTTGCCCGCACTCTGGGCCACCAGGGAAGAGTGGAGCGGTGGGACTGGGCATATTACTCCGAAAAACTGAGGATGCATCGGTTTAATATCGATGATGAGGCGCTCAGACCATTCATGCCCCTTGATAAGGTGAAGGATGCGGTTCTGGGTCTTGCCACAACCCTTTACGGCCTGACTTTCCGCGCAAATAAAGAGATACCTGTTTATAACCCGGAAGTAACAGCTTACGAGGTCCATGACGGGGAAAAAGGGATCACAGCAATATTGATGCTTGACTTTCACCCGCGCCCGGGAAAGGGCGGTGGGGCGTGGATGACAGGATTCCGGGAACAGCGCAGGGAGAATAATGAAAGGGTCATCCCGGTGGTATCATTGGTTATGAATTTCACGCGCCCGACTCCAGCCAGGCCTTCGCTGCTGTCGCACAGTGAGATGAACACCTTCCTTCATGAATTCGGCCATGCGATGCACGGCATGCTGTCTGACTGCAACTACGAGAGCCTGTCCGGCACGAATGTAAAACGCGATTTTGTCGAGCTACCGTCACAGATAATGGAGAACTGGTCGTGGGAGAAAGAGTGGCTTGACACCTGGGCAGCCCATTATCAGACGGGACAGAAGATACCTGATGATATCCTCATTAAGCTGAAAGAATCCCTGACCTATAACGAAGGATATTCATGTTTGAGACAGCTGAGCTTCGGACTCCTTGATATGGCATGGCATACTCTGACAGGGCCTTTTGAAGGCGATATACAGGCCTTTGAACTTTCGGCCATGTCTGCATCAGAGTTACTGCCACCGGCTGACGGGGCATGTATGAGCGTTTCGTTTGCGCATCTCTTTTCAGGAGGATATGCAGCGGGCTATTACGGCTACAAGTGGGCAGAGGTACTTGACGCAGATGCATTCAGCATGTTCAGGGAAAAGGGCATCTTCGACCGTGAGACAGCCATGTCGTTCCGCCGTAACATTCTGGAGCGGGGCGGCAGCCGGGAACCTGATGAGCTCTTCAGGAATTTCCGCGGCCGTGAACCTTCAATTGATGCCCTGATTGAAAGAAGCGGTTTTAAAAGGCTATAAAGTCATTAACTATTTTTGACCGCATTACCTTTAAAAACGTAAAAGAGAGTACCCACCCGGGGCACTCTCTTTTAACCAACCCAAATTCTACCACTAAATGGTAGTTTATTCTATAAGGCTGTAAATATTCTCACTGCTGAATTGGGTGCCTTGACAGCTCTGAAACCGGCCATTGTATGATGATACCTGCGGCCGATGAAGAGAGTTGCAGTAGCGCTGTAGTCAACATAGGCTCCGGAGGTATTCATGATCTTCAGAGGTCCGATAACAGTACCACTGGCATCCACTTCCTGCATCTTAAAGGTTATTATCCTCGAGCCAGATGAAACCTCGACACTTTTAACCACAGTAACCGGGATCCAGCCTGTTGTTTCACCGAAAGCAACAGGAACGCCAATGTTCACGTTGGCATTGGTTCGTGAATCAAGCATCTGATACTGAATTCTCTTGGTTGTTGGTACCCCTGCTGTCTCATAGAGGAAATTGTAAAACTTCACCCATGCCGTTGAATCGGTAGTTGCAGTTTCTCTTGCGATATAGGGAAAGCCGTTATCGAATGTCACCGGGAGCTGATCGAAGGCATGTACAAAAACATTTTGCTTGCCTTTAGCCAGGGTAACACTCTGGTCATATACCAGTGAATCTCCCTTTGGTTCAAGCTTTGCTGTCATGTACAGTTTCAGGTTTACATTACCCGGATTAACTCCATAGAACTTTCCAACCGAGCCGCTGGGTATCACATTGTAAGTACTAAGAGGTGCTTTAGCGTTGGCAAATAGTTGCCCGTTGACTTCAACTCTTGTTATGTTAAAGGGTGCACTGGCTGTAACCGGAACCATATAGTGCAGCTGAAACTCTGCCATATCACTGATAGGTGTGGCATCGAATTCAATAACGTTTTTCTCGCACGAGACGGTCAGGAACACTGCCAGAACCAGACTTAAATATTTTATTATTTTCATAATCGTATGCTTTATAATTTGATTATTACTTAGTAGTTGGCATGTCGCCGGGGTAAGCAAACCATGGCATTGAACAATGGTAATTGTTCGCCATTCCTGAAATGGGTTTCAAGGTCTCCAGTGATGGTTTGTTCCACATGTATTCCGAGTTGTAACGAGGACGTATTCGGTAACATGGTGCACCATCATTAAACGTATTGAAGGTACCTCTGCGTCCCTGAACCTGAGCAGGAGGCAGATAGAGACCTTTGAATACTTTTGTTGGATCGGTATCCCATTTCTGATCGACAGTAGAAAGGTCCCAGCCGTTATCCTTTTTCGGATAATCGCCTGTATACTCAATATCATATTGATATTTCCGCATATCTACCCAAGCTTCCTGTCCACCCCAGGGATAAAGAGCAATCCACTTCTGCATCAGGATGTGAGACAGTGAGAAATCAGCCAGCGGAAGTGCATTGACATAGGGTCCTGCAAGATATTCAATTGCTGCAGCTGCATAGACAGGTTTCGTAATTTTATCACCACCGACAGCCTGCCCTTTTGTACCTGAATAAATATAGTTGCCAGTGAAATCCACATCGGCTTTAACACCCGCTTTAAAGGCTTCAAATGCCTCAGCTTTCATGCCCAGTTTCCAATATGCTTCAGCGAGGCAGAACTTAATCTCTGCACAGGTCATAAGGATATAAGGTGCATCATCCCTGAAAAGCCAGCGTCCCTTTCCATCAGTTACTGTGGATGAAGTAGCGTTCCGGCCATAAAGTGAAGGTGCTGTTCCGACCGGGCCAGTGGTGCTTGTAAAGGTCCCTCCGTAGTATTTGCGTTTTTTGATCAGGGCGATGTTGTCAATATTATCATAGGTGGGATCATCAGCCGTTGCCAGCTTTACTGCCATTCGCGGGTCATAATGCCCTGCCACAGTGATTATGGTATCACAAATTATCTGCTTATCAGCCAATTTGAACGGGTAATAAGTATTCCCGGTAACACTTTCCTTGTTGCCTGTCGATTCATTATAATACGGAACAGTACCGGTCATTATCTGAACGGCATATTCGTGCTGCCACCATGAATATAACATGTTACCCCTGAAAGTACCCCACCAGTTATTATATGCCGATTGTGCTGCGCTTGCACCACCACCGCCAATAGTGACCTTGGCATCATCTGTGAATGACTGTAATGATTTGCTGGCGGCTGTGATCAGTTCCTGGGCATAAGCCGTTGTGAAATCTGATTTATTGGAGAGTGAAGCAAGGTTTTGAACGATAACACCATAGGCAAACTTGATCCACTGGTCTGTATTGCCGCCATATATATAGTCATTGGCGCTGATCTTTGTGCCGTATTCATGAGTGTCATCCATCTCAAGGTACTCAATTGCCTTGTATGCCCAGTTCCGTACTGCAGTATAAACTGTGTCCTGGTAGTCGTACCTGTGTGACAACAGTCCCGGGACAAAGGCGTCTTTAAGGATAAGCTCTCCGTGATATTTGGTCATCTGGTCCCAGGAAAATGCTTTGATTGCATATCCTATCCCGGCCAGTTTCCATTCCTCATTCGCAACTGACTGGTTGATCAGGTTTTCAAGGTTCATTCCCTGAAGCCAGTAGACAAACCGCCATAATTCACCACCTCCATCGCTTGATGGAACGTAGTAATGGGTCCCGAAGGGCGAATAGGCGCTGCTGGTACCCATCATCTGAGTAAGCGGATTTGTAGCACGCAGATCATAGTACATACCCTGATAGGCCTGCTCGATACCTGCAAGGTAAAGGTAACCTTCCACATAGGCAGGAGCATCCACATTCTGGTTGACATCGAGCCAGTCTTCACAACTTGTGTTCAGGAAGAGAAGCGATGCCGCCAAAAGAACGGAAATTGATATCTTTTTTATCATTGTTTCAGTTTTTTTCATTATCAATTATCTGTTGAAAGTCACATTCAATCCAAATGAGTAACCTCTTGGATTTGGTAGTGACCAGATGTCCATACCCTCACCCCCGGAGCCTCCTGCTGCTGCTGATACTGTGTTTCCTACAGCATCGATACCAGAATAATTGGTCCATACAGCCAGGTCATTGCCACAGATAAAAACGTTTGCCTGTGACAGTGGTGTTCTTTCAAGCCACTTGGCGGGCAGGTTATAGTTAAGACGTAACTCCTGCAGACGGAGGTAATGAACATCTTCTTCTACCCAGTCTTCATTACTTCCGGTATATGGAGTGATGGTCTGATCAACAATAATGTTATTTTTTGTTGGATTAGCAGTGTTTTCATTGCCATCCTGCAACACTCCGTCAAAGACAATAGTCCCGCTTTCGCGAAGGTCAACTGACTCCCAGCTTATGCCATTTGTCATCATATTCCATTTGGTTCCGTTGACAACGGTTGCCTTGTACCGGCCCGAGAACATTGCCGAGAGGTATAATCCCTTATAGCTGAGGCTGGTGGTTATGCCAAAACGTAATTTAGGTTCACGGTCGCCGACATTCTTCCAGACAGAGCCGGTAATCGGAAGCCCGCTAGTGGGGCTGATCAGCAGATCTCCTGCATCATTACGCAGGTATGTCAGGGCTGTAATAGATGTTACCGGGTAACCAACCTGAACACCGTTACGGATGTTTCCTATATTCCATGTATAAGCGTTATAGTATTCTGATACGTTTGCAGGAAGGTAGGTGACTTCCGAACCAGTATGGGATGCATTAATTCCAACATTCCACCTCAGGCCTCTGGCCATCTGGATAATATCACCGTCAACATGTGCTTCCCATCCCCATGTCTCGAAAGTACCCACGTTCATGGTGTTCAGCACGAAACCTGTGCCATAACTCAGGCGGAACTCTTTTACGATCTGGTTGTCGCATGTAGTCCAGAAATATGTAAAATCGGTATTTAGCCTGCTGTTAATGAAACGACCTTCAAAGCCTATTTCCTTTGAGGTATTCATCTCAGGCACCAGGTTCTTATTCGGGCCGGTAAAACCGTATTTGTAACCTCCTCCCCAAAGGTAAGTAGGCTCCAGCTGCGGGTCAATTTCAAGCGGACCGGCATCTTTACCTACCTGGGCTATGGCACCACGGAGCTTCAGATAATTTACCGACTTAATGTCGTTCATAAAAGGCAGTTCAGTTACAACAAACGAGCCTTCAATTGCAGGATAGAAATAGCGATTGTTTTCAACAGGAAGTGTCGAAGACCAGTCATTTCGTCCACTCAAGGTTATATATGCCATGTTATTATAACCCAGCTCCACCCTTGCTGAAAGAGCCTGGATCCTCCTTTTTGTTGTTCTCTGAGTTGAAGCTACTGTCAATGGATCGCAATTGTTTATAGATTGAAAATCATAAACCGCATATTTGGATCCTGTAGTGGCAACGCGTGTAACCCCGTTTTCAAGCTGGTGATATCCAGCCTGTGCTGAAACTGACAGTTTTTCGTTAAGAAAGTTATTTGTATAACCCGCAAGCAGGTTCATTGTTGGGTCCGAAAAGTTCGAGTTTGCAATGTTATAATGGCCCGTACCGGTCTGGTATGCTGTATAATAGGGGTGTACTGATGTCATAAAAGTCTGCGTACCAACGTCCCATCCAACTTGTGCTTTAAAGAATGCATTCTTGATTGGAGTAAAATTTGCTGCAATCATTGAAAGGAACCGATCCGAAGTATCATAAAACTTATTCTTATGCATAGCGAATATCGGGTTAAGCAAATCGGCATCGATATAAAAATCCGGTGCGCTCATATGCATACCGTCCTCTGCCAGCCACTGCGACATATCATCAACTATTGGCCATATCATTGCCTTGGCCAACGGTCCGGCAGTTCCAATCTGCACCTTATTATTATCCGTATTAGTATATGCCAGAGAAGATTCAATACGAAACCAATCGGTAACTACAGCTGTTCCTGATAGTGAAAGGTTAAGCCTTGAGTATGTTGTGGTTTTAATGACACCATTCTGATCTAATATTGATGCACCTGCACGCAAAGTAACCCTGTCTGTTCCTCCCTCAGCCGAAATATTGTGTTTTTGTGTAAAACCGGTCTGTAGGATAGAGCCGATATTGTCGTAAATCTGCGTTCCCGGAATATATGGACCACCATAACGAGAGGTGTAATAATAGTTAGTAGTTCCATAAATACCGTTTGCATATTTTGTTTGTACATCAGGGTAACCATAGGCATCGTCCCAGCGGAAAGAATTGCTGTAATTTATTTTGCCTTTACTGACTGATCCCTTTTTTGTAGTGATGATGATTGCGCCGTTTGAAGCATCTGAACCATATAATGAGGCTGCGGCAGCTCCTTTCAGGACGGTCATCGATTCGATATCTTCAGGGTTCAGGTCATTGCCGCGAGAGCCAAAGTCAGTGTCACGGGAGCTAAGTCCATAACTCTGAGCTCCATCAGCCAGGCCGCGCGGGTCAAAAGTTGAGTTGTTCATCGGAATACCGTCAACAATATACAACGGCTGGTTATTGCCCGAAATGGAGGTAATACTCCTGAGGATCACAGTAGTCGATGAACCAGGCGCTCCGCTGGTTGACCCGACATTCATACCTGCAACGCGACCCTGAAGTGCTGTTATGAAATTATCACGTCCGGAAACTGCTATTTCAGAAGCATTTACATTCTGAATAGATGATCCGACTGCCCGGGATACTCGTTTCATACCGAATTCCGCGGTCACAACAACCTCGCCAAGTTCTGTGGCTGCAAGTGCTAAACTGGCATTTATCCTGTTCGAAGATCCCACGGTAACCTCCAGCGGTGAGTAACCGACAAAGGTAAAGACCAGGATATCGCCCGGTGACGCACTAATTGAGTAAGTGCCATTCGCCTGAGTCATTGTCCCAACGGTTGTGTTCTTAACTACCACATTCACGCCGGGCATTGTCTCATTGGTGCTGGCGTCTGTAACAGTTCCTGTCACGGTTTTGGATTGTGCCATGATGCCTTGGGAAAGCATCAATCCCAAAACCGCAAACAACGTTAATAGTTTTGTTCTCATGTGATTGGATTTAGGGTTAAAAAGTATTGGTTAGGTTATATTGTATTTAACGGAGATTTTAAGCCGGGATCATCAGCGGAAGATACATTTTTTCTCCACAAGATGTATTACACGTCCTCATTTTTTTTCTATAATCCCGATACCGGGCCTGTCGGGCAGTGTGACTTTTCCGTCGACAATGGTCATTCCGTCATATATATCATTGCCTATAAGCAGGTTACCGTCAAGATCAGCCCAGTCCACCAGGGGTGAAAGCTGTGCTGCAGCGGAGACAGCACATGATGTTTCTGTCATACACCCAATCAGTATCTTCATACCCATCTGTCTTGCCATTGTGATCATCTTGTATGCGGCATTCATACCGCCGCATTTCATGAGCTTCACATTGATACCTGAATAGATACCCTTCATTGGAAGGAGATCCTCCACCGTCTGGAGAGCCTCGTCAGCCAGTATCGGCAGTGGGCTGTTAGCCGTCAGCCAGGCGATGTCATCCTTCTGTTCCTTGGGCATAGGCTGCTCAACAAACTGAATGTTTTTCCCGCTCAGCCAATGCACCATCTCAAGGGCCTGGTTCTTATCCTTCCAGCCCTGGTTGACATCGACATACAGAGGTACGTCTGTTACCGACCGCACGGTCTCTATCATCTCTTTATCGTTATCCCTGCCGAGCTTGACCTTGAGAATTTTGAATGCACCGGCTTCCTGGGTCTTTTGTCTTACCACTTCCGCTGTGTCAATTCCAATGGTGAAGCTTGTAGGGGGCGTTTTCTCAGGATTGAGTCCCCACAGCCTGAACCATGGTTGGCCGATAAGCTTACCGGTCAGGTCATGAAGTGCAATGTCAACTGCGGCCTTGGCTGCATGGTTGCCCGGCATAATACCGTCTACATAGTCCAGGATATCTTCCATCAGGAACGGGTCCCTGAACTGTTCAAGGTTCACCTTTGAGAGGAAATCGCTGACAGACTGAAGGCTTTCCCCAAGATAGGGTGGCATCGACGCCTCTCCGTATCCGACAACGCCGTCATACTCAATGAATGTAAGCACATCCGGAGTTGTCGTCCTGGAATTAGCCGCCACTGTAAAAACATGCCTGAGCTGAAGCTCATAGGGTTTGAAACTGAGCTTAAGCCCTTTACCGCCTGTATTTGCGGCCCTGGTCCTTCTTGCCGAAAAATCGGCCGGTGAACCAGTGCATCCTGTCAGTAATACCCCTGTTGCCAGTCCCCCGATTTTGATGAAATCTCTTTTTTTCATATTAAAAATACCAGTTATTCTCTGAAATACGTTCGAATCCCTTTCCTGGAGTAAGACCAATGACCCTCCTTGCACCCTGCAAAATATCAAGCAGATACTTACTGTAGTTTACCCTGGTTGAATCGAAGCTGTTGATCCTGACAAGACGCGATGAATGGATGAACTCCGTATCGCCGATATACATTCCCGTGTGGGTAATTCTCACAATGCCATCCCTTTCCCTGCCAAAATAAAGCAGATCACCGGGGACAAGTGAATCACATCCGTGCTCAGTGCTTATTTTAGTCCCGTACCTGTATTGACCTGATGCGTCACGGGTGAGTATCAATCCGGCAGAATAGTATATCGTTTTGGTAAAACCGCTGCAATCGATGCCTTTTGTTGATGTTCCTCCCCAGAGATATGGTGTTCCGAGGAAGGTGCGTGCAAATTCCGTCATTTTGCCGGCATCAGGGGTGACACTCGCCGCCCATAATCTGAAATCGGCCGCGTCAGCCTTGTTTATCTGTCCTTCCCTGCCGTCAGGAAGCAAAACATTATATATATCTTTCTGTTCTCCTGTTTTCTGCAGAATTACTCCGAAAACAATGTCTGACACTGTCTGACCATGACTGTCAGAGATCACGCCTGTATATTTGAGGTAAATAATCCTGTCGCTGTTTTTCCATTTCTCCAGTTCACCGTCGCTTAGTTCTTCTACGGGATCATCGGTCCAGCCTAAATAAGAGTCAGGTGTCTGAACAAGCAGCCAGCCCCCCTTCTCATTCAGTATCTTCAACGGCGTTCCCATAAGAGCCTGGGTGGCCATTTCAGCCTTGTGTGCCGGCTTGGTTCTTATATTACAGACGCTTACCGAAACAAGACCCCAGGGTTTCTTAACCACGGAGGTGTCAGGCAGGACAGTGATACTGTCAATATAAGTATAGCCTGACCGGGTTAGAAGTTCAAGAATTTTATCCTTTGCTTCAGGCATGTCGGTCTCCCCCCTGACGGTAATGTTTTTGCCTTTGTTCATTACCAGCGAGATGTCACACAGGGCTTCGGAGTGCTGTGGGACCATAGCTGCTGAGATAGAGTCAAGCTGAGTCTGGAGGTCGGAAGGCACCTCTTTATTCTGGCATCCGGTAATCTGAACCGTGCACAGAATGATGATCAGGTATTTCCAGGATTTCATGAAATGTTGTATTACATCTTACAAATTCAAATATAAAAATTTATCATATTCAAGTCAATAGCCGGATGAATTTATTTATTTTGGACCAATAATAGTCCGGAGTGACTAAAGTGAGCTAAAGTGAGCTAAAGTTGGAAATGGTATAAATAATATATGTGTATGAGTGCAACGGTTAAATTATCAATCAGGTCGGTGATGGTCATCATTATGATTATGACAGGGGCAGGAGTTTTGAGCGGGCAGGCAGTTGAGACGGGGATAGAGCAGCTGGTGAAGAGCGATTTTGGAATTCTGAAAGGCAAGAGGGTCGGCCTTGTGACCAACCCGACGGGCGTTGACCACAATCTCAGGTCAACGGTTGATATCTTATTCAATGCTCCCGGTGTCAAACTGGTTGCCCTTTATGGCCCCGAGCATGGCGTCAGGGGAGAATTTACAGCGGGGGCTCTGGTACAGGGAGAGAGTGATCCGGCAACCGGGCTGCCTGTTTACAGCCTGTACGGAAAGACCAGGAAACCGACTCCGGAAATGCTCAAGGGAATAGATGTGCTTGTATATGACATACAGGATATAGGATCGAGATCATACACCTTTATAAGTACTCTCGGCCTTGTGATGCTTGCAGCGGCGGAGAATAACATTCCAGTGGTGGTGCTTGACAGGCCTAATCCGCTTGGTGGCATACGCATGGAGGGCGCTGTCACCCGACCGGGTTTCATATCCTTTGTGAGCCAGTTTGAGATACCTTATATACACGGCCTCACAGTTGGTGAACTTGCCATGTTCCTGAACGGTGAACAGATGCTCCAGGGAATCCTGAAGTGCCAGCTTGAAGTAGTAAAGATGAAGGGATGGACCAGGGATATGTATTTCAATGAGACAGGGCTGCCCTGGGTACCCTCATCGCCACAGGTACCGTCCGGTGAAACACCGATGTACTACGCTGCTACAGGGATTGCCGGTGAACTGCACACTATTAACGAAGGGGTGGGCTATACACTGCCTTTCCAGCTCTTTGCCACGGACTGGATCAATGCTGATCTGCTGGCCGCGAATCTGAATAATCTTAAACTGCCCGGCATAATCTTCAGGCCAATTCATTACACGCCGCGTTACGGTACCTATAAAGATCAGCTGGTTCACGGTGTTCAGGTTCATCTGACTGATCCTGAGAATGCCCCGCTGACTATGATACAGTTTTATATTATGCAGGAAATCCACCGCCTGTGGCCTGAAAAAGATCTTTTCGCCGATACTTCAAGGCTGCAGATGTTCGACAAGGTGTGCGGTACCGACAGTGTCAGATTGTTATTTAAAAAGTCATATCTCGTGAACGATATCTCTGAGATATGGTCACGGGATATACCTGCCTACAGGACAAGAGCATCCGGATACTTCCTTTACGAATAATAAGTTCTGAACAGTATTCAGCCGCTATAAAGATTCCCCTTCGACGCTTTTTTCAAGTTCCCGTGCGTGCTTCAGGAATTCGTCGAGCAGCATTTCCTTATAGTACACCATTCCGTGGGTACCTCTTACCTTTGGACTTTCGTTTTCGTAGAAGAAATCTTTGCCCAGTATAAGCTGCACCTGCTTGAACTGTTCAACCCACACCTGCTGCGAGAGGTCGCTGAAGGGACCGTCATAAGCAGGACTGGGGAAGGAGGCATTCACCTGGCTGACGTAACAGTCTCGGAACGACTGGCTGAGCACAGCCATTGAATTCAGTGAAACCGGCACAAAGACATTGGCTTCGGAAGGGATAAACCTGAACCACACATTCCGGTAGCCTATAACCCTCAGCTTCGAAAGATCCTTTTCAAGGCTCCATTGCTTAAGAGCCTCGGCAATAGCCTGCAACACCTTGTAATGGGTATCAGGACCCGATCCTTCGGGGTCGAATGCAAGACTAATCACTGTCGGTTTTATCCGTCTGAGAAGCTGAAGTATCGGCTCAACGTCCCTTTTGCGGTCAGGCTGCTGTGTGAAGATATCGCCGGTATAGAAGCCAAGGCGAAGATGTTCGATATTCTTCACCGGCACTCCATAGTGCGCCCACACGAGTTCCTCTTCAAACTCTCTCAGCATACCCTTGAGCCTTTGTATGTCAGGCGGGTTCTTTTCGCCGTTGTAGCTGTCATTGATAAGGTCTATATTCTTCTGTATCTGGCCGATCAGCTCTTCCTTCGATTTCAGACTATAGATATCGACCATTGCCCTTACAATCCGATGACATACACCCCTGTGTTTGCCGGCTTCATCCTTGTCAGCCACCTTGTCAAGGTAATGGCTGACATCCTTGTCCCACTTGAATTTATACCCGCTTTCGAAAAAGTCGTCATACTTCAGCATCTGTATCTTATTGATTGATATGAGATACAGGGTTTCATTAAGAATCTGCCCCAGCATGTTGTTGGTAACAGCTGTAAAACCTGAGGTCAGCACAGAGAAATGAAACTTATTGGTTATTTCCCTCAGCTGAGGGATTATCGCAGGGAAAATCCCCAGCATAATATCATCATGATGAGGCCCTGTGTGGAGAAATACAGAATTCATCTCCTTCTTCAGACCGGTCTCCATTTTTTGCTTTGTCGCTTCAATGACATCCGTGACCCTGTCCATGCTCAGGTCAGGGATCATTGAGCAGTACTCATCCTTTTCAAGGTCTTCAATGACAAGTTTATGAGCATACTTATCAATCCGCTGACAAAGGTCAAAAACCGCCCTCTCCGTCTTTTCAAATGTCCATTCACCCTCCCTGTAATACTTCTCAATGCTGTCATGCAGCTGTACGGAAGCTCCCTCGGTGATATAGAAACGGGCATTTTTCTGATTTTGCAGGACGGTGGCAGGGTACAGGTTGTCAGGGCTCATCTCAAGTGCATTCCTGACTACCAGCGCTTTTGCATCACCGGCAGCAAAGATTACGGAGACAGCCTCAGGATTAAATGTTATCGTCCCCAGTCCAATTGTTATGACAAGGCGCGTTCTTGATACCTCAATTCCCCCGAGATCGCCTGCCGATGCAGCCTGTGTCTCAAAGTTGGTCGGAGTAAGCCTTGTTGTCGAATTATGGTCTGTGCCCCTCGTGTTAAAAGCTATATGGCCGTCGGGGCCTATCCCGCCGAGGAAGAACCCTATTCCTCCCAGGGCACGGATCTTCTTTTCATAGTTTGTGCACCAGTTGTCAATCTGAAATATTGATGCCTGCTGAAGTTTTTCAAAAGGATTCATTGCTTCCCTGTTCCTGAGTGTAAGGTCAATGAGGTTGTCAGGGAATACTTCACTGTAATGTTTACCCTCAGCCAGTATTATTTCATCAGAATTTATGAGGAGCGCTTTTGCCGGGTCGAGGTCAAAAGCTTTGATATAGAAATTGATGACATAATCATAGAAGCTGTTGTGCTGTTTTGGGTTGATCGGATAGAATTCGTCTATCTGAACGAAATGCAGGTCTCTCAGCGATGGTTTCCTGTCAAGGAACAATCCGTTCTTTTCACGAATCTTACGGGCTTCAGTCTTTTCCCAGTTCTTCAGGAGATACTGGGTCCACTTGATGAAATACTCCGGTGTTTTGCCGGTTGGAAGACTGATTACTCCATTCGGGTTGTCCGCCACCCATTCCAGAAATCTCAGCGAAGTGAGTAATCCAAGGCTGGGAAAATTATTTACAACAATATACGGCAACTTTGTCGTTATCTGAGTCCTTCCCGAATCCTTAAAGAAAGACTGTTCGACTTTTGTAAATCCTGTGGTGTTCATGTCCATGGTTATTTATTGTCAGCTTTTTTTAATCAGTGCATCATACATTACCTCAACGGGATGAAAGGCTTTTTTCCCGGTTCCGTCAGCGATGTGGTGGCGGCATGACGTTCCCGGGGCAGCGATGACAGCATCGCCGGCGGCGTTCCTGACGGCAGGGAAGAGCACCATCTCTCCTATCTTCATGCTCAGGTCATAATGTTCCTTCTCATAACCGAAAGCTCCGGCCATCCCGCAACACCCGTCGTCGATCTCCTCAACATGATAGTTGGCCGGCAAAGAGAGCATGCGGCGTGTTGTCGTCGTCGAAGCAACAGCCTTCTGCTGGCAATGCCCGTGAAGCAGTATGTTCAAAGGCCTGTCGGTGAACTCGTCAGACCTGATGTTACCCTTGTCAGCCTCCCTGCAAATAAACTCCTCAATCATAAATGAATTGCGGGCTATTGATCTTGCGGCCTCTTCATACTGACCGCCTGCCATCTCAGGGTACTCATCACGGAATGCAAGGATTGCTGAAGGCTCGATGCCCAAAAGAGGCCGTTCATCATTCACTTTGTCACTGAGCATCACGATGTTTTTAATTGCCACCTTTTTTGCTGACCTGAGCATACCTTTCGAAAGAAAGGTGCGTCCGCTCTCCCTGTGACGCGGAATGATGACCTTATAGCCCAGGGTTTCGAGAAGCATTACAGCTTTTATACCGATGTCGCTTTCATTATAGTTGGTGAACTCGTCAGCGAAGAGGCATACGGTTCCTTTAAGGTTATCGATGGGCAACCTGTAAATTTCATGCTTTTTCTGCCAGCTGCGCAGAGTAAATGGTGAAAGGGCCGGTATAGAACGTTTGACCGAAAAGCCAATCATTCTTTTGAACAGGGAGGTGCCTGTAAGGAAATTCGTCACCGGGCGCATCATCATCCCCGGTACATATAACCGCGGCAGCCATCCAACGAGCCATGCTCGGAACGGGACATGGTGGATATCATAATAGTGTTGCAGGAACTCAGCCTTAAACTTGGCCACGTCAACGTTGGAGGGGCACTCCGATTTGCATGCCTTGCATGACAGGCAGAGGTCCATCACCCGGTACAGCTCCTCGTGGTCAAAACGGTTCTTCTTATCAGACCGGGTCAGGAACTCCCTGAGAATGTTTGCTCTTGCCCTGGTCGACTTGTCCTCATCACCTGTAGCCATGAATGTGGGGCACATTGTACCTCCCATGGCAGCGCTTTTGCGACAGTCGCCAGAACCGCTGCATTTCTCAACAGCATATAAAAGACCCATCTCCTCCGGGAATCCGAACACCTGACCCGGGATGCTGGTTCTTACTCCTGATGAATATCTCAGGTTCTCAGTTATAGGGGGAGTGTCGGTAATTTTTCCGGGATTGAATACATTGTTCGGATCCCAGGTCTTTTTCAGCTCCCTGAGCAGATTGTAGTTATGTTTGCCAAGCATCAGCGGGATGAACTCACCCCTGAGGCGGCCGTCGCCGTGCTCGCCGCTGAGCGAACCCCGGTATTTCTTCACAAGGTGAGCCATGTCAACGGCAAGGTTGCGGAAGATCTGCACATCACCGGGGTTACCCAGGTCAAGCAGCGGGCTCAGGTGCATCTCACCAGTTGCAATATGTGCGTAATAAGCGCAGCTGATACCATGCTTTTCAAGCATCTGTCCCACTTCTGCAATGAATTCCGGGTAGAATTCAGGCAGTACAGCGGTGTCTTCAATGACCTGCACGCTTTTTCTTGCGCCGGGGATATTCAGTAAAACTCCCAGTCCCGCTTTTCGAAGCTCCCAAACCCTGAAGATCTCATCAGCACCGGTGAACACCGGGAAGTGATACCCGTAGCCGGCACTGACCATCTCCTGCTTAATGGCGGCGGCGGCTTTAACTATCTCTTCAACCGTCGGTCTGTTTATCTCAATAAGGAGAATAGCCTTTGGATCACCCTTTACGAAAAAGCGGTTCCTGTTTTGCTCAATATTATCCTTTGTACAGTTGAGTATGTAATCATCAATGAGTTCAATAGCCGCCGGATTGTGTTTCAGTGCAAGGATATTTGCCCTGACAGCATCCTGAAGGCTTGAAAAATGAGCACACATCAGTCCGGTCTTTCCTGCAGCCAGAGGTACCAGGTTCACCTTGATGGCCGTGGTGAATGCCAGGGTGCCTTCCGACCCTGCCAGGAGCCTGCAGACGTTTATCTTCTCTCCGTTTCCGGTGAAGGGATCAGTCTCAAGCAGACTGTCGAGAGCATAGCCGTTATTCCGGCGTCTGAGTTTAGGGTGGGGGAACTCCTTCCTGATCTCTTCCGCATTTGCCGGGTCATAGAGAGTATCACGCAGGTTCCTGTAAATTCGTGTCTCGAGGAGGCCCGGGTCCCCGTTGCACTTCTCCCTGAATTCATCAGTTGTCAATGATCTGAAGAGAACTTCAGACCCGTCTGAGAGGATGGCCTCCACTTCAAGAACATGATCCCTGACACTGCCGTGAATAAGCGAATGGAGCCCGCATGAGTTGTTACCCAGCATGCCTCCCATACAGCACCGGTTTGCCGTTGATGTCTCAGGCCCGAACTGCAGCTTGTATTGGGCAAGGTACTTATTCAGCTCACCCGGAATCACACCCGGCTCAACCCTGATCCAGTGCTCTTCCTGGTTGAATTCCAGTATGCGGTTCAGATATTTTGAGATATCGACGATGACACCGGGTCCTACAACCTGTCCTGCAAGGGATGTTCCCGCCCCGCGTGGTATAACTGAGGTTTCTTCGCTGTGCGCAAAGGCAATGATTTTTTTAATATCCTCAATGCTGGCAGGACGCGTTACTGCCAGAGGCATCTCGCGGTAAGCCGAGGCATCTGTGGCGTAGAGGATACGCTGAGTCTCGTCAGTGTAGAGATCGCCACCGATCTCCTGCCTCAGTCTCTCAAACCTTCGCTCCTCTTTCATTACAGCATTATCAGTCCGGACTATGCTTTCTTCTTCAATCCAAAGGCCGGATCTATTTTCAGGAAATTAATCGCAATGATTCCGGGGATTGAACATAGAATCACGTAAATAAAGAAGTGCTGATAACTGCCAAGCAGGTCAAGCATTTTCCCGGATACCATTCCCGGAATCATCATACCCAGAGCCATAAGCGAGGTACCGATGGCAAACTCCGCGGTCTTGTATTTGCTCTCTCCCACAAAATGGAGCATATAGAGCATGTAAGCTGTGAACCCGAAACCGTATCCGAACTGCTCAAGGGCTATGGAAAGATAGATCGGCAGTTCACCCGGCATAGGTTGTGTATATGACAGGAATATATAAACACTGATGGGTATGTTCATAGCCAGAGCCATAAACCAGATAAGTTTCTTCAGTCCGAACCTTGAAGCTACAATGCCTCCCAGAATGCCTCCGGCTGTCAGGCAGAGCATGCCTACCGTCCCGTAGGCTATGCCGTACTGTGCGGAGGTCAGACCTATACCACCGGCGCTTCTTGAATCAACCAGGAAGGGTGTGGCCACTTTCACCAGTTGTGCCTCACCGAGCCTGTAGAGAAGAAAGAATATCAGTGCAGGTACGATACCCGGTTTTGTAAAGAAAGAGACAAAAACCTCCTTGTATACTTTCCAGCCTACCTTTTCCTTTGTGCTGTGTTCATCAGGGTGAGGCAGCGCGAAGCGGTTGTACAATGCCAGCAGGAGCAGCACCATGCCCAGCACTGCCAGTGAGACAGTCCAGCTGAATGCAATATTGCCGGCCGTGATATTAAACTCCGATTTTGCTTCGGTGGTCAGGTTATGATGTGCCTTCAGCGACAATGCAGCCGGCACATTCCAGTTCTGGCTGTTGAATTCAAACCTGCCGGTCTGGCTCTTTGAAATGTCAATATCCTTGCTGCCGCCCTTCCGTGCCATGTTGACAACAATAGTCTCTCCCTCCTCAGGGGGTGCTGAGAGAGCAACATAGATGACAGCTGAGTCGAGCTCTGATTTCCCTGCCTCATAGAGAGGCACCGATATATCAATAGGATAAAGCAATATTTTAGGTTCACCGGCAGCAGGGGTTATGCTGATTGCTGACGGATCAAACTGGGTGAACAAGTCCGCACGCACTGACCTTGCTTCAAATGGAACCGGCTCAAGACCGGTGTTCTTCTGTATCAGTCCGGCTACCAGCGGCACCAACCCCAATGCAGTAAGCATAGCAAACCGGTAAAATGTGCTGCGTATACCTACAAAAAAAGCCTGCTTATGCTGATCAAGCGCATACATGTAAAAACCGTCAGCAGCAATATCATGACTTGCCGATGAAATGGCAATAAGCGCGAATATCGCAATGGTGACAGGGTAAAAGAACTTCACAGGCATCGCCATACCTGCACCGACGAATGCCAGGGCAAGCAGTAGCTGTGTCCAGACTACCCAGTTACGTTTGGTTGAGACCACGTCTATATACGGACTCCACAGCGGCTTAATAGCCCATGGCAGGTAAAGCAGGCTGGTCCAGAACGCAAAGGAGGCTATGGATATACCCATGGTCTTGTAAATAAGACCTGAAGTGATCATCACTATGCTGTAGGGAATACCCTGATAGAAATACAGGGTCGGGACCCATGTCCAGGGTGAACGGTTTTTGTTCTGTGCTGCCATGCTAACTATAACTTACTAAATGTATATCCTTTTTCTGAAAAATAATCTATGATTTCACCTAACCTGAGGTACAGCTTATCGGTCCGTTCAGGGTCGGTCCCAGGATGGATCAGTACCAGAGCCCCGTTAAGTCCGTCAGGCGAACTTGCTTCAAAATTATACAGTCTCCTTATTAATTCCTCTGATGTTTTGTAGTTGCTCATCCCCGGGGTCGTATAATCGGCGGCCGTTCCTGTGCCCGGAGTAAGGTTCACCAGCGTAAGTCCTGTCTCGGCAGTCCATCTGCTGATTGCACTGTTGTACCATTCGTAAGGTGCCAGGAAATATTCCGGCCTCTGCTTCTTCAGCCCTGCCTTGCTAAGTTCCACACAGTTCTTTTTCAGGTCGGCACTGAACTGTGCCTTCGTCACCAGCAACGTATCACGGTTTTCCCACGGGATGTAAAGGAGATGCCCGTCAGAATGAGGACCTAATATAATGACCTCCTGAGATAATGCGTTTTGTGACTGATGCGATATTTCTTGTTTCTCAGGAAGTTGCCTGTCAGAAAGAATGAGCCCCTGATGTTATGGTCATCCAGAGTTTTCAGGATATGATCAAAACCATCGCCAAATTCATCAGCCGAAAAGATCAGGTAAATTATCTTTTTATCCGATCCTTTTCTGATCATGGCTCCGTTGTCATCAATAACATCCCTGGAGTCCTTTATGCTCACTGACCGGCCCTCCTTTTCAAGTGTTGACAGATAATAGCTCAGGCTGGCAGTACCGTCAAGGGTAGGTTCGTTTGTACTGTAGTCGCCAATATCATCATGGTATACAACATTGCCGTTCTGGAAAGGAGTATAGGTGTCAGGCCTGAGCAGCGAAAGTCCCTTGAGGTTTTCATAAATGCCCTTATACACAGGCCCGTCAACAAGTCCGCCGAAGGTGGTCTCTCCAAGGAATACCGTGAAAGCTGAGTGAGGATAGAGAGGATAGTCTCCTCCGGCAGGAAGACCGCAGATCATTGAGGTGCCCCAGGGATTGCATCCGAAGAGCCAGTCTCTCAATGCTGCCTCCAGATAGAGAAACCGGCTGTCACCTGTTGCTTCATTAAACAGCCTGCACTGTGTCAGCGCAGCGGCAACATAATTATTGGAGCACCATACGAACGGTATCTTAACCTGGAAAACGTCATTTACGTCGCGCCGGTCAATGATATCCAGTCCTTTGCGCATGAAGTCGAGGTACCTTTGCGAATACCCTGTTGATGACATGGCGATGTTTGCATGTCCCAGGTTAACAAAAGGATAAAACTGGTAGTGTCTTGCCGTGTCTTTCTCGATCCATGGGGTATACGGTTCGAGTATTCCCCAGTAGTCAGCCTGTACAAGAAAGTCCTTATCGCCGGTAAGGGTGTAAAGCTCCCATGCAGCCAAGCTCCATGTCGTCCACGTAATTGTCTTCCTCATAGAAATAGGGCGACACATTACAGGCTGTCTGGGTTGCTCCCGGATCAGTCAGTGCGAACTCAAAAGCGTCAGTGGCCTTTGCAGCCATTGCAGCTGCGAAAGAAGGATCACTGTCAGCGAAGACTTTTGCTCCCATCGCAAACACAGAGGCAAACTTACCGGCTGTGGAGGCAACACCCTCAGTGCGGTTTTTAAATGCAGCAAGTCCTTGCGGCTTGCCGGTAACAAAATATACCGGCCTGTTGTAGGGTCCGAGGTCGTAATCTGCTTTGTCGAGGTTCGGCAGACGGAATCCCCTGTGGTCGCGATCATCGGCCACCTGGTTATACATCACCCCGCTGTCAGGGTTCATCTTCAGGAGCCATTCAAGACCCCATTTCACTTCATCAAGAATGTCAGGTATGCCGTTGCTTCCCGTTGCACCGGCAGCATCATACCCATCACCGTAAACCTCAGGTGACCTGTTGTATGCAAACATCATCTGATAAACCGAGTTGGCAGTTGTGGTGGTATATCTCAGGTGATCGCTGGCATCATGATATCCTCCCCTGACATCTATCGGGGTACCTGACAGGGTGGGGTGATCAACTATTATTCCGTCATGGGTATGGCATGAGTCGGCAAGGAACGGGTTGTAACCGCACCTCTGGGCCCTGATATATTTCAGGATATAGTCGGCTGTGCCGTCATAGACACCGGCGTCAATGCGGAATGTTTCCGAGCGTGTTCCTTCATAATTGATATAGTATCCTCCCGTGGCAGTCAGACCAGTGAAATCAAGTCTTGCAGCAGAAGCCATGCCCCACACTGCTCCGTCATACAGGGCGGACTTTCCCTTAAAAACTACTTTGTCAGTCAGTGCGTCGTGCACCATGAAATCAGCTCCTGCGCCAGGTCTCTGCGAGATATATACAGCAACCTTGACCGTGTTCGGGAGATAACCAAGCTGGTTTATCCTGATCCACGACTGTGCACCGGCATTCAAGAGCATTACAAGAAGAAGTGTTAATGACAGGGCTGTTCTTTTCATCTCAGTAGATCTTGTTCAGGTCAGCACTCCTGAAGTAATGTGCAAGTATTTCCGTGTACGAGTATCCTGACGCGCCCATGACTGCAGCGCCTATCTGACACAGCCCCACTCCGTGTCCCCATCCGGCGCCGTGAAGGATGAAGTTTGTCTCCCCTCCCCGTGTCTCCTTTTCGACAGCGAAGGCCGAGCTGTAGAGATGAGTCTTTGAAAGCGCTTTCCTTATCTCCAGCTCTTTGCCGATGATCAGGGTCTTCTTTTCACCTTTAATGCGGAGCCTGATTATGCGGCCGGAGGTGCCCCTGGCAACCGGTTCAAGTTCTGTGATCAGTCCGAAGTCTATGCCTGTCTTCTCCCTGACCATGGAGCTCAGTTCCTTCTGCGGATAAATGACCTTCCATCTGAAAAAGTCATTTGTCTCCTGGTCGTAATTGTTGAGCACCTGCGAGAGGGTCTTCTTATCATTTGTATTGCAGAAAGCATCCGGAACACCTTTAATCCATTTCACTGCATTCGCTTCCTTTGTCAGGTCGTTACTGAAGCCGGCAGGTTCCTGTTTGCTGTCAGTGATTTTCTGAAGATATGGATGGCTCACCGGCTCCCATGCATTTTCGAACAGCTCAGTGATGCCGCCGCAGCACTTGGAGTAACGTGCATCGCAAATCAGACTTTCGTACATAAGCACCTCCCCGGATGTCTCACGCACAGCCTGCTCCACAATCTGTGTCGTGGCCCTGGTGATGCCCTGGTAACGCTGGCAGTGATCGTCTGCGCAGACGTCAAAGTTACTGTGATCCTCACGGTCGTACCACCTCGTAATTTCAGTATCTGTTACGAAGCTGGTTGTGTATTTGCCTTCTCCTGTTTTCAGTCTTGCAGTCTTCTCCATCTGTGCCAGCAGCCAGCTCCTTGAAATCACGGCATGTGCTTTCAGAAGTTCTATGGAGGAGGTGGCGCTCATCTCCGACGAAATCACACTGAGCAGATAATCTTCCACAGATAAGATATTAACGGCAGTGACCTGGTCATTTTCAACAATAAACTTCAGCCTGCCCCGAAAAGTCTGGTCCTCATTGCGCTGCCAGTGAAAAGCGACACCGATGGTGACGGCATGCAGCGTGAAACTGTCAAGCCCCGGATCTGACGGGACCAGTGTGATCTCTTCACCTGTCTCAACGACGGCGTTTTTATCTTTGAGCAGGATACTGCCATTCTGCATCAGGGCAGTCCACTGGCCTGAAAGTTTTCTATCGGCAGCACTGCATGAAAATTGTCCGTTGAGCGTGAACGTAAGCCCGCTGCCGGATACGATTCCCACGCTGATTTCCGGTGCCTGGTCCATCATAATAAAATATCTTCTGTAAATGACATAATCTCCCTTTCATTAAGGCATACCTGCATGAAAATACCGGATATGTCTGCTGAGGTAATTTTAATAAAGTCTTCCTCCCTGGGCGTAATGAGCACTCCGCCGAGATCCACCGAGGCGGGGCTCAGCAGGATTCTGTCTTTACCCTCTGCGAAGTAGCATGCCGGCCTGTGCAGCTTGCGCGGTATCACGTGGATGATCCATTTGCCATCACTGTATGAAGCCAGGATGTTAAGCATGGGCTCAGCCCTGTCAGGCTGGGTAAGGGCAAACTTCGAGCAGAATTTACCGAAGGCTGCCGTAAGGGCTTCCTTATCAGGTCCTATGAGCGTCATAATCCCTCTGCCGTATTTGTGCCATGACCAGAATTCAGTTACATGATCAACATCCACTTTTCTGCAAAGGCTTCTGTTTCTGAAGTCGTCCTCAATAAAAAGAAAACCCTTGTTCCCTGCCTGAAAATGCAGGTGGTCTGGTGCTGAAGCTCCGCACTCCGGTCCGTTGTAAAAGATGACATACTCAGGCAGCGCTTCCGCCAGTCTGAGCATTGTCAGGAAGTTTCCTGCAATGCGCTGATCAGTATGTGTGTCACTGACGATTGTGAGGTGTCTTCTGAAGATGGGAAAAGGATTTATGAGGATTGTATAGTCCTGTTCAAACTTGATACCGCGCTGTTGCGCAGGCCTGTTCTTTTCACAAAGGAAACATGGTCTGGCCTCTATCGACCTGGCATCGACCTTGGCGGCGGATGAGGTAATGCGGCCTGGATTGAACTGCACTGCAACCTCAAAGTCCGCAAAGAAGATCTTTCTGGCCTTAACATTATCAAGCTGGCGGTAGTTATCGCGCGCCAGGTCCCACTCCCTCAGCTGGCTGTCAAAAAGATCGCTTACGCTTCGTGAATAATCTTTCATAGAACCGTTTATTTATTGGTACTGCCCATCATCCGTTTTCGTGCAATAAGTTCAATGGTCCTGATTTTATCCTTATACAGGTTGTATGTATTCATCCTGTTCACATCCAGGGAAGCATCCGAGTTTTCATCCCACCTGCGGCAGAGGTAGAGAGGCTCATAGATTCGTCCTATCTGGTAATGACGGCTTATGGCCAGTCCCACAGCATAATCCTCACCGTAGCTCACATTGGGCACCCTGACAGTCCGCATCACTGGAGTATAGAACGCCCTCGGCGCTCCGAGGCCGTTAATCCTCAGGGCATTGTTGCGACCGTTATCGGGCGTCCACTCCTTATGATCAATCAGTCCCGGGGGTATATCGTGAAGGTCAAAGTTTACCATTTTGTATGAGCCCACCAGCATGGCGCACTGCTGGGCGTAAAACCCGTCAACGATCTTTGTGATAACATTATCATCTATATACAGGTCATCGCTGTCGAGCTGTATCGCGAACCTGCCGCACTTATCACTGAACACGGCTTCGTTCCAGCACCCTCCTATGCCCAGATCCTTTCTTTCGGGAATGATGTGCACTATCCTGCTGTCGGCAGCAAATGACCTGATGAGGTCAGTGGTGCCATCGGTTGAGTAGTTATCGACTATGATCAGGTTGAATTTGTACCTTGTTTTCTGGCTCAGGACTGATCTAATGGCATCGCTGACGGTCCTGACCCTGTTCTTAACCGGGTATGACGACTGATGCATCATATTCAAAGTTCTGATCATCGAACTTTATTTCCCGGAATACCGGTTTCAGCCAGGCATTGATGCATTTAAGGTGGTGAGTACAGGCCTTCTCCATCTCAATCTGCACAGCCCTGTTACGGGGATCGACATAGTCAAACTGCTTCTCGCCTGTCTTGCGGATATCGGTCTCCACCTCGGTATAGAGCATTTCCTGTATATGAACCAGGGGGTGACCTTGTGATATTTTCAGCCTGAGGTCATACAGGCCGGCAAAAATGTAATCTTCGTCCATCCGGCTGACCGCCTCCTTAAAGGCTCCGGCGTTGTACAGTATCACGGAGCCAAAGTTGAAGTCATCCCTCAGGCTGCCCTCCTGGTAATCAACAACCGGGTGAGGAGATAGGGTGTCATTCTTTTTTTCAAAATAATCCGAGTAGACCATCCCGGCCCCCGTGTTGTCACAGATCTGCCTCATCCGCTTCAGGGCAAATTTCCCGAGGTCAAGCGGAAAACCCTTGCTGTAGGTCATAACATAATCGGTATCAGCGACGGCCGCCATTTTCCTGAGTGCATCAGTGGAAGCAAAACCTGCAGAGCGCAGGTAATCAGCTTCAATATCTTCAAATGTGCCGGGGTGCTCCGGCGGAATAACGATGAAGATCTTGCTGACATCACCTGAGGCCTTCAGCGAAGCGACTGTCGACTTCAATATTTCAACCTCAGAATAAGGTATAAAGCATGTAACGGTTTTATTCATGATTGCCTGTTATTTTTTAATTAGAAAATTCAATACCTGTCTCATAAATGCATCCCTCTCGTCTGAAGAGAGGATTGTTTCAAACGGGAACCCAAGTACTACTGTGCCTGGCACACCCCTGTAGATCACAGCCGCGGAAGTGTTATTCTCCGAATAGCGGAATGCTGTTATTGATCCTTTGTCTGCCGGTTCGATCGCATCAGGCGCCTCAGCAGCATAGATGCCCCGGCTGTCAGCAGGATCAGGTGTTTTAGCAGCACAGACACCCGGACTGTCAGCAGTGTTGAACGTGTAACCGCCGGTGAATGCCTGGTTTGCTAAGTCAGTAGCATAAAAATGCCCGTTTCTTACTGCATGATCAGTGCGGTGGTTGAAATGCAGTATCTTCTTCACCCTGGCAACAGTCATTGAGTCACCCGTGGTTTGAAGATCTGTCCCGGTGTAAGACCCTGACATAAAGACAGGAACGCCGGAGGCAGACATTTTTTCAAGGGCACTGATGAACCCTGGTGTATAAATCTCAAAATCCTTTATGGAAGAATCAGCGGCAGAAAGAGTAGTCTTCTCTTCTCCGAAGATCAGGTCTGCCGCGCAATACGGAGCAAAGTCAAACCCCTGACCTTCGAAAACCTCGTCACTGACGGAGATGAACGATCTCCCTGCGGCCATTATCGATTTGCCATGAATATAAGGGTAGTCAAAGGTGTTGCCGGCAATTATTTCTCCCTCCTTGTCAGAATATGACGCACCCCATCCGGGATTATCATCATCAGTCCACGGCGACCTGCGTGAAAAGTCATACTGATCGCCCGTTGTGACAAAGTTATAGTGATCAGCCACACCCCGGTCATTCCACCATTCAACGCCTGCCATCCCATCCCTGTCAAACCATGCGGGTCCTGATATTCGGTCAAAACCGTTGACCACAAGCACCGTTCCGGTGGTACCGAAACGGAAGCCAGCTGCCAGGATTTCGGAGGGGAAGCTCTCCCCTCCCTCATTGACGGCAGTGACCCGGAAACTGAAGACCGTATCATAAGCAGGGAGCTCAATATCAACTGCCGTACCCGTTACATTCATGCCATTGTCAAATCCGTTACCATCTCTCCGTGTATAGACTTTGTATGAAGCCGGTACCGCACTCTTTTCCAGGGGGTCAGCAACAGGCTCCCAGCTCAGCCTCACCCTCTTCCCGCCTAGGTGAGAGAGCGCCATGTGTGTCACAGGAAGCGGATGAACGACATATTCACTTCCGGAATTATATGCCAGGTACTTCAGAATTCCCTTATAAACGGCACGGCTGACATGGAACCTGAACCTCGGATCAAGCCCGTAGCTCTGATCTGCCAGGTTCTGATGAGAGAGCAGCTCAAGGAGCATGGACGGTACACCGGGCTTGCGCGCCTCGTAATAGGACCTGTCCCAAAGACCGCGGCGGGTCCAGTCAGGATTGAACAAAACTGAGATATCCTGAACTATCTGTGTCTGTACAATATCTGACAGATCACGGCTGGCCAGGCGGCTGGTGCCATCGCGGAATTTACCTTCCCCTGACGCAGTGGAATAGATGGCAAGCGTGCCGATTATCGAATCGCCGGGGGTAATTCCCGCATCTGTGTGAAACGCAAGTGACAGGTCGAGAGGGATACCCGGCCGTGAAGGGTTGTTCGTATCAACCGGGCCTGCCAGGTAATTGACCCACTCGGCGCGTGACATATAATCATCGTTATAATCGTTCTTCCCTTTGCTGGGTGTGTAAACAAGTGAATCAGGCATGCCGGCATATTGCAGCCAGTAGCGTGCAGCCTCAAGATATCTTGGTTTGCCGCTCAGCTTCCATGTGTAATTAACCGTATCAGCCGGGACGTCAGCATCTGCAGCGGGCTTATTTGCATTCAGTGACCACTGGTTTGGTATCACTGATGATGAAGGTCGCCGTGCAATATTACCCATACCTCCGCCAAAACGCACGGCGTCAAGGGCAGCCTTCCCTCCTTCTTCGCACATCACTGTTACGGAGCCTGTTTGCCCGTCAGATCCTGCATTAAAGAGAAATGTTCCCAGATACAGCCATGTGCCACCGCCCATGGTCTGATTGACAATAAAGTCGGTTGTACCTCCGGCATGACTGATCCGGTATCTTACTTTCTGCGAATTGTCTTTCAGCCATGGGTAAGCAATACTGACTGAATAATACCCCTTTTCAGGTATAAAGGGGATATATGTTGCATTGCCGTCAGATATTCTCAGGGAAGTACCCATCCGGAACGGGTTGTCGCCTGTAAAGAGGGTATCCCTTAAAAGAAAACCCATCCCGGCCGGCTCCGCCTTTCCGGAAACATGTATGACAAATTCACAATCAGGTGATGAAATATCGTTGTCAACCACAACCTCATTGACCTGAATATCTCTTTCACGGGGAAGGAAGACAGTTGCGCCGGAGTTCTCGAGCATGGGTGTCAGGTACGGGATGACGTACGCCATTACCGAAAGATCCTCGACAGTGCCGAAGAGTTTTGCCCGCTGCCATTCCCAGCGGTCAAGCGGCATATCGAAATAATAGCCATGGCTGTGCCACAGGGCAATATACCTGTCATTCAGTCCCCTGGAAGGATGAACGCCGTTGACCCGGTCGATAAGCACCGGTTTTCCCGTTGTTGAGACAGGAATGCGGGTTGTGTCGGCGGCAATATTGTGTCTGAAATAATTCGGAATAAGCTGCTCCGGCTCAAACCCGTTTGTATATATGTCAATCGTATAGTTCCTGAATTTTTTGCCCAGTGCTTCCTTCAGTGAATTCCTGAGACGGGTGATGGCCTCCTCCCTGACAGGATTGAATGACATGGCAACGGGGAACCAGATTTTCAGTTCCCTGCTTTCAGGGATTACTTTGAGTGAGTCAATTGGCAGATCGCCGGGATAATACCATTCTGTAACCGGACTGGTCCACCCGTTGAGCCTGGCTTCGGCAGCCTTCTGCAGTTTAACCGGAGATTGACCTGATGCCCGGGGCGAGCAAACCAGAATGACCACACACAGCCATATTAATGTCAGAGGATGGAATGTCCGCATCGTTGAAATGATTTTGTTGAATATAGTAAATATGATTCAAAAATAGAAAGATTTTTAAAACTTGTCAGACATCTTACAAAAAGTGGTTTTATTAATTTATTTATTTACATTTGTTATGAGTAAGCGGAACTGATGCTAATTCGTTTCGTTTATCCGTTTAATCATTTGGAAAATAACCACATATCAATTTCTGTCTGCCAATGATACTTATCGCTGACAGTGGATCGACCAAGACTGAATGGAGAGAGGTGACTGACGGTGTTGCAGGGCGGTCATACATCTCTTCCGGCATTAACCCGTTCTTTGTTACGGGAGAAGAAATTGTCAGTCTTCTGAGGAAAGAAATACCTGAACTTGAAGGTTCCACTGCAAGCCGGATCTTTTTCTACGGCACAGGTGTCAGCAGTGCTGCCAAGGCTGAGATAGTAAGAAAAGGCCTGGTAAGTTTTTTCGGCACCGGTGAGCTGTTCATCGGAAGCGATCTGCTTGGAGCCGCAAGATCACTTTGCCTGAATGAGCCCGGTATAGCATGTATAATAGGTACCGGTTCAAATTCATGCTATTATGATGGCAGGGAAATCGTTTCGAATGTATCACCGCTGGGATATATTCTCGGTGATGAGGGAGGGGGAGCAGTGCTGGGCAGGAAGCTTGTGTCAGGTGTTCTGAAGAAACAGCTTCCTGGCATTGTCATCGAGAACTTTTTTAAAGCATATCCCCTTACTCCCGCCGGAATACTTGACAATGTGTACAACATGCCGTTTCCCAACAGGTTCCTGGGCCAGTTCACCCGTTTCATCGCAGATAACATACATGTCCCGGAACTCCAGGCCATAATAACATCCAGCTTTGATGAGTTCATGATCCGCAATGTGCTTCAGTACCCTGAAGCCAGAAAGTTCCCGGTGCATTTCACTGGCAGTGTCGCATATCATTTCAGGCCGTTCCTTGAAGAACTGTTGACAAAATACCGTCTAAGGCCCGGGTTGTTCACCCTGACCCCGATGGAAAATCTTGTAAGGTATCATATTCAGAATCCGCACATCTAAAGGTATGGGTAATCAGGATTACACCAGGCAGGCATTAAGCATCACAGAGTCGCCCTCCAATTTTGACAATCTTGAAAAGATGACTGTCAGTGAATTGCTTACAAATATCAACAAGGAGGATTCAAAGGTACACCAGGCCGTCAGAAAAGCGCTTCCGCAGGTTGAGATCCTGATCGAAAAGATTCTCGTCAGGATGCAGAAGGGAGGCAGGCTTTTTTACCTTGGCGCCGGCACGAGCGGGAGGCTGGGAGTGCTCGATGCATCGGAGGTTCCTCCTACCTTCGGGGTGCCTGACACCATTGTAATAGGCCTGATAGCAGGCGGCGAGACTGCACTCCGCAAAGCCGTTGAGGCTGCGGAGGACGACCCCAACAAGGCCTGGAAAGAACTTGAGATTTTCAATATCAACACCAAAGATACCGTAATCGGCATTGCAGCATCGGGCACCACCCCATATGTCATCGGAGGCATTCAGAAGGCACGTGAAAACGGTATCCTGACGGGATGTATCACCTGCAATCCTCAAGGCAGAATTGTAGAGGTGACCGAATATCCGGTGGTTGTGGTGGTCGGGCCGGAATTTGTGACCGGAAGCAGCAGGCTGAAAGCAGGCACCGCGCAGAAGATGGTGCTGAACATGATCACCACCACGCTTATGATCAAGCTGGGAAGGGTTAAGGGCAACAAGATGGTCAACATGCAGCTCACCAACAAAAAACTGATAGAACGCGGCACCCGGATGATCGTTGAGGAACTGAATATCCAGCGTGATGCTGCACGTATACTGCTCCTACAGCACGGATCAGTCAAAAGAGCGCTTGAATTTTACAGGGAAAACTACCATTAACCGGAATACAATATTAAATATTCTATCGGGGAAGTTTATCTGATTAATACCTGGCAATATGAGCAATGACATGTTCAGTAAAATCGGTTCAGGACTCACTCTCAGTCAGAAGATTGAGAGGAGGATCGAGGAAGCGATACGGCAGAAAAAATTACTGCCCGGTTCCAAGCTGCCAACGGAGAAAGAACTGTGTGCACAGTTTGCCGTCAGCCGGACAGCCCTGAGGGAGGCACTGCGACGGCTGAGTGCACGGGGACTGATAGACATCAGAAAAGGCAGCGGTATGTATATCACCGAACTGAAGATTGAGGATGCAATCAATTCACTGCATCTCTTCTATGACCTGAGGTTCAACTCTGATCTTATACTCCAGATAATCGAAGTAAGACGTCTCTTCGAGCCTGAAGTGGCGAGGCTTGCAGCCAATAACAGGACTGATGAAGACATTCGCATCCTCGAAAAGAACCAGCATGAGCTGGAGAAATGCAATCCTGACAACACACAGCTCGAGGTTGACCTGATCAACCGCTTCCACATGAACCTCTCCAAAGCTACCGGCAATCCGATTGTCATCATCAGCCTTGAACCGGTTTATTCCCTCCTGCCGAGGATGAGGAACCTGATATACGGTAACATCGAGGGTGAGAAGGAATACACAATGAAATACCAGAAAGAGCTTATCGAAGCGCTGAAGATTAAGGACAGCCTGCAGGCATACGAGCTTTCCGTGGCCCTTCTGGAGCGCAACATGGAGATATACAATAAGTATTTCAAGACTGCCTGATACAATTCCTTCCTCTCATTCTGAATGAGGATCAAGATAACACTGACTGTTCTGCTGTACGCGCTGGCATGTACGGTTGTTCCGGCACAGGAGCCTGAAACCATTCCTGTTGGCATTCATCAGGCTGAGAGTGAATATTATGCATCTGTTTTCGATTCTGTCAAACCTGCCGGTGAGGTATCTGCAGAAATGCCTGTTGTGCTTAAGAGCAGGACTGCAGGCGACCTTACGCACATGGTCTACGGATGGCACCCATACTGGGCCGGCTCTACTGCATACCTGTCATATGACTATGAGGCTCTCACGCACATCGCATACTTCAGTTATGAGGTTGACACTGCAACCGGAGGGTTTACTACCCTGAGAGGATGGGACACGACATCGGTAATAGACTATGCTCACCAGCGAGGAGTTAAGGTAACCCTCACCGTAACCAATTTCGGGACACTGGGCAATACCGCCATACTGGCTGACACCGTCAAACAGTGGAATCTCATCAACACTCTTATTAACCAGCTCAAGGCGCGAAACGGTGACGGTGTCAACTTCGACTTTGAAAGTGTGCCGGAGACGATGAAGGAAAACATGGTAAGCTTCTGCAGGCGGGCTGTAAGGGGGATAAAAGCAGAGCTTCCCGGAGCGGAGATTTCGCTGGCCACACCGGCAGTGAACTGGTCCGGCCGTGCCGACCTGAAATCGCTTGCCGAAATCTGCGATTATATTATCATGATGGGATATAACTATTACTGGAGCGGATCAACAACTGCAGGACCGGTCGCACCACTGACCGGGGAGACTTACGATGTCACGCAGAGCATAGATGAAGAATATCTCGGCGTGGGAGTACCTCCGGGCAAGCTCCTCCTCGGTGTGCCGTGGTACGGCTACGACTGGCCGGTTGAAAGCAGCGCACGCAAGGCAGCTGCAACCGGAAAAGGCACCTCCCGCACCTATAATTCTGCTGAACAGCTGGCTGACACCTACGGAAAGACATTTGACGCTATCGTTAAAGTACCCTGGTTCAGTTATTTCAGCTCCACGGAGTGGAGGCAGCTCTGGTATGACGACAGCCTCAGTCTTGCCCTGAAGTATGAACTTGCAAAAAACAGGGGCCTGGCCGGCATCGGAATCTGGGCATTAAGCTATGAAGCAGGAAGAGATGAAATATGGCAGGGGATTAAAGCAGCCTTTTCAACCGGCGGGTCAACGGCGATCGAAGACTGACGATGGACCCCAATCCGCTCACGGACAGGCCTGCGGTGAGCGAAATCATGAAGATAACCCCCAATCCGGTCACGGATGAATCTGTTATCAGTTACTGCATCTCAGACAGGTGCCATGTCACCCTCAGGATCTATGACACCGGCGGAAGGCTTTTAGCTTCACTCGCTGACCGTATAATGGACGCAGGCTTCTACGACGAACCGGTAAAATATGAAACATTGGGTGCAGGTACTTATATTTGTGTACTGCAGACACCTTCAGGCAGGTCTTCGGTGAAGTTTGCAGTGATTAAGAACCGGTGATCCGGGTAAAACAATTCATGATGAAAAAAACAATAATGGCTATGATTCTTCTGGGTTCACTTCAGGCACTGAACGGTCAGATGCAACAGGCAGTGGAAGATATACGGAACAAGTATGATCTTATGGGTCTCTCTGTTGTCACGGTTTGTGACGGAAAGATTTCAGGGGTTTTTAATGCGGGGCTGAGGGATTATGAGCGCAACCTGCCTGTCAATGACAGCACCAAATTCAGGATTGCCTCCATATCAAAACTCGTCATGACTACGGCCATGATGAAGCTGTACGACAAAAAGCTCTTTAAGCTTGATGACGATGTAAGCAAATACCTTGGTTTTACACTGCGTAATCCCAATCACCCCGACCGGCCCATTACCATCCGGATGCTGCTGTCGCATACAAGCAGTATAAATGACGGAAGCAGATATGAAGAGTTCCTGATGGCCAACTACAAAAACGTCAGTAATCCTCTTGATTTTTCCCAGCTGCTGGTGCCGGGCGGTCTTTATTACACAGATGACATGTGGATAAAAGAGCCTCCCGGAGAGTATTTCATATACTGCAATGCAAACTTCGGCCTGGCCGGAACGCTCATAGAGAAGATCAGCGGACAGAATTTTGACAGGTTCATGAGCGAAAATCTCTTCATTCCGCTGGGCATAACCGGATCATATACCGTTGAAGGCGTCACTGATATAAACAATCTTGCCGTAATATACAGGAACGAAGATGGCAAGTGGGCGCCCCAGACAGATGACTTCAAGGGCGCGCTCCCGTCTCCGCGGGATTTCTCAGGATATAAGACCGGCACCAATGCTGCCATCTTTTCTCCGCAGGGAGGGCTCAGGATCTCAGCCGTCGAGCTTGCAAGGATAATGATCCTCCACATGAATGAAGGTGTCTTCAACGGCAAGAGAATAATCTCGAAGAAGAGCATCAGGCTGATGCACACTCCTCAGTGGACCTGGAACGGGAGTAACGGCGATCCGGAGGTCGGACCGGAAAGAAGCTGGGGATTGAGTGTCAGCATTCTTAGCGGTACTGTATCGGCAGACATGATCAACGGTAAGTCCGTTATGATTGGGCACGGAGGAGATGCCTACGGACTGATATCTAAATTCTATTTTGATCCTGACACAAAATCAGGCCTGATCCTTATCACCAACGGCATGTTCAACGACCCGGTAAAAATCTCACCTTCTGTCTTTTACGATTTCGAAGAAGCAGTCTTTTCAGCTGCAAGAAAGTATATTTTTACTGACCTATGAATACTGAATTAATCACAGCCGTGGCGATTGGCATCGGGCTGGCCGCCAGCGCTGGTTTCAGGGTGTTTGTCCCGATGCTTGTAGCCGCTGTTGCTGCAAAAACCGGGATACTGCCTCTGAATGAAAGCTTTCAGTGGCTCTCGTCATGGACTTCAATCGCCATTCTGGGGACTGCAACCGTTGTGGAGATTCTGGCATACTATATCCCGTTTGTTGACAACCTTCTTGACACTGTCAGCACCCCTCTTGCAATAGGTGCCGGAACCCTGCTCCTGACCTCTGTCCTGCCAATCGACAGTGATCTGATGAAATGGATAACCGGGGCAGCTATCGGTGGCGGAAGCGCCGCCGTCGTTCAGAGCGGCAGCGCCCTGACGAGACTCACCTCGACCAAATTGACAGCGGGTGTTGGTAACCCTGTCGTAGCTACGGTGGAAAATGTTGCTGCTACCGGAACATCCCTCCTTTCACTTGTCATTCCGTTCTTTATTGTCGCTCTTTTCCTGATCCTGATAATCTTTATCTTTACCCGGCTGCGCAGAATGCTCCGAAAAAAGCAGAAGCGTCAGAGGGAGAAACCGCCTAAAAACATTGATTCATGAGGTCTATTACAAACCTTCCTTTTTTGCTGATATGCGCTCTTTTAATATCAGCCTGTAAGAAAAATGATCATTCTGCATCAATCCGGCTGCCTGTTGACACGATTGGTTTTGCTCAATACGGCTGGCAGGTTGACAGTGTGCTGGCAAGAACAGAGAGGCTGCAGTCCGGACAATTCTCAAAAGCTACAGCGGTTTTTAACTCCTCGGAAACACTCAGAGTGGCAATATCACCGCATGATGATTATTCATATGTGGGATACCTCTACCCTGCCATGCTGCAGCATGTTAAGTGATGATGTGGTAATTCTTTTCGGAGTAGGACATAAGGCAAAAATTTTCGATCTGGAAAACAAAATCGTTTTCGGATCTTATAGAAAATGGAGAAGTCCGGGGGGATCGGTGGAGGTCTCAAAGTTGCAGAAGTCATTGATGAAAAAGCTTCCTGAGCGATCTATTCGTTGTACATGACAGCCTCATGGCAAATCGAGCACTCACTTGAAGCGCTGGTGCCGTTCCTGAACATTATAACAGTGATGTAGAGATCATTCCCATAATTGTTCCTTATATGTCTTATGATCGGATGGATGCTATTGCAGCGGATCTTGCCCCAGCAATCGCAGAGACAATGGATCAAGCAGGACTTGCCTGGGGAAGCGGGTGGTCGATAGTTATTTCAACGGATGCCGTGCATTACGGTAATGAAGAGTGGGGCGGGAAAAACTACGACCGGTTCGGAGTTGATTCAGCGGGCTACCTGAAGACTGTTACATATGAGGAACAGATAATGAACACTATGCTTGCCGGCGAGCTATCCCCGGCTAAAATAAAAGCCTTCTCAGATTGCATGGTCCGGGAAAACGACTACCATGAATATAAATGGACATGGTGCGGAAGGTATGCAGTTCCTCGTGGCTTTGCTACAGCCTGTAAAATATCTGAAATGACCCGTGAACCGCTCACAGGCTTGCCGGCAGGCTATTCAACCAGCATTGCTAACCAGCCCAGACCCGGTGAGTGACCTCGGAATGGGTATCACTGCCCCGGCTAAAATGACACACTGGGTTGGCTATGCTGCAGTTGGCTACAGATAATCGTGTTTAAGCCGATGACAAAAAAAGAACCGACAGCAATCTTCTGGTTCAGGCGTGACCTTCGCCTTGAAGATAATACGGGGCTTTGGCATGCACTTCAGTCCGGATACAGGGTACTGCCCGTTTTTATTTTCGATATAAATATTCTTGACAGGCTTGATGACAGGCATGACCGGCGCATTTCATTCATCCACGGAGCGCTTGATGCTCTGCAGAAAAAACTGACCGCGGCAGGAACATCGCTCAAAGTATTCCACGACACTCCGGAAAATGCCATTCGTAAAATCCTGTCAGACTTCAATGTAAAGGCTGTTTATGCCAATCATGATTATGAGCCGTACGCTGTAATACGTGACAGGAATATTGCCGCAATGCTGAAAGAATCAGGCATCCCTTTTCATACATTTAAAGACCAGGTGATTTTTGAAAAGGATGAAGTGATCAAAAGTGACGGAACACCCTATACTGTTTTCACACCTTACTCAAGAGTATGGAAGAAAACACTGACTGAAGATCATGGTGAGGCCTTTCCCGTCAGAGAAACTGGCAGGTGAATTTCTGAAAACAGAACCACTGCCCCTGCCTTCAATCGAAGAGATCGGATTTCACCGGACTGAGTATGTTTTCACGGCGCCTGAGGTAAATAAGGATATTAATAAGGAATTATCACAGGACCCGCGATATACCCTCACTTAACGGGACGACCAGGCTAGGCGTCCATCTCCGGTTTGGCACAGTGAGTATACGTGAACTGGTCAGGACTGCCGTGGCATTAAGTGAGGTATGGCTCAATGAGCTGATCTGGCGTGAGTTTTTTATGAGCATACTGTGGCACTTCCCTCACGTCACCGACAATGCCTTTAAAAAGAAATATGATAACATCATCTGGCGCAACAATGAGGATGAGTTTGAAAGATGGTGCACGGGCAGAACGGGCTACCCGATCGTTGATGCCGGCATGCGTGAGCTGAACGAAACCGGTTTCATGCATAACAGGGTAAGGATGATCACTGCCAGCTTCCTGACCAAACACCTGCTGATCGACTGGCGGTGGGGAGAAGCATACTTCGCAGAAAAACTGCTCGACTACGAGCTGTCGTCAAACAATGGCAACTGGCAGTGGGCTGCAGGATGCGGATGTGATGCCGCACCTTACTTCAGGGTTTTCAGCCCGGAAGCACAGACAACAAAGTTTGACCGTGACTTGTTGTATATAAGAAAATGGGTGCCGGAGTCCGGCAGTAAAGAGTATCCTGATGCAATCGTCGAACACAACTTCGCAAGGGAGAGGGCCCTGACAACATACAGGAAGGCATTGGAAATGAATGATCAGATATGATCCTGGCAAAACAAATACGGTCACTTTTTAATCCCGAGCAGTACCAGGGCTGGGGCATGACCAGGAAGTACTTCGAAGGATGGTATTTCAAAGTTGTAAATGCCACCGAAACAAAAGCTTTTGCATTTATTCCGGGTATCGGAATGGATGAAGCCGGTAACAGCCATTCTTTTATCCAGGTACTCGATGGCAGTGGAGAAAAAATCAGAGTATCATACTTTCAGTTCATCACTCTTTGTGCCTGCTGCAAAAGGGTTTGAACTCTCGATAGGAAAAAATTTCTTTTCCACAAACAGAATTGTTCTTGACCTGCCTGCCGTCAAAGGCGCCCTGGATTTTTCAGGGATTGTGCCATGGCCAAAACCCTGGTACTCACCCGGCATAATGGGACCTTATGCTTTTGCTCCGTTCATGGAATGTAACCATGGCGTGGTAAGCATGGATCACAGCATCTCGGGCCACCTGGAAATCAACGGAGAGTTGATTGACTTCACCGGCGGAAGAGGATATACAGAGAAGGACTGGGGCCATACATTTCCCTCAGCTTATGTCTGGGTGCAGACTAATCATTTCAGCAAACCGGGCATATCTTTAAAGGCCTCGGTAGCCAGAATTCCGTGGGTAACAGGGACGTTCACCGGTTTTATCGCCGGAATATGGCTCCATGATCACCTGATCAGGTTTACCACATATAACAGATCATCCCTGAAAAAACTGAAGGTTACCGATGATTTTATGGAGATGGAAATCGAGAACCGCGATTATATTTTTAATATTACCGCACCGCTTGACCTGGCAACCGGCCTGGCTGCTCCTGTAAGGGGACTCATGGATGGCAGAATTGAAGAAAGCATGACTGCCACCGTCAACCTGGTACTTACAGAAAAAAAGAGTGGAAAAACGGTGCTGGATGATCACGGAAGAAATACCTGTATCGAAGTATCAGGTGATATGAATACTTTAATGCCTGGTTAAAAATTAAGTGTTCCGGCCCGGCCCGTGGCTATAAATGACACTTACGGTTACACGCGGAGTTTTATTATATTTACCTGCATAAAGAACAACTGGCAATCCAGCCTTATAATGTTCTTTATCAATATATTATGATAAGCAAGGCAATACTTTTCTTCGAGACTACCTCAGCGAGCATTATAGCCACAGGAACTGACAGGGAGCTATCGCCCGAAGAAATAATCAGGCTTTCATGGCTTTACGGCAATGCCGTTCAGGCAGCTTCCGAAAAAATCACCGGCACCTTCATCGGGCCCCGACGCGAAATGGTCACCCCATGGAGCACCAATGCGGTGGAGATGGCACAGAATATGGGAGTAACAGGTATTTTTAGGATTGAAGAGTATTTCCCAGCCAAAGAAGAGAATCCGGATCATGACCCTATGCTGCAGCGTGTCTATCACAACCTTGACCAGGAAATATTCACTGTGAACCATGAGCCTGAACCTGTCAGGGATATAGACGATATTGAGGCTTATAACCGGCAGGAAGGACTTGCCCTCAGCCCGCCCGAAGTTGAATATCTCAAAAAACTGAGCCAGACCCTTGGCAGAAAACTTACCGACAGCGAAGTCTTTGGCTTTTCACAGGTCAACTCTGAACACTGCCGCCATAAAATCTTCAACGGGACTTTCATCATTGACGGTATTGAACACCGGTCGTCTCTTTTCAGCCTTATAAAGCGCACCACCTCGGAAAATCCTAATCATGTTGTTTCTGCATACAAAGACAACTGCGCGTTTCTGAGCGGTCCGGTTGTTGAACAGTTTGCTCCTGCAACGCAGGACAAGGCTGACTTCTTCAACGTTAAGAAAATTGAATCTGTACTTTCAATAAAGGCCGAGACGCATAACTTCCCCACAACCGTGGAGCCTTTCAACGGTGCATCAACTGGTACCGGAGGTGAGATACGTGACCGAATAGCAGGCGGGAAGGGCTCCCTGCCCATCGCAGGAACGGCAGTCTACATGACCTCCTACCCCCGTCCCGACGGACCGCGCGAATGGGAAAAAGCGACAGCACCAAGGAAATGGCTCTACCAGACCCCTGAAGAAATTTTGATTAAAGCCTCCAACGGAGCAAGCGACTTCGGCAATAAATTCGGACAGCCACTCATCTGCGGTTCAGTTCTGACATTTGAGCATTTTGATGAAATGCGGCGCTACGGATTTGACAAGGTGATAATGCTGGCAGGAGGCATAGGCCTTGGTAAGAAGGCTGACAGCGAAAAGGATGTGCCTCAGAAAGGCGACCTGATCGTCCTTCTCGGCGGTGACAACTATAGAATTGGCATGGGTGGCGGAGCAGTCTCTTCAGTCGATACCGGGGCATACAACAGCACCATTGAACTTAACGCCGTGCAGCGCGCCAACCCCGAAATGCAGAAGAGGGTGTATAACGCTCTCAGGGCTATGAGTGAGAGTGATCATAATCCTGTCATATCACTGCACGACCACGGTGCAGGCGGGCATCTCAACTGCCTGTCCGAACTGGTCGAGGCAACAGGCGGGAAAATAGACATCAGCAAGCTTCCTGTAGGTGACCCGACACTATCGGCAAGAGAAATAATAGGCAATGAATCCCAGGAACGGATGGGACTTGTCATAAGAAAGAGTGACGCAGACAGCCTCACAGCTGTAGCCGGGCGTGAGCGTGCTCCGATATATGTCATCGGTGAGGTGACCGGAGACAATCAGTTCACTTTCTTCAATCCGCTGAGCGGCGAGAAGCCTATCGATCTGCAGCTGAGTGATTTCTTCGGAAAGCCGCCCCGGACGGTGATGCATGATAAAACCCAACCGCAGCGTTTCCGGGAAATCAGCTATGATCCCGGTGACCCGGAAAGATATCTCAGTGCAGTACTGCAGATTGAAGAGGTGGCCTGCAAGGACTGGCTGACGAACAAGGTTGACCGTTCAGTGACTGGCCGTGTAGCAAAGCAGCAGTGTGCCGGTGAGCTGCAGCTGCCTCTCAATGACCTGGGTGCGATTGCCCTCGACTATCGCGGTAAAAGAGGTTTGGCAACAGCCCTGGGCCATGCTCCGGCAGCAGGCATGATTAGTGCGCCGGCGGGTTCGGTGCTGTCCATCGCTGAGGCATTGACAAATATTGTTTGGGCGCCGCTGGCTGACGGCCTCAGAAGTGTATCTCTTTCAGCCAACTGGATGTGGCCATGCCGCAATCCGGGTGAAGATGCCAGGCTTTACGAGGCGGTGAAGGCTGCCAGCGAATTCGCCATTGCACTGGGAATAAATATACCAACAGGCAAGGACAGCCTTTCAATGACACAAAAATATCCTGACGGACAGGTGTACAGTCCCGGAACAGTGATAATCACCTCAGCGGCTGAGGTTGAAGACATAAGAGGCATAGTTGAGCCAGTATTAAGAAATGATGCTTCTGCTGCCGTTATTTATATAGACATGAGCGGCATGGGTCCCGTTCTCGGCGGTAGCGCACTGGCGCAGACTCTGAGCAGCCTGGGAAACGATGCCCCGACAGTGAGTGACCCTGAATATTTTGCCTCAGTCTTTGACGCCTTGCAACTCCTGATCAGGGAAAGAAAGATCATTGCCGGACATGACATATCGGCAGGAGGAATGATAACCACCCTTCTGGAAATGTGCTTTGCCAACCGCGAAGGCGGACTGGCTGTGACCCTTACCGAGATGGATGAGGCTGACACGGTGAAGATACTGTACAGCCAGAACCCCGGAGTGATCATTCAGGTCAGCGATGAGGCTGAGACTGAAGAATTTCTCCTGGAACGCGGTATCCGGTTTTATATCATCGGTCATCCTGTTAAGGAGAGAAAGATTTATGTTTCAAACGGTGCGTTGCAATTCGTTTTTGATATTGATCATTACCGTAATGAGTGGTACCGGAGTTCATTCCTGCTTGACCGCAGGCAGAGCGGACTGAAACTGGCAAAGGAGCGATTTGACAATCACGGCAGCAAGGCAGTCGAATTCGACCTGAAGAACTTCAAAGGATCCTTCAGTTCGCTTGGGATCAGTCCGGAACGGAAAGCCCAAACCGGTGTCAGGGCAGCCATAATAAGAGAAAAAGGAGTTAACGGCGACCGTGAGATGGCTTATGCTCTGTGGCTCGCCGGCTTTGATGTGAAGGATGTGCACATGACCGACCTCATCACAGGTCGCGAGACCCTTGAGGAGCTGAACATGATTGTTTTTGTCGGAGGCTTCTCCAACTCCGATGTACTCGGATCAGCCAAAGGATGGGCCGGCGCTTTCAGATATAATGAGAAGGCGCGGACGGCACTGGAAAACTTTTACAGGCGTGATGACACCCTGTCACTTGGTGTCTGCAACGGATGTCAGCTGATGGCGGAGCTTGGACTGATTGTTCCTGAGCATAAAGAGATGCCTCGCCTGGGACACAACTCCTCCCATAAATTTGAGTCTGACTTCCTTGGCGTAAAAATCCTTCCAGGCAATTCCGTAATGATGTCGGGTCTTGAAGGTATGGAACTTGGAATATGGGTGGCACACGGTGAGGGACGTTTTGTCTTTCCCTATCCGGAGGATAAATATAACATCATTATGAAATACAGCAGGAATCAATATCCTGCCAATCCCAACGGATCAATGTATGATGTTGCAGGCATATGTTCATCTGATGGCAGGCACCTGGCTATGATGCCCCACCTCGAGAGAGCATACTTCCCGTGGCAGTGCGCCTGGTATCCGCAACAAAGACATGATGATGATGTGACCCCGTGGATCAGGGCATTCGTTAATGCGAGGAATTGGGTGGAAAAGAAAGTGGTGAAGCAAGGCTGAAAGAAACAAAAAACCCGCCTGACAGCGGGTTAATTGTTTTAGTTAACCATCGGCTTGAGGATCAGTGAATTGATAAAAGTATGTTTATCAGTGCTGAGCTTGGACAGATCTGTTGAGTGGGTCATCACCCTATCACTGATCACCTGGACCTGGTATACGCCCGGCTCTTTGAAGAATATTGAACCCATGTGAGAGTCTGCCCTGTACCAGGGTTGACTCACGCTCTTGTCATTTACTATCTCATCTCCTACGGGCTTTTTCTCAATACGTTCATCGCCGGCAGTGATCGTTACCAGATCATTGAAACGAAGATGAGCCGTGTCACATGTCAGGCTGGAAAGCCATACATCATAACGCCCCGCGTCTTTTACTGTAAAGTTCCACTCAGCAGTGTTGTACCTGGGGTTGGAATCAACCTCGATAAGGTCAGCATCTGTAATCAACAGTGTTACTCCCCCCTCACGAACCACCGTTTTGTCATTCTTACCCGATTTGTTGTTTATTGATTTTCCGTTGTCATTGCAGGCAGTCAAACCCACCACGACAACCAATGTAAAAGCAAGGAATTTTTTCATGTTTTAAAAGCTCTCAGCTACTTATTTATACAATAACACTCCAGATCAAAAATCGTTCCAGAGTATAGAAAATAATTATGGCCGCAAAGTAATATACTTTATTCCATTTATAAAACACTATATAATCAGTTATTTAGCCCTGGCCGAAAAAAGTTTTCAACCGTTAATTCCGGTCTTTGCCAGGACTTTTTTAGTTCTGATTTTAGCCTTTGGGAGTGTCTCGGGGAGGGCCGCAGCAACAAGTTCGGCAATGTCAGTCACCTTTGTTTCGGTGGCCTGACCCAGGGTTTTCTTGCACAGGGGGCAAGCTGTAATCAGCTCATCGGGTGAAGAGGCTGTAAGTGACCTGGCAGCATCGGCTGCTATCATGGACCGCTTGCCTGATGCAAGGGTAAGGTTCCCCAGGCTGCCACCGCAGCAGAGAGCCATATTTTTTTCATGTTGCGACTGCTGCAGGTCAGCCACGTAGTTTATCACAGCCCTTGGTTCATCATATATTCCCGAGCCACGACCCAGCTCACACGGATCATGATAAACGACTTTCCGGTGCAGGTAGCCGAGACGGAGCGATCCTTCCTCGATCAGGAGGTTGATAAACTCCGAGTGGTGCATGACGCGCGTCTCGAGATAATAGCTCTCATTGAAGACCTTGTAGCAGATCGGGCAGGACGTGACAAGGATTTTTGCCCCTGACTTCCAGATGATGTCTGAATTATGGTTAATCAGCTCGCGCGCCTCTTTGTCCCTGCCTGCCAGCATCAGTGGCCTGCCACAGCACACACCGCCCTCTTCGTCCATAAAATTATATCTTACTCCGGCGCTGTTCATAATCTTCTTCATTGCCACTATTATGGCTGGTGTAAGATGGGTCATGCATCCTGCGAAGAACAGCACATCAGCTTTGGGAACGGGGTTATCATTAATAAGGTAGTTGAATGATTGGGTCACCGGTTTTTCCATGAAGCCCCTTTTTCTTGTCAGAGCGTATCCCTCAGGAAACTTCAACGGTTCGAAATCTTTCCTGTCCTGCCGGCGTTCAATCAGACGCATAGGTCCCAGCTCTATTCCCACAGGGCATACCTCTTCACACCTGCCGCACATCAGGCAGTTTGCGGTTATGGCAGCTATATCCTTTTCGTTCCTGAGCCCTTTGATAAAATATGCCGACTGTATGTCGTTTATGCCTGCGGCATAGCTCATCTGGCAGATACTGATGCATACTCCGCATGATGAGCACGCATTTGTTTGCACCTCAGTATATGATGAAGATTTGTCACCAGTCGTGATACCGGAGTTACGCATGAAGATCAGGAACAGCTCAACAGGTATATGAAAATATCTTGAGACAGGAAGCAGAATGAAGAATGTGCCCAGGGTAAGCGAATAGAGCCACCAGAAGTACGGAGCCAGGTCTGCTGCCGGGAGGACTGATGCCAGTGCAGCACCCAGGTTTCCGGTAAGGAAGCTGCCGCTGCCGTGAGCGCCGCAGGTGAAGCTCTCAGCCATGAGGCGTGCAGGGAAGATCAGCCACAGGCTCAACAGGGTTATGCGGTCTGTCCAGGTATGCTTTGTGGTCTTCTTCATGCCCATCATACCGGGAATAAAGCGCTTTACCATGGCCAGCAGCAGTCCTGAGAGTATAAATGCCAGCAGCAGATCCATCCAGAAGCTGAATACTGCCGGGAAGCCGGAAGCACCGTGTTCAGGATTGTACCAGCGGAAGAAGATTGAATGTGACGGCGGATTGAGGTGTTTCGCGCTGAAGAAATCAGCTTCGATGGTACCAAAAACGATAAGGAGGAACCATCCGAAGGCGAGGCTCATGTGCATGTAACCCAATACAGGGTTTCTCTTAAAAATTCTCCGGTGCAGGAGGCTTTCCATGAAAATCTCCCGGAGACTCTGCATGAAGGGCAGTCCGAAAAAGCCTCTTTGCAGCCGCAGCTTGTCAGAACGCGACAGGTTACGGAACCAGATGGTGCTGCGCACTACACTGTAGATAAGTATAAAGTACAGGCCCAGGTTAAACGGAAATACGAAGAACTCAGAGTTCATTTCTGTCTAGTTTTCTGATTGCCTCGGCCGCCACAGCAACCACATTGCGGGTGTTGACACCCCTGGGGCAGACAAGAAGGCATTTGCCGCATAGCATGCAGCGGGTCACCTCCTCACGCAACGGTTCTATCTCTCCTCTCCTGATGAGGTTGTTCATCCTCCTGAGATTGAATGATGTATGCTGACCTGCCGTGCAGGCAGCGGTGCATCCGCCACAGGCAAAACAGAGCCTGAAGCTGGGCTCTCTCAGGGTAACATATTCCCTTACCTTGCGGTCAGATTTATCATAATTGATAAGCCTGGTCGGGTTAATGGTGAAGCCAAACTTTTTCTCCAGCGTTTCGCTCATTGGTTGTTGAGATATCTTACAGTTTCCGCAACAGCTGCACGGGCATGTGAAATGGTATCTGTGATGTTCATCGGAGCTGTGCATGTGCCTGCATAAAAGACTCCTTTCAGGCCACTCAGGTTGTTGCCGAAATGATGATCACCGGTCTCAAAAAACCTGTTTATCCCTCTCTTCAGTCCTGAAGCCTCGGCCAGCCGTGTACCAGACTGTGACATCTCCATCCCTACCATAAGTACCATCAGGTCAAGTTCCATCTTCAGCGGCCGGCCTGCAAGTGTATCTTCAACCTTGATAACCAGTCTGTTGTTGATATTAACCGATGCCTCCGACACTTTTCCCCTGATGTAGTTGACATTATGTACCTCCTGCGATTCGCGATAGAGCTCTTCGTAATAAGGTCCGTACATCCTCATGTCCATATAAAAGCAGAAGACCTCGCTTTCCGGCAGCTGCTTCCTGATCTCTATCGCCTGCTTTACAGCCGTGACGCAGCATACTTTTGAACAGTGATTGTTATTCACCTTTTCGTCACGGGAGCCGACGCAGTGTATCAGGCCAACCCGCGAAGGAGTTCTGCCGTCAGCGGTGGTGATTTTTCCGGCAGTGAACAAATCCTCAAGCTCAGCCGATGTTATTACGTTGTCATAGATACCGTACCCGTATTCCTCCTTGCGGCGTGCATCGAAGAGATCAAAGCCTGTGGCAATAATTGCTGCATCAGCATTAATGGCAGTTCCGTCAGTAAGTGTTACAGTGACTTCATGCCCGTGATGCCTGATCTTTTCTACTCCTATACCGGTAAACACGGTGATATTTTCGTTTTCAATCCTCTTGTTCAGGTAGTACTTAACTTCATCTGCGGGACGGTGATCGGGGAATAGTGCATGCCACTGCAGCAGGTGGCCGCCGGGGTTCTGCTCCTTCTCTACCAGGCTCACCGTGTGACCCAGCTCAGCCAGTGCTCCGGCCGCTTCCATGCCGGCAACACCTCCGCCGGCAATAACAACATGTTTTGATGTGCCTTTCATCCGTTTATCAGGTTGGCCGGTTCAGGCAGCCTGCTGCCGTCCTTTGCCAGAAATCTGCGATCCGGATCGGCTTTGATGCCCATCTTGCGCAACAAAGCCAATGCCTGTACATTATGATACTGCATACCAAGTATCCATGGGTCATAACCCAAAACCAATCCTGCCATTTCCTCGTATGTGAGTACAGGTATGCCGGTGTCTGATGCTCCGTAAACTACTCCGTCAGCCTCTTTGATGACATATTGCCACCTGTCCATGAACATGGCGCAACCCGGACAATTGGCAACAATCATGTCAGGCTGATACGGTTCCATTGATTCGAATTTCTTTTTGGAAGCAGACAGAGAGTATCCGCGGTTTGCCTGAACCAGGTACTGTCTGAAACCAAATCCGCAGCAATGACGCCGTTCAGGGTAGTCAATGATCTCACCGCCCCATGATTCAACCATCCCGATCAATACATGCGGAAACTCTGCACCGCCAAAGCCATGTTTCGGAAACATTTTGGCATAATGGCATCCGATATGCTCAACCACTTTCAATGGTTTCCCGGTATTAATATCTGCAAGATTGACCTTTGCCTTGCGGGCTATCTCATCCCTGAATTTGTATATGATATCGCTTGCATGTGCGATTGATTCCGGCAGCTCAAACGTACGGCCGGTAGCCTTGTAGAGGCTGTCACGCGTCTGGGCAAGAAGCTCCGGAAAATGCTTCCATGTCTCAAGTATCTCCGTATATATGCCGAAGGATGTCACACACGAGATAGCGATATTTTTGTAACCGGCCTCTGTGGCAAGTGAGAATTGCCTGGCAACAACGGTTGAAATCGTCTCAAAGGGAACAACATCACCGTGATATCCGATACCGGTGCAGGTGGTATGCCGCGGATCCTCCTTAACATCTTTACCCAGATCATCCCGCATGATTTTCAGGAATATCTGCTCAGAGCCCGGGAAAAAGGTCTGCCTGATACATGATCTTACATAAAAGAAATGATCATCAGGAACCTCCTTCTGATATTCGGCCCATATCCGCTGCTTACCTGCTAACTGCATACTCATCCCTCTTTACTTCTTCTTTCTGGTGATCACCGCTCTCCGCAGATACGATAAATCTGAAATATTCAAAATCAGTTCCCTCATTTTTAAACTCCATGCCAAGCTCTGCAGCTTTGCTTTCTGAAGCTTTTTCTATCGCCGCATAATGTTTGGTTGCACCTGTTTCATCAAAGATGTTTTTCAGCTCCTGAAGAACGTCGTCCGTAATCTTGCGGGTTGGACCCTCTTTACCGTTCAGTTCACCTCCGCAGCGGGCAAGCACATCGTCAAGGTGATTATAAAAATGTTCCCACACCGGACCTTGTTCGGGATGGCCTTCCGGAGCCACAAGGTAAGAAGCTACACAATATCCGTGGTTAAGAATGTTCTCTCCTACGGTTCTTTTTATTGCCAGCTGTTGTCTGCCTTTTTCCGACTCGGTAAAATAGCCCAGTTGCTGTGACACCTTGCGCAAGGCCATTATCACCAGTCCGGGTGTATTGCCCCTGGGGACAACGTGTCTTGCAACTCATGCACTGTCCGCAGTACCAGATGGTTTCGCTTTTCAGCAGCGCCAGGATTACGTCATTATTCCGGGTCTGAACCTGGTCTACAACCCTCCTCGGATCATAGTTGTAATATTCCGCTGCCGGGCATATACCTGTGCATACGCCGCAGTTCATACAGGCATTCAGTCCCTCCTCGAAGCGGACGTCCTGCATGAGCATTGAATAGAGATCTTCCATAATCTGATTTATACCCTTTTAGGGAAGATCAAAAGTACTTAGTATGCCAATGACGGGAAAGTGGATTAAGGCCTATTTTGCAGGGGGTATTTATACGTAGCAGGAAGGTGCCAAGCCGATAGTAATTCTAGTTATTTTGAGCTACATGTACAAGTGACCGGACTGGTAATTTTCTGGTTCAGGTTCATGGCAATTAACCGGTTGTTTCTTTTATCAGTACATTTCTTACAACCGGAAAAAATATCCAAATCCCACACATCTGCAAAAACACGACCTGCATTTAGTCTTATACCATATTCCAGGACTGTTTCCAGGGAGCGGATATCCGGTTGCGCAAAGTAGTTCATTTCCATTAACAGATCCATAGCCCCGTTGCCTGCCCGAACAGGAATAACCGTGCAACATTCAACTCCGGCACTGAAGGCAAAGTCGATTGACTGTTCTGCCCAGAATATGCCTTCTGATTCCGAAAGGAAAGGAGGTCTTAGCAGAATAAATGCCCGTGACATAATGTCATGCTGTTTAAGATAACTGACCGCTTTCCTGAAATCCTCCAGGGTCATTTGTTTATTTAGTTTCCTGAGCACCTCAGGATGCACTGTTTCAAGGCCAAGTGCAATCTGTAAATCAGGTTCAAGCATATCCCTGAAATTCAGACATTTTTCATTAATCAGCCTGGGATGGCTTTCTACAATAACTGTCTTAAAATTCTTAACAAGTGAGGCAATGCTTTTATAGTCCTCTTCAGGTATTGCTCTTTCATCAAAAAAGCTTCCGCTGTTATAAAGTTTCAGGTTCCTGGCTTCAGGCATTTGTTTCAAAGCCCATTCAATCTGCTCAGGGATAGTGCCTGCCGATACAGAAACATCGGTGGTATTCTTCCACAGATCACACATCAGGCAATGAAATGGACATTCCCGGTTTGTGAGAAAAATAATCGCCGTGTCCTCTATTAATCCTGAAGCGGTACGTTCTTTTTCAACCAGCCATGCATATGGTTTTCGCGGATCAACGGCGTTCTTTCTTCCCCGTTTGGACAATATCCACCGGTCATCGATATTGAACCCGGGATCTTCATTCATAATTTGAAAGAAACTCTTTCCGGTAGGCTATCTCCTTTTCAGGAAAATGATTTCTGAAGGCATTTGCCGAAGCTGCCCCATGCTGAAAACGTCTTTTAGGAAATACAGGCATACTCATTCCTGTAACTGTTTTTACTCCATCAGCAACGATCTGTCCCTTAAGTTTATACAGTTTATTATGATCCCAGTCCGTGATATCAATATATGGAATACCTTCCGAGACTTCAATTACATTTGGCAACGTATAAGGACTGAAAGATTCAAAACCAAGCCTCTCGCCTGTGGTATATGTCCTCATAAATCCCCTGCTAAGTCCTCCTGAGTAAGTAAGGGAGTGTTTTATCGAATCGACTCCCCATCCTTCATGGTAAAGCATCAGATTGTTCAGTACACTCCTGATTGTAAGTTCCGGATTCTCCTCGATGGGATAATCCTTCAGGTTTTCATTGCCTCCGTCGCCGTCAATCATAAATTTCCAATCGGGATACCGTGAACGGATGCCTTGCAAAAGCGCCAGGTTCATTGTAGCTGACTGTATGTCAAGAGGTTTGTAATCCTCAACAACTCTTACGGTTTTCTTCCAGTCGAGAGTTGAATAATCTGCTTCAATTACTTCAAGGAAAAATCCCAGATCCAGATCATCGAGGAATTTCTTTGCCTGTGCCAGATCTTCACCCCCTCCGTCGATACTAAGTGTAAAAGCCTTAAGCCTCGACGGACTCTCTCCAAGTTCCCTGAGAGCCGTGTAAGTCAGCAGGAAAAGAGCCCCGCTGTCAACTCCGGCTGAAAAAGTAATACCAACAGGGCCGGCACTGGCACGGAACCTCAGCCATTTCTTTATCTCCTCATATAGTGTTCTTACGTAAAGTTCACCTATTTTGGGAGTATCTGACGAAGAGTATTTATTTCTTTCCGGTTTAAAGAACCTTTCATATACCGGGTTAGGATCGGGACAGCCGAGGAGTTCTATTTTTGTTATATAGTGCGCCGGGGCCATCCTTGTATAAGATGGATGGAACTGGTGATCAAGACCTTCCTTCTTAAGATAGTTAAAAATGACATCAATCCGCTCAGCAATTACCAGTTGTGGCCCAGCCGGTACTTTTGCAATGAAATAACGGATCGGACGGCCAATAGACCTTGCCATCCGAATAGTTTTTCCATCGACGGAAACAATTGAAAACTGACCATCTATCTTCCTTACTGCTTCCATATTTCCCGACCTGACAGCTTCAACAGCTTCCTCATGGGTCATATTATAAATCGTATTCTTTGAGGGATTGGTCAGATCCACCACTTTGCCTATGTATTGATTATTCATACTATATGAGTTTTATTTTAAAATTCCCTTTCCTTCCATTATTGTAATATATCTGTCTGCAGCTACATTATTAAAAACCTCTCTCTTTCCCCCTGTCCAGAATATTTCAAGAGTATCGATTGATTTTGCACTTCCCAGACCTATATGCAGCCTGGGATCATTATTGCTCAGATAGCTGGTTGTCCATTGATTGACAAGTACCTGCCTCTTTCCTCCGGCTGTTGCGACCACTTTGGCGGCTATTGCTGAAGCCGGACCTTTACTGCCTTTCAATGTAAGGCCAAGCCAGTGGTTTGAATTCCCTCCGTCGTTTCTGAGAAGTGCTGCGGTTGCGTTAAGATCGACATGCGATACTATAATATCCATATCTCCGTCATTATCATAATCCCACACAGCCAGGCCCCTTCCCGAACGTTTTATCCTGAAATAATCTCCATACTCCTTTCCTGTATCTCTGAAATGTCCTTTCCCGTCATTTTCAAGCAACAGCGGGTATTGCAGAATAAGCTCCTCTGCCGTGCCGTTTGCTGAGACTATATCGAGGTCACCATCGTTGTCGAAATCAAGAAAAGCGGAAGCCCATCCTCCCTTCCCTGCCAAAGGCAACTGGATACCGCTCGTTTCAGTAATATCTTCAAAGAATCCATTGCCTTTGTTCCTGTAAAGCGCTCCGTATGAGAGATCAACAACCAGAATGTCAATTAATCCGTCACCATCAACATCACCGATAGTTCCATGCATTGAGCCGGTCCCCTTGCCCTGGCTGTTGGCAGCCACGCCAATTTCAACGCCAACCTCCTTATAGACACCATTATCGTTCCTGAACATGAAGTTTAGCTGGTGATCATTAGCCTGAAAAATATCAAGGTCCCCGTCATCATCATAATCAAATACAGTAAGGCCCATGCATTTTGAATCGGGATAATATAAACCGTTCTTTTCAGTAACGTCTTTGAATTTTCCGTCAGGTTGCTGTTCATAGAGCATCGAAGCCTGGCCTTTATATTCTGATGGTTGAGGCATCAGATCGGGAGTCGTGGGTGTAAAGTAAGCCGGATCGAACGCCAGAAAATTGCCAACCATGGCGTCAAGCCTTCCGTCGAGGTTGTAGTCCCAGAAGGAGACTCCGATACTCCATTTTACAAATCCGTTTAGTTTATCCGGACCACGGAGGCCTGTAAAATTTGTAATGTCAGTAAATGTTCCGTTGCCGTTATTCCTGTAAAAAACATTCGGACCATAATTAAGCAGGCAGAGATCCTGGTCCCCGTCATTATCATAATCTATTGCTCCTGCAGCCATGCTCCAGTGAGTATCATTGACCCCTGCCTTTTCAGAGACCTCGGTAAATGTCCCGTTACCATTGTTTTTGTAAAGTCTGTCGGGAGTGTCGGTGAATTTCTTTCCGCCGGGATCAGATATGCCTTCAAGATATGTTCCGTTCATCATGAACAGATCCATCAGCTTGTCGTTGTTGTAATCGAATACTGTAATTCCTGATCCGCTGCTTTCAATAATATTCCTGTATGAGAGATCTCCGAATGTATATCTGAAATCTATGCCGGTCTGTTTTGTGACATCAATAAATCTGATTACCGGCTTCTGAGCTGTAACAGAATAAGAGACACATATCAGACAGATGGAGAAGATCCATTTTAACCGAAAAGTCCGCAACACAGTCGCAGAGTTCGTAAAGCTATTTTTTATCATTTACTCTTAACGCATTTAAATACTCATCCGATGTTACCGCCCTTGTATTATACTCCCGGTTATATTTCTGCAATTCAGGAGTATCCGGATAAGTATCGCTTTCTGACGGAGGGTAGCTTTTCATTCCATGGAAAGGAAGAGGCAGTACCGTGTTGCCGAAAGCCGTATTCAGGTCTCCGTCTTTAACCCATCCGACGCTTCGGATAAGGAAGTCCCTCTTCCATCCTTTGGCTAATGGAGGCAATTCCGCGGCACTGAAACTTACAGTAGTCTCATCGCCGGCATTTGTTATAATATATTTATTATCCGACTCTGACAAAAGCGGCAGGACATCACCGAACCGGGTGTAATTTCCCGTCAGATCCCTCCATTTCGGTCCCTTTTCAACAACAGAATAATCGAACCAGTGAGGTCCGTAACGGCTTCCTTTTCTGAATGGCTCAGAGAATCCCCTGTAGTGCAGGTCAGCATCTGAAGGAGTGAGAATATTCTTTACGACAGGAGCACCTGGTAGATCTTCAGCGAAAAATACCTGGTCCCAGTATATCTCCATATTTGTCCTGATCCTTACCCGGTGGTCTTCTGACAGGAATTTGCCCGAAAGATCGGTTATAACGGTTTTATCCTTTCCCATTGGAAATCCTGCGCTGCCGGTCACTGTCACCCACTCACCTTTTTTATTCAAAACCTGGACTAAAGGAGGAGTCACTTTGATTTGATCTGATTGTGATATTGCCACATTTATGCTGGCATCCGTCGGGAATATCCATCCATTCATAAAAAGGAAAAATCTTCCGGACACATCAATTTTTCCGGGATCAATTATAAGGTCCTTCATTTCAGTTATTCCCTGGTATCTGCCCGATCTGAAATCTGAAAGATAAATGTCATCTTTCTGAGATATAAAAGGAAGCACATCATTTCCTTCCGAATCCACAGCTGAGACCGGTGCATGTTTCTCTTTAACGGAAAGGATTTTCAGCCCCGGGAACGGGGGAGGACCAAATTGCTCAGGAACAAAAATATCCAGTGAATCAGGGTGATCCACTGCAACAAGTTCAAGTTCGTCAATGTATATGGTTTCCCAGAGTTCGGAAGTGACCTGGATTATATAATTTCCATTGTTTTGTTTCAGCATATCGCCCGGAATTTTCAAATAATCATCGGAGGCATCTGCAAAGGCATATGAGGTGGTGCCGCCCATTATTCCGGTAGGCATGCCCGAGAGCACTTCTCCATAATATATCCTTCACAAAAACATATTCTTTTCCGTTCCATCCATAGAGGAAAGGACATGAACCCTTAAGGGTCTGCTGCTCGACAAGTGACTGGTCTGATCCGGGCATGAAAATGTTCTGAGGCACTCCGTTGGTCCATCTGATCCTTATGATATCGGCTCTTGAATTACTGCCTATTCCAAAGTGGATGTCGGGATCAGTCACAACCATTGTTTCATAAAGATCGCCGGCACGCATCTCGACTTTCGCTCCGATGCCGAAGTAATTATTTTTTGCGCTGCCTGCTCTCAGTCCCACCAGCTTCATTGTAATGAAATGGTTGTTATTTCCGCCGTCATTGCGTAGCAGTGAAATTCCGCCATTGATGCCTGCAATCAGGGCATCGAGGTCACCGTCATCATTATAATCGAAAACTGTTATCTGTTTTCCTGATTTTACTTCAGACGGCAATAATTCTGAAACGTTTTTGAAATTTCCTTTTCCGTCATTGTAAAAGAGATTAATTCCACGGCCATCCTTTCCCTGTGATTCTCCTGCCACAAGAATATCAAGGAAACCGTCATTATTAAAATCCAGGAAAGAAGCATCGTAAACATTTACCTTTTCAAGTGACCGGAGCATTTCTGCATTATTCTTTTCCTTCTCAAAAGTGCCATTTCGCAGATTCCTTAACAGCGCATGATTTTCTCCGGTAGCAGACCCGATAAAAAGGTCAAGATATCCGTCGTTATTATAATCTCCGACAGCAACCGTACCAGCTCCTTCATACCCTTTCAGTCCGCTTTCAGAAGCGATATCCCTGAAAACACCCTGCCGCTGATTTGAATACAGGCAGATACCTGAGTTTTTATTGACAACAATAAAGTCGATATCCTCGTCATCATCAAAATCTCCAAAAGCTGTACCGGTGGAAATGATTCCGCCATTCTGCGGGCCAAGTTTTGCAGACTGATCCTCAAATGTTCCGTCTGAATTATTTCTCAGAAATAAGTTTGAATTTGGAAGTATCTCAAACAGATCAAGATCCCCGTCGTGATCCATATCGAAGAAAAGAGCCTTTTTCCCCCCGGTGCTGCTGCCTGCCTTTGCTTTGGCTGTTACATCTTCAAAGGTGCCTTTTCCGGTATTTCTGTAGAGTATGTCGCCCCCGTCCTTCATCACAAACAGGTCGGTGAAACCGTCATTATCAAAGTCGGCAAAAGATGCAGATGCTTCATTTCCGGAATGATTTAATCCCGCTTCCATGGTCACATCTGTATATTTACCCATTTCGTTTTTGAACAGAAAATGCTTATATGATGAGGATGCAGGATCATAGCTGCCGGCATAAATATCAATATCTCCGTCACCGTCATAATCGCATGCTTCGACGTGACCTGAAAATCTGAATTCCGCATTTTTGCCCTCTTCTGTCCGCGGAACTATATCGAGGCCGGCCGCAGCAGCTACATTGGCAAATCTTATAATGTCGAGCAGGGAACTGTTTTCTTTATTACCGGATGATGAACCCCGTCTGTCGAAAGTTATGACCGGAAATCCGATAAGGGATCCTCCGGGGCCCTTCAGATCCATTATCCCGGCCTGGTAAGGTGAAGTAACCTTAAGATAATTATGAAAAATTGTAAACTGGATAATTGCATTTTCCTTATCCTTTTTTCTCAGTAAGGAAAGCGTCTTATTAAAGTATTCAACAGCCTCCTTAGGGAACTCCGGAAACTGTTTATTGATTATCTCCATCTGCTCAATTGCCTTATCGAATTCACCTTTCCGGATAAGAATATCTGTCAGGTTGAGGCGCGGGACAAGATTAGCGGGTGCATTACGCACAAGAATTTCAATATAGTTCTCGCGTTGTTTCTTTGAATCTTCGTCAGGCAGGGTCGAATACAACTCGGAAATCTCGTAAAGTATTTTTTTATGATCAGGAGCAAACTCAAGTGCACTTTTAAGCTCTTTAATAGCCTTATCCCGCTCATTGTTCATTTTAAATACAGTGGCCAAAATAAGCCTGACATCCGGATCTTTGGGATCGATCTTTATTGCTCTGGACAGTTCTTTTTCTGCTTCAGGATATTTAGCCATCCTTAAGTAAGTCAGACCGAGATTTGCATATCCAAACTTATCATTGGGTGCCAGGTCAATAAATTTCAGGAATTCCTTTTCAGCTTCTTCCAGCTTAAACTCCTCAAGATATGCCAGCCCAAGTGTTTTAGCTGTAATCAGATCCGTCGATTTTTGCGTGGATTTTTCTCCACTGTTCCCGCATCCCGGAATTAATGAAATGAGGAGAGTGGTCACTACAAAGAGAAAATACTTTTTCATGCCACCAAAATTAGCAAATAAAACTTAATCAGTTTTGAAGGTGAGGGGAAGGCCGTTCTTTGTTTTTATCATTTCGAATTTTCCCAGCCTGTTGCCTTTATCATCAAACTGTATCGGTCCGGTTACACCATTGAAGCGGATATTCTTCAGAGAATTCTGTATCATCTCACGATCGGAATTTCCTGATTTTCTGATAGCCTCAATAAGTACACTCATGCAGTCATATGCGTATGAAGCAACCATTCCTGGCACATAGCCATATTTTATTTCGAATTCCTGCCTGAATTTCTGGTTTTCTGCTTCCGGCCATTTACCTGAAGGAACTGAAATGATATTGTCGAAGTCCTTCAAATCCTGCAATGAAAGTATATTTTCATTTAACAGGGCTATCGGGCTAAAAACCGGAAGGAGATGATTTTTCTTTTTTATTTGCCTGACCAGTTTTAATGAAACCGGAGGCTCACAAAAAAGTATAAGACAATCCGCATCTGAATCGCTTATCTTATCAGTCAGAATATCTGTCTTCTGAGCATAATCTCCAATATTGAATTGTAACGGATCAGGCTTTCCTGACTTCTTTACGGTATTAATGAAGCTGGCAAAGCTTTTTTCGGAATCGTATTCTTTTCCATGAACAACAACTATATTTCTATATTTCCTTATTTCATATATTTCTTTAAATATTGCAGTTGCCTGCTGGTTGTCATTCGGGACACAGTTAAAGAACCAGGGCACGAATGCCTGCGACAATGTCGGGTCACCAGGCCATGCCGAAATGAAAACCACCTGCGATTTTGTTGCTGCCTGTTCAACCAGGTGGGCATTTCGTCCGTCGTGCAGGCCAATAAGCGCCCATACCTGCTCTTCAAAAATAAGGTTAACCGCCTGTTTTGATCCTGTTCCCCACGGGCCTTCCATTGACCGGACAACAAGCTGAAAGATCGGGCCGTTCAAGCCGCCGTTGTCATTTGCCTTACTGATGGCAAGCTCAGCTCCGTGAACTGCTGAAGTCCAGCTGCTATCCTGTATAAGCAATCCGATTTTGATAGTTTGCCCCGGATGTGATTGATCCTGGGTAAAAGCTATACCTGAAGTGAAAAATATTACTGTTAAAATCAGGAATGCCTGATATATAGTCTTACTTAATTTCATGAGGATAAATATCCCTGCCGACAGCTTGTGCAATCTTCTTCAGATCAGTCATCAGACGGGCAAATTCATCGGGACTTAGGGATTGATGTCCGTCGCACAGAGCCTCATGGGGTTTATAATGTACTTCCATTATGAGTCCGTCGGCTCCGGCTGCAACAGCTGCCTTAGCCATTGGAGGCACCATCCACCGGTGTCCGGTCCCGTGACTCGGATCAACAATCACCGGAAGGTGGCTCAAATGCTTAAGCATAGGCACTGCGCCAAGATCAAGGGTATTTCTTGTGGTGGTTTCAAAAGTGCGTATCCCTCTTTCGCACAGGATAACCTGTTCGTTTCCCTGGTTAAGTATATATTCTGCAGCCAGTAAAAACTCCTCTATTGTTGCCATCATTCCGCGTTTCAGCAATACCGGTTTGCGGAGCATCCCGACTTCCTTCAGCAACGGATAGTTTTGCATATTCCGTGAGCCTATCTGCAGTATATCAGCATATCCGGCAACCAGGTCAACCATCCGGGTATCCATAACTTCTGTGACAATTGGCAATCCTGTTTCACTTCTGGCCTCCTGAAGTAATTTCAGTCCTTCCTCTCCCAATCCCTGGAAATTATAAGGAGAAGAACGGGGTTTGAAAGCACCTCCCCTTAAAATCACTCCGCCCGCTGACTTGACAGCTTTAGCTGTTTCCATCATTTGTTCGCGGTTTTCAACCGAACAGGGTCCGGCAATAATGACAACCTCTGCTGATCCGAACTTTATTCCTTTTACATCCACAATTGTCGGATCAGGTTTTGACTTTCTGTCCACCATGACGGGGACAGAGCATACTCCGAAAATTGCCGGGTCATTTAAACTATTTGATTCCATGTTTATTTCCCTTAGTATTGATAACCGGTTTTAGGTTTCTTGTATATTTGGTCACCTTTTTCAAAAGGTGGCGCAGGTGAAAATTTGAATTTACCGTTGATGCACTCAGCCATGAAAATAGGTCTGACATTATTCCAGGTTGCATCAAAATTCATTACACCGGTGACCCCCTGATACCCCTGGAAAGTTTTCATATCAGTGAGCACATCACGGATTAATACCCGGTTCAATCCGGCCTTCTCAATAGCTGCAATAAGAATATTCATGCCGTCATAGGCGTGGGCAGCAAAAACATCAGGTTCCTGACCAAACCTTTTAGTATAGTTGGATTTAAATGCCTTCAATTTCGGATTATCCGAATCAGGATTATACTGACAGGTGGTCACTATACCATCTGCAAGTTTACCTGCAATTTCCAGGAATTCGGGATTGACCATCCTGTCGGAACCATAAACAGGTTGTTTCATGCCAAGTTCCCGAATCTGCCTGAGAATGAGAGCGGATTCCTTAGCATTTCCCCAAATCACGATGGCATCGGGTGAAATCTTCTTTATCCTTTCAAGACGTTCCTTAAAATCTGTCTCCCCGTCACTGAAACGTTCTTCAATTATAATCGGAAATCCGAGACGGGTGGCTGAACGGCTGAAATGAAGGATCCCGACCCGGCCGTAACGGTTATTTGCTCTCATTACTGCCACACGTGAGTGCTTGTCGGTTTTGTAAATCCGGTCAACCAGAACATAACCGCTTTGCCGGTCATCAGGAATTACACGTACAACCCAGGGTATGTTTGTTTCAGTAAAAGTGGGATCCGGATCTCCTGTATTCATATTAGGAATCTCCAGTTTTAAGGTTGCCCTGATTGCCACATGCGAATTGTTATCATCAATTGTACCAAGCCAGGCCCAGACCTTCTCATCATCCATTTTGACAACTTCGTTGGCAGCAGCACCCCACAGGCCTACATCAGTGTGTATCATCAGCCGGTAAGGTATGCCATGGTAGCCTCCTTTTTTATTAGCTTCTTCAATTGCCAGCTGGGAACCCTGGAGCATCTGTGTTCCAAGCGATACGATAGGTGATCCTTCCAGTGGCCCAAGGAAACCAATTCTGACCTCTTCAAGATTTGCAGGAGGAGGAATTTCACGGCCTGCACCATAAAACTGTATAGGTGTCAGAAAATGGTACTTATAGGCTTTCATGTATTTATCATAAGCAACCAGTTCATCCGGGATGTTCCCATAGTTAGCGGGTTTCTCCTGCCCTAGCAGACATGAAAGCGGCTGAATGGCAATAAGGAGGGCAATCAGTAAAAACCTGTAATGATGCTTCATTTAAGTTGATTTATTTTATTTTACAAATTGCATAAGCTTCAATCTCAACTAAAAGAGTTTCCCAGCAAAGCCTTGCCTGGATTCCGGTGCTGGCAGGCAGCGGATCAAGATTCAGCCATCGGAAGAAGGAAGTCCGGATCTTATTAAACTCTTCATAATCACGTTCAATGTCCCTCAGATAGTTGGTGGTCCTTACTACATCGTGCCAGGTCATACCCTCAGCCGACAACAGTGTGGTAATATTCCTGTAAGTCCTCCAGGTCTGGGCTTTAAAATCGCCAATGTGTTCGGCTTTGCCCTCTTCATTAACACTGGCAGTACCTGAAATAAGCAAAATTTTATAACCTCCGAACTCAAGCCTTAATGCCCTGGAGAAAGAGGATGGTTTTTGATAATTATAAGCCTCATTCAGAACCTGCGGGGCATGAACCACATGTTTCTCAATTGGCGGGCGCTCCCTGTGAATATCAGGATATATGTATTCACGTATCAGGTTATCTTCAGAAAGTATCCCTAATTTTATCATTTCTTCCCGTTCTCCATCCGTGATTCCTGACGGATCTATTAGTAGCTGCGTGTTCTCCATATCAGTTATTGTGATTTTAATTTTGTTCCTGTTAAAGTCATTTTTATTTATCTCATAAGTTCTCCGCGACTGACACCTTTTGCTGTAGCCACCCACAGATAATTTTCATCGGCATCAACGCCGATAATAAAATTGTGTGCTATTGAAGGTGATAACGGGATTTCCTTTTTCTCTGTTCCATTTGTAATAATGGCTTTGCCGTTTTCACTGTTATCGTCTTTTTTATATGTTACCCATGTGGTCCCGTCAGTGCTGCTTAATCCGTTATCGCAGCAAACAAATACCTTGCGGCCTTCAGCTCTGAGGAAGTTAATAAAATTGCTTGCCAGACCGCTGTCGTGATCAAAATAGCCTTTCCAGTTTTTACCGTCATACCGGCTCATCCCGAAATAAGTCGATACCCACAGAATACTGTCTGCATAAGCTGTAGCTGTAGTAATGTCGTGGACAACACCATCATCCGGCTGAAGATCTATTTCCATAAAGCCATCAGGGTCGACATAATCCCTGAAGTGCCCGGTTTTCATATTATACTCTATCACTCCTCCTCCCCAGGCAGCGATAAAGGCTTTGCCATCGCCGGTTGAAACGCCATAGGTCCAGGGCTCGTGCATTGGGGCATTCTGTTCCGTGAATATTTCCCACGCCCTGGTATATGTGTCATAATGGCCGGCTCCACCTCCGGTTGCAACCCATACGTCTTTCCCGTCACAATAAACGCAATAAACCAGATCGTTAGGCATTCCGCTGTTAAACTGATTGAATGTTTCAAATTTGCCGGATGACCAGCGATTCAAGCCCCCCAGAGTTCCTATCCAGATATCGCCTGTCAGTTTGCTGTAATCGATTGATACCACACCATTATGAGCCAATCCGTCATTAGTGGTGTAATTACGCCATTTCCCATTGGAATAGACTGCAAGACCCTCATGAGTGCCAACAAGCACGCTGTCTCCGATGATACGTACAGAATAGGCATGATCGGAAAGCAGTCCGTCTTTTGTTGTGAAGTTACGCCAGTTCCCGTAAACAGGCATTGCCTTTGCTTCTTTTATAATACCTGAACTGCTTGGAAGATCTTTATCTGAACTGTTTGTATAGGTGCCTGAATCAGATATATTTTCACTTTTCACCTGCTTATCAGATTTATCCGTTTTCTTTAACAGCATTATGCCAGCCAGTACAATTGCTGCAAGAATGATTGTAAGTGCTGAGTACTTTATTAAATTCTTATTAGACATTTTTTTCATTATTTTATTTCACTTTTTTATGAGTAAAAGAAGCCTGATTGATTGTTGCGGGCTGCTGTTCATATTTATCATCCCTGAGAGATTTCAGATATTCCACCAGATCGTTAAGCTTTGTTTTTGTAAGGTCGTTGACCGATCCATGCTGTTCAGTTTTTCCATAGATGGTCCATATCTCTTCGAGGGTAGCAGCACGGCCATCATGAAGGTAAGGTGGCGAATAGACTATATTGTTAAGATGCGGTGTGTCAAAAAGGATTGAATCGTCACTTGCTGCCAGTGTGCCAACATCTACCATTAGCTTATTTGTAAAGTAGGGAGCCGGATGGCAGGTAACGCAGCGGTTGACAAACGGTATTTCAAATCCTTTGCTGTCATGCGTTCGTTCAAAAATCTCCTTACCGCGTTTTTGAGCATCAGTAAGTTCTCCATCAGGATTATATTGCAGATTTGGCGGATTGGGTACACCTGACATAATATATGCCGTAAGAGCGTCAAGATCTTTATAACTGAAAGCCTCGTTTCTTGTGAGAACTGTCGAAAAGCGCATACCGTCCTGCTTATAAATACTCTGGTTTTTGCCATTCCATTTATATGGAGGAGTATCCCCTATGTTTCTGAGCGATTGCGTATTTGTCATATTGCGACCCATATCTTTCGATGCCATGTTGTAGACAAGCCCGTCTTCATGTGTATCAGGATGACAGGTATAACATGAATATTGTGACTGAAAAGTGTGTCCGGCATTATTGAGCAGACGGCGGCCCTGACGTGCTACTGTTATCCTGCGTGGTCCGCCGAGGGGTATGTTACCGATGGTTTCAAGGCTTTCAGTACTGATTACGGCTATTCTGTCTTCAAGATGCTCAGCAACATATAGTTTTTTTCCGTCGGGTGACAGTGCCATTCCCTTCGGGTTTGCTCCGGTGGGAATACGTTTCAGCACTATTTTGCTGCTTGTACCCAGGTAGTTGGAATATGCCGTAAGCATCCTGTCGTCTGATTCAGAAATAAGTTTCCTTATTGCGTCTATATCAATTACAGATATACGATCGACACCCGCATGTGAAACAAAAGCTTTTTTCCCGTCAGGAGTTATTTTAATATCAAAAGGATCGGCATAATAAGCGTTAGGTTCGTCAAGAAGCAGCTGTATAATTCTTCCTGCAGGTTTCCGCTCAATGATCCCTATGCCGTTTGTCATCATCCATCCTCTTTCGATCTGGATTGTCGGAACATTGTTTTTAGGCCTTATCAGGGGAAATATCGCAAGATCGCCCGATGGAGTGAAGGCAATATTCTCCATCATATAGGCCTGTTTAATATCGAGGCGTTCAGCAATCCTCCGCTTTTTATCATTCAAAACCGTAAGCTCGCACCTTAAAGTATCTCCATATGGTAAACCAAGTGTCCGGCGGCTGGTGACCATCACCAGGTTACCATCAGGACTTGTCTGCACTCCGGTGGGATTATTCCCTGTAAACAGCCTGTTCCGTTCAACACCTGAAGCAAGGTCGATTATTGACAGGTCGGATGAAAATGAATTGGCTGAATAAAGCGAATTCCCGTCAACGCTAAGGGTAAGGCCGGCCGGTCCTCCCCCTGTCTTAAGTGTATCTGTGACGATATATTTTTCAAGATCAATTACCGACACATTATCCGACCACTGGTTGCTTACATAAGCAGTTTTTCCATCACTGCTCACGACAACGCTGTGCGGACGGACACCTACCTTAATCTCCTTCGTGACCTTATTCTTTTCAGTGTTAACCACCAGTAATGCATTGCCTTCCTCTGCAACCACATAAAGGTATTTCCCATCAGGTGACGGTGCCAGATTAAATGGCGAATAGTATTTCGCATTGACCATCTTTGAAATAACACCTGATTTTTGAATATACAGGTGGCAGGATGCGCATTTCAGCGGATGGTCAGTGGTAGCGGTCAGATTATTTACATGTTCCCTGGCCCACCGGTGATAAGGCTTATAAATTACAACACCAAGAATAACAAGGATTGCTGCCGGTATAATAATTCTTACGAATCTTCCCATACTATTCAAGTTCTACCGTCTTCTCTTTAACATCAGTTATATGAACTGGTATAATAACCGGTGATTTTTTAACTGCAAGTGACACTATGTTTTCAGGAGTCAGCTCAGGGTTTTCGTGGCATCCTATACATCCCCGCCGTTCATTCGGACGCAACCATAACCAGGAACATGGATCGCCGACAACATTGCCGTCCTTATCAAGTGTTCTGATACGGAAAGGTTTATCTGCCATGACTTTCAGCTGAAATGAACCGTCTTTTTCAACATCAACAACTCCATAGGTTGTATCAACGCCCAGCACCTCAATCTTCAGGGCTTTTCTCATGGCAATGGAATTATCCGGAAGAAAAGGATCTTTGAAATTTATATCCTGGCATAAAAGCAAACCTGTTTTCACCTGCATATCCACTTCACTTGGAAGTTTTCTTGGTCTTTCATGCGGTCTGACCCTGACGATATCAAGTATATGATAATCAGGATCATGAAATAATGCCGGCCCGAGTGATCCCTTTTCAGGATTAAACTCATAAAGAGCAAAACGATCTGAATCTGATTTACGGTAGGAAACAAGATATTTGTCGGGCCTGAGTGGAAGCACATTATAAAAATCCCCGGGGATTGATGATGTCAGGTCAGTTCTTGTGTGCAATGGCCTGTTATAGCTTATTGAAACCAATCTGAATCCGGTACGGCTTTCACTGTCAGATTCAGCAAATATGACCATGCCGTCATCAGTTTCATGTGCGCGGTTCAGGTGTATGCTATTACCCTGACCAGTGTAGAACTTATCAGCTTTTGTACCGTCAGGCCGCATAACTGCCAGCATTGGAGCTCCCTGAACCGGCAGTAACTGGTGTTTAACTGTAAGCAGGCGGCCATCTTTTAATACCGTTGTGGCAAGATTGTCATCGGGGCTGAATGTTATTTGCCTGAGGCCCGAGCCATCTGCATTGCACGTAAAGAGGCAGTGTGCCGACTTTACTGTATCATTAACTGTCAGTCTGCTGAATACAATTCGATCACCTGGCAGATAGGCGGGGTCAGAACACTCTTCCGTGCCTGAAGTAACCTGCCTGCATTCAAGAGTCTTCAGGTTCATTTCCCAGATCTGCCATGGATCATTTTCTTTATGCTGTCCTGCAAAGAGCATGGACTTTCCGTCATAAGATATTTCAGGGAAGCATGCTGAATAAAAATCTTTTGTCAGTATTTTTTGTGAACCGGTTCTTTCTAAATCGATTGAACTGATCCTTGCTCCGGGTAAATTACGCCATGATGCCCCACCTGAATAATCCGGCAGGTGTATATTTCCCGGAGTTTCCGTAAGGATCAGTTTACTGTCATATGAGGCATTTTTACTGCACGATACACTTATCGTACACACCAGCCCCACAAAAATAATTTCACATAAAATGAGTATCCGCTTAATCATATAGGGCCAGTGGCTTTAAGGTTCCTTTACTTCGAGTATCTGGTTGGCTTTTACATTTTCAAGGATCTGAACCTTTCCCGAGGGCCATATTATTTCAATCCTTTCAACAGTATTATTGCCTGCCAGCCCGAAATGTATTCTCGGATCATTCTGGGAAAGGTAGCCGGTAGTTGTTTTTTTCTGTGCTATCTGTGTTTTGCCTCCTGAGGTTATCTTAACCCTTGCGCCTATTCCTTCTCTGTTGCTCGTAGTACCTTCCAGGCCAAGCATAAGCCAGTTATTCTGATTCCCTTTGTTATTCCTGAGAAAAACTGACCGGCTGTTAAGATTGACTATAAAGATATCGAGATCACCATCATTGTCGTAATCCCCTGCACATGCACCTCTTCCAACATGTTCCTCGCTGAAATAACTGCCAAGCTCCAGGGAAACATCCTTGAATAATCCGTTCCCCTGATTTTCAAAAATCTGATCTTCCTGACCGTACAGATGTTTCAGTGCGCCGTTGGTTTTAAATATATCCTGATCACCGTCATTATCATAATCCATGAAAGAAGACGACCATCCTACGAACTGTGCAGCCTGCATTGAGATATTTGACGAGACTCCCCTGTCAGAGAATACCCCGTTCCCCAGATTTTCATAAAGAGAGCAATATGTATCATCTGATACAAAAAGGTCGAGCAGTCCGTCATTGTTATAGTCTGCAAAGTCGACCGACATACTTACGGTGGCTTCTCCACCCTGACTGAAGGCAGTTCCCGACATAGTTCCCTTATCGGTAAATCCCTTTCCGCCATCGTTGTGCCACAGATAGTTCAATGTGTGATCGTTGGCAACAAAAATATCGATGAACCCGTCATCGTCATAATCAGCTGCACCAACGCCCATCGCCCTTCCGTCAATGTCCTTAATTCCCATTTTCTCAGTCACATCCTCAAAAGTACCGTCGCCGTTGTTATGATAAAGGATATCTTTCTGGGCATCGTAGGCCATTGGTCCCGGAAATCCGTCAGGGGCATAGTAATACTTGTAATCCGGATCAAAGGCAAGATAATTTCCCACATAGAGATCGAGAAAGCTGTCATTGTCATAGTCAGCCCAGACGGCGCCTACACTGCATTCATTCCCGCCGGCAACATTTGCATGCTTTGTAACATCGGTGAATGATCCGTTGCGGTCATTCTTCAGCAGGACATTAGGTCCGTAATTGCTGATAAAAAGATCAGGGTAGCCGTCATTGTTGAAGTCACCGGCTACAACTCCCATGGTGTACCATGGGCCTGATATGCCTGCTTTCCTGGTCACATCTTCAAAGGTCCCGTCACCCTTGTTCCTGTAAAGGTGATTTCCAGGCATTACTGATGGTTTTTCGCTCTTGCTGACTCCCTCAAGCCAGGTGCCGCTGCAGGCAAATATATCAATCCAGCCATCCTGATCAAAGTCGAGGAAAGCCGCGCCTCCGCCGTCAGACTGAATAATATTGGTAAGGTCGTCATCGCCGATCGAGTGAGCAAAATCGAGTCCTGCCTGCTGACCTATCTCCTGATAGAAATCATCAGTTGCGGCAGTGATGGCAGTCACGGATTTCTTTCCCGGTCCCGAGGCCGGGTTGCCCCCCTGACGGCAGCCGGGGATAAACAACAAAACTATGAACATCAGGGTGCAAAAGAGATTTTTTCGCATAACAGGTCTGAGTTAAAGGGTTCCAAATATATCGAATACATGCATCCTAAATCAAAAGCAAATACTGTCTAACCTGTTTACCGAAGAGATTAACCTGCCTAAATGTAACAGGCGGAAATTAAACCGCAATTAAAATTGAATTAAAAAAGGATTAATTAGATGAAAGTGCCGGAAGCAGGAGGGTAATCCGGGTACCCTCGCCAGGCTTTGAAGTGATGCTTATTATACCGTTATGGTTTTTAACGATCTGATTTACAAGTGACAGGCCAATGCCCGTTCCCGGAATTGCTGCGGTATTTGTAGCTCTGTAAAATGGTTCAAGGATTTTCTGCATATCTTCCTCAGGTATGCCGATACCTTTATCTTCAAATATCACCCTGACATATTTGTCCTCGCGTCCGACCCCGATAAGGACAGAATGGTCTGAAGAATATTTGCATGCATTTTCAATCAGATTGGAAACTGCAGTTTTAAGAAGGTATTCATCTCCGGCTACTATTATCTTTTCAGAATTGGTAACAGAATTATCAAGTGAAATATTAATATTATAGGAGGGATTAAATCTTTTCATTTCTTCCAGGGCCTGCCAGATGATCTCATCTATACTTATATTATTATTATAATCGGACGGGCCTTCCGAGCTGGTTCTGGCAATCAGGATCAATCTGTTTGAAAGGTCAATAAGCGATTTTATGTCTTCGAGTACTGACCCAAGGGTATTTTTATATTCTTCCGTTGTACGGTCCTTCATCATCAGGACCTCAATTTGTCCGTTAATTGAAGTAAGGGGTGTCCTGAGCTCATGGGATGCATTTGCAATAAAACTCTTCTGCGTGCCAAATGATGTCTCAAGACGCTCGAGCATTTTGTTGAAAGTTTTGGCCAGCCTGCCGATCTCGTCAGTGCCATTGCCTTCGGGAACTCTTAAATGCAGACTGGTTATTGAAATATCCTCGACCTTCTTTACCACCTTTGAGATTGGTTTAAGGGCTTTCCCCGAAAAGAACCACCCGGCGAAAAAGAATGAGACAAGGCTGATAAGACAAACCACCATCAGAACGATCCTCAGTTTTTTCATGTGCAAATGACCGTCCTTATCGATAGCTGCACCAATTACGACAAATTCGGATGATCCTGCATTATGCATCGTCCCCAGGATATCATAAGGATTGTCCTTATAAAACACATCCTTGCCGGCTCTTACCTGTCCGATGATGGTATTGATTTCTTCAAATTTCCAGTTTTTGTCGTTCGTGAACAGAATATTCGTGTCCAATGTGACAATCAGGAATTTTTCATCCAGGAGTCTGTCAGGATTTCCGGAACCACTCCTCAGGATAAGGTTTGTATTGTATTCATAGCTGTCGAGCACAAGCCTTGCTACACTTTCGGTCCTCGATTTAAGGAGTTTGTTAAAGTCATTCCTCCTGAGGTTAGCCGAAGAATAATAAATAGCAAGCGAGGCAATAAACATTATCAATCCTCCCAGCAGGAGGAACTGAAGCGTTAACCTGGTCCTTATCTGCATTTTTGCCTTAATTCTTATCCTATCGGTCTCCGAAAATATAACCGAAACCCACCTTTGTATGGATCAGCTTTTTATCATGTCCCTTATCAATTTTCTTCCGCAGGAAGTTGACATAAACATCCACAACATTTGTGCTGAAGTCGAAGCTGGCATTCCATACCTTTTCGGCAATATCATTTCTTGAAAGTACCCTGCCTGCATTTCTCATGAAATATTCGAGAAGGGAAAACTCCTTGGCTGTCAGGCTGATACTTTTAGTTCCCCTTCGTACTGCTTTCCTGTCAAGGTCCAGTTCAAGGTCGTCAAACCTGAGAGAGCCGGATGTTTCACGCGATTGACCGGATGTTTTCAGAAGAACTTTCACTCTTGCAAGCAGTTCCCTGAATTCAAATGGTTTTACGAGGTAATCATTGGCTCCGGCGTCAAAACCGGCCAGCTTGTCATCGGTGGTTCCCAGTGCAGTAAGCATAAGAACCGGGATATCCGGAAAGTCCGTCTTAAACTTCTTGCATAATTTCAGGCCTCCGGTACCGGGAATAATAACATCAAGGATGAAAAGATTATATTTATACTGAATGGCAAGTTTTTCAGCAAACTCGCTGTCGTAAGCCAGATCGGCCTCATACTGGTTCTCTTCAAGGCCTCTTTTTATAAATGATGCCACCTTGGTCTCATCCTCGACGATCAGGATTTTCATGGATTTGGATTAACTTTTTGGCAATATAGCAATTTCCGGAATTTTTTTAACAAGTTTTTAATCGCAAAATCGCGCATCCGTTTTTAAAATACGGGGCTTAAACAGAAGAACGTTAGTTACACAGAGACCCACTGAGAGCCCCTAAGGGTCAATGATATATGATTTTTAACTCTGTGTGTCTCTCCCGGCAGATTGGACAAATTGTGTAAGTTTTAAATTAGTTACAGAGCAGGCTAATAGAATTTTTTTATGTTTTTTAAAAAAAAAGTTAAAAATTGTTTAATGTTATTTTAATTTGTTTATATTTGTGTCTTAGTGTCTTATTTACACTTATTATTGATACGGTATTTTGAATTGCACTTATATATAATGAATAACCCTGACGGAATTTTACAAGCTGCATCGAACATGAGTTACAAGAATTCTTTAAATCTATAATCTAACCCAAATTACGTATGAAAAAACTACTTAAAGTCATCCTGTTACTTTTATTCTCTGTCTGCAGTACCGCTGGTATATATGCGCAGAGAACTGTAACCGGAACTGTGCTTGACGACAATCAGCAACCCGTTCCAAGTGCCAATGTTGTCCTGAAAGGAACCCAGGTGGGAACCTTAACAGATAACAATGGTAAGTTTTCCCTTAATGTTCCCACATCTGGAGGTAGCATTCTTATCAGCTTCATTGGATTCGTTACACAGGAGATACCTCTCGGAACCAGCTCAGTTCTGGATGTTACTCTTCAGACAGAATCTCTTGCTTTAAGTGAAGTTGTGGTTGTTGGGTATGGTACGCAGAAAAGGGCTGAAGTAACTGGTGCTATTTCATCAGTTTCATCCGAAAAACTTAATGCACTGCCTGCCGCAGGTCTTGACCAGGCATTGCAGGGACGAGCAGCAGGGTTGACGGTTATCAGCAATGGTGCTCCGGGTTATGATGCTACAATGAGGGTTAGAGGTATCAGTACTGTTAACGATGCCAATCCTTTGTTTGTTGTTGACGGTGTTGTGGCAACCAGCATCAGCAATCTCAATCCTTCAGACATTGAATCCATTGAAGTTTTAAAAGACGCATCCACAGCTGCTATTTATGGTTCACTTGGATCAAACGGTGTTATAATTGTCACCACCAAGAAAGGTAGAGCCGGTAAGGTTGTAGTTGATTTCGAAGGCTATTACGGAGTTCAGTATTCAGATAAAAGATATGATTTGATGGATGCTGAGCAATATCGGGAATATGCCACAGGTGGAGCATTTACCACACCTCCGGTCTATACAAATCCTGCATATGCAGATCGTTTGGCCGGAATAAATCCAAGCCAGCCCGAGGGTGGAGAAACCGATTGGCAGGAGGAGATATACCAGACAGGTCCTATGCAAAATTATGACCTTTCTCTCTCCGGTGGTAATGAGAACAGCACTTTCAGATTGTCAACCGGTTATTTGAATCAACGAGGTATTGTTATAGAAACTGGTCTTGAAAGATTCAACTTCAGGGCCAACAGTGATTTTACAAAGGGCATTCTGAAAATCGGTGAGAACGTCAGCCTGTCATATTCCTCACAGGATCCTTTTGCTGATAACGGCGGACGTTCCCTGCTGGAACATGCCATTAAGATGGCCCCTTATCTGCCGGTATACAATAAAGACAATCTTGGCGGATATCAGGGTCCCAGGACCTCCATCGACGGACAGGATGCTGAAAACCCCGTCAGAATCATGGAACTGAACAGCCGCCAGCGGAACACGATGGAGCTCCTTGGTAATATCTACGGTGAACTGGATATTATTAAAGGCCTGAAATTCAGAACCAATATTGGTCTCCAGAATCAGAGCGTACGCGACGAACAATTCTACCCCACATTCAATGATGATGACCTGGGTGGCAATACTCACCAGGCAACTTTTGCCAACATATTTAAAAACCAGGCTAACTATACTGCACTGATATTTACCAACAGTTTAAATTATGGCCTTACACTTGCTGGTAAACATAATTTTGAGGTATTGGCACTGACTGAATACAGCGATGTTCACTCAGAGGTTCTGAATGCCAATTCACACAATGGTATTACCAACGAGATCCAGGAACTGAGCAGCACCGATGCTGCATTGAGCTCATCATCAATTGATTATTACAGAATTAGTTACCTGGGCAGATTAAACTATAACTATGACGGAAAGTACTTATTTTCGGCTTCAATAAGAACTGATGCTTCTTCAAGGTTTGGCGCCAACAACAGATGGGGTACCTTCCCTTCAGTATCGTTGGGCTGGAATATTGCCAAAGAAGCTTTCCTGAGCGATGTTTCTGCTATCAGCAACTTAAAACTCAGAGCTAGCTGGGGTATGGCAGGTAATGACAAGATCCCCGATTATGCCTATTCTTCATCTCTGACCTCAAATATGTATTATGTAATAGATAATATGCCTGTTGTTGGAACAACCCCGGGTGGTGCCGCAAATGCCGATTTAAAATGGGAGGAAACAACCATGACCAATATTGGAATTGATCTTGGTTTATTTAATGACCAGTTTACCGTGTCGGCTGAATATTATATGAACTCGAGCGAGGACCTTCTGATGCAGGTACCCTTGACCCTGTCTACCGGTGATTTCAGGGGCACGATCAGTAAGAATGCAGGCTCTATGGATACAAAAGGGTTTGAATTGCAGCTGGGATACAACGATTTTGAAGGTGAATTCCAATGGTCAACGAGTTTAGTTCTGGGTACTTTCCAGAATGAAGTTAAATCACTTGGTGGCGCCACCTATATTTCCGGATTTGCTTTTGAAGGTGAAGACCTGAACAGATGCCAGGTTGGAGAACAGGCTTTCTTCTTCTACGGATGGGATTTCGACGGTATCTTCCAGACAGTTGAAGAAGCTAATGCTTATATGGGCGGTACTCAAAAAGCTCTTTATTCTTCTACAGCAGGTGATTTCCGTATTACAGACACCAATGGTGATGGCGCAATCACTGTAGAAGACAGAACAAATATCGGAAACCCATTCCCCAAGGCGACACTTGGTTTGGACTTCAATGCTTCCTATATGGGCTTTGATCTGAACATCTTTATCAGCGGTGTTTATGGGAACAAGCTTTATAACACCAACATCTATGACTTGCAGGCTATGCCAAGGTTATTTAATGCCGGTGTTGAGGTTCTTGACCGATGGACAACAGATAATCCTTCAAACACCATTCCCAGGGCCGGTGAAGTTTCTGTCAATGCCAAGGCATCAGACCGTTTTGTCGAGGATGGTTCCTATACCAAATTGAAAAACATAACACTTGGTTATAACATACCCGGAAATGTTACGAAGAACAAACTGACTAAGTTCAGGGTTTATGTAAGTGCACAAAACATGATTTGCATTACAAACTACTCCGGCTTGGATCCTGAGGTTGGCAGATATACCGCCAGTGGAACTGCATTAGGACAAATTGGTACTCCTCAAACATCGACTAATAACTATGCCAATGGAATTGATGTAGGAAATTATCCTATACCAAAATCAGTTATTGGCGGTTTTCAAATTACCTTCTAACCGATAAAACAGAATTATTATGAAAAGACTTATAACATATTTTACTCCTGCACTGATCTTCAGTGCATTGGTTCTGCTGAACTCCTGTGATGCGGATAAGCTGGAACTTAAGAATCCTAACCAACTTTCACCTGAAACTTATTTTACAAATCCGTCTCAGGTGCAGTCGGCTGTAAATGCTGTTTACGGAAGTTTGCAAACAACCGGTATGTACAACCGCGGCATGTGGTACAGCAGTGAAAATATGGCTCATGAAAATACATGTAACTCGCAGCAGGAGGCCGATAAACGTGAGTGGCTGAATTTCTCATTCGGTCCAAATCATGGTTTGATGGAAGCTTACTGGAGTTCAAACTACAGGGGCATTAACAAAGCCAATTTTGTGATCAACAATGAGCAGGCAATGACCGATAATATCCCTACCAGTATAATGTCTGAGGCCACAAGAAATAAGTATATTGGTGAGGCAAAATTCCTGAGGGCCCTGTATTATTTCAACCTGGTTACCAGGTATGGTGATATTCCCCTCTATCTCGGAATTGATCCTGCAGAGAAAGATGGTCTCGCCAAATCTCCTAAAGAAGATGTCTGGGCTCAAATAGAAGCCGACTGTGTAGACGCTGCAGCCAAATGTCTTCCCAAAGCTTCTGAACAAGCCGGAAGGGCTACTTCCGGAGCTGCATGGGCATTGCTGGGCAAAGCACGTTTGTATCAGAAAAACTACCAGGGAGCCCTGGATGCCTTTAATCAGATTACCGGTTATTCACTCGAACCTGCCTATTTCGATAATTTCAAGGAAGAAACCGAGAATGGCCGGGAATCGCTTTTCGAAGTCCAGTTTAACATCGAAGCCGGTTATTCCCAGCAATGGAATTCGGACAGAACAGACGAAGGTAAAAACGAATCTACTTTCAGGGGACAGGAATATGGTTGCTTAAACTGGTTCAACGTATTCGTTTCAGAAGATCTGTGGAACGAATTTGAAACTGCCGCCGACAATGGGGCAAAAATCGATCCAAGACGCGGTTACTGCGCTTACCAGACTGGCGATTTGTATAACAACAACACCATGACCATTACAATTGATCCCGTGACTGTATATGATAAAAACGGGGTTCAGACAGATTTTTATGAAAGAAGAGGCTGGAGAAAATACCAGAACTACTATAAGGCTTCTACTGAAGGAGCTGTTGCCGGAAACCAGTCAGGTATCAACATGAAGGTGATCAGGTGGGCCGATGTATTGCTGATGAAGGCCGAAGCAGAAGCAAACAAGTCAGGAGGAAACCTGACTACCGCTATTGGTTACATGAACGAGGTAAGGGCAAGAGCAGATGTTACTCTGCCGTTATATGGCACAGCCGGAATGAATACTGCATATCCTGTTTCCAATCTGGCTCAGTTTATGAAGGCTTTGGAACATGAACGTAAGGTTGAATTATGCGGCGAACAGGTTCGCTATGGCGATCTTGTAAGATGGGGCAGACTTGCTGACTTTATGACCGAAGTTAAACCCAGTTGTCCCAAGGCCGACCAGGCTGCTTTGGTATTCAATCCAGCCAGACATTATCTCTGGCCTATTCCTCAGAAGGAAATTGATGTTAACCCTAACATTGAACAGACAGATCAGAATCCGGGTTGGTAAAAGATAATATGTTCCGATTCAAAGAAATGGTCCTGCAAAACAGGACCATTTTTTTGGGTTAAATTATGTACTTTCGGCCTTTCTTGCTTACAATTTCAACCTTATGAATAAGCTTTTAGTACTTGAGTACGGTAAAAGGGTTTATCCTATAATTGCTTTGATTGCTGTTCTTGGCAACTGTTTCTCATGCAAGCCTGAAAAAACCGGGGAAGATCCTGTCTTCACTAAATTATCCGCCGGGGAAACAAATATTACTTTCAGCAATTCGCTGACAGAAACTGATACTTTTAACTATTTTCTTTACCCCTACATGTATATGGGTGGCGGAGTATCCGTCGGAGACTTCAATAACGACAGCCTGACGGATATCTATTTTACAGGTAACATGGTCAGCAACCGGTTGTATCTCAATATGGGAAACCTGAAATTTAAAGACGTTACCGAAATTTCCGGCACAGGCGGCGACAATCGCTGGATGCTGGGTTCAACCATATGTGATATAAATGAGGATGGACTGACCGACATTTACGTAAGTGTTTCCGGATTAAACGACAATTGCAGAAACCTGCTGTTTGTAAACCTGGGAAACAATCCTGAGGGGATACCCGTATTCAAGGAAGATGCTGCTAAATATGGCATTGATGACAACGGTAAAAGCTCACAGACAACATTCTTCGACTATGACAATGACGGTGATCTCGATCTGTACGTTGCCAATTACCCCATCACCCAGTTCAAGGCACCTCCCTATTTCTACCGGCAAATGATGAACAATGCAAAAATAGATGAATCGGGACACTTATACAGAAATAACGGAGATGGCACGTTTGCAAATGTCACAATTGAAGCAGGCCTGTTGACTTTTGGTTTGTCGTTAAGCGCTACAGTTAGCGACCTGAACCAGGATGGTTATCAAGACCTTTATATTTCAAATGATTTTACAAGCCCGGACTTCTATTTCTTCAATAACGGCGATGGAACATTTACCGACAGGACACAAGAAGTAGTTGGCCAAACCTCGTTTTACGGCATGGGGAATGATATTGCAGACTATAATAATGACGGTCTGCCTGATGTTATGCAAATTGACATGGCTCCTGAAGATAATCAAAGAGCGAAAGAAAATATGACCAGCATGAACCGGGAGGATTTTGAGGAAATGATAAAGGAAGGACTTCACCATCAATACCGGTACAGTACCCTGCAACTGAACAGGGGAATCAGGGATAATGGCCTGCCATTCTTCAGCAATACTGCATGGATTGCAGGTGTAACATCAACAGACTGGAGCTGGGCTTCACTATTTGCCGATTTTGACCTTGACGGATGGAAAGACCTCTATATTACAAACGGCATCCGAAGGGATATCAATAACATTGATTACTTCAGCAAAATGAATGAATCAAGCTATTTTGAAAAGGAAGTAAACAATAGCGAGTTATTAAAATGGGTGCAGGATATGCCCTATAAACCACTTGTAAATTATCTGTATAAAAACAACGGTGATCTCACTTTCTCGAACCAGGGCAGAGAATGGGGAATAAAGGAAGAAAGCTATTCAAACAGCGCTGCCTGTGCCGATCTGGATAATGATGGTGACCTCGATCTTATCGTTAATAATGTTGACGGGGAAGCTCTGGTATACAGAAATGTTGTCCGTGAAAAACAATTGGGCAATTACCTGAAAATTGATTTTGAAGGAACTCCAAAAAACAGGATGGGAATAGGCTCAAGAGTTACCCTGTGGAATGATGGAAAAATGCAAATGGCAGAGCTTACCTTGTCAAGGGGATATCAGTCTTCCATGGAACCAATACTCTACTTTGGTCTTGCCAGTCATGAGAAAATCGATTCCATATGTGTAAAATGGCCCGACGGAAAGGTTCAATACCTTACGCAGGTAAGTACCAATCAAAAGCTGACGTTGCGTTACCCTGATGCAAAGCTGACCGTTTCAGTTCCCGCTGTCAGAGAAAAACTGTTCCGTGAAATTACTGACCAGTTCCAGCCTGGCTTCATACATAAGGAAAACAACTTTAACGACTTCGATTACCAGCCCCTTCTCCCTTACAAATTATCAATGACCGGTCCGGGTATTACAGTGGGAGATGTCAACAACGATATGCTCGAAGATTTCTTTGCCGGAAACGCATCCAACAGCTCAGGTCAATTGTTCATTCAGGGCAATGATGGAATTTTCGGCGTTCAACAGGGTCCCTGGGAAACAGATAACCGGTTTGAGGAAACAGGCTCACTGCTTTTTGATGCCGACAACGATGGGGATCTCGATTTATACGTTGTAAGCGGCGGCTATGAATTTCCGGAAAATTCAGAAGAATACCAGGACCACTTTTACCTCAATGATGGCAAGGGTAACTACATGACAGATGAAAAGGCATTACCCGTAACCACTTCAAGCGGGTCATGCGTTAAAGCATTTGATTTTGACAAAGACGGTGACCTGGATTTGTTCGTGGGTGGAAGACAGGTGCCACATCAATATCCCTTCCCGGCTCAAAGCTACATACTCGAAAACAAGTCGGAAAAAGGGATTGTGAAATTTGTGGATGTTACTGATAAAGTTGCGCCTGAACTTGGCAAAGCAGGAATGATTACGGATGCCTTCTGCGCTGATATTGACAATGATTCATGGCCCGACCTTATCGTAGCCGGAGAATGGATGCCTGTTTGCTGTTATAGAAACATCCAGGGGAAATTCAGCAAAACTGAAATAGCCGGGACCAGGGGTTGGTGGTTTAGCGTTGAAGGTGCCGATTTCGATAAAGACGGCGACATTGACCTGGTTGCAGGTAACCTTGGCTTAAACTTCAGATATAAAGCAAGTGCCGACAAAACTTTTGATGTTTATGCTGCAGACTTTGACCGTGATGGGAAATCAGACATTGCACTTAGCTATTACCAGGGGAACAAACAATATCCGGTGAGAAGCAGATCGTGTTTTGTGACCCAGAATCCGGGTCTCGCGCTTAAATTCCCTACAGTTAAAAGCTTTGCCGAAGCAACGATTTCGGATGTCTATACCAGGAAAGTGCTGAAAGAATCCCTTCACCTGCAAGCAGAGACCTTTGCCAGCTGCTATTTTGAAAACACGGGAAATGGTGTGTTTGTCATGCATAAATTGCCCAACGAGGCCCAATTATCATCTGTAAATGACATGATCATCGATGATTTTGACAGCGATGGGCATCAGGATATTCTGGCGGCAGGCAATCTGTATAATGTAGAGGTAGTAACCCCAAGAAACGACGGAGGAATTGGAGTCTTGCTGAAAGGAGACGGGGAAGGCCATTTCATAGCTTTACCTTACGAATCATCGGGATTCTTTGCTCCGGGTGACGTAAAAAGCCTGGCGTTAATTCACATCAATAATAAAGAGAAGGAAATTCTTGTTGGGAACAATAATGACAGACTTCAGATATTCAGTATGAAATAAGAATTATAAAAGCTTCCTGTTTAATTACATGTGATTATAATATCTTAGGCCCATAGATCATTAGATTCAGATTATGAAATTCCCTTTCTGGTTAGTACTGATAAGTCTTTCACTGTCTTCATGCAGCAAGCTTTCTAAAGAAACCTTTGTAAAAATATCCCCTTCCAGGTCTGGTATTGATTTTTTTAATGAATTGGTAGAAAATGACACATTGAACTACATGGTTTTTCCATATATGTATATGGGCGGAGGAGTTTCGGTGGGCGACATCAATAATGACGGACTGGATGATATTTTTTTCACGGGAAACCTGGTCCCAAATAAGCTCTACCTTAACAAGGGAAACATGAAGTTTGAAGATATATCCACGAAAGCAGGTATATCGGGTAATCATCAATGGTTCACAGGTTCAACAATGGCAGATGTGAACAGTGATGGCTGGCTTGATATTTATGCTTGCGTTTCAGGAAAATATCCGCCATCGGATAATTTGCTGTTTATCAATAACAAAGACAATACGTTTACGGAATGTGCAGAAACTTATGGTATAAATGACAAAAGCTCTTCTGTTCAGGCTACCTTTTTTGATTACAACAATGACAGCTTTCTGGATTTATATGTTGCCAATTACCCGATAATACTGGTTAGCATGGGTGCCGAATTTTATCATAACAAAATGATTGAGAATAAATTCGAAGAGTCGGGGCACTTGTATAAAAATAACGGGGATGGCACATTTAAGGATGTGACTGATGAAGCCGGTGTAAGAAATTTCGGTATGTCAATAGGAGTAGTTGCCATGGATTTTAATAATGACGGATGGAAAGATTTATACATATCCAATGATTTTAATCCACCTGATCGGTTCTACATGAATAATGGCGATGGCACTTTTAGAGATGTTCTTAAAGAGTCCACCTCTCAGACTTCCATTTTTGGAATGGGCTTTGATGCCGCAGATTTCAATAACGACAGACTGGTTGATATGTTCCAGATTGATATGACCCCTGAAGGTCATTTTCGCAGAATGGTGAATGTGATACCCATGAGCCAGGAAACGTTTGATACGAGTGTTGGTTTTGGCATGCATTATCAGTACATGCAGAATTCTTTGCAACTTAACAATGGGATCTTTGACAGCATCCCTCTTTTTAGCAGTATTTCGTTGTTTTCAGGCGTTGCCTATACAGACTGGAGCTGGGGCGGTGTTTTTCTTGATGTGAATAATGACGGAAACAAAGACCTGTTTGTTGCCAACGGTGTTCTGAAGGACATTAATAACCGCGATATCCTGGATGACCCTAACGGCAATGTGTATTTCAGACAGATGAAGGAATACCGCCCGGAACTATTCCCCAGCACGCCGGTAAGAAATTATATCTATGAAAATAATGGAGATTTAACTTTCACTGATAAATCAGACACATGGGGATTCGATGAGCCTAACCTGACAAACGGAATGTCATACGGAGATTTTGATAACGATGGTGATCTTGACATTGTGATCAGTACGGTAAATCAAGTATCATCTGTTTATGAAAACAAAGCAGTCAGTAAAGATCGTCACTATTTAAAAATCAAACTGGCCGGTCCGAAAAATAATCTTTTCGGCCTGGGAAGCACGGTTCAGGTCAAAACCGGCGATATTACCCAATATCAGGAACTGACACTTACAAGAGGCTACCAGTCAAGCGTACCTCCGGTTATACATTTCGGACTGGATAGTACAGCAATCATAGATGAATTAACAGTTAACTGGCCGGATGGGAAGCAACAGGTAATGAAAGAGGTAAGTGCAGATCAAACATTAAAATTAAAATATGAGGATGCGGTTTTTACAAAAAAAGAAGAGACAAAAAAAGTATCCGCGTTTACTGATATCACACAGAAGTCCGGAATAACCTTTATTCACCGGGAGGATAATTACAACGATTTTGGAATTGAACCGCTGCTTCCCTATAAAAATTCCCGGATGGGCCCTGGCTTGGCTGTAGGCGATGTTAACATGGATGGGCTTGAAGATTTTTTTATCGGCAATGGAAAGGGCTTCCCCGGTGCAATGTATTTGCAAACGGATAAGAGTACATTCAAGGAAATTCCCGGACCATGGATAGCTGATTCAATTTATGAAGATACAGGTGCCCTTCTGTTTGATGCCGACGGTGATGGAAGAATGGACTTATATGTTGTGAGCGGAGGTAACAGTAAGAACAAAGAAGATGACTTTTACCAGGACAGGTTATATATAAACACTGAATACGGCTTCATCAAAAGTAAGAATTGTCTTCCTTCCGGCCTGAAACAAAGTGGAAAATGTGTAAAAGCTGCAGATTATGATAAAGATGGAGATCTTGATTTATTTTTGGGAGGACGGCTTGTTCCCGGAAATTATCCCATCCCTGCAAACAGTTATATCCTGAAAAATAATGGTAAAAAAGGTGCTGACCTGAAATTTGAAAATATTACTCCGGAAATTGCCCCGGCGCTCTTAAATTCAGGCCTGGTTACGGATGCAATCTGGGACGACTTTGACAGCGACGGGGATGCTGACCTGATCATTGTTGGTGAGTGGATGAAGATTCACTTTTTTGAGAATACTCCAAATGGATTTATTGATGTTTCTGATGCAAAAGGATTTGGTGAAACTGTCGGTTGGTGGTATAGCATCGCCAGTTTGGATATAGATAATGATGGTGATAGCGATTACGTAGCAGGCAACCTCGGGCTGAATTACAAATATAAAACCAGCGAAACAGAACCGTTCGAAATATATGCCAATGATTTTGATGTAGACGGCCAAAAAGATATCGTCCTGGGCTACAGTGAAAATGGAGTTAATTATCCGGTTGCCGGTTTGAATGCCTCGTCCAGACAGATTCCGTTTATCGGACTCAGATACAAGGATTACGAAGAATTTGCAAAGGCAACACTTCAGGATATATATGGAGAACAAATGCTGAAAGCTTCGTTACATTACACGGTAAATACTTTTGCACATCATTGGATTGAAAATAAAGGGAACGGAGAATTCAAAATGCATACGCTCCCAAACTGGGCGCAATTATCTTCAATTAATGCTATTGCTGAAATAAAGGATAAGAACAGTACTGCTTTTATAGTTGCCGGCAATTTATACGGTTCGGAAGTGGAGACTCCGAGAAATGATGCAAGCATCGGGCTGGTAATGAAGTCAGATGCCGAAGGTGAAATACGGGTTATTCCGCCGGCAGAAAGCGGTCTTGCTGTTAAAGGAGAGGTAAAGGCAATCGGGAAGATAAAACTGGCTTCAGGAAAAGATGGATTTCTGTTCGCAATCAACAATGATTCTCTCAGATTAATTGAACTCGAAATAAATCCCTAATTCCCTACTTGAACAGGGCATTCAGGACATCATAGTTCACCGTGCAGTTTTCAATCTTAGTGTTCTCTGCAAGCTGTATCAGGGTTTTGAAGGCTAAATCCGCGTCAGGCTTAGGCCCCTCCCCTTTCCAGTAATCGATGATCTGCTGGTAACCTTCAGGCATCTTAATATTCATTAACCCGCTTTCGGAGTCGACCTTTTTTATCGTCCACCATGCCCAGCCTAAATTGTTGGCTTCCAAGAGCTGCACCGCTGATCTGTACCAGTCGTTGTTGTTCTCACCAGACTCTCCCATCCAGAACGGGACGTTGAATTCAGTCCTGATATCAAGATATTTCTGAATTGTCTCTACCGTGGTCGGGTTCCAGTACTTATGAAAACTGTAAGCCATATTGTCATCCCACGGCGGGGTCAGGCCTGTATAATCATTGGCAAACTGGTTGCCCTCGATGAAGATAATATGATTTGTGTCAACCTCGCGTATGGCTGCAGTGATATCAAGGAACAGCTCTTTCAGCGCTGTGTTGCCTTCCAGCGGATAGTTGGTCTCATTGATGAGGTCATAACCGCCGATCCATTCCTCATCCTTGTACCTTTCGGCAAGTTTGCCCCATAATGCAACTGTTTTCTGCCTGTTCAGTTCACTCTCCCAGAGCCTTGGTTTTGTTGTATCTATATCTGCAATGGGTTTGTCGTTGCCCTGGCCGCCCGGGGCAGCGTGAAGATCCAGGATAACATAAATCTCATTTCCCCGGCACCAGGCAAGCAGGGTATCAGTCATTTCAAATCCTTTTGCAAGCCATGTGTTCTCTCCCTCAACAGGTTCTTGCTCCACGGGAAGGGTAAAAAGGTTATAGTGCATCGGCAGCCTGACCGAATTAAACCCCCATACCTTAAGTGAATCAATATCTCTTTTTGTGACCATGTTGGCGAGCCAGGCATCGTAAAACTCATTCATCCTCTCTTCTCCGACTAATTCAATGATTCGGTTTTTGATTTCATACTGGGCCACTGCCACGTCGGACAGTTTAAGCATATACGGCTCCTGCAGCATCCACCCGCCGAGGCCGTAACCCCTGAGCAGGACATTTTCGCCTTTGCTGTTCACTATCTTCGTGCCATCGGTACGTAAGAAGTCCTTGTCCTTTTTGCCGCATGACACAAGCATTGCAGCTGCCATTAAGAGTATCGCAATCCGTTTCATTTTGAATTAATGGTTATCGTGTATTTGTCCATTGGTGAATTTATGAATTATCAGCCAAAATCAAAACTCTTAATTCTTAACTCCTCTTTCCTACCCTACAACCTGGCTCCTTCGCTAAAATTACCCACCGGGTAATTTTCAAACGCTCGGACCTCTATTGCCCAATGCCTGATCTATAGTAACTTTAACCTTTATCCTTTAACCTTGAACTATGAAACTCCGACCAACCCCTCCCGCCTTAATAATGACTTGTGCCCTGTTACTGACCCTTGACTCATGCAGGAATGAAAAGATCATCACCCTCCGGTCGCTGCTGAAGGAGATGGCGAGCCCGGAGGCAATAACACGATTCCCGGACCCCTCCTATAAGCTTGTACAACAGAGCTCATATGACAGAAAGAGTGTTAATCCCGACAGTGCTGGGTGGTTCGCCAATGACGACTACACCCAGTTCATCAGGGAAGAAGAAAATAACGGCAGACGTGAATTTGTGATGTTTGAGGCCGAAGGTCCAGGCGCCGTTGTCAGATGGTGGATGACATTCGGAAATGCTGATGCCCTCGAATCATATATCAGGGTTTATATTGACAGTGACCCGGCTCCGGTGCTGGAAGGCAGGGCGCCCGATCTGGTCGGCGGCGGAATTCTGGCTCCTGAACCTCTGAGCGTCTCGGTCTCTCCCACAACAGAACTGCAAGCCAGGGGATACAATCTGTACCTCCCGCTGCCGTTCGCCAAAAGCTGCAAGATCACCCTCGAAAATGCAGCGGTGATAATCACACCTGATAGGCACACTCCGTCGATATATTATAATATCGGTGCCAGGCTGTATGAAAAGGACACAAGAGTTGTCTCCCTGAAAAAGGAGATGCTTTTATCTGACACTCTTGCCATCGCCGAATGCGCATCAGTGCTTCTCCCGGAAAAAACAGATGAAAAGGAAAATGAAATGATAAAATTCTCATCCGGGAAATATGCTCCGGGGACTTCTGCTTCATTCCGTTTAAACGAGAGTGGCAAAGCTGTCAGTGGATTCTCTCTCCGGCTTGAAGCCGGTGATACTGCCGCAGCACTCCGGAATACTATAATACGTATATCGTTTGACGGAAAACAGACAGTCAGCGTACCTGCCGGGAACTTTTTCGGAACAGGTTATTCAATTAATCCTTACACAACATATTACAGCAATGTCGACTCAACAGGACTGATGACTGTATCGAGGCTGATGCCGTTCAGGGACATCTGTATAATAGATATTCATAACGGGACCGATGATTCCATTGCAATCTTTGCAGAAGTCAGGACACTCCCGTATGAATGGGATCAATCATCAATGCATTTCGGAGCCTCATGGAATGAATACAGGGATATTGAGACTGCAGGGGCCACCGGTACCGGAGGCACTGGAAATCATTTCGACATCTCCTTTGTCAGCCTGGAGGGTAAGGGTGTTTACGCAGGCGACGGCGTTATCGTAATCAATAATGTCGATGCCTGGTGGGGCGAAGGTGATGAGAAAATTTATGTCGACGGGGAGGTCTTTCCTTCTTCTATCGGAACGGGCACTGAAGATTACTATGGTTATGCATGGTGCAGGCCAGAACCATTTTCGCATCCCTTTATCTCACAGCCCCTGGGTGCGGGTAATTTCCATCCCGGAATGAGCGTCAATATGCGGTACCGTAACCTTGATGCCATCCCCTTCAATAAATCACTTAAATCTAATATTGAACTCTGGCACTGGGTAAAGACAACAATTGATTACAGCCTGGTCTCGTATTATTACAGACTTCCGGAGTTAACTAATTGAATAATAGAATAATGGGCTATTTCAAATCAGAATTTTAACCTTTCAACCTATCCATTCTGCTCCACCGCCAGTTGGCATACTGATGCATATCGCCACGCCTTCATGAACAGCCTGGAAAGGAACAGGAGTTGAGTGGCCATAAAGAACACGAATATCATTATCCCCTTATCCGGCATTGCGCATGCTGTGAACCACAGGGAGCCGGAAGCGAATACAACATTCAATATTAGTATCACAAACACTGTGATGTAGGATAACCAGAATCTTTTTTTAAGAGCCGTGAACCCCTGCCCGATGGCTCTGAAAACCCTATGTGACCCGGTGGCCGCTATCCACCTGCGTGAGTAATCAGCAACGAACAGCCAGACCGGCAGGCCCAATACCCAGATAACATAAAATATTTTCATCAGACCTGACAGAGGTAATGAACCTCCTGAGACTGCCATCATCACCCCTATCGGAATACCAATGACCAAAGCCGTGTAAACTCCAATGATCAGGCACATCATCAGTGCTATCAGCAGGAAAGGCAAAAAGTTATGTGCTGAAGCCTTCATGAAAGCAGAAACTTTTAATCCGCCCCAGGCCGTTGTGAACCTGGTGAAGAGGCCTCCTGCAAAAAAAGTGTACAGGAGAAATCCTGCCAGCAACAGCAAGAGTCCGCCTGTTGTGGCTGAAGCCATCAGCTGCCCGAACGCCTTTCCCATATCTCCCGCCAGACCCATGTCAAATCCGTCTGAGAGCTTTTCTGTGATCATACTGTTCCCGAAGACAGATTTGAAAGAGCTCTTCAGGGGAAGAGCCACAAACATGATCATCACCAGGGTAATGATCCACACAGTGAGTAAAATCTTATATGATGATGCCGTCGCAACGGCTCCCTTTTTTAGTATTCTGAAAACATCCATTTCCGGGAAATTAAATTGTAAAAAGTGAGATCATCATCTGCATGAGAAAGATAAATTTGTTCGTCATCCGGCGTGATGCCGTGAACTCAGGATTGTCGGCAAATGAGTTATTGATCCTGTTTACATCCAGGTCAATCTCATCATAAGGATCAATTTTCGCCCAGGTGACCTGCCTTGTACCGGTGTATTTAAAATCCATGTACCTGGCTTTGCCGTCCCACTCGGTCATCTCCTCATCGCCGTTATCAAAATGAATAAGCACCTTGACAGGCAGTGTTACTCCCCCAAGCCTTTCTATGCTGACTCTTGAAAGATAGATTGTGTCACCCTCGCGGTCGCTGCGTTTAAATTTCGTTGTGTCACCCTCGCGGTCACTGCTTTTAAATTTCGTTGTATCACCCTCGCGGTCGCTGCTTTTAAATGTCGTTGTGTCACCTTCGACAATTCCCGAATAGTTTCTGATTTTATTATTCCGAATCCCGGATACCCTGTAATCGCATATTTCATTTCCGTACAGCACCTGGTCAAAGTACCAGTTCATATTATCCCCGAACTTATCCCCGTGCTCCTGTTTGACAACGTCATTAACGACAGCAATGAAGTCGCGGCCGGAAGGATGACGGAAAGCCCATCTCCTGTAATATTCACGGAAGACATTGTCCATGGTTTCTGTGCCAATCAGTCCCTCAAGCGTATGCAGCCATACTGCAGTCTTATTGTATGACATCATGCCATAGGTCCCGTGAGGATACATCCATGACGGCAGGTCGTTCGTTGCTGCCTGCCTGGATGGGCTCGTTATATAACTGATCCTTCCCTGGTCAGTATCTGACATCTTCACGAACGGCAGTCTTATCAACCCATATCCATCGCCGTAGGAAGCATCAACAATGCGTTGTTCCCAGTATGAGTTGACACCTTCATCGAGCCATGGCTCCTCAAACTCATTGCTCGCAAGAATTCCCATGAAGTAAGCATGGCCGAACTCATGGATGGTTACCATCTCCGCCATTTTAAGGAACGAAGGAACCATTCCTCCGCCGGACGAGGTGAATAAGGTTGTATATTCCATGCCTCCGGCGCCGGAGCCTGAGACAGGCGGATCAACGAAAGTCAGGTGAGGCCATGGGTAAGGCCCCACCCGCGCATCGAGATACTCAAGTGCGTCGATTAAAGCATCAAACTGGTTATCAGCAATTTTCAATCCCTTCTCAGTGGTCATGAGAGTTATATCAACTCCTCTCCATTTCTTTTTTACAACTTTGTAACCGGGCCAGGCTGTCCATGCGAAGTCAACAATATCTTCCGCCCTCCATTTTACTGTTTTTGTACTGTCACCGTTGTCGGTCTCCTCAATAAGCATCCCTCCTGATCCGGCGACATAGTCAGAAGGTATCGTCAAAGTAACATTGTAGACAGAGTGGTTGGCATAGAACTCCGAATTAGGATGAAACTGGTGGCAGTTCCATCCGTCAGTCTCACGTTGTCTTGTGCCGGCAGTTTCATAGACGCCAAACTTCGGGAACCACTGACCGGCAAAATAAAAGTCATCACTGTAGCCTGTTCTGACTATGGGGGAAGGTAACTTTGAATCGAACTTCATATGTAACCGTAGCGTGTCTCCCGGAAGTACGGGTTCGGGCAGGGTAATCTGCAGGACAGTCCGGTCATAAATGTTTCCGTCGTCAGGCGAGATAAATCGCATGGCGCCGGACAGATCATTTGCCGAATCATCTTCAATGGAATTCATCTTCACATACCCCCATCCGTCGTCCCCGGCAGGTGACCATCCCCTGTCCGATGCAAATGAGCTTTTGTTGCTGCTGAATGCGTTCAGGTACATGTGAAGCATTGCATCACCGACAGGCCTGGAGGATTTGTTCACCCACCATGCAGTCATCTCTCCGCTGACAATGTGCGTTTCCGGGTCAAGAACAGCCTTGATATCATAACCTGTAACCCTGTCGCTCATAGGTTTATCAAAAATTATCTGTCCTTGCAATGCCGGAGGCAGGCAAAGCAGAAAAAGAATGAAATATTTTCTCATATAGTTCCCGATGAAGAATAAAGAGATAAATGTAATGCAAAAATTCTCTCCGATTAGTAACTTTGCACATAATTCCCGATTTGTGCAATGGCAAGAAAAAGCACCCGTGAAATGATTATCGGTGTAGCCTCAGGACTGTTTGGAACAGTCGGGTTACGCAGAACCACCATGGAGACAATTGCGGCTGCCGCAGGTCGCGGCAGGCGTACTGTTTACATGTATTTCAGCAATAAAGCTGAGATTTATGAAGCTGTCGTCGAAGGTGAGTTGAACCGGATCATCAACCCGCTTCGGGAGTTGGCTGCTTCTGAGGGGCCATTCGGGCAGGTGCTGCAAAATTACGCGGCTGAAAGGATAAGGCTTCTCATGGACCTTGGCAATCGCAATCCACTGTTAATGAAAGATTTTTCGCAGGGGAGCAGCAAGGTGGAGAAACTGAAAGAGAGGCTTGCAAGGGAAGAGGAGAAGATCATCACGCCGTTTTTTTACAGGCACAGGAATGAGCTTAATCTGCCTGCAGGTGCCACCCTTGAGGACTGTGCCACGATATTTATTAATATACTAAAGGGTACCGACAGGCTCATGGCCCGGGAAAACGGCCAAGGAAAAAATGAAAAGCTGTCGTTTGCCGGTACTGAACTCTTCATGAAAGGACTGGGTTACGGATCCGGGAAAGTGTAAAAAAAGAGAGCGGTCAGTTTACCCGGCCGCTCTCCCCTGGGGAATTATATAATTATTTCGCCTGTGTGAACTGTCCCTTCGTCACCCACATCACCACCTCATCTGACAGAGGTTTCACTGCCGGCTTAAGATAACCGACCAGTTTACCGTTTTCATTGATGAGATACTTCTGGAAGTTCCAGGCTACATCAGAATCAAGGACGCCGTTTTCCGACTTTTTTGTCAGCCACTGATAGAGAGGATGCATGTCGCTACCCTTGACTGATATCTTTGACATCATCGGGAAGGTAACACCGTATTTGCTGTCGCAGAATTCCATTATCTCAGCATTTGTACCCGGTTCCTGACTCATAAAGTTATTGGCAGGGAATCCGATGATGACCACCTTCTGCTTATAAGCCTTATAGAGAAGTTCGAGGTCCTTGTACTGAGGGGTATTGCCGCATTTTGAAGCGGTGTTGACGATTATAACCTTTTTGCCCTTCAGATCAGCAAAGCTGAACTGCTGGCCGTCGATGGTCTCAACGGTAAAGTCGTAGAATGATTTCTGCGACATCACAGGAGCCATTACGAGTGTCATGATTGCGGCAAAGGTTATTACTCTCTTTTTCATTTTAAATGTTTTAATCAGTAACCTAATAACAAACCTGGTGCCAAAGAGTTTCTCCGGCATTAATAAAAAGTATCCGAGGGGTGAAATTACGAAAATCTTTCTATTTTTGCACATTCTTTGATTACCGTAGTTCAGGTTTGCCGGTACTGCGACGTTCAGAGCGGGGTATAGCGCAGTTGGTAGCGTATCTGGTTTGGGACCAGAGGGTCGCAAGTTCGAATCTTGCTACCCCGACAAATAAAAACCTGTCCGCAGAATGCGGCAGGTTTTATTTTTTACTGACGCGTTGACAGCTTGCTGGCAAAAGCGGAAGAAAAAATAAAGCCTGAAGCGAACGAAGTGAGCGACAGGTTTTTATTTACAGTCAAACCCAAGTCAAGATCACGATCCCGCATTGCGGGAGAGTAATCTTCCTACCCAGAAAATTGAAGTCAATATAAAAAACCAAATAACCAGACAGGTGCCTTGTTTCCCGATCCTGTTTCAAGGTCATCCGAGGCAATCATATAATTATCCAGATGCTTCACCTGTTTTCTGTTTTTGCCCTTACCCCCTACCTCAATTGTTAATCCGTCAGTAATGAAATCACCTTCTACCGGAGCATTGACATTCAGGCCAGCATTAAGCAGTTGATTCAGAACAAAAGTTTCCCTTACATTGCCAATATCCGGTTTCTCTTTCAGCGCAAAAGCCAGATTGCTATTTTCCAGAAATATTTTGTCGGGTTTTTGCAAAGTCGATACCCCTTTCCCTTCAGAACTAATAGTGTTGAGCAACCTTGCATCCTTTAACTGATAAATATATTGATAGACACTGTCTCTGCTCAAATCAAGTTTCCTGGCCAGTGAAGCAATATTTGGTTTAAATGGCACCGATTCAGCGATCACACCTAATAATTTCTTGACCTTTATTGCAGTTCCGGAATTGTATGAAGCAATGTAGCCAAGGTCTATGTCCACAATTGTATTTATTACTTGTTTCAATTTCATCAGATAGGTATCTTCTCCTTCAATGACAATTGGTAAATAACCGACTTCCAAGTATTTACGGAATGCCGGTAACGGATGAAAATTTTCAGTAATCATCCTGCTAAGAATCTGATGATTATTAATGATATCATTAATATTGATTGCCTCAAAACTGATTCCTTTCGTAAATATTAAAAACTCACGAAAAGAAAGTCCTGCAAGCAAATATGTCATGACTCTCCTGCTTAAATCACCTTCACCACGATAAATATCCAATGCGGATGAGGCTGAAAAAATGACCTGCATCCGTGGTAACCCATCATAAATGTTTTTCAATTCAACTGACCACTTAGGATATTTATGCACTTCATCTATGAACAGTATTTTCCCTCCCTGCTTATACCAGTCATTTGCCACATCAAATAAGGTATGATTATAGAACCAGTTGTGGTCAGCGGTGACGTAAAGCGCCTCAGGTGGCATTCCAAGGTCAAATTTTAAATGCTGTAACATCAATGTGGTTTTTCCTGCTCCTCTTGGCCCTTTAATCCCAATCATTCTATGTTTCCAGTTTATCTGGCCCTGCAGATACCTTCTAAAATCATTCTTTACCTGACGAAGTAAAGTTTCCTGAAATTCTAACAAGTATTCCATCTTTATGTCGATTCAATACGACAAATATATAACAATAATGTTGATTCTATTCGACATATTGAAATAATAAGTAGTATTTTTTCGGCCGTTTGGCGGGACAAGGATTTGGTTTTTACCGGCGGGTTGTCAGCGAGCTGTATTAGGCGGCAGGCATATCTGGCCAGGTATTCAATGGCACTTATTATCCGACTATCCTATCGCATCAGGAGCTTAAGCATTCCCTCTTTAAATTTTGTGTATGGCGGATAACGCACAGGGATATCGATAAGATTCGATTTTTCCATAACTGTCCTCATGTTGGAGAATTCCTCGAAAGACTGCCTTCCGTGATACCTGCCTATTCCACTGGGCCCGATTCCTCCGAATGGCATGTGCGGGGAAGCAATCTGCATCACTGTATCGTTAACCGCTGCTGAACCGCTTTGCGTCCTTGACAGGAACTCATTTGCAAGCTTTTTGCTACCTGTGAAAATATAAGCAGCCAGGGACTTAGGGTGCCTGTCGATTACAGAATAAACCTCGCTGAAATCGGTAAATGTAATCACCGGCAGAATAGGTCCGAATATCTCATCCTGCATCACGGGGTCACCAGGTTTGACATCGGTAATTATCGTTGGTGCCACATAACATTTCTCAGGATCTGTGCTGCCGCCGGTAATGATCTTCCCGTTTTTCATTAATGATTCCATGTTCGCGGCTTTTTCAGAATTGATTATCCGGCAAAAGTCTTCACTGCCAGCCGGATCATCACCGTAGAATGATTTCAGCTCACCAACAAGAAGCGCGAGGAACCGGTCCTTAACCTTCGCGTCGATAAGCAGATAGTCTGGAGCTATGCATGTTTGTCCGGCATTTATGAATTTCCCGGAGGCTATTCTTTTTGCAGCAAAGTCCAGTCTTGCGTCGGCAGCTACAACACAGGGGTTTTTGCCTCCCAGCTCGAGAGTGACAGGTGTGAGGTTCTCAGCTGCTTTTGCCATCACCTTTTTCCCAACCGCCGGGCTTCCGGTAAAGAAGATATAATCAAACTTATAATTTAGTAGGTAATCGCTCAGGGAGTGTTCTCCTCTTATAATGGCAATAAGCTCTTTCGGGAAATGACTGAGAATCTTTGATATCACCTCCCCTGTATTCTCAGCTTTCTGCGAGACTTTCAATATTATACAGTTACCGGCCGCAAGTGCCCCTATAGCCGGCCCCATGGAAAGCTGGAACGGGTAATTCCAGGGAGACAAAATCAGCACCTGTCCGTAAGGCTGAGGCATAATATAGCTTCTGGCCAGGAAATTAACAAGTGAAGTTTTTACTCTTTGTTTACCCGACCACATTCTGAGCTTGCGTATCGTCTCGTTAAGCTCAGCGACAACAAACCTGGATTCTGTTCCGAGTACCTCAAAATGAGGCTTATGGAAATCCTTGCGAAGAGCATCACAGAGCTCCTCTTCATGGCTGAGGATCAGCGATCTGAGTTTCTTAAGGTTCTCAAGTCTGTATTTAACATCGAGCGTTTTGCCTGATGCAAAGAACTTCTTCTGGTCCTCGAGGATCAGTCCGATCTCTTCTTTTCCCATAGCTGTAATAGATGTAAAAATATTTGAAGTGTAAATATAGAAAGTACAGAGGTAAACGCAGATTAATTAAAAAGTCATTGAAACTTTTTTTTCCGCGGTACCAAGTTTAGACACGAAGGCTATTTCCCTTTTTCGTTATAGAAGAATGAAAGTGCGCCTGATGGACACTTTTTCACCTGCTCAATAACTCTTTCGGCAGAGGCTCCGCCTGGATTAATCCACTTTCTGACAGCAGGATTGAACACCTCAGGCAACTGCCTGTAACAGAATGTAGCATGCTGGCATAATTCAGGCTGCCATACAACCGTAATCTCATCGTTTGCGTAATTTATTTTCTTCATGGCACTCAATTTTTCCTGATAAAATTAGTGTATTCCTTCTTCTCTTTTTTTGGCGGATCAATCTTGCTCGCTGTAGCTTTTTTCATTTTTAACAACCATGCCATATTCTTCCCTAACACCCGCATAATCTGTTTCCCTTCACCGTCTTTGGTAACCTCTCCGGCACCTGAGCCATGAATTACATTCCAATAATTGGATGTCGCAATAATCATTTCGGAATATGCGAGGTAATGATTCAGGCTATCCAGTGTTGCCGAACCTCCTGTTCTTCTGACCGCCACGACGGCAGCTGCAACCTTATGACGCAACAGGTTTCCGTTTGCTCCGGAAACAAAAAACAACCTGTCAAGAAAACTCTTCATCGTACCGGCTATGCCTGAATAATAGACCGGTGAACCCAGGATAATACCATCTGCCTTCTTTATTTTCTGTATCCATTCGTTCAGGTCATCTGTTTTAATGACACACTTTTCATTTTTGTTAGCAATACATTTGCGACAGGCAGTGCAACCGTGTATCAATTTATGGCCGATATGAAGTATCTCAAAATCAATACCTTCTGCTTCCAGTTCATTGCCAACCATTGTCAATGCATGAAAAGTGTTTCCTTTTTTGTCAGGACTACCGTTTATTGCTATTACTTTCATTTTATAAAATTTAATATTTCTACTATCTGAGGCTTATTTGTAAATTCTACAGGCGACTGTCTGTTTGATCTGATTAATTCAGGTCAGTGCCATTGATTTTTCAATTGTTGATTTGGGTTTCTGTATTCTGACAAAATATAAGTAATTTTATTTGAACTGAAAACAAGTGAATAAGCTAAACAAAATGCAGGTTTTATTCTTTTGTATGATTCCGCTCGGGATTCTAACCCTCATTTTCTCAATAAGAATATTACAGAAATGTTTTAGCGGAGATATTATTCTTGAAATACCCTATTCTCAGAAATCAGCCGAGCTGATAATTTCTAAATCAGGCTATTACTCGATCTGGCATAAGGGACAATTTTTCAGAAAGGCTCCCCTCAATGAATTCAGGCCTGAAATCATCAACAAATCGACAGGAGAAAAAATCAAGCTTTCCTCCTCGTTGTTAAGGCCAAATACCAATAATGGCAGAACAGCAAGGATGGAACTTTTTCGTTTTTCGGCAGCGGCCGGGAAATATAATATGGAGTTGGCGGAAGGTTCAAGCATTAATGCGGCGGAAAACAATTTAATCCGGCTTCTGCCGATCAAAATGGTTGATTACGATAAATATTTCATACAGATCCGGGAAACCAAACCGGTTTTTCATATTCTGATCGGGATTGTGCTTACTGTTATAGCCGGATTATTAATTATTTGCGGATTCGTTTTCGGAATTCTTGCTGATCAAATATTTACTAACTGAGGCCACTCGCTGGTTGGATTGATTCATTAAATTGATTAACAGATAATTATAATTACTTACAGGACAATAAAATGAAACAAATTCTATCTGCTTTCGATCGCAACCTGTTGGATAAACGCATAGCTGAAGCTGAATTACAGACTAAAGCACAGATAGTGATTGCCGTAGTTAAGAGATGTGATAACTACGCAGAAATTCCATGGAAAGCATTTGCCATAGGTGCATCTGTAGCCGGGTTAGCGGTGGTTACAACAGATTTGGTAATGAAGGACTGGATAACTGAAACCCTGTTGCTGTTGTCTGTCACAGCAGTTCTGGCAACAGGTACTCTCCTCGCGCTGCTGACAATGATATTTAAGGGCTTTGCAAGGCTTTTTCTCCCAAAAAGCCGAAGGGAGTCCGAGACGCGTCAATACGCAGAATCCCTATTCCTGTCCAGGGAACTTTTTACCACTGAAGGTCGCAAAGGCATCCTGCTTCTTGTGAGTCAATTCGAAAGGCAGGTGGTTATCCTTCCTGATACAGGGGTCAGGAAATGGCTAAGTGCCGATGTCATGGAAAAGATTATCTCTAAAATGACACCACACCTCAGGCGGAATGAGGTGAAAAATGCAATGATGACCGGTCTGGATGAACTTGTCACGGCTCTTTCCCCTCCTGTGGCAGAAGGGCCAGACAAAAACGAGCTGTCAAACCAGATAATAGAGGAGGATGGCGTATGAAAAAAACTTACATATACCTGCTTTTGATTGCGCTTTTTGCTACAGATCAGATTACCAATGGCGCTGATATCCCCTATCTCACTGGCCGGGTGAACGATAATGCCTCGATCCTGTCTGAAGCCACGCGCAATTCACTCAGCGAGAAGCTTAAAGATCATGAGGTCAGGACTACAAACCAGGTCGTCATCCTGACGGTACCCTCGCTGGAGGGTGAAAGTATAGAAGATTATGCATATAAGGTTTTCAATGAGTGGAAACTCGGGCAGAAGGACAAAGACAACGGCATTCTGATTGTTGTCGTGCCGGATGAAAGACGGATGCGCATCGAGGTGGGTTATGGCCTTGAAGGCACATTACCGGATATTTTAGCGGGTCGTATCATCCAGAACATCATGGCGCCCCGGTTCAGGGATGGAGATTATGACACCGGAATTACCGAGGGAGTTTCTGCCGTTATTACTGTTCTCGAAGGTGCTGATCCTACCATGATGGAAGGCCTGGCCGAAACATCCGGATCGCAGGAAGTTTCGAATTTTGCAGACCTTGAAAGTCCGGATATACCTCTCGGCATGCGCATCCTTTTAGGGGCATTTATTTTTGGAATTATCGGGTTGTTCACCATATTGGGAATTTTAACACCCGGATTCGGATGGTTCATGTATCTGTTCCTGATACCCTTCTGGGCTATGTTCCCTGTGGTTATTGTCGGTACGAAGGGTGCCCTGGTCTGCTTCTTCACTTACCTTATCGTTTATCCGGTGGCTAAGTTGTATTTAAAACACACCCCCTGGTATGCGAAAGCACAGGAAGATTTACGGACTAAAGGAAAGGCTTCGATAGGAGGCTTTACGCTTACATCGGGTGGCTCGGGCGGTTCATCGGGCAGCAGCAGTTCAGGAGGCGGTTTTTCAGGAGGCGGTGGATCATCAGGAGGCGGAGGAGCTTCAGGAAGCTGGTAGCGGGGTATGAAGAAAACAGTAAACCGAAAAATTAAAATAACAAATATGAACGATCAAATCCTTGAGATTAAGACTGCACTTCAAATCCTTAGACCTGCACATGATGTTTTTGAAGCAATAGTTGACCCCGTCAAAATGTCAAATTATTTTATCTCAAAGGGCAGTGGCAGAATGGAAGATGGTAAGGAGGTTATCTGGAAGTTCCCTGAGTTTGACATTGAATTCCCTGTTCGTGTCAAAAAAACAGAAAAAGACAGGTACATATCTTACTGTTGGGATCTTGACAACACTGAGCTTCTGGTCGAAATGACACTTACTCCCAAAGGGTCCGGCGCCACTCTCGTGACTGTCACTGAAAAAGGCATGAGTAATGACCCGGAAGGTATCAAATGGCTGCAAGGTAATACAGAAGGCTGGGCTAACTTTCTTGCCTGCCTCAAAGCCTGGCTCGAATATGGTATTAATTTAAGAAAAGGAGCCTTTGATTTTATGACAGACAAAGGTTGACAGGTTCAACTCTATATATTCATAAAAATTCTGCCGTCCTGACTTCGGCAGGCCAGGTGAGCTTTGAAGCAGCTCACTGCTCCTGCAGACATAATTCATGGCACTGCATAATGTGTGAATTATACAACTCTTTTAAAAAGTTATGTAATGGCAGCCCCGTTACATGTGCTTAAATTTGTAAATCACATTTACTGGCAGAAACGAACGCGGGTCTGACCGGAAACTATTAATTGGTAAAAGCGGATTGACGATAAGTCATGATGTGCTGTAATCGAAATTTGTAAAATAATTCAAAAAAAATATTTAAAATCATGAAGAATGTTCAAAAAATCCTAATGGTAATTGTCCTGATAACAGGTACCATGTTAGTATCCGGTCAGTCGAATACTGATATTAAACAAATCCTTTCAAAACCGGAAACAAGAAAGACCGTCATGGACGCAATCGCCAATGACAGCATCATGTCGAAAGAAATGATGACTACCTTGATGAATAGCCCAAACCATCATATGATGATGATGAAAGATCATGACGCAATGATGAAAGATAATCCCGGAATGAAGCATTGTATGATGTATCAGATGATGGAAGCATGCAAAGGCGACACCAGTATGATGGCATCAAAGTGCAAAGCCATGATGGAGGCATGCAAAAGCGACACCACTATGATGAAGTGCAAAGCCATGATGGAGGCATGTAAAAGTGACACCTCCAAGATGTCACCAAAATGCAAAACCATGATGGAAAACCAGCAGGGGAATGAAATGATGCACAAGAGGATGAAAGATGCTGAAGACACAAAAAACATAGAAGGTATCGACACTACGAAACTTGTAGTAATAAAACCAAAGGAGTAAACCATACCGGACGATTCTGTCCGGCTACAGAAGCCGGACTAGAATTCCAGTCCAACCGATACCTCAAGCATGCCGAAGGGGTTTATCTCGGTGCCTTCATGAAGTGTATGATCAGGGTTTTCGGCATCGGTATTCTGCCAGACATACTCATTCCTCTCTGCGCCAAGGTAGATCCCGGCATTTACAAATAACCCCTTCCTTATGAATTTGTCAAACTCCCTGTGCGACCCGGGGATGATCTTCTCACTGAATCTGAACCTGTACCCGCTGTTAAGCATCAGTATCATCTTTTTGTTGTCCTGACTCCACTCATTGACATAATCTTCCTGGTAAAGGGCATCAGCCATCTCATACTCAAACAGTATACCTGCATATGCTTTGTCTTTCTTCACATCGAAGAAATATATCGGACCGCCGCCAAAGGCGATGCCGGAAAATTCATCGGGCCTGCCGCCACGGTCAACATCAGCCTCATAAATCATTTTCGTCAGCGCACCCACGGATGGAAACCTGACATGAGCATTCAGGGCAATGTGCCTTGTAAAACTGTATTCGACACTCACCACAGGTCCGAACTGGACAAACCCGAGGAAATTTGAATGCACAGCCCATCTCGGAAAGTTATTCGCAGCGGATTTGGGCTTATATTTTTTCCAACCTTGGCCGGATAATCCTGCTGATAGAGCGTAGAGACCCATGGTTCCTCACCTCTGACAATAACCGAAGCCAGGATTAAGACTATCAGAATCAGAACTTTCTTCATCGCATAAAGTGTTATCAATGGCTAAAATAGAAAAACGTCAGCCAGATCATTATATTTCGTCCGGATTTTTTACCAGTATTTGACAGACGAAATGCTTTGCCCGCCGAAGTAACGGTTTGCTGGGACGAAGGCAAACCTATTGCCCGTTCCCCGTTATGTCCGGTTCTCCAACCTCGGATCTCTCCGTTGCAGGCTGCTCTTTTTTGCGGCTATCCCGGGGAACAGTCACCCTTTCTCCTATCTGCTGCCTCCACATGGCATAATAGAGGCCTTTTTTACCAAGCAGGATATCATGAGTTCCCTCTTCAATAATCTTTCCCTTTTCCAGGACATAGATACGGTCAGCATGCATGATGGTCGACAGCCGGTGAGCTATCATCAGTGTGATCTGCTGCTTGCCTGCTGATATCTCCCTCAGCGTTCTGGTTATCTCTTCTTCCGTTATGGAATCCAGTGCCGATGTGGCCTCATCGAAGATAAGGAGCTTGGGGTTGCGTATCAGCGCCCTGGCAATGGCCAGCCTTTGCTTTTCACCTCCGGAAACCATCTTTCCTCCCTCACCGAGGAGTGTATCCAAACCCTTCGGTGAACTTTCCACCAGCCTGATGGCAGAGGCTTTCCTCAATGCTTCATAGATCTCCTCATCTGTCGCGTCCGGTTTGACAAACTGCATGTTCTCCCTTATTGTACCCGAGAATAGCTGCGTATCCTGGGTTACGAATCCCAGCTGCCGGCGCATCTGGTTATACCGGATATCCCTCGCCGGGACATCATCGTAGTAAATGGTACCTTTTGTCGGAGTATATAATCCGACAAGGAGTTTTACCAGCGTTGACTTGCCGCAACCGGAAGGACCCACAAAAGCAATTGTATCTCCTCTCTTTACCCTGAATGAAAGGTCTTCGATTGCATCTGTATCTGCATTCTTATACCGGAAGGTGACCGCGTCAAAAAACAGGTTTTCAATGTCGCCGATCTCAACAGGGTCTTCAGGCCGGTATTCGGGCTCTTTCTTCATGAGTTCATTGAAGATCTGAAGCGAAGCCTCAGCCTCACGGTAAGAGAGGATAATACTTCCCAGATCCTGCAGGGGGAACAGGATGCGTGTGGAGATGAATTGCATCGTGATCAGCTCACCTGTGGTAAGCAAATTACGGAATATGAGCCATAAGAGTATGAACAGGATGGATTCCCTCAGCACAAGCAATACTGAGCTCTGGAGGAAAGTGAGTGACCTGATTTTTTTAACCTTGGTGATCTCCAGGTCGTATATCTTTCTGGTGAATACCTTCAGCCGTTTGATCTCCGGATATGTCAGCCCCAGGCTTTTCACCAGCTCAATATTCCTCAGCGATTCGGTTATTGAGCCGCTCATCTTATTGGTTTCCCTGACAACGGAGCGCTGGATAGTCTTTATCTTCTTGCTCAGCAGTCCTGTAAGCCCGCCAAGAACTACAACTCCTATCAGGAAAACGGGTATCAGCGCCCAGCTCTTGGTGACTGAATACCATATCAGGAAGGCAACGCCTACGACGGTTGTAAACAGGGTGGAAATGAACGAAGTTATAAACCTCTCGTTATCCTGTCTCACTTTCTGGAGAACAGAAAGCACATGTCCGCTGCTGGTCTCCTCAAATTCGTGGTAGGGAAGGCGTAGCGTATGCCTTAATCCTTCATCGAAAACCGACAGCCCGAACTTCTGAACAACTATCCGTGTAACAAATTCATTAAAAGCCCTGGCCAGCCTTGCCAAGCAGCGCAACACCGACAGCAAGGGCAAGCAGTCTTATTGCTCCCCTGATGAGCTCATGTTCGGTGCGTCCATCGGTATTGACAGCATACAGGTCGATGATCTTTCCAAAGATGATGGGGTCAACCAGATCAAGTACCTGCGAAATCGCTGCCAGGCCCAATGCAAGAAACAACAGGCCCTTAAAAGGTTTTAGATACTTCCAGATAATTTTCATTAAGGAAGCCCGGCTTTATTCAACCGGCGGAAGAAAAAGAGCATTGAACAGCAGTTTGTATGTCGCCGGTGTCGATGCCCTGAACTGCGGATTAAAAGCATATAGTACAATCTGTCCTTTGCCTTTCCTGAGCCAGAGCATGGCAGCCCTATCAGCAATCTTTTCTTCGTTTTCGCCAAAACCGCTTATGATCAGATCGTCATCAGGGAAAACACCTATCACCCTGCGGTCCATGTCAAAACGCGGTACGCTGGTTGCAAACAGAGGCTGTCCCCTGTAGAATATCCCGGTCTCTGCCGGCATGCCGTAGGTGAGCGGATGATCCTGTTTCACTTTCATTCGAACCCATGAACCAGGTATGAGAAGACCCTCTTTCTGTGCCTGCTCGGCAATATTTGTAAACGGAAGTACAAACTCTTCCTTCTTCTCGCCGTCAGTTATCTCGAGCATGCCTGCAAAGAGGTCCGTCGACTGACCCCATGAAATCACCCTGCCGCCGTTATTAATGAAGACCAGAAGTTTCTCCAGTCCTTTCTTGCCCATACCCTTCTGATAGTCAGGATGATAATTGCTCATGTAAGCAGAACCTTTCGTTCCGGGCTTGCCGTTCATGAGCACTGCCTTGCCGGATGACGGAAAGATAATAACATCGTAGTCCTTTGTGAAATCGGTCTTTTCAAATTCATCAGGATGGATAACCGTGAAGGGTAATTTATAATAATCGAAAAGATACCGTGTCCAGCCGGCATCCATGTCGCTGAAGTAAGTCTCCACCAGCGCTATCCGCGGCATTGTGACATCCGTAAGCGGAAGCCCCGAAACCTTTTCAGCAAATCCCGGTTCCGTGAGCGATTCTTTTACAATACTGTTAAGGAGAGTTTCATCACCTCCCTGGATGACGAAGCTGCCTTTGCCGTAGACCTTCCCGGCAATTTTTGCCTCCTGACTGAGACGACCCACTTTCAATCCCTTCTGCAGTGCAATGAAAGCTGCCCTGAAGCTCCCGTTGCTTGTTGCAGGAAAAACTGCCGGCATCTTATATGTATCTGCCAGTGGATAATATGTTCCTGTCAGCGGCTTAAGCAAATTTTCAAAGGCAAGGTCACGGGTTTTTATCTCGTGCGAAACCAGTCCCCTGTGAAGAGGCAGCGACCAGCTCGTGATGTCATAGGGACGGATCATTTCGCCGCCGGTGCTGTAGTGTCTTACCGGAAACACCTGTTTTTCCATCACCTCCTTGATAAATTCCCTGAACGGTTGTGCCAGCGGGTATACTATGTCTCCCTCCTTCATATTAATGCCATCAAGGGTATAATTCGCCGAAACCCTGAAAGTGTTGACCCCATGCTCTTTCATCAGGGCTGCAAGGCTGATCAGCTCACTCTGGTCAGCCTGCTCTGCAGGAAAAACATAATAATACGGAGGTTGTGTCTTTCCTTTCTCCACTTCCCTCCTGCACAGATCATTTCTGAACTTCAGGATATCGTTTTTAAGCAGTGATGCGGTTTTGATGATAGATAATGTCGATCCGATCTCCAGCTTCACGATGTCGCCCAGGCGCCACCATCCCCCCGGCCACGGCAGGGGGAAGCTGACACTCTTCTCATATTCTGCAAGTCCTTTCCCGCTTGCCTCCAGCTCTCCCGGCTCAATATAAATTGGCGTTGCCTCTTTGACACTTGCGGCTTCGGTGAGCATTCCGATGACATTTTTCCAGCTGGATGTTGTGGTTCCTCCAGGCCAGTAATCGTCAAATATCTGTTTCTGCCCTACCCCGGCAAGCCCTTCGTTGGTAAGGTCACGGAGCATGTTTGTGCCGAACACTCCCATCCACGCCCATAACTCCGCATCCACATTTTCAGCTATCGGATCATGTGACGGAGGCACAAAATAGCGGATACCGGTTGATCCCATCTGATGCTTCTCAACAGCCACCTGCGGGAACCAGTCGAGGCTGTATATCCTCGATATCGCCCTGGTGTCTTCCTGCGTGAGGCTGACAAAATCGCGGTTATTGTCATGTCCCACATACTTATGATAAACCCTTGGCAGCGAGGCTCCCTCATACTGTGTGCCCTTGTATTTCTTATAATTCTCCACAACAAAATCCATCCCGTCAGGATTATGGTTTGGCACTATCATGTAAACGACATCGTCAAGGTAACTTTTGATCAGGGGGTCATCGGTGGTGATGAGCTTATATGCGATCAGCGGGGCTGCCTGGCTCGGAGCCACCTCGGTCGAGTGCATCGACAGGGTGGCAAGAATGAAGACCCTGCCATTGGTTATGTTGTCAAGCTGCTCTTTATCAGACAGGTCCGGGTCAAGCGCCAGCACCTTGTTAATCTCACGCAGCCTGTCAAGATTCTTTATATTCTTTTCTGACGATATGAAAGCTATGTACATTTTTTTGCCCATCGGGCTCTCTCCGATCTCAACCATTTTCAGCATCGGTGATGCCTTGTCAATCTCCTGGAAATAACTTATCAGCTCCTCATAATTGAAAAGCATGTAATCGGTGCCCGGAACAAATCCGAAATACTTTTCCGGAGTGATGACTGACGACTGGGCTGATGCCTGTGGAACAAGCAGACCGCTGACAACAAGTATTATACTAATTGTCAATAGATTAATTCTTTTCATAACCCTAAATAGCGCTGTTGAAGGTGTCACCCTGCTTAATGTCGCCTGTCTCCCATCCTTTGCGAAGCCAGCTTGAGCGCTGTGCTGCAGAGCCATGGGTGAATGCATCAGGAACAACACGGCCCTGGTATTTTTTCTGAAGAACGTCATCGCCGATAGCCGATGCGGCGCGGAGAGCCTCTTCAATATCGCCTGCCTCAATCGTGCCCAGCATCTTGTCGGCATAATGAGCCCATACACCTGCCAGGAAGTCGGCCTGCAGCTCCAGTCTGACTGTGAGCTGATTGCCTCTTACTTCACTCACCTGGGCACGTGCCTTGGTCACCTCTTCCAGTATTCCCATCTGGTTCTGCACATGATGTCCTATCTCATGAGCTATCACATAGGCTATTGCAAAATCGCCGTATGCGCCATATTTCTGTTGCAGGTCATCGCAGAAGCTCAGATCAATATAGACTTTTTCATCACCGGGGCAATAGAAAGGACCGCTGGCGGCAGTGGCATACCCGCATGCTGACTCCACCTGGTCCCTGAACAGAACCAGCGTGGGCTTACGGTATGTTGATCCCGACTGGGCAAAAATCTGTGTCCATATCTCCTCAGTATCTGCAAGCACAACCGAGACAAACTGAGCCATCTGGTTTTCCTCCTCTGTGGCCTCAATGGGCCCTGATGTTGTCTGTGAGCCTGTCTGGTCAAGAATGCTCGACGGATCACCTCCGAGGAGCAATACGATGAGTACTATGACTATTGTACCTATACCGCCACCTACAACCTTGGTGCCTGTGCTCATCCCTCTGCGGTCTTCTACATTATCGCTGCCACGCCGTCCCTGCCATTTCATAGTATTTGATTTTTAGTGATTATTGTTTCGTTTAAATAAACGGGCAATAAAACACCCAAATTTAATAAATATTCAGCGTGAACAATTTAGACGGCAGTATGTTTTAATTGAAAATAATCTATATGAAAACAAAAGCAATCCTGATTCTCATAATCATTCTCAGCATGACATTAACAAAACAAAATACTATGGCACAAGGATACACTTTTCCAGAGCTTCCATATGCATATAATGCACTGGAGCCTTACATTGACGCCCAGACGATGGAGATACATTATTCAAAACATCACAGGGCATACTTTGACAACTTTGTCAAGGCAGCAACAGAAAACAAGATCGACAACCTCTCTCTCGAGGAGATATTTTCAAAGGTGAGCACTCTGCCTGCAGTGGTGCGCAATAACGGCGGCGGCCTGTACAATCACGGTCTTTTCTGGCAGGTGATGGGTCCGAATGCAGGCGGTCAGCCTGACGGAGCCCTGCTGGAAGCCATAAACAAGACTTTCGGGTCGTTTGACAAGTTTAAAGCTGAATTTGAAACTGCAGCTAAGACACAGTTCGGAAGCGGATGGGCATGGCTTTCTGTTGACGCTGACGGCAAACTGTTTGTCTCACAGACTCCAAACCAGGATAATCCCCTTATGGATGTGGTGGTAAAACGCGGCCAGCCGATACTTGCCCTCGATGTGTGGGAACACGCTTACTATCTGAAATACCAGAACCGCAGGCCGGAATATGTCTCGGCTTTCTGGAATGTGGTAAACTGGAAGAAAGTTGCGGAACTTTATAATGAGGCATTAAAGTAGTCTCCCGCGATTTCCTACCTTGCATCCTGTTTCAGGCAGGAAGAAATGACGGCAGAATATCTCATAAATGCAAAAGGTCTTCACAAGCATTTCAAAAAGGTAAAGGCTGTTGACGGTGTCGATTTCTCACTTGCAAGGGGAGAATATGTAGCACTGCTCGGGCCTAACGGGGCAGGCAAGACCACCCTGGTTGAGATGATCGAAGGTATCCGGACCCCTGATCAGGGACAAATCCTTATCAGGGGCCGGTCATTGAATGAGGACAGGTCAGCTTTGTACGGCCTCCTTGGAATATCATTCCAGGAGACACGCTTCCTTGAAAAGATAACAGTTCTTGAAACCGTCCGCCTCTTTGCCAGCTTCTACAAACAGCCTGATGAAAAGATCGGGAAGGTCATACATCTTGTCGGCCTGGAGGACAAGAAAGATGCCTACACAAAAAATCTTTCGGGCGGACAGCGGCAGCGGCTTGCCCTGGGCATATCACTGCTGAATGACCCGGAAATACTTATTCTTGATGAGCCGACAACAGGACTGGATCCTAATGCGAGAAGAGAGATCTGGGATATTCTCCTGAAGCTGAAGGATAAAATGGGCACTTCCCTCATCCTTACCACTCATTATATGGAGGAGGCAACACAGCTGTGCGACAGGATTATCATTATGGATAAGGGCCGGTTCCTGGCGGAGGGCTCGCTCACTGACCTCCTCGCCGGCATGAAAATGCCCGATGTGGCTTTATTTACAGTCGAAGGAACAATTCCCGATGATCCTCCTGTAAAACACGATGGGCTTGCCATTCAAGTGGGACAGAGTTAAGGGAAAAGGCAGATGCGAGCTGCATAATGTCACAACCGGCATGCCTCAGCTTTTCGCATTCCTGGAAAACAATGACCTGCGACTGACCGACTTTGAACATATCAGGCCAACGCTTGATGATGTATTCCTTTCGATGACCGGCAGACGCCTGAATGAAGAAGCAGAGTGAATATGAGAAGACACGAACTCTGGCAGTTGATAATCATTCATTTCAAGGAGTTACTCCGTGAACCGGGAGTGCTGTTCTGGGGTATCGGCTTTCCTATCCTGATGGCATGGGGACTTGGAATTGCCTTCACCGGGGAGAAAGAAACGAAGAAAGATATTGCAATTGTAAATTTTCAGGAAGATAACAAACTGTCACTCTTTCTGCAGGACCATGCCGACAGGGATGATCACGGGAGGTTCCTGCTTACAATCAATGACCCGGTCTTCGGCAAAAACATATTCAGGTTTGAACCGCTTGATTCTCTTGATGCAACACTGGGCGTCAAGCGTGGCATCTATCAGCTCATGATGGATAACAATGGTGACAGCACGGTCTTTTATCTTGATCCTGCCAATCCCGAAGCCAGGCTGCTGCAATTGCAGATTGCAACGCTGCTCGGCGAAAGACATGAGGATGATACCTTTTCGGGTGCAAACACAATCACTCTCGAGGTGAAGGGAACCCGCTACATAGATTTTCTTGTTCCGGGACTTATTGCCATGAACATCATGATGGCCTGCATGTGGGGTATGAGCTGGACCATCATTGAGCGGAGAAAGGGAAACCTGCTCAGGCGGATGATGGTGACACCTGTTCGCCGGCAGAATATCCTCCTCGGGCTGATGACCGCCCGCGTCACGTATGAACTTTGTTGAGGCCGCACTACTTATGCTTTTTGCCTGGCTTTATTTTGACATTCAGATCCAGGGAAGCGTGCCTGCCCTGATAATGGTGTTTGTTGCGGGGAACCTGGCATTCACCGGGATTGCCATACTCACATCCTCACGGACATCAAGCACTGAGGTGGGTAATGGCATTATCAATTTCGTCAATATGCCGATGATGATCCTGTCAGGTATCTTTTTCAGCTATCACAACTTCCCCGAATGGAGCATTCCGTTTATTCAAAACCTGCCGCTGACCCTGCTTGCAGACAGTATGAGAAGTATCATCAATGAAGGCGCCGGCGTGGCTGCCGTTCTTGACAAGACATTGATAATGAGCCTTATCGGCTTTGTGACCTTTGGCCTTGGTCTGAAAATGTTCAAGTGGTATTAAGGCCGGTTGTGATAAGGAAATTTTTTACGAAGAGCCGGAATTAATTCTTGCAATTAAAACAGACTTCATTTTCCAGCTTTCTTCCGGCAAAGAAGTCATCAATATTTTTCAGTGTTGTTTCAGCTATGTTATGTATTGCTTCGCGGGTGAAAAATCCCTGGTGGGAAGTGATGATGACATTATTGAAAGTCAGCAGTCTGGCCAGGACATCATCGGCAAGCACCCTGTCAGACAGATCCTCGAAAAAGAACTGGCTCTCCTCCTCATAGACATCGAGACCGGCCGAGCCTATCTGCCCGCTCTTTAATCCCTCGATGAGGTCTGCTGTTTTAATGAGCTTACCCCTTCCCGTGTTGATCAGCATCACGCCTTTTTTCATTAAGGAGATAGACGATGAATTGATCATGAACTCCGTCTCTTTAGTCAGCGGACAGTTAAGGGATATAATATCTGAATTTTTGTACACCTCTTCCAGAGAAACATAGCGGCTCCCGGTCTCCGAAGCAAACTTCGCATCAGGATAGCTGTCGTTGAGCAGCACCTCCATCCCGAAGCCCCTCAGTATATGTACAAGGACCTTCCCTATCCTGCCGGTGCCTATCACTCCTGCTGTTTTTCCGTGCATATCAAAGCCGAGCAGTCCGTTTAGCGAGAAGTTTGTATCGCGAGTCCTGAAATATGCCCTGTGCACCTTGCGGTTGAGAGTAAGCATGAGAGCCACATTATGCTCGGCAATAGCGTAGGGTGAGTAAGCAGGTACGCGCACAACCCTTATGTTGTTAAGCGCTGCCTTCAGATCGACATTGTTAAATCCTGCTGAACGAAGTGCAATAAGCTTAACTCCGTACTCTTTAAGCTTCATTATCATTTCGGCATCAACTGTATCATTGACAAAGATGACCACTGCGTCATAGCCCTGGGCAAGAACGATGTTGTCTGGTGTCAGGTGAAACTTGAAGTATTTTATTGTATGACCGTACTTTAAGTTAATCTCGTTGAACGATTCAATATCATAAGGTTTGGCGTCAAAAAAAGCAATTTTCAGTTTGTCCATTTATTAAGGTGTTGTTAATAAAATAACAAACCCCGTGGCAATTTGTTCTGCCGGCAAGGGTGCCCTCTGTGACAAAATATGAGTATATTCATGATCTGCTTTATCTTACTATAATTAATTAAATATTTAAGAAATAATTCTCCTCACTAAACCGCTATCTCAATGAAAAAACAAAGGCTTTTAACCCTGTTGCTGCTGGCAACAATGATGTTTCTCCCGGAAATTTCAGCACAGGATGCCAGACCCTGGTTTGAGGATGGTCCGTGGAAAGCGCCTGTGCCAAATCCCAAGGCTAAAGCTCTTCCCCTTATAAAGGTCCAGGGTAACAAATTCATTGCTGAAGGAGGAAAGACAATACTCTTCAGGGGAATGTCCATTTCCGATCCCGACAAAGTTGAAAAACAGGGTCACTGGAACAAGGCACACTTTGAACAGGTTAAAGGAATGGGCGCCATGATAGTACGCATACCGGTGCATCCGGTGGCATGGCGCGAGCGTACTCCTGAAAAATACCTTGAGCTTCTTGACGAGGCTGCAGAATGGTGCACCGACCTGGGCATGTATATAATAATCGACTGGCATTCTATCGGAAACCTGGGGATGGAGCTCTTCCAGAACCCCATGTACAATACCACAAAATCTGAAACATACCAGTTCTGGAGAACCATCTCGCAACATTTCACGGGCAATAACACCGTCGCCTTCTATGAGATCTTCAATGAACCGACCATTTACAGGGGTGAACTGGGCTCTCTTCCTTGGTCTGAGTGGAAAAAGATCAATGAAAATATAATCAGCCTTATCAGGGCATTTGACACAGAGACGATTCCGATGGTGGCCGGGCTCGACTGGGCGTATGATCTCTCTCCCCTGCGTGATGACCCGATCAATGCCGAAGGAATTGCCTATGTGACGCATCCCTATTCATTCAAGCGGAGTCAGCCATGGGAGCCTAAGTGGGAGGAGAATTTCGGCTTTGCAGCGGATAAGTATCCGGTTGTGGCAACAGAATTCGGACTATTTACTGATCCGGGTGAGCCGGGTGAAGAAGACTATGGCAACAGGATCATTAATTACCTTGAAGGCAGAGGCATAAGCTGGATGTGCTGGGTGTTCGATCCTCACTGGGGTCCGCAACTGATAAAATCGTGGCAGTATGACCTGACACCGAAGGGCGAGTTCTTTAAAAAAGCAATGCACGGAGAACTGGAAGTCCAGAAGGATTAGTTCTCCGGATGAACTAATGCATGGAGAGTATTTCCGGATTGACTAATTCATAGTGAATATCTCCGGATTGACTACCTTATGGCGAATATTTCCTGATTCGAAAAGTCAGGAGGCTTTAAAGCTGAACAGGGGAACCCCCTTCAAGCGCTTTTTCTTCAATGCTCTTTAACTCAGATTTACTGAGGGGTTTTATTTTGTCAGAAACTGCCAGGGCCTGCCTGAATAGTTTTTCCTCTCCCGGAGGTATTGCCGCCGTCACCGGGTGTGACAGGGTGAAACGCAATCCCATCAGGATATCTTCAGGGTCAGACAGCGGCTCATACCAGCATTTGGGATAGCCGGTGCGGTCAGCTCCCTCCTGCCAGGGTCCTTTTGCCATTGCTTTAAGCGCAAGTATGCCCATTTTCTTCTCCTTTGCTTTAGCCATCACTTGCGGACCGAAATTTCCTGCATTCCAGGTAGCAAAGTTGAACGGGAAAAGTATAGTGTCAAAATCGAACCTGTCCATCATGGCCATCGCCGCCTCAACGGAATGCGCCGAAAATCCAATGAACCGGATCTTCCCCTCAGCCTTCGCCTCAACAAATGTCTCCATCGCTCCGCCCAGGACCCAGGATGGTATCAACCTCCTCCAGGGTTGTGACAGCATGATGCTGATAGAGGTCGAAATGGTCAGTGCGCATGTTCTTCAGCGACTGCTCCAGCTCTTTGCGGGCTTCGACCTTTGTCCTCATGCCGGTCTTGCAGGCAAGGAAGACATCCTTTCTGAAGGGCTCCAGCGCGGGGCCGAGCTTTATTTCGGCATCGCCGTACGAAGGCGCAACATCGAAATAGTTCACCCCGCTGTCGATGGCATGCCTGACAGCTGCAGAAGCCTCTTCAGGTGTTGCATTCATGACAACGATACCGCCGAAGCCGATCATCGAAAGCATTTCCCCGGTTTTTCCGAGTGATCTCTTTTCCAGTTTGCCCGGAGTCTTCTTCCTGCCGATGCCCGACAGGTCAGGCGGAAAAAGGGTCATTGCCGGCACGGCACACGCTGCTGAGACAATAAACTTTCGCCTTTGCATTTCACTTATTTCTTTAGGGGATCTGAAGCTCTTTCGTAAAATTCATTCTGCAACCGTTCAATTTCATTATTATCCTTCAGGTATCTGATCAGTCCGGCGAGTTGTGCGGCATCTTTTTCGATCAGGAGCTCACCCAGTCTTTTATTTGGCTGTGCAAGATCTCCGGCATAATGGTTCGGGTATTTTGCATACCACCATATGCCAACATAACCGTTCTTCATCAGAGCCAGGCGGGCCTGATCCGCACCGGACTCGGCGCCTAATGCCGGAAGGTCAACAAGGTCAGGCCTGATATAATAAATCATTGCAGTCTCTTCCTCGCCGGCGTGGCCGTCATTCGAGGCCTTCTTTAAAGACTGTATTTCCTTATCCATGACCGGATCCTCGCCAGGCTGGAAGAGAACAACAATATAGTCTTTTTCAGATGCAAGCTGCGACTGGCAAAAGAACTGAAGGAAAGCGTTGTTTCCTCCGTGCCCGCTGAACAGGATGATCTTCTTAAAGCCGTTTCTTGCCATCTCATCACATGTTTCCTGCAGGATTTGCCAGATCAGGTCATTGCTGTAGGCAACTGTGCCGGGCTGATGCCGGGCTTCAAAAATCTGGCCGAAATAATAGGGAGGAAAGACTACGGCATATTCCTTCGCGACAGCAGATTCAACCGCAGCACGCGCTTCAAAAAGATCAGATCCGAGAGGGAGCTGAGTGGCATGTTTTTCAATGATTCCCATCGGGATTACACAAACGCCCTTTGAAAGCTCAACTGCTTTGACAAACTGCGGGGAGGTCAGCTCTTCCATACGAACAGGAAGCTTAGCAGGGTTCTGGGACATAGCTGCAAGGCAGAACGGCAGCATTAATGAAATTGCAGTGATTTTTTTCATAGGATACAATTGAGTTATTTTAATTCAGTTTTTTATCGCTTTTTTTGGAAACCAGGGAATAAACGCACTTGTCCTTTCAATATATTCCTTATAGCCTGGTTTATCTGATACAAGCGATTTTTCAAGCAACGCAACGCCGGATACCTTAATGATAAGGGCCGTCATGAGAAGTGATCCCAGCGCCGGGAGAAAGCTTCCGGCTGCAAGCGAGAGCAATCCGTAACCCCACCATACCGCTGTATCACCAAAGTAGTTCGGATGCCTCGAAAATTTCCAGAAGCCCGAATTGAGCACTTTACCTTTGTTTGACGGATCAGCCTTAAAGCGCGCAAGCTGAAAGTCACCCCCGGTCTCAAAGGTTATCCCGATGATCCATAGAACTATTCCGGCAAAATCTAAAATTCCCAGGTGATTATTGCCGGTGTGATACTGTGCTCCCAGCAACGGAACAGAGATAAGCCACATGAGCACACCCTGCAAAAGAAAAGTCTGGAAGAAGCTGATCCACCAGTATCGCTTTTCGCCGTAATTCTTTCTGAACTGCTGATACCTGAAATCCTCTCCCCTGCCAACATTGCGCCAGGTGAGATAACCTGAGAGACGCAGGCCCCATACAGTCACCATGATCATCAGAACCAGCTTCCTGGGCTCAAATCCATCAGTATGGAAATAATAAAACCACCCGGTGATCACAAAGCCGAGACCCCAGAAAAGGTCGACGATACTAACATTTTTAATAATAACACTGACGATCCACAGTGATGTCATCATGATCATGATGACAACCAGAGCCTGTAACCAAATCTGCAACAGTGACATAATCTGTCTTTTATTCAAACATAAAGGCTACCGAAGCCGCTCCCACCCCGGCATGAGCACCTATTACCGGGGAAATATTTACAACCGATACCGGTTTTTTATCAAACAAGGCTTCCATTTTTGCGGAATACCAGTCAGCAGCATCAGAATTCTGTGCATGAAGAACAATGTAATTCCATACCTTCCTGCTTCCTGTTAATCTTTTTATGTGACCCATCACTTTTTCCATGTTTGCTCTCTGGTTAAAGGCCTTGTCGAAAACAATTGCCTTCCCGGTATCATCAACAGACACTATGGGATTAATATTCAGCAGATTCGCAATAAATCCCTTGAAATGAGACACTCTTCCTCCCCGTACCATATATTTGAGAGTTCTGACACTGACAAATATCTTCGTATCGCTGACCCATTTCTCCGACATTGCTATAATCTGGTCATGAGTGAGGCCCTCATCGATGGCTTTGGCGATACGCAGCGCCAGGAGGCCTATGCTGCCGGAGACACTCTTTGAATTAATGACTGATATCGGTTTATTGAACTCCCGTGACACCCTCAGCGCTGCCTTCTGGCTTGAGTTGAACGTGCCGCTGAATTTTTCGGAAACGTGCAGGGCGATAACAGAATCATAACGTGATGCGAGCTGCGAATAGAGGTTCTCAAATGCTTTTTCATTTACCTGCGCCGTTTTCGGATAATCAGGACTTTCATCAAGCAGTGTATAAAACTGATCAGGTTTGATGGTGACCTTGTCAAGATAATGATTGTCTCCGAAATAGAGGTTTATTGGTAACATATGGATCTGATATTGATCCAGTATCTCAGAAGAGATGTCACAGGTGGAATCTACCACAAGGGCAATATTCCATTTGCGGTTATGCACTGTGTCACTCTGCCTGACCATATCATCAGCCTTCTGGAAGGTAAGCAATCCGTGGTTTCTCAGTTCACTGAACAGGTCGGCAGGGTCATTTGTATGAACATGTATTCTCCGCAGTTCCTCCGAACCTGCTATCACGGCTGAATCTCCGTACCTGCCCAAGCAATTCAGAGAGCCTGTCATGGTCAAGGGTGGAGTTTTTTATTATTGCCTCCGTGCAGTATCTGAAGGTAACTGTCTCTGCGATTGTCAGTTCTTCGGTGAAGATGGGTGCAGCAGCCGTTTTTGACTGGATCAGCTCCTTCACGTTTCTTGAGCAGATATAGTCAATTATGCCTTCCACGAACAGCACAAACCCTTTTGCGCCTGCATCAACTACCTTTGCAGTGGCCAGTATCCTGAGCTTTGAGGTCGTCTCTGACAGTGATTTTCTGAGCACTTCCAGGGAGCTCATGAGGAAGAGGTTAAAATCAGTGAACCTATGCCAGCTGGCGTTCAGATATTCAGCCCACTCTTTAATTACGGTAAGCATGGTTCCTTCAACAGGATTTGCCACAGCCTCATACACATACCTCACTGCCCGTTGTACACTCTCGGCAAACTGTCTGAGATTGACAGTGGCGTAACCGTCTGTCTCGCGGCTTAAACCGTAAAGAAACTGTGCGAAGATGATCCCGGAATTGCCCCTTGCGTTCATCAGGGCCGCTTCAGCAATCCTTACTACGGTGACTTTATAATTTCTGTCGGGACGAAGACACTCGATCACCGACCTTATTGTGGTGGCCAGGTTAGTGCCTGTATCTCCGTCATTGACGGGAAAGACGTTGATCCTGTTAAGCTCAGCCTGGGAGGCTATCACTCTTTTGCCTCCGGCAAGGAAAGTATAATAGAGATTACGGCCGTCTATCTCTTTCAGTGGTGTAGTTGTTGCTATCGCCATTTAGCTCTTGTTGGTGAAAGGTGATCAGAATGACATTGTAAAGTTACTCATTAAGAGCGCACATTTGACAGGTATCTTCTGCAATAAAAAGGAAGCCGGTTCAGGCTGCCGTATTAAAAACACATCAAAAAGGAAAATGTTTAATGAATCATGAACACTCCCGGTCCGCCAGCGGGCCCATCTGCATAATGTGTCATCAGAGCTGCAGTAAACAAGAAAGGAAGCCTTGAGCTTCCTTTGGTCTTTTCGTCGGTCTGCAGGGACTCGAACCCTGGACCCGCTGATTAAGAGTCAGTTTTAACTCATATTTCAATATTTCTCAATATCTCTCATATACTTATTGATCTTACTGGTTTACAGCAACTTATTTTACTCAATAATTAGCATAATTGTTCGACAATTGTTATATTTGTGTATCAAATTGAGTATCGTAATTATCTAATTTGACACCATGGGAGCGACGATTACAATTTACCTTGACACACGAGTTAAAAAGGTTGGCAAACTTTATCCTCTTAAACTCCGGGTTAGCCACGAACACAAGCGAATTTATCTCGGCATCCCAAAGGATAAAGTCAATGGACAATTGGACAAGTCGTTTCTCTCAAAATTCAGATACGACGGTCCCGGCAACTTCTCTATTGATGAGGACCTTTTCAATGAAACCATGAAGGCACAGAGAGGAATCCTGAAGGACCTACAAACTGTCTTTAAGACTATTGAACTTGACGCTCAAAAGAAGGCGGACGGATTGGCGGAGTTTACTCTTGAGGGATTCAGAAATGTCATGATCGCTGCCAAGAGCAAGACAAACAAGGTCTTCTTACTGTTTGATGAAGTTATTACTGAGCTAGAGGCAGAAGAAAGAATAGGAACAGCCAAAAGTTATGGGAACTCCAGAACATCATTAAAGGACTTTGTCGGAGTTCGGGATGTACCATTCGAGTATTTTACTCCAGACAGATTAAAGAAGTATTACAAAGGGATGAAGGATGGCGGTAAAAGCGATTCAACCATTGGTATTTATTTGAGACCATTAAGAGCAGTTTTCAACATTGCTATCAACAGGGGAATTACAACTTACTATCCTTTTAATCGAAGTGCAGAGCGGGGACAGTTTATGATACCTAAGGGCAATGGCAGGAAAATTGCACTTGACAGGTCGGAACTGAAGAAAATATTTGAGCATCATATTCCAGACGACCATCCATACAGATTTTACTTCGACGCTTTTAAGTTGATGTTCTATTTGGGTGGCATAAATCCCACTGATTTATGTTTACTTAAGGCAACGAATATCAAGGATGGATTTATTTTCTATTCTCGACAAAAGACAATCCGGACTAGCCATGAAAAGAAAGTAATCCAAATACCATACACCGAAGCTGTGACTGAACTCATTACCAGATGGAAAGTAGAGGGCAAAAATTCATTCTTGTTGCCAGTACTTGACAATACGATGAGCGCAACAACTCGTAAAATGAAAACTGACCAGTTTGGGAAAATGGTAAACGTGGCGATGAATGCTATTGCCAAAGACCTGGGGATAACAAAACACATCACGACTTATGTAGCAAGACATTCAATTGCAACTCAGCTGTTGCAGGCCGGAGCTAGTGTTAAGTTCATCGGTGATCAGTTAGGACATAACAGTGCGGCAACCACTGAAAAATATCTGGAGGGTTTTACTGACGACCAGATTAAAGAGGCATATGAAAAAGTAACTAGGTTCTAATGTTATGACAAAAGTGAAGGTTGATCTTGAGCTTCTGGAAAAATATTTTGCAGAACATTATGATTTTGAAAACAATCCGGGACAGTATTTCAGGTATTTAGAATATGATCTGGAAGAAAGTCGTCAGAAACAGTACTCTTTTGTGTACGATGACATCTCGAAACTATGTAAGGAAAATGCCATGCAGGATCATACTGACACGTTTTTTAATCTGTTTTTTATAAGCTGGGCAGTTAAGTTAAGACAGGATCATATTGCTTTAAGCGGTTCTGGATACTGGGACTCTAAGGCTCAAATTCAGTATAAGAAAGAACTGTTCACAGTTTTCCTTTCAATTCTAAAGTACAATACAAAATCATTATTATTAATAAGTGATCCCTCAGATTCTAAAACCATTAGAATTACCAACAAAAAATTATTAGACAAATTTGAAACCTTCATACTTGATTCTGTGGCTGAGTTATATCTTGGGAGGAAATGGGACGATCTCTCAATCGAGATTGACCCCCTGACTGGAGGAAGAGTACTCAAAGATGATGAAAGGCCTCAGGTCATATATGATGTTACCAAGTGGATGGATCATTTCGGAACTTCAGGCCGAGGAGCCCCAGATAAAACTTACTTCATAAAAAATTTCACCCAGAGTATTGATAACTTCATAAAGACTGAAACTAGGGACTTTCCTTCACCCCGGCAGCGTCACTCCTTTATAGGCAAATTAGGAGTAATCTATGGAATCTTCCCTAAGCCAAATAAAGTACAAGCCAAAAAGGGGGATAATTATTTTGCTAAAACTGTTGAGAATCACCTGCCTAAGAATTAGTCAAAAATTGAAATTAATTAGGTATCTAATTGTTTGTCAATAGCTTGCGATAGCCATAACTTTGCCTTCGAAACTAATCAAAAAGGTAAAAAAATGGTTAAAACTTACACTATTGAAGGTGCTTCCGAACTATTAAACACCCCAGTTGGAACGCTGCGAAAATACCGCAAAGAGATTGGCGGTTCAAAATTAGGTCGGCGTTGGATTTTTTAAAGAGAACAGCTGGCATAGAACAAGCCGGGGAGTCTACTTGATCGTAAGGAGCTTCGAGGAATTTCTTGAATGTTTAATACATTGATTCGGAGGGTTAGGGGTAAATAACGAAGCTGCTACAAGAATGAAAAGTAATGATGAACAAGGGTGGATATCGATTCACAGAAAAATAAAAAGTCACTGGATATGGCGATCGAACGGTTTCAATGGTAGCTAAATATTGTTAACAGTCAATCATACTGACGCAAAAGTATTAATGGGCACAACGTTAATTGAGTGTAAGAGGGGTCAGAGCGTAAAATCATTGGAGTCATGGGGAGGGATTGGAATGTAAGCAAGGGGGCAGTAAGGGACTTTTTTAAACTACTACACGGCGAAAACATGATTTTTTCAGAAAACCTCAAAATTACTACACGGATAACTGTTTGTAATTATAACAATTACAAGCACACTACACACGAAGGAAACGCAAAGGAAACGCCAAGGGTACGCAAACAATAATGTTAGTAATGAAAACAAGAATATGGCTTTGCCAAAAATTGAATTTAACAATCCGATAAAGCATGATGACAGATAAAATTTTACCGCACAGCACAGAAGCCGAGGAGGCTGTTATAGGTACGCTGATATCATGGCCCGATTCCATTGATGAGGTGAAGGCGATATTAACACCGAGATGTTTTACAACCCGGCCATGGGCAAAGTGTTTAAAACGTGCGTGGACCTGTCGGGAGGGCTTGATCTGACAACCCTATCCGTTGAGTTGCGGAAGAGGGGTCTGACTGACATTGTGCTGAAAATTACAGACCTGTCATCACGGATCATGTCCCCAGTTATGATTGAGAACCATGCCTTAATGGTTAAAGAGAAGTATATACTCCGGCAATATATAAAAGTCGGGGCTGATCTTGTTGAGGCGGCATCTACACAGGACCTTGATACTGTCATTGAAAAGGTTGAAACAGACCTGCTGTCAATATCAAGTCAGATATATACGAAAGAGCCGAAGCGGTTGGGTGAGGTCATTGACGAAGCCCTAGTAATGATACAGAAGATTATCAGCGGAGAGATAAAACTTATCGGCGTGCCGTCCGGTCTCACTGAGTTGGACCGTGCCACGGGTGGTTTTAAGGCCGGTGAGATGACAATTATTGCAGGCAGGCCTTCACATGGTAAGACAGCCCTGGGCCTTCAGATAGCCCGGAACGCTGCGGAGTTTGGTAACACTGTCGGCATATTCTCATGTGAGATGTCAGAGTCAGAACTTGGCGTAAGGTTTCTGTCGGGAGTATCAGATTATACAAATATTGAACTGATACGGGGCGAGTGTGATATGAAACGGTTGGTTGACACCTCCGCACCACTGACAGAGTTGCCGATATTCCTAGACGATACATCAGCGGCAACGATTATGGACATACGGGCCAAGAGCAAGAAACTGCTGGTGAAGCATAATTTAAAAATGATTATTGTGGACTACCTTCAGCTGATGGAGGGGTAGGGCAGTTAAGACAAGCCGGGAGCAGCAGATCAGTTATATATCACGGGGGCTGAAGAGTATCGCTAAAGATCTTGGTATAGCAGTCATTGCTCTCAGCCAGCTGAACAGGGAACGGAGGGGTGTGCCGACAAGAAGCCGATGCTGTCCGACCTTCGTGAGTTGGGTGCATTGAACAGGATGCGGATATTGTTCTGATGGTTATGCGTCAACGTGTTACGGACTTACACAATAACAATAGCGGAGTTGAAGAGTTGGCCAAGGGTTTAATGATGGTTAATATCGCAAAAAATGCAACGGCCGCAAGGTGAGATAACACTACACACTAATGACAGCGTCACAACATTCAATAAACTCAGCATGTGATGTAACGGAGTACAGCGGTTGTGCTAGCTCTGAGGGGGACGAGTAGCAGCGTCTCCGGAGCTTTTATCAGGTCTCCGGAGGATCAGTTACTCCGGGGGCCTTTTCTTCTTTGATCATGGCAATTATTCACAATACTATAAACTATGAAACTGAACAAACATTTGAAAAACAGTTAATTAACTTCGATGAATTGCAGTTCAGAAGGCAAGTCGAAGACTTTGAAAAAAATCGGGACATACTAAATCAGATTGCGGACTTTACGAAGGTTTTAGGAATAAGTGAGGATGAAGTTTTAGTGTAATTACATTTAAAAATTATTTATAAAATATAAAATAATTAATATAATAAATTTTATTTTAATAAAAAATTTATATTTAATAATATTAATATATAAAAATAATTATTTTTATAATTAATTAATTTTTATATTATAAATTTAAATAAAAAAATTAATAATAATTAAAAAAAAATATTTATTTAAAAATTAATATAAATATAAATATAAATATTTATTTATAAAATTTATATATTTAATATTTAATTATTAAAAAAAATAATAATAAATATTATAAAATTTATAAATATAAATAAAAAAATATTTATTTTTAAATAATTTAAATAAAATATTAAAAAAAAAAAAAAAAAAAAAAAAAAAAAAAAAAAAAAAAAAAAAAAAAAAAAATTAAAAAAAAAAATAAAAAAATAAATAATGAAATAGTGAAATAAAATATTAAAATATAAGTAAATGTAGAAATGGATAAATATTTTGGAAAAGAAAATTATTTAAAGAAAGAAGAAGTATATTTAATGTAACAATAATATATGAAAATATAGAAATTAGAAGAAATAAAAATGATTAGAAAAAAATTATGTATTGAATTATAAAAAAATAAAAAAAAAAATAAAAAATAGAATAAATATATAAAAAAAGCGTTAAATAAAATTAAATAATAATTAATAAAAATTCCTTTGGTCTTTGTCGGTCTGCAGGGACTCGAACCCTGGACCCGCTGATTAAGAGTCAGCTGCTCTACCATCTGAGCTACAGACCGAAAAATAATTGTGCAAAATTAGTATTTTTCAGCTAATCTGCTACGACAATTTCACTGCGTGAGAACAATTAACCCTTCCCGCGGAAGAGCCCTGTAAACTATCTTCGCTTCCGCCTTCGGTATCCATATCTTTATATACGGCACATAAGGTGGTACATCGAATCTGGTGACGGCTTTCATGGTGGCTTTTGCATTCTTCGTCCTGTCTTTCAGGTCGAAGAAGAAACGCGCCCGCCTGTCGGCACCAACCGTATCTTCCTGCTGTTCAAAGAATAAGCGAACATTCTGATCAGTATTCAAAGTAAAAAAGACTGCTTCAAAATCAGTCGTGTCAGGCCTCGCAGCCACCACTGCCTCCGAGGTGTCCTTCGGCGCGATCTTTACACTCACCGGATCTTTCATGAAGGTAGCCTGCATCCCTGTTATCTTCATCGGCGATGAAAGCATGCTGTAAATGGCTTCCTGGTTGGCACGCTGGAAGAACGGGGAGATCTCATATTCATCGATCTTAACGCTTCTTATGGGCAACCCTTTTATCAGGAGCTGTATCACGCTGTCGCGCATGTTGATGATCAGCCCGATCGAATCAGATTCCGCCAGCTTCACCTGTGCCCCGAGGTAGGCCTTCTTCCTGATAAGGTCGATGTAACCCGGTATTGCACAGTGATCAATGGTGTCACCCTCTTTCTGTTCCAGCGAAGCGAAATATGCATTGTCAAACGTACTGACCGCATGGTTTACCGCCGAGACGGATTTCGCCAGGTACAGTCCGGTTAAAATAAGCAGCACAGCCCCTGTGATAATGTACCATTTATGTTTTGACCAGTTCATTTCAGTGGGTGTTTTCAGTAAATATAGACTTTCGATCCGACGCTGAGAGCGTTGAAGACCGCCGCGAGGTCATCATCGTTGAGCCTGATGCAGCCGTGCGTCACCGGCATGCCAAGCAATCTCTGGTAGAGTGTCCCGTGGATAAGATATCCGTCGCCGAGGCTGAGAGCGTAATCGCCCAAAACTCCATACTCGTATCTTGAGGGGTGAGCGGGACCGGGGATGGGCAGCCCTTCCTCCACAAATGCCCAGTCGGGCTTGCGCCAGACGGGATGAGTAGTCTTTCCCTGTATGGTAAAACGTCCGCGCGGCGTCCTGAAGATCCACTCCTTCTCACCGTCTTCGGTCTTCAGAAGGGTGTAACTGCCTGACGAAACAAACCCTTCGCGCATGAGCTGACGGTTGCGGTAAAGCGAAAACCGGTTATCAGTGGTATTTATTACTATGTATGTCTGCGTGGGGATGAATGATGCAAGCTTGCGATCAAGCCTGGTAATTTCTGTGTTGATGACTGCAACCTGCTTCCTGATTGCCTTGTCACTGAGCAGCGCCGAATCAACCCTGCATTCAGCCCTGCTCTTACCCCATGAATGCTGAAGGGCAGGCGCAATGTAAACCGGGACTGCAATCAGAAAAATCAGAAGCAGCACGATGGCAGCGCTTATAAGTGCTGCTCGCACGCCCCTGTGGGTGCTGAGATATTCACCGGCAGTACTGCAGAACCCTTTCGGGGATGCGACCGGGTCGCTGATATTATTACTCTGCTCTTCCATAATTATGGTTATCTGGAGGAGAGGAACTCCTCAAGTGTTGATGTTGAGCCTATTATTGTCACCGGTGTCCCGACGGACACATATTTGAACAGCTGATCCATATCGCTGTTTTTCAGAGCTATGCATCCCTGGGTCCAGTTTCCGCCTTTCCCGCCGTCACCGTGTATTTCTATAAGATCGCCGATGCGTGAATCTGAAGGGATCTGTCCTTTCTTGATCCTGGTATTGAACTCCTCAACGTCCTGTTTATTAGGATAATTGATCATCAGTGCCTTATGATACTTGGTAGAGTTTCTTGACAGCTTCTTGGTCACCTGGTATTTCCCCTCGGGAGTGGCCATGTCTCCCTTGCTTTTTTTGTCACCTATCCAGTTGCTGCCAAACTCTGCCTCAAAGGTATATTTCTTTTTGCCACCGTGATACAGGTGCAGCCGGGGTGGAATTTTTTCAATCACGATAGCATATGAACCCGCCTTGCGGCTATCTGTTATGGTACTTACCGCCCAATCCTGCCAGTCGGAATAACTCCTGAAATATTCTTCCAGCTTTTGGCGGGCCATGGAATAGGCATCGGAGATATACTCATTTGCCTCGGTAATCTTTACATTACCGCTGACATAGTTATCCTTATTGAGATCGATCTCGGCTTCCTTCAGCAGCAGCTTCCCCCGGGCATGTTTTTTTCTGACATCCTGAGGGATTGGCATCGACTGGAAAATCTTTTCGAAGGAAGCCATCTCGCCTTTAAGGCGTTTTATCTCACTTGTCAGGTTGGACTTCAGGCTGTTCGATTTGGCGATGGTAGCCCTTGTAGCCTCGAGGGCTTTCTTATTGGCAATGGCCGCAAATTCCCTGGCCTTTTCATAATCACGGAAGAGTATGAAGCGTTCGTTTTCGCTTTTCCATGAAATCATTGCCGAGTCATAGTAGCTGCGGGCTTCCCTGAAAATCTTAGGTGAATATATTACGGAATTGTGATCTCTTGCAACGGCGATGGCTTCTCTTGCCTTTTCGATCTCCTGGACCGGCGGTTCGGGTACCAGGGATCTAAAGAGTAAGACCAGCAGGTAGACAGCAGCCCCGGCTAATAAAATGTATATCAGCTTTTTAATCAGTGAGCGCCGTATTCTGTAGGTCATACTTAAAAAAATCCCCGGGATTGGTCCCGGGGATCTCACTTATATTTTGTGTGGAAAATTAAACTTTACCACCAGCTTTTACGATAGCAGCTTTCAGTTCAGCTATGATACCGTTAAGGGTTTCGGTAGCAGCTTTAACTTTGTCAACAACCACTACGTAGTTGGCACCGCCGTCATAGAGACCTTTAGCATCAGTTAAAGAAGTTTCAACAGCAGCGAGTTCATTCTTCATCTCATCAAGGACTGCTTTGCCTTCTTTGCCTTTGGGGGCTTTCAGGAGGAGAGCTTTAGCTTCATCGAGAAGGGTTGTAGCGCCAGCCATCATTGTTTCGGCTTCTGCTTTCACTTCTGCTTTCTTAGCTTCAACTTTGGCTGTTAGTTCGCCTGCCTGGAGAGCTATAGCTTCAGCGTTTGTTTTAACAACTTTGAAATCTTTTGCGGTTTTTGATTTCTGTGTTTCAATATCCTGATTGATTACAGTTAATTGATCATTCAGAGCTGCAAATTCAGCCGGAAAATAAATGTCAGCCTGAGCTGTCTGAGCTGTTGTGATGGCAGTCTTAGCAGCATCAAGAGCTTCCTGAGGAACTTTTGCGCAGCTGGTCATGATAGCCACTGCAGCGATGGTAGCAATTACTAAAGAGAATTTGTTTTTCATTTGTGTTTAAAATTTGGTTCTGTTATTCTAAGTGTTAAAAGTCTTGTTTTCTGTTCTTAAAAACTTCGCAAAAGTAACTATTTTTTGGTTACGAAAAATTTTTTTCAAAGAAATTATTAACGATTTATATGATTCTGTTGAAAAATATCTTCATTAGTCGCAGGGAGTTACCTATAATATATAGTGATACACTGATTGCGGGTCAGGGTGGAAGGCATGTACCGGTGCCCTGGATGTGGGCCGGGGAAGAAGGCACGTGGTGCTACCCGGATTGCGGGCCGGAGAAGCAGGCACGTCACGAATCCCAAACCTGACGGCGCTGCCTGGTATTAAAATAAAATCTACCTGAAGGCTCCCGAAGCCAGCATACCAATTATTACCACTATATATATTGCCATAAATACGAGACCTATGATAGCCAGCACATATTGTATGAAGAAGGAACGCGTTTGCCTCTCTATGGCCGTTTCCAGATCACGGCCGGAATTGGATGAGTTATAATTTGTAAAAGCATCAGCCGATTCCCTTAGTCTCTTGCCCATGATATACACAGGTACTCCGATGATTGCACCGATAATTGTCAGGCAATAAATCACTCCGCCGATCATCTGCAGCAATCCTATCAGCCGCATGTACTTTGTCAGATCGGGGATACTGGCAGACAAGGGAGTTGAAGCCGGTGCCGGTGCAGGAGCAGGATTCGGATTTGGAATTTGATTTGTGTTTACTTCTTCAGTTGACATGGTTGACCTCCGGGTTTTATTGGGTTAGGATATAAAGTTATTGAATGTTCAGCACAATTTCAATATTATTTAGCCGGCCGGTAAAATAAATAACCCGACCGTAAGCTGGCACCTTCTTCCCCTCCAAACAAACAAATGCCAGACCGTCAAAGACGGCCTGGCATTCATTCCCTTTGCGGAGAGAGGGGGATTACCTGCGGTCATCCCCGATGGGGAACCTGCAACACATGAATGACCTTTCAGGTCTTAATTATTTCACCTCCTCCGCTTTTGAAGGCAAGCCTTCAACGCGTTGTCGGTAAAATAAGTAACCCCGCCGATGGCGGGGTCATTCATTGTTGCGGAGAGAGGGGGATTCGAACCCCCGGTACGGTTACCCGTACGGCAGTTTAGCAAACTGCTGGTTTAAGCCTCTCACCCATCGCTCCTTCTGCTTCAGCAGCGGGACAAAAATATATAATCGTTGCATACTTTACAAATATCTTCCCTTTTTCTCCGGACGCGGAACCCATACAACATAGAAAAGGTCGAAAAACATAAAACCTTTCTCCTAATGATCATCGTAGGGAAAACAATTTCATTATTTTTGATGATGCTAACCTAACCAGATATGTCGAAACTTTTTAATACCAAACCGATGTCCCAGCTGATGTCTGAATCTAAATCGGACCAGGGACTGAAAAGAGCACTCAGCGCAACTAACCTCACAACACTGGGTATCGGTGCAATCATTGGTGCCGGGATATTTGTCCTCACCGGCCAGGCTGCCGCAATGTATGCCGGTCCTGCTATCGTGTTCTCATTCATTATCTCCGGCTTCGCATGTCTCTTTGCAGGACTCTGTTATGCTGAGTTTGCATCAATGATACCCATCGCCGGCAGCGCTTACACATACGCCTATGCCACACTGGGCGAGTTCATTGCATGGATCATCGGCTGGGATCTCATCCTCGAGTATCTCTTTGCAGCCTCGACGGTTTCCGTCGGCTGGTCAGGCTATGTGGTCAGTTTCCTGAGGGATTTCGGGGTCAACATCCCCGCTCAGCTCACTGCCGCATGGGGTACGGTGATGGTCAATGTTCCCGAGACAGGCTGGCAGACCCTTACAGCGCAGTTGACAACCAACCTTTCATCGCTGGGCATTAATCCTGACACACTTCCTCACCTCATCGGAGTGATAAATGTTCCGGCCATGGTCATCATTGCCCTCATAACAACCCTCCTGGTAATCGGGATTAAAGAATCGGCCGGATTCAATAATATAATGGTAATGGTCAAAGTCTTTGTCATCATATTATTTATAGGTATCGGTTTCTTCTTTGTCAACAAGGCAAACTGGCATCCGTTCATACCGCAGAACACCGGTGTGTGGGGACACTTCGGATGGAGCGGCATTTTGCGCGGATCGGCGGTTATCTTCTTTGCCTATATCGGGTTCGATGCCGTCTCAACGGCGGCGCAGGAAGCGAAAAATCCGCAGCGCGATATGCCGATTGGCATCCTGGGTTCACTCGGGATCTCCACACTGTTATATATTCTTGTTGCCATCGTACTTACTGGCATAGTAAGCTACAAAGTGCTGAATGTTGCTGATCCGATTGCAGTTGGCGTCAACGCGATGGGTGAAAAGCTTTTCTGGCTCAGGCCCGTGATCAAGATTGCAGCAATTGCAGGATTAAGTTCCGTGATACTGGTAATGATGCTGGGTCAGCCCAGGATTTTCTACTCGATGTCACGGGACGGCTTGCTGCCTCCGATTTTTTCTAAAGTACATCCGAAGTTTAAGACACCTTATGCCGCCACGATCATTACAGGTTCTGTTGCGATGGTTCTTGGCGGTATTCTGCCTATCAATATTCTTGGTGAGCTTGTCTCCATTGGCACATTGCTGGCTTTTGCCATTGTATGTGTCGGGATTATCGTGTTGAGATACAAGAGGCCGGAGCTTGAGCGTCCGTTCCGTACACCGTGGGTGCCATTGATACCCTTCCTTGGTGCCAGTGTTTGTCTTTTGCAGATGTTTTCACTTCCCGCCCCAACCTGGTACAGGCTCATTGGCTGGATGGCAATAGGATTTATTATTTATTTCACCTACGGCATCCATCACAGCAAACTGAGGAACGGCAAGAAACAGTAAACAAGATAAAAGACAAAAGGACAAAGATAAAAGGACCTTCCCTTTCAAACTAACTGGCTGTATTACTGTCTCTTCTCCAGCAGCACAACATTCTCAACGTGGAAGGTTTGCGGAAACATGTCTACAGGTTGCACGCGCGTTACAGCGTAAGATATTGACAGCAGATCTATATCACGGGCCTGGGTGGCAGGGTT